>NZ_DASUVO010000171.1:0-135396 GCF_036378875.1 Actinophytocola sp.
CCGCGTAGTTCCATGAGATCACGTTGTGGGCCGCCGATCCGCGCGGCCCACAACTCCTGGGGGGTTGAGTTGTTATGGGACGATTGTGTTTGGCGGTCACGGTTGTGCTCGCCCTGGTCGCTGGCTGCACCCCGGTTGCCGCCGACGATCCCGCGTCGACACCGGCGAACGACGAGTCGAGGGCCTCCCTGAACGCGGCGGCCGGGGTCTACGTGCGGCTGGTCGACGTGCTGAACCGGCTCTACGACAAGTGCATGGCGGGTAAGGGTTTCACGGTTCACCCCCGGCACGAGCCGGTGGACCCGGCGTCCTTCACCGCCAAGGAACCGCCGCTCGATCGGCCGGAGAACCTCGACGACGCGCGAAAGTACGGCTACCGCATCTCCGCCGCGCCGGAGGTGGCGCCCACCGAGAAGGTCGTCGAACCCGACCCGTTCGACGCCCAGCCCGAGGAGGTTCGGCGTCAGTACGCCGAAGGGCTGACCGGTCCTGGCAACCCCAACCGCGGCGAGCGGACCCGGCCGGGCGACAAGGAACGCGACGTGTTCGTGATGCCCGACGGTAACAAGCAGTTCGTCTACAAGCAGGGCTGCCAGCCCGAGACGGACCGTGCGGTGCTCGGTGACGTGAAGCGCTTCGTGGAGCTGCGTTACGCCGCCACGAGCGGGTTGGATCACGCGGTGCACAACGCGGCGGCCGCCGACCCGGGGGCGAGTGCGGCGCGGGCCGCGTGGATCTCGTGCATGTCCGGTCGCGGCTACCCCGGCGTCACCGATTCCGTCGACGCGGCGCGGAAAGCCGAGTCCTACTACGAGAACGTCGACCAGGCCAACGCCGACGCCGTGCGGCAGGCCAGGGACTCCGAGATCGAGCAGGCGGTGGCGCACGCCCAGTGCGCGGAACAGACCCGCGTCAACGAGGCACTCCAGGCCGCGTGGAACCGTGAGCTGGCCACGTATCTGGCCACGCACGAAGCGGATCTGGTGGCCTGGCAGGAGTTCAGCGAGGCATCGCTGACCAGGGCCCAGCAGATGCTTGCCAGCTGAGGGAATCGAGGACGGCAGTGCGTCGAAGGATCCTCACGGTGCTCGGTCTCGTCGTGGTCGTCGGCGGCACCGCGCTCGCGTGGTACGTGGCGGCCGGGGCACGCACCCCCGGCCAGCGCGCCGCCGCGGCCGCCCCGCCACCGCCGTCGGTGATCACCGCGGAGGTGACCGGCGGCGAGCTGGTCGACAGCCTCACGTTGCCGGGGGTGTTCGCCCGCGCCAACACGGTCCCGGTCCTCGGCCCGGCCGCGGTGGCCACCGGAAAGGCGGTGGTGACCGCGTTGCCGGTGGCCGCTGGGGCGCAGGTGGGCAACGGCACGCTGGTCGCCGAGGTGTCCGGCCGGCCGCTCATCCTGCTCACCGGCAGCTTCCCGGCCTACCGCGATCTCGCGGAGGGGGACGCGGGCCCGGACGTCACCCAGCTGCAGACCGCGCTGAAGGCCGAGTTCCGCACACCGGTCACCGGTGTCTTCGACAAGCGCACCGCCGCCGACGTCCGCAAGCTCTACGCACGGGTCAAGCACGCGCCGGTGGTCAACCCGGCCACGCCGCCGGACATCCCGGAAACGGTGCGACTGCCGGCCGCGGAGGTGGCGTTCGTGCCGGAGCTGCCCGCCACCGTCGGCACGCTCGGCGTGCGGGTCGGCGACGACGCCAACGCGGCACTGCTCACGCTCGTGTCGGGGCCGTGGCAGGTGGTCGCCGCCGTGCCGGCCGGACTCGAGCAGACCTTCACCGGCGCCGGCCTGGTGTGCGGAGCCGGTGCCGCGCAAGGGAAAGCGGTCACGTTGAAAGCCGTGCGGCCAGGGACGGAGGACCGGGCACCGGCCAGCGGCGCGGCGGCTCCCACCACCGCGCAGGACACCCAACCGGACCCGGAGGCGGTGTTCGAGCTGGAGGGCGACGTGCCGGGCGCGGCGGCAGGCCAGGCACAGGAGATCGTGGTGGAGCGCAGGCGAAGCCCGCCCGGCTCGCTGATCGTGCCGGCCTCGGCGCTGGTCACTCGTGCCGACGGGACGGTGGAGGTGACGGTGGTGTCGGGTGGTGCTCGGCGTGTGGTGCCGGTTGAGGTGGTGATGTCCCACCAGGGGCAGGTCGCGGTGACCGGTGGGCTCGCCGTGGGCGACAAGGTCGTGGTCGGGGGGTGACGCGGTGATCCGCCTGGTCGACGTGGTCCGGACCTACCCGGGCCCGCCCGAGGTGGCCGCGGTGCGCGGGGTCAGCTTCGAGATCGGCGCCGGCGAGCTGGTGGCGATCATGGGGCCGTCCGGGTCGGGCAAGTCAACGCTGCTCAACGTGCTCGGGCTGCTCGACATCGCCAGCTCCGGCACCTACGAGCTGTGCGGTGTCGACGTCGCGGGCCTCGCCGAGCGGGACCGCACGCGGCTGCGAGCCACCACGCTCGGCTTCGTTTTCCAGGCCTCGCACATGATCCCGTACCTGGACTGCGTGCAGAACGTGTGCGTGCCGCTGATCCACCGGCGGTTCGCCCGACGGGAGCGGCGGGAACTGGCCGAGGCCGCGCTGCGGTCCGTCGGGCTGGAGCACCGGTTGACCGCCAGGGCGACGACGCTGTCCGGCGGTGAGCGGCAGCGGGTGGCGATCGCACGTGCGGTCGTCGGCGAACCGGCCGTGCTGCTGTGTGACGAGCCGACCGGCAACCTCGACACGTCGAACAGCATGGGCGTGCTGGACATCCTGCGTGGGCTCGCGGGGGAGTCGCGTGCCGTGGTCGTCGTGACCCACGACCAGGACGTGGCCGCCCGCTGCGACCGGGTGATCAGGATCGTGGACGGCCATGTCGGATAGGCCGCGCACCGCGCTTCTGGACGTGATCGGCCAGGCACTGCACGCGGTCCGTGGCCGCAAGGCCCGCTCGGCGCTGACCGTGCTGGGCATCGCGTTGGGCATCGCGATGGCCGCCGCCACCGTGGGGATCAGCGGCAGCGCGGCGGAGGCCGTCTCCTCGCGGTTCGACGCGCTGGAGGCCACGCAGGTCGGTGTCCGTTACCCCACGGGCCAACCGGCACCCACGCTCGACGACGCCGCGCGGCTGCGCTCGCTGCACGGGGTGCTCGGGGCCGGCCTGCTCTGCTCGCGGCCCGGCGAGCTGCGGGTGGCGGCATCCCGTTACGCGACAGGGGTTCCGTTGGGCGTGCACGCCGCGGAGACCGACGCGTTGACCGCGTTGGGCGCCGAGTTGGTGTCCGGCCGGTGGTTCGACGCCGGCCATCTGGCCCGGGGTGACGCCGTCGTCGTCGTGGACACCGTCACCGCCCGCGTCCTCGGCATCGACGTGGGTCACGTGATCTTCGTCGACGGCCGTGGCTACCTCGTCACCGGCGTCTTCCAGGCGCCCGCCGGCGAGCCCCGCCTCACCCGCGCCGTCGTCGTGGGGTACTCGGAATGTCTTGCCGCGCCGGTCGAAGGCACCTACAACCCGCCAGAGGCCGCGATCCGCACCCAGTTCGGCGCCACCGACCAGGTCGGCGCGGAGGCGCCCTACGCGCTCAACCCGCGCAACCCCAAGGCCCTCGCCGTCGCCGTCCCACCCGACCTGGCCTCGTTCCGCGTCGGGGTGGAGGGCGAGACCCGCGTGCTGTTCCTGGGGCTCGCCGCCGTCTCCCTCCTCATCGGCGCCATCGGCATCGCCAACACCAGCTACATCGCGGTCATCGAACGTCGAGGCGAGATCGGCCTGCGCCGCTCGGTCGGAGCGAGTCGCCGCGCCATCGGCGGCCAGTTCCTCGTGGAGAGCGGCCTTCTCGGCTTCGTCGGCGGCGTACTCGGCACTGTTCTCGGCATCGACATCACCGCCGCCACCAGCCTGGTGAAGGACTGGGTGGTCGTGCTCGACCCACGTCTCGTGGCCGCCGGCCCCCTGCTGGGGCTCGTCACCGGCATGCTCGCCGGTCTCTACCCAGCCGTGGTCGCGGCACGCCTGCGCCCGGCCGAGGCGCTACACCTCGGCCAGTGAGCTTTCTCCAAGCCGCGCATAGGCGTCCCGCGACGGGGTAGGCCTTTTGGGGAATCAGACGACACGTTGGGAGCAGACATGCCTTGGGTTCAACGACATCGCCGCCGCGTGCCGTACGGGTGGTTCCGCACCACCACCGTGCGCAGCCATTACCGCAGGTCACCCGGCCATGTTTCACTTGCCGCCGTCATCGTGGCCGTCATCGTGATCCTGGTCCTCATCGCGCTGTTCTAGTCACGTTCGCGGCATCTGCGACGATTTCGTGCCGGGGACGGTACGAGAGGCGGGTGCCGATGAGTCTGGACGAGGCGGCGCTGAACATTGGCCGGCAGCTGGTCAGGCATGTGGTCACGGCGTGGCTGGACGTCCGTCAGGAACAGGCGCGGCGCGGCCGTGATCTGGTCGACCTGCTGGGGGTCGCGGTCGTGGACCGCTTTCACCGCAGGGATCTGGCGCGGCAGTTCGAGAAGATCGGCGACGACGCGGCCCGCCGGCTGCAACCGCTGTACTCGGTGGAGTTCGGTGAGCTGCCGGAGAACGAGCGCGCGGCGGCGCTTGCCGCGGTGCTGGACGCGTTGACCGAGGCCGATCTGTCCGACCGGAGCCTGTTCGCCGCCGACGTGGACGCGATGAAGTTGGCCGGGCGTGTGCGCGACCAGGTGCCGGACATGGCTCGCCGGGCCGGGTTGAGCGAAGGTGCCGCCGCGCTGTACCGGGAAGTGCTCGGCCAGAGCTGTATCGCGCTGGTCAGCGTCGTGCGCCGACTGCCTGAGTTCCAGTCCAGGGCGCTGAGCGAGTTGCTCAGCCGCACGACGTCTCTTGCCGACGACATCGGTCTGGTGCTGGAACGGTTGCCTCGCACGTCGCTGGACGCTCCGCAGGGCAGCCAGCACGACAACGAGTTCCGCCGCCGGTACCTGTCCCTGGTCAGCTCCGAGCTCGACAAGCTTGACCTGTTCGGCGTCGACACCCACCACTACCGGCCACGCACCAGGGTGAGCGTGGGCTACTTCAGCCTCACGGTCACCGGTAGCACCCGAGGCGCCCGACAGGACTGGCGTGACGAGGACTGGTTCGCGAACCGCCGGGACACCAGCGGAGTGCGGGTGGAGGACGCCCTCGCCACCGCGTCACGGACGTTGCTGCGTGGCGACGCCGGTTCCGGCAAGACGACGCTCCTCCAGTGGGTGGCGGTGAACTGTGCGCGTGGTGGTTTCACCGGGCAGCTCGCCGGGTGGAACGGCCGGGTCCCGTTCTTCGTGCGGCTGCGCAGCTACGGCGACCGGCAGCCGCCGCGCCCGGAGGAGTTCCCCTCGGGCGTCGCGGACCCCATCCTGGGCCTGATGCCGGACGGGTGGGTGCACCGCCAGCTGCCCAGGAACGCGGTGCTGCTCGTCGACGGCGTCGACGAGCTGGTGCCCGCGCAACGTGCTCGCGTTCGCGAGTGGTTGGGGCGCCTGGCCGTCGCCTATCCGGACCTGCCGGTCGTGGTGACCTCGCGTCCGGCCGCCGCGGGCCAGTCATGGCTGGTCGACCAGGGTTTCACGTCGTTGCTGCTGGAACCGATGAGCCCCGGCGACATCGCGGAGTTCTGCCGGCGTTGGCACGAGGCGATCCGCTCGACGAACGCACTGCCGTGCCCCGTCGAGGAGCTGGACGAGTACGAGTCGGCGCTGCTGCGAAACCTCGACGCCCGCCGGGCACTGCGGACGTTGGCGACAAACCCGTTGCTGTGCGCCATGTTGTGCGCGCTCAACCTCGACCGCCACCGACAGCTCCCGCCGGACCGGATGGCGTTGTACGGGGCGTCGCTGGATCTGCTGCTGGAGCGCCGGGACGCGGATCGCGGTGTCATGCAGGCGGTTCGGCTCGACAAGAGAGCCAAGCTGACCATCCTGCAGCACCTGGCGTGGCGGCTGACCGAGGCCGGCCGGGTCGAGCTGTCGTTCGACGACTGCGTGCACCACGTGGAACGCGCGCTCGTGCGGCTGCCCGAGGTGTCGGTGGACGCCGAGGAGACACTGCGGTACCTGCTGGAACGCAGTGGTGTCATTCGAGATCCGGTGATGGGTCGGGTGGACTTCGTGCACCGGACGTTCCAGGAGTACCTGGCCGCGAAGGAGGCGGCCGAGGACCACCTGATGGACGTGCTGATCCGCGAGGCCGCGTCGGACCGCTGGCGCGAGACCATCATCATGGCCGCCGGACACGCCACTGCCCGCAACCGCAAGGAGATCCTCACCGGCATCCTCGACCGCGCCGACCGGGAACCGACGTCGGCGCGGCGGTTGCGGCTCCTCGCCAGCGCATGTCTGGAGACGTCCACCACCGTCGAGCCGGACCTCATGGCGCGGATCGACGCGTCCCTGGACACGGTCATCCCACCGAGGGCGAGCCGCGAGAGCCGGACACTCTCGCTGGCCGGTGACCGGGTCCTGCGGCGGCTCCCAACCTCGTTGGACGAGGTCTCCGAGGCTGTCGGGGCCGCCTGCGTGCGGACTGCCGCCTTGGTGAACGGCCCAGCGGCACTGCGCCTGCTCGCCGGTTACGCCTCGGACCCTCGGGACCGCATCCAGAACGAACTTGCCGAGGTATGGCACTACTTCGACGCCGAAGAATATGCGAAGACAGTACTCGCTGACGCGCCCCTGCGAGCGGGGCGCATTGGTGTCGAGCGACGCGAACACATCCACCTGGCGAAACATCTGGCGAACCTGACAGCTCTCCGCGTGTTCGACAGCCGAAGCGCCAGAGACATCGAATGGATTCGCGGTGCGCCTCGTCTCGAACACTTCAACGTGGTTGCCGGCGATCCCATCGGTGACCTCACCCCACTCCTGGAACACCAGGGACTCGCCGATGTATATGTCCAGGGGCATGGGTTGGCGGACGGGTTCGAGGTGTTCAGCGAACTGCCGAACGTCAACAACCTCCTGCTTCGACTCCCGGCAGGTGTTTCGTCCATCGACTTCCTGAGGGCTTTGCCCGGGTTGACGACCCTCTGGTTGCCTGAAATGAAGTCGGTCGTCGACCTTGACGTGATCTTGGCGCTGCCCAACTTGGTGGATCTTGAAATTGGTGAGTGTGGTGTCGACCCTGCTCCGGTGATAACACAATGCGCGAGGTTGACCAGGCTGGGAGTCTGGTCGGAGTTTTTGCCAGCCGGACTGGATTCCATCGAGCCGGTCCTGCCGCAGCTGGAGTCGTTCAGACTGTTCGGTTTGCCGTTTGTCGACGACGCGACTCCGCTCGGCAAACTCGGTAAAGCTCGTTCGGTAGGGCTTCGTGGCGCCCGGGACCTCGATCTCGCCCCACTGGCGAGACTCCCGAAGCTGGAAAGCGTCAATCTCTGGTTCTCCGAGCCAGGGCTGGACATCAGCCCACTTGCCGCATCATCACAGCGGGTGAAGATCCGGCTTCAGCGTCAGCAAGTGGTGCGCGGTCTCGAAGCGGTCCGTGGCAGACACCGGATCGTCCGCGGCTGACCTATTGTTTTGCGGCGTGGACGAGAAGACGATGTTGCTCACGTTCCTCGATGCGCAGCGGGCCGCTGCGGTGGCGATCCTCGACGGCCTCGACGACGAGACCCTGACCAGGGCGGTTCTGCCGTCGAAGTGGACGCCGCTCGGCATGGTCGAGCACCTCGGGTACGCCGAGCGGCACTGGTTCCAGGAGGTCGTCACCGGCAGCGCCCCGCCGCTGGACTGGCTGGCCGACCACGCGCCGCTGACCACCCTGCGGCCACGGGAGACGGTCTTCGCGTTCTACCGGGATCAGTGCGAGCGGGCCAACGCGATCATCGCCGCGACCTCGCTGGACGCACCGCTGGTGGGCAGCCACACGGACCCGCCGATCGATGTGGGTGACGACCTGCGGTGGGTCATGCTGCACATGATCGAGGAGACGGCCCGTCACGCCGGGCACCTCGACGTCGTGCGTGAGCTTCTTGACGGTACGACCGGCCTCGCGCCCCGCTAGCCTGCTGGTATGGATCTGTCGCTCGACGAGGAGCAGGCCGCGCTGCGGGAGCTCGCGCGGGACTTCATCGACCGCGAGGTCGTGCCGCACGTGCGGGACTGGGACCGGGCCGAGCAGGTCGACCGGGGGATCGTCGGCAAGCTCGCCGAGGTCGGGTTCCTCGGGATGACGATCCCCGAGGAGTACGGGGGCTCCGGCGGCGACCACCTGTCCTACTGCCTCATGATGGAGGAGCTGGGCCGGGGCGACTCCGCGATCCGCGGCATCGTGTCCGTGTCGCTCGGGCTGGTCGGCAAGACGATCCTCAGCTACGGCACCGACGAGCAGAAGCAGCGCTGGCTCCCGCGCCTGTGCTCCGGTGAGTCGCTCGCCTGCTTCGGGCTCACCGAGCCGGACACCGGCTCCGACGCGGGCAACCTCGCCACGAAGGCCGTCCGCGACGGGGACGAGTGGGTCCTCAGTGGCTCGAAGATGTTCATCACCAACGGCACCTGGGCCGACCTCGCGCTCGTGTTCGCCCGCACCGGGGAGGCCGGGCCGCGCGGGGTGACCGCGTTCCTCGTGCCGACCGGCACGCCCGGGTTCACCCACCGGGAGATCAAGGGCAAGCTCGGCCTTCGCGGCCAGTCGACCGGTGAGCTGGTCCTGGAGGGCGTGCGGGTCGGCGACGACGCGGTGCTCGGCGCCATCGGCCAGGGGTTCAAGGTCGCGATGGCGGCGCTGGACAAGGGGCGCATGTCCGTCGCCGCGGGGTGTGTCGGGCTGGCGCGGGCGGCGCTCGAGGCCTCGGTGAAGTACGCGGGGGAGCGGCATCAGTTCGGCAGGCCGATCGCCGGTTTCCAGCTGGTGCAGCAGATGCTCGCCGACATGGCCGTCGGCACCGACGCGGCGCGGCTGCTGGTGTGGCGGGTCGCCGATCTCGTCGACCGCCGCCAGCCGTTCTCCACCGACGCATCGATGGCCAAGCTGTACGCGAGCGAGAACGCCGTCACCGCGGCCAACCTGGCGATCCAGGTCTTCGGCGGCTACGGCTACCTCGACGAGTACCCGGTGGCGAAGATCCTTCGCGACGCCCGGGTGATGACCTTGTACGAGGGCACCAGCCAGGTCCAGAAACTGCTCATCGGACGCAAGCTCACCGGGCTCAACGCGTTCACCTGACCGTGCGCGAACGGCGCCGCCGGATCCCCCAGAATCCGGCGGCGCCGCCTGTCCTCACCCTTAGTCGAGCAGCAGGACAAGCACCAGCAAATAGTGACTTTCCATGTCTCGCCTCCTCGGTCCGGTTTTGCAGGGCTGCCCGAAGTCCTCTTCGGAATCAGGCCTGGAGACCGAGAACGAGGCCGAGTACCATGCCGATCGCGAACAACCAGAATCCCACGCGTACGGCGGCGGAAACCGTAACGATGTACCTCATGTCCGTCCCCATCCCACTTCGAGGTTTCTCCCCGGGCACCATTAGCGTCGGGGAAATGGGAATTCGGGACGATGAACGGTGGCTCACCCGCTATGTGCCATCTGGCACAGTACGGGCCAGCCGGCGCAGCACGTCCGGCGCGGACACCACGACCGTCCGACGGCCGGTGACGAGCAACCCGCGGTCGCGGAACGTCTTGAGCGCCCGGGCCACGGCACGCCTCGACCCACCAATGCTGTCCGCGATGTCCTGTTGTGTCAACGGCATGTCCACTACCACGCCCTCCGGTGACGGGCTGCCGTGCGCCTCGGCGAGCCGCACCAGGAACGCCGCCACCCGCTGCGCGACGTCCATGGTCGCGTAGTCCAGCCGCGCCGCCTCCGAGTCCCGCAGCCGCACCGCCAGCTGGCGCAGCAGCGCGATGCTGACCGCCGCCCGGTCCCGCAGGCACGCGAGGAACCCCTCGTGGGTGAACTGGGCGAACTCGGTGTCCTGCAACGTGGCCACGGTGACCGTGCGTGGCCAGCCCTGCAGCGCGGCGAGATCACCGATGACGTCGCCGGGGCCACGCAACGCGAACAGCACCACCTGTCCGTCCCTTGTGTTCTTGTAGACCCGCACCCAGCCGGACAGCAGCACGAGCACGTGGTCGGTCGGGTCGCCCTCGTTCATGAGCGACGTCCCGGCCGGCAACCGGCGCAGCACCGCGCGGTCGAGCAGGAAGTCGCGGTCCGCCTGCGCCAGATAGCTCATCAGCGAGCCGGAGACGATCCCGTTGTCCGTCATGGTGTCGACCATCGCATGCCGTAGCTCAGTCCCTGGTGCAGTCGCAGGAACTCGAGCGACACCTCGCCGAGCCGGTCGGGTGTGAGCAGCTCGCCCTCCGGCTCGAAGTCGTCGATGGCACGCGGCGGGAGGCCGTCCAGCCGCCAGATCCGCTCGGGCACCTCCGGGCCGAACCGCACCCGCACGGTGAACCGCTCACACGGCTGCAGCGGGGTGAGCACGTAGTAGGGCGGCATGAGCTTGCGGGGGAACGCCGTGAAGCGCACGCCGAGCTCGTGCCGCTCGCCGGCGGCGAGGGGTTCCGGCAGCCGCACCGCGAACTTGCGGTGGCTCGGGGTGACGCGCTCGGCGTGCGTGATCTCCCCGCCGTACAGGACGGCCGCGGTGATCGGGCTGTCCGCCGACGGTTCGCTGGCCGGCGCCGACAGGCGCATCTCGATCTCGCTGAGGTTGTCGACCGACGCCACGATCGCCCGGTCCTCCACCAGTTGCGGCGGGTCGACATCCATCCGCAGCAACGCCCGCAGCGAGTACACGTGCCAGCCCTGCTGCATCGCCGGGTCGTCGACAAGGTCGTCGAGCTGCTCGGCCAGGATCCGGAAGCCGGTCTTCATCCGCCGCACCGCGGCACGCGGGTGGTCGCGGTTGATCTGCCGCGCCGCCCACCCCATCCGGTCCTGCATGAACTGGTGGTTGGCCAACGGGTGCAGCGCGAGCGCCGCCAGCACCGAAACCCGCAGGTCGGTGGGCAGCCGATCGCACAGCTCGATGAGGCGGTGGGCCACCTTGCGCCGCACGCTCGCCGGCGTGTCCGACGCCGTCACCCCGCACGCGATCCGCAGCCCGGGACCGATCCGGTCGGCGATGTCCCCCGCCAGCATGCCGCGCCCGCGCGGAATTTCCAGCAGTTCGTCGAACGTGCTCGCCATCCGAACATCGTTACAGACAATCGATTGTCAAGTCCACCGACGAACTGTCCAATAATTGTCGCTGGCCCGAACGTGGGACATATCAATGACAAATACGCACAACGGCCCCCGATAAAAACGCGGACGGCTACCGTCGAATACGACGGGTTCGGCCAAACGTGGGGCGTGGGCATGTCGACGGAGCGCGACGACACGACGCGGTACCTCTGTGCCGCGGCGCACCTCGACGATCGGTTCGCGGACCGGGTGATCGATGAGTTCCTCACCGAACCGACCCGTGCCGTGCCGCCCGTCGCAGGGGTGCGGGCCGGCGTCGTGCTTGCCGAAGCCGTCGCCGCCCGCGCCCGTCGCAAGATCCGCGACACAGTGCTGGTCGCCCTGTTCTGCTGCGTGCTCGTCACGCTGTCGATCAGCCTCGTGGCGGCGTGGCTGATCATCGGCGTGACCGTGCTCGTCAGCGCCGGCGTCGTCGTGGGAAACACGCTCGACCGGACGTATGTCCTGCGGTGGCTGGGCGGTGTTCTGGTGGCGGCCGCGCTGCTGGTCGTCCTGTTCGCCACCGGGGGCGCCTCGACCGGTCACGGCAGTCCGGCCGCGGCACTCGCGGTCCTGCTGCTCGTTCTGCTGCTTGCCGTGCTGCTCGTCGACGAGTTCGTGGTGTGGCGCCATGTCGTGGACCGGTTCCGGCGCGACTGCGTGCTCCCCGACCCGCACCCGGACATCCTGTCGCCACAGGCACGGCGTGTGTACCTGTTCGGGTCGCGGCACTTTCTCACCCAGCTCCGCCGCCACCTCAACCCGCGGCCCAGGATGCGTCCACCCACCAGCGGCGAACTGCTGGCGGCCAACGGCGAGAAGCCCGTCCCCGCCCCGGTGACCGTCGCGAGAGGACACCGCGTGTTCGTCGGCGCGGGCGAACCGTACGGGCAGTGGACGCTCGCCCTGCCGCTGCGCCAGTGCCCGGCGCTCAAGCGGGTGACACCGCTGAGCGCGGCCGGGTTGTACGCACGCGTCGAGCAGGAGATGGACGCGCTGCGAAACGCCGCGCACCTGAGTCCCGGCGGGCGGTTCGCCGAACTGCGCGTCACCGCGCAGGTCGTGGTCGCCGCGGACGAGCTGATCGACAACCTCGGGCAGGCGAAGGACTTCCTCGCCGAGCCGACGGTCGCCCCGTACCCGTTGCTAAGGGGGCAACGGGTACGGGAGCTCCGGGACAGGCCCCTCGAATGGGCCAGGTACTACCTGCGGGTCCAGGTCGAGACGTGGCACCGGGACTTCGTGGTGTCCGTGTTCCTGCACCTCGCGGTCAGCGACACCACGCTGTACGTCGAGTGGACGCCGTGCGTGCTCCTGCCGGTCCGCAAGGAGTACCGAGCCATCGACTCGATGCCCGACTCACCGCTGCTCCCCGTCGTGCGGGCGGTACTGCGGTTCTTCGCGCTGCCCTTGACCATGCCCGCCCGGCTGCGCACGGCCTGCTCGGTGATCCGGCCGAAGAGGCGGTCGCCCGGAGTGCTGACCCCCGACATGTACGGCGTGGCGCACAGCCTGCGTGAGCTGGCGGCCGACACCGACGTGCAGAACTACTTCCAGCTGGTCGACCGGGACCGCTACCTGAAGGTGCTGGAGAGCCGGCTCAGGCCCGCGCTCGTGACGGCACTGGCGGAGGCCGGCTACGAGGTCGCCGACCGGGGGACCGCGGCCGGCCTGGTCACCACCACAGGAGCCCTGTCGTGAGCTACGACGTCTACACGCACACCGCGCCCGCGCGGGCGAAGCGGTTGGGGTTCGTGGTCGACGTGGTGAGCTACGGGCAACGCACGGAGACGCAGCAGGAAGGCGTCGAGGTCCGGCTGCAGGCCCTGCTCCGCGCGGTGGTCGCCGACGTGGGGGACGACTTCGACCAGGTGGACCGCGACAGCGGGTGGGGTGACGGCATGGTGGTGTTCCTGCCGACCGGCCGGGACCCCGCCGAGCTGCTGCCACCGCTTCTGCGCTCGGTCGCGACCCGGCTGGCGGCCGACAACGCCGCCTGCCAGGACCGGATCCGGCTGCGGATGTCGGTCGGCACGGGGTTGGTCGCGCGGGGCGACAACGGGTTCGCCGGCCCGCTGGTCGTCAACATCAGCCGCCTGGTGGACAGCGAACCGCTGCGGCGCGCCGCGGCCGCCAACCCCGAGGCCGACCTGGTGGTGCTGGTGCTCGACGTGCCGCACCAGGAGGTCGTCGTGCCGGGTTACGTGCCGCTCGTGGCGGACCGCGTCGCGCTGGTCGACGCGGCGATGAAGGAGTTCGTCGACCGGGCCTGGCTCTGGGTCAGCGCACCTCAGGGCTGGTAGGTGCCGAATGACCACAGGTTGCCCGCGACGTCGCGGGCCGAGTACTCGTGCGAGCCGTAGTCCATGTGCTGGAGATCGAGGACGACCGTCGCGCCCTCGGCGACCGCCCGGTCGTGGTGGGCGACGGGGTCGTCCACCACGACGTAAAGGCTGATCGGCGATGCCAGGGGCGTGGCGGCCGCGCCGCCGAGCCAGCCGGCCTCGCGGGGGCCGCTGACCATGATCTTGCCGGTGCCGATGGAGAGCACGGCGTGCTGGACGACGCCGTCGTCGTCGTGGAAGACCTGGTCCGCGGTGAAGCCGAACGCCTTGCACAGCCAGTCGACGGCGGCGTTCGGGTCGTCGTAGCGGATGGCGGGGTAGATGCTCATGATGGCCAACCTAGGTCGCCGGGACCCATGGGTATTGGACGGATGGGAACCGCGCGAGGTACTCGCTGGGTGTGGTCCCGGCGAACTCGCGGAAGTCGCGGTTCATGTGGGCCTGGTCGTAGTAGCCGCAGGCCGCCGCCACCTCCGCGAACCGCTGTGCGCCGGTCAGGCGGCGCAGCAGCTCCTCGAACCGCATGATCCGCGCGACGGTCTTCGGGGGCAAGCCCACCTGTGCGTGGAACCGGTTCACCAGGTGCCGCCTGCTCCAGCCGACCTCGGCCGCCAGGTCGTTGACCAGCGCGTTGCCGTTGGTGGCGGCGAGCCGCTGCCACGCCCATGCCACCTCGCGAGCCGGCTCAGGGCCCTGGTCGGCGAGCTTGCGCAGGTCGTCGTCGAGGCTTTCCGGGCGTAGCCGCGCGACGTCGGCGAGGTCGACCACCCGGTTGGTCAGCTCGTTCATCGGCACCCCGAACAGCCGGTACGCGCCGAGCGGTGTCAGCTTCAGGTCGAGGCAGTCGATCTCCCCGCGCTGGTCGACGACGTCGCCGTGGTCGGTGAGCCCCGCGACGAACGCCCTCGGCAGGCCGCCGAACGCCGCACCCAGGTTGATGATCACGGTGACCGACGTCGACGGCATGGCGAGCCACGTCATACCCTCGTTCGCCGGCTGGCGGAACTGCACGTAGTCCCTGGTCAGGAGAGGACGCAGCGCGCCGGCGACGGGCATGTACACAGCCTAGGCGCAAATCGTTGTTGCAAGTGCCTGGTGATTGCCGATGTTTGGTATCTAGGCTGATGGCGTGTCCACCTACGTAGCCATGCACATGAGCGACGGGCTGATCAACGCGCGGACGTCGATCATCTTCGGCGGCATCGCCGTGGTCGGCATGGCGGCCGCCATGGTCGGGGCGCGCCGCGATCTCGACGACCGGACGGCGCCGATGGCGGGACTGGTCGCCGCGTTCGTGTTCGCCACGCAGATGCTGAACTTCCCGATCCTGCCGGGCGTGAGCGGTCACCTGCTGGGCGGCGCGCTGGCCGCGATCCTGGTCGGGCCGTGGGTGGGTGCGCTGTGCGTCGGCATCGTGCTTGCCGTGCAGGCCCTCGTGTTCGCCGACGGCGGGCTCACCGCGCTCGGCGCCAACATCACGAACATGGCGCTGATCGGGACCGCGGTCGGCTACCTCGTCGCGGTGGCCCTGCGCCCGCTGGCGGTGCGGAGCCGGGCCGGCCTGTTCACGACCGCGTTCGTCGCCGCGTTCTGCAACACGGTGCTCGCCTCGCTCGGCTTCGTGCTGGAGTTCGCGATCGGCGGCGACGCGGCGTTCTCACTCGCCGGCGTCACCGGGACGATCGTCGGCCTGCACGCGTTGATCGGCATCGGCGAGGGTGTGATCACCGCGCTGACCGTCACCGCGGTGGCGTCCGCTCGCCCGGACCTCGTGCACCTGCTGCGCGGGACGGCCAAGCCGCTGGAGGTGCGGACATGAAGCTGCCATGGAAGTTCTTCGCCGGATTCGCCCTCGTGGCGTTGGTGTGCGCTGGGGTGTTCTCGTACTTCGCCGACTCCGACCCGGACGGCCTGGACAGCGCGACGCTCGAGGGCTGCCAGGTGGTCAACGAGCAGCTGACGGGGAACTGCATAGCCCAGCTGGCCGGCGAGCACCACCTGTCGGACAGCCCGCTCGCGGACTACGCCGTGGACGGCGACGACCGCTTCACCGGCGTGGCGGGGGTACTGGGGGTGCTCGCCACGGCAGCGGTCGCCGGCGGACTGTTCTGGTTCCTCCGCAAGCGTCCTGCCACCGAGCGTCCTGACGGTGCCCCTCAGGACACCGGCAGAGCGCCATGAGCGGCGGCCACGGCCACCACCTCCTCCACCATCCCGGCACCTCGCCGGTGCACCGGATGCCCGCCCAGGTCAAGATCGTCGCGGCTCTGCTCAGCGTGCTCTGCGTGGTGGCCACCCCTCGGGAGGAGTTCTGGGCGTTCGGGCTCTACCTCGTGCTCATCAGCACCGTGTGGGCGATCGCCCGGGTGCCGGTGGGGCACTTCGCGAAGCGGGCCGTCATCGAGGTGCCGTTCGTGGTGGTCGCGCTGCTCATGCCGGTCTTCGGCGGCGCGGAGGGTGCGCTCGCCGGGTGGAACATCCTCGCCAAGGGCACCCTCGGCGTGCTCACCTCGCTCACCCTCGCCGCGACGACCACCCCGCGTGACCTGATCGTCGGCCTGCAGCGCCTCCACACCCCGGCGGTGCTCACCACGATCGCCACGCTGATGCTCCGGTATCTGGAGGTCATCGCGGCCGAGGCACGGCGGATGCGGCTCGCCAGGATCTCCCGCGGCCACGATCCCCGGTTCCTCTGGCAGGTCGGCGCGACCGCACGGGGTATCGGCGCACTGTTCATCCGCAGCTACGAACGTGGTGAACGGGTGCACCTCGCGATGCTCTCCCGAGGCTGGAGCGGCGCCCTGCCCGACCGCGGCGCCACCGCTCGCCCCGTCACGTGGCTCGCGGGGCTCACCCCCGTACTCGCCACCGGCCTGGTACTGGCCGTCGCGATACTGATCCCGTGACCCCGGCGCTCGAGGTGAAGGGCCTTGCCTTCGCCTACCCCGACGGACACCAGGCGCTGTACGGCATCGACCTGCTGGTCGAATCCGGTGAGCGGGTCGCGGTGCTGGGGCCCAACGGCGCCGGAAAGACCACGCTCGTCCTGCACCTCAACGGCGTGCACACCGCCGGGGCCGGGCATATCGAGGTCGCCGGGCTGCCCGTGACCAAGCCCAACCTGCGGGAGATCCGCCGCCGCGTTGGCATCGTCTTCCAGGATCCCGACGACCAGCTGTTCATGCAGACCGTCCGCGAGGACGTGGCGTTCGGGCCGGCCAACTTCGGGCTGCGCGGCGAGGAACTGGACCAGCGGGTCCACGAGGCACTCGCCGCGGTCGGCATGACCGAACACGCCGACCGGTCCCCACTGCACCTGTCCGGTGGGCAGCGCCGCCGCGTCGCGCTCGCCACGGTCCTCGCGTGCGACCCGGAGATCCTCGTGCTCGACGAGCCCTCGGCGAACCTGGAACCAGTCGCCCGCCGCGAGCTGGCAGAGGTGATGCTGTCGCTCGACCGCACCATGCTGATGGTCACCCACGACCTGCTCTACGCGTTGCAGCTGTGCCCACGCAGTGTCCTGATCGACGACGGAGTCGTGGTCGCCGACGGACCCACCAGGGAACTCCTCGCCGACACCGAGCTGCTCGCCGCGCACCGCCTCGAACTTCCTTGGGGATTTTTCTTGGACTGAGCAACCCCGCCTTTCGTTGGGTGCGTTCCAGCCCGTGTAAGAGGCACGACACACGGGAGGCCATGGGTGAAACGGTCCGAGGAAGACACGTACCGGGAGTACGTGACGGCACGGATGGAGGTCATGCGGCGTACCGCTTATCTCCTGTGCAGGGACTGGCACACCGCCGATGACCTGGTGTCGATCACTATCAGCAAGCTGTACCGGCACTGGCCGCGGGTCAGCCAGCAGACGAGCATCGACGCCTACGTCCGCAAGATCCTGCTGCGCACGTGGTTGGACGAGAAGCGCCGGCCGTGGCGCCGTGAGCAGCCGACCGAGGAACTGCCCGAGCTGCCGTCCCCGGCGGAGTTCGCCGTGGTCAGCCGCGCGCAGCTGCTCGACCTGCTGGACGGGCTCCCGCCACGGCGCCGGGCCGCGGTGGTGTTGCGCCTCTATCTCGATCTCTCGGTGGAGGAGACCGCCGAGATCCTCGGCTGCTCGGTGGGCACCGTGAAAAGCCAGACCGCGCGGGGGCTCGACACGTTGCGCGCTCGAGCAGCCGAGACCGACTGACGGAGAGGTGCGGGGAATGAACAAGAACATCTTCGACGACGCGATCGGGGAGGTGCCGCCGTCCTCGATCGACCTGGACGCGGTCATCACCCGCGGTCGCCGCGCGGCCCGGATTCGCCGGGTGGCGAACCCGGTGGTCGCGGCCGGCATCGCGGTCGTGGTGGCGAGCGGCGCCGTCGCGTTCACCATGACGCAGGGCGACGGCAGCGAGGCGACACGGGTGGGCGGCCAGCCCACCACGACGGCGACGACGACGGCACCGCCGGGGTCGTCGAAGACGATGCCGCCGAAGACGTCGCCGTCGCCGGAAGGGTCGGCCACGAATGTTCCGGAGGCGAAGGCCCCGGAGGGATGCGCAAGCCCCGACCTGGAGACGGCCGCCCAGGCGAGCAACCGGCTCACCCAGACAGCGACCGTGGTGGTCCAGGCGCAGCGGCCGGACCTGCGGCTCTCGACCAACTCGCAGAGCCTGGGGGGCGCGCCGCTCCAGTTCCACCAGGAGCAGACGAAGGACGGCGAGGACCGGCCTCTGTGTGACAGGTTCGGCGGCATGGTCGCGATGGCGACCACCGAAGGGCCCGAGGGCAAAGGCAACATCATCATCTCCATGGGGCCTGCCTTCTATCCCATGGCGGAGAACTGCCGGGACTTCGTGGAGGTGAGCAACGAGCCGTACTGCGAGGAGGTGACCGGCCCGAACGGCGAGGTCATCATCAAGCACACGGCGGTGCAGGAGAACGGCGTCACCACCAAGCTGGTGGACATGCTGCGCCCGGACGGCACCAAGCTCTACCTCAGGGCCGAGAACGTCGCCACCTCGGTCAAGACTGGCGACGACCCGACTTCGGCCCTCACCCCGCTGACCCACGAGCAGATGATCGCGATCGGCACCGACGCGGGAATGACGCTGTTCCCGTAGGTCATCGGGCGAGGAAGTGCCACCCGAGCCAGCCCCAGACGAGAACCGTCAGGATCCGGCCGGCTCGGGTGGCCACCAGCGTTTCCAGCAACTCCTTCGCTTTGGTCGGCGCTACGAGTTGCACAATGAGACCGATGACGCCGAGCGCCACGAACCCGATACCGAAGATCAGACTCATCGGCTCTCGCGCAAGCTCGCTCGCGGCCGAACGACCAGCCAGCCGGCCCAGAGCCACAGCACCCAGCCCGCCACCCGCAGCGGGTAGATCACGAGGACCGGGTCCATCAGGAGGCTGATCGTGAGATCGTTCCGGACGAACGCGACCAGCTCCCACACACCGAACGCGACCAGCCAGACCAGCCACGGCAGGTGTGTGCGATCGAGCCTGGTGACCGTGCCCCGAGGCCGCCTGAGCACGAGGACCGCGACCAGCGCCACCGTCGCTGGGACCAGCACCGCGACCAGCGCACCCGTGGTGTGGCTCGCGAAGCTCGCACCGAACGCGGCGTAGGCGAGACCGGCGGCGAGAAGCACGGCGCGTCGCATACCCCCGTTGTACCGGGCGGGCCTGTCAGCGGGCAGGATCGTGGCCATGTCAACACAGTCTCCGTTGCACGAGGTGCATTCCAAGCTTGGTGCGTCGTTCACCGACTTCGCGGGCTGGTCGATGCCGCTCCGTTACGGCAGCGAGTTGGCCGAGCACAAGGCGGTGCGGGAGGCCGCGGGCATCTTCGACCTGTCCCACATGGGGGAGATCGAGCTGACCGGCCCGGAGGCGGGGCGGGCGCTGGACTACGCACTGGTCGGCAAGCTGTCCGCGGTGAAGCCGGGCCGCGCCAGGTACACGATGATCTGCGACGTCGAGGGTGGGGTACTCGACGACCTCGTGGTCTACCGGATCGGCGAGGACCACTACATGGTGGTGGCGAACGCGGCCAACGCGGCGGTGGTGTCCGACGAGCTGCACGCACGCGCCGAGGGCTTCGCCGTCGAGGTGGCCGACCAGTCGACGGCCTGCGCACTGATCGCGGTGCAGGGCCCGCGCGCGGTGGACATCATCGGCGCGGTGTGCGACGCGGACCTGCCGTCGCTGCCCTACTACGGCTGCGTCCCGACCATCATCGGCGGCGACGACGTGCTGCTTGCCCGCACCGGCTACACCGGCGAGGACGGCTTCGAGGTCTACGCGGAGTCCCCCCACGCGACGGACGTGTGGACGACCCTGTCCACGGCCGGCGAACCGTTCCTGCTCCCAGCGGGCCTGGCCTGCCGCGACACGCTACGGCTGGAAGCCGGCATGCCCCTGTACGGCAACGAGCTGACCTCGGACATGACCCCGTTCGACGCAGGACTGGGCCGAGTGGTGAAGTTCGACAAGACCGCCGACTTCGTCGGCCGCGCGGCACTGGAACGCCGCCGCGACCAGGGCGACGCGGTGGAGCAGGTGCTGGTCGGCCTGATCGGCGAAGGCCGCCGCGCGGCCCGCCACGGCTACGCGGTCCTCGACGGTGACAAGCAGGTGGGCACGGTCACGAGCGGCGCCCTGTCCCCGACCCTGGGCCATCCGATCGCCATGGCGTACGTCCCACCGGCGCTGACCGAGCCAGGCACGAAGCTCACGGTCGACATCCGCGGCAAGTCCATGCCAGTGACGGTGGTGAAGCTCCCGTTCTACAAGCGGGCCTGACTCACGCGGCCTGGCGCACCCCGTGCCGGGCCACCGTGCCTTATGAGGCGGCCGCCGTCTTCTGGGCGTCGGCCACTGCCTTTGCCAGCTCGTCGCGGGTCATCTTCGAGCGGCCCTTGACGTGCAGTTCCTTGGCGAGCTTGTCCAGGTCGGCCTTGCTCAGGTCGTCCAGTGCCGGGGACGGTTCCGGTGTGCGGCCCTTCTTGCGGCTCTCCACGCTGCGCGACAGGGCCTCGAACAGGTCGACGACCTTCGTCGGCTCCGACGGTTCCGCCTCGGCGACGATCTCGCGACCCTCGCGCTTGGTGTCGATGAGCTTCTCGACCTCCTGCGTGTAGGTGTCGTGGTAGTCCTCCGGGCGCCACTCGTCGCTCATGGACTCGACCAGGCTCACCGCCATGTCGAGCTCCTTGCCTCGCGCGGTGGTGATCTCCGGGACCGACTTGAGCTCCTTCGCCGGGTCGCGGATGTCCTCCGGGAACAGCAGGGTGTTCAGCACGAGCATCCCGTCACCCGCGCGTACCGCGGTCAGGTACTCCTTGCCGCGCATCACGAACGACGCGATCCCGGCCCGGTTCGTCTTCTCCATGGCCTGTAACAGGAGGCTGTAGGACTTGCCGTACTCCTCCTTGGCCGGCGCCAGCCAGTACGTCTTCTGGAAGTGGATCGGGTCGATCTCGTCCAGCTCGACGAACGAGTTGATGTCGATGGTCCGGGACCTGCCGGGCGCGATGGCGTCCAGCTCCTCCGGCTCGATGATCACGTACTCGCCCCCGCCCAGGTCAGCGCCCTTGACGATGTCGGAGTACGCCACCTCCTTGCCCGTGCGTTCGTTGACCCTCTTGTACCGGATCCTGTCCGAGGTGCCCCGCTCGAACTGCCGGAAGCTGATCGTGTGATCCTCCGTCGCGCTGTACAGCTCGACGGGAATGGTCACCAGACCGAAGTTGATCGCTCCGCTCCAGATCGGTCGCGCCATCGCTACTGCCCTCCCCACGTGTCAGTGGTCATCATGGCCCCTTCCTGCGACAACGCACCACCCCGTCATTGCTCGGGCGAGGTGTTTGCATCCTGAACGACCCGGGTACCACCACGGCGAAGAGGCAAAGCGTGAGTGATGGAGGAGCCCTGCCATGGTGGACGTATCCCGGCTGCCCGGTCCGATCTCCGAGAGTTGGGACTGGCAGCGGCTGGCCTCGTGCCGAGGCCGCAACAGCGACATGTTCTTCCACCCTCGTGCCGAGCGCGGGCAGGCACGGGAGCAGCGGGTCGCGCGCGCCAAGGAGATCTGCCGCGGTTGCCCGGTGATCGTGGAGTGCCGTCACCACGCGCTCACCGTCTACGAGCCCTACGGCATCTGGGGCGGCCTGGACGAGGGCGAGCGCCGCGCCGCGTATGCCCACCGCAAGAAACTGGTCGACTCGAGCTTGCACAGCGAGCTCGAAGTCAGCTGACCAGGCTCACCACCGCGCCGACCACCCGCGACCCGGCCAACAGGACCGGGTCGTTGTGGTCGGCGCCCCGTACCTCCACGCGCGTGACCGGGCCGGCGACGGCGTCCGCGACGGCCCGGCTCTGCGTCGACGGCACGACCGAGTCGACCGTGCCGTACACGACCGCGGTCGGCACCCGGATCCGCCGCACGTGCTCGACCACCGGGAACCGGTCCTTCAGCAGCAGGCGGACCGGCAGGAACGGGTAGTGCTCTGCCGCGGTGTCGGCCAGCTCGGTGAACGGGGAGCGCAGCAGCAGCGCCGCCGGGGGACGTTCGACCGCCAGCTCGCTGAGCACCGCACCGCCGAGGCTGTCCCCGAAGTAGATCAGCTTGTCCTGGCGTATCCGCAGGTCGTCGACCAGGTACGTGTACGCGGCCCGCGCGTCCAGCGCCAGCCCTTCCTCGGTCGGGTCGCCCGGGTTGCCGCCGTACCCCCGGTAGTCGAACAACAGCACGTCGAAGCCCTCGGCACGCAGTGCCGCCGCCAGCTCGGCCCGATGCGTGCGGTTGCCGCCGTTGCCGTTGGCCACCAGGACCGTGTAGCCGAGGTCCCGGCCGACCGCCGGTGCGAACCAGGCACCGAGGGTGAGCCCGTCGGACGTGGTCAACCGCACGTCCCGAGCGCCGGGCAGCACCCGATCGGCGCTGGGCACGGGCCCGCCGGTCGGCAGGTAGATGAGCCGCCGCTGGAACACGTAGGCGAGCGTGATCACCAGGAGGACGGCCACGACCAGCCCGACGAGCACCTTCACCAGCACTCTGCGAGTGTGGCCCACAATCACACTCGCGGGATCGGGATGCCGTAGGGCGGGGTCGGCGCGGCCATGAACGCTCGCCGGCGCCGTGCCATGAGTGCGATGCCGCCGGCACCCGCGAGCAGGGCGACGGCCGCGCAGACCACGGCGAGCACGACCAGCACCCCGTTGCCGGAGGCCGCGCCGCCCTGTTCCACCGCGAGTGTCCGATAGCGGCTGGCCTGCGGGTGTCCTGGCGCGGCGTCGAGCACCGCGTCCAGGTACTCGACGGCCCTGTCGTAGTCGTCGGAGAAGTACGCCGACAGCCCGGTCCGGTAGTTGCGGTCGTTGGGGCCGAGCGCGTCGTCGACGTTCGCGTCCCGCAGCAGCCCGGCGAGCGTCTCGGCGGACGCGGCCAGGTTGAACGACTGCGTCTCACCAGGCGAGAGCTGACTGACCACGCCGATGATCCGGCCACGCATGTCGACCACCGGCCCGCCGCTCATCCCGTGGGTGACGGCCGCGCTGATCTCGTAGAACGGGTGGCCGTCCTGGCTGCGCTGGTTGGAGACCTGCCCGTTCTTGCTGCTCGGCTCCAGCGTCGGGTCGGTCGCCTCGCCGGTGGAACCCGGGTAGCCGATGGCGAGGACCGGGGTGCCGACCGCGACGTCCCCCGTCACCAGCTCGATCGCCGGCAGGCCACGCCTCGGCACCTTCAGCAGGGCGACATCGCCCTCGGTCGGTGGGGCCAGGTCGACGACACGCGCCGGCGCGACGTCCCGGTCCTTGTTCCCGGTGCCCCGCTGGACCTGGATGTCGCGGCCGATCGGGCTGCCCTCCGTCGCGCCCTCCAGCGTCGCGTTCTCGGCGAGCTGCTGGGCGGCGAGGGCCGGGTCCCGCACGCGCCCGACCGCGGCGAGCTCGGCCACGGCCATGTCGATCAGGCCACCACCGCCCCCGTCGACGCCGGGGTCCACGCAGTGACTGGCGGTCGACACGTAGCCGTCCCCGTTGATCACCGCACCACTGCACGAGGTCGTGAACCGATACCCCTCGGCCCCGCCGAACACCTCGCCGGTCCGCCGGTCCCGCACCCAGCCGTGCCACCGCGTCTCGACGAACACGATCGCGGGCCGCGCGATGGCGGCGGCCTGCTCCTCGGGGCTGGCGGGCTGCGCGGAAGCCGGCGGCGCGGCGAGGCAGAGCAGCAGGCCGGCGAGCACGATGGCGCGTTTCACCCGTACACCCCGTAGTCCGCCGTCCGGGTCCACATCGCGCTGTACCGGCTCTCCCGGGTGGTGCTCTCGATCGTCTGGGTGGGGGAGCATGCGATGTCGTCGGTCTCGTTGAAGTTCGGGTTCGGCAGCTCGGTCCCAGGGTCGAGCCGCCCGCGCTGGTCGTAGTAGTCCGAGACCAGCGAGGTGGCGGGGAGCGTGTGGTAGGTGATCGTCTTGTCGGTGGCGGACCAGGTGAACGTCCGCTCGCCGTTGCGCACGTACCGCAGCTCGTTGCCTCGGTAGCTGCCGACCATGGTGAAGTTGACGTTCCGCTCGATGGCCGTGCCGTCCGGGCGGAACTCGTAGTAGCGCAGACCCCCGGTGGACGTGAACGGCAGCGGGTCCACATCGGTGTAGAACTTGAACATCAGCTGCTCGGTGACCACCTGCCAGGAGCCGATCAGGCAGTGCTGCTGACCAGGCCCCTCACGGGTGCTCGGCGCGGTCGTCGTCGGGGAGGGCCGCGCACCGGCGGCGACTGGTTCGGCGCGTTCGGGACCGGTGTCGGCGAGGACCGGCACGAACAGGCCCGCGCAGGCCAGCACCGCTGCCGCGCTCACCACGAACAGCGCCGTGTGGACCTTGAACACCGGGTTGATCCTATTGGTCGGGGGAAGCCCGTTCGAAGCGGAACTTTCCTTGACATTAGGGTTGTCAAGGTGCTGACCATGCAGGACGCGTTGCTCGCCTTGACCAAGTACTGGACCGACCGGGGTTGCATGATCGTGCAACCGTTCAACACCGAGGTCGGCGCCGGCACACTCAACCCGGCGACCATCCTGCGCGTGCTCGGTCCGGAGCCGTGGCGGGTGGCCTACGTCGAGCCGAGCGTGCGGCCCGACGACGCCCGGTACGGCGAGAACCCCAACCGGCTCCAGACCCACACCCAGTTCCAGGTGATCCTCAAGCCGGACCCGGGCAACCCGCAGGAGCTGTACCTCGCGAGCCTGGAAGCCCTGGGCATCGACATCCACGCGCACGACATCCGCTTCGTCGAGGACAACTGGGCCTCGCCGGCACTCGGGGCGTGGGGGCTGGGCTGGGAGGTGTGGCTGGACGGGCTGGAGATCACCCAGTTCACCTACTTCCAGCAGGCCGGTGGCCAGAACCTCGACCCGGTGTCCGTGGAGATCACCTACGGCGTCGAGCGCATCCTGATGGCGCTGCAGAACGTCAGCCACTTCAAGGACATCGCCTACGCGCCGGGCATCTCCTACGGCGAGGCCTTCGGCCAGGCCGAGTACGAGATGAGCCGCTTCTACCTCGACGACGCCGACGTGGACACGCAGCGGCGGCTGTTCGAGGACTACGCCGCCGAGGCGCGGCGGATGCTGGACCTGCGGCTGCCGGTGCCGGCCCACGTGCATGTGTTGAAGTGCTCGCAGACGTTCAACGTGCTGGACTCCCGAGGCGCGGTGTCGACCACCGAGCGTGCGAAGGCGTTCGCCAGGATGCGTGGCCTCGCCCGTGAGGTGTCGGCGCTGTGGGCTGACCGCCGCGAGGAGCTGGGGCACCCGCTGGGCCTGTCGGAGCTGCCGCCGCTCGCGCCAGCCCCGGAGTCCTTCGCCACGGTGACCGAATCCGCGCCGCTGCTGTTTGAGATCGGCACGGAGGAACTGCCACCGCACGAGGTCACCCAGACCGCCTCGGCCGTCAAGGACGCGGTGACGACGAAGCTGGCGGCGACCCGCCTGGCCCACAGCGACATCACCGTGCACGCCACCCCGCGCCGCGTCGTCGTGCTCGTCGACGAGGTGGCCCCGGCGGAACCGGACGCGGAGCGCTTCGTGCGTGGCCCGCGCGCGTCGGCGGCCTTCGACGCGGCCGGCGAGCCGACCAAGGCCGCGGCCGGCTTCGCCCGCGGCCAGAAGGTCGACCCGGCGGCGCTGGAGCGCGTGGACGTCGACGGCGTCGAGTACGTCGGCGTGACGAAGACCGACCGCGGCCGTGGCGCGCTCGAGGTGCTGAGCGGCGTGCTGGGCGAGGTGGTCACGGAACTCCGGGCCGACAAGAACATGCGGTGGAACGACCGGAAGCTGTCGTTCACCCGCCCGGTCCGCTGGCTGGTCGCGCTGCTGGGCACCGAGGTGGTCCCGGTGACGGCGTCCACTTTGGCCGCGGGGCGCACCACCCGGGTCCACCGCACGGCCGAGAACCCGACGGTGGACGTCCCGACAGCGGCCGGCTACTTGGAATTCCTTGCCTCGCACGGCATCGTGGCTTCGATGATCGCCCGCCGCGAGGAGATCGTCCACGCGGCCGGAGAGCTGGCGGCCTCGGTGGGCGGCACGATCGACGTCGACGCCGAGGCGGGGTTGATCGACGAGATCGGCAACTTGGTGGAGCAGCCGAACGCGATCCTGGGCGGCTTCTCGGAGACGTACCTGGAGCTGCCGCAGGAGATCCTGACGACGGTGATGCGCAAGCACCAGCGCTATCTGCCGGTGCGCACGGCGACCGGTTCGTTGCTGCCCCACTTCGTGGCCGTGGCGAACGGCGCGTGCGACCAGGACGCCGTCCGGGCCGGCAACGAGGCGGTGCTACGAGCCCGCTACGAGGACGCGAGCTTCTTCTGGCGCGCGGACCTGAAGGTGGCCCCGGAAACCATGAAGGCGGGTCTGGGCCGCCTGGCCTTCGAGGAGAAGCTGGGCACGATGGCCGACCGCGCGACCCGCATCGCGGCGATCGCGGCGGACCTCGGCGCCGAACTGTCCACTCAGGATCACGCCACACTGGAACGCGCGGCGACGCTTGCGAAGTTCGACCTGGGGTCCCAGATGGTCATCGAGCTGACGAGCCTGGCGGGCGTGATGGCCCGTGAGTACGCGGCCCGAGCGGGCGAGCCGCAGGCGGTGGCGGAGGCACTGTTCGACATGGAACGTCCGCGCTCGGCGGGCGACCGTCCTCCCGCGACGATCCCGGGTGCGGTGCTGGCACTGGCGGACAGGTTCGACATGCTGGTGGGTCTGTTCGCGGTGGGCGCCGCCCCAACGGGAAGCTCGGACCCGTTCGGCCTCCGCCGCGCCGCCGCGGGTGTGATCACGATCCTGCGCGCACACCCGACCCTGTCGGACATCACGCTGACCCGAGGCCTGTCCACGGCGGCGAAACACGTTCGCGCGCAAGGCATCGACGTCCCGGACCAGACGCTGTCCGAAGTGGAGGACTTCGTCGTCCGGCGCTACGAAGGCCAACTGCTGGACGCCGGCCACGACCACCGTCACGTGGCGGCGGTCCTCCCACTGGCAACCGCCCCGGCGGCAGCGGAATCGACGCTGCGCGAGATCGAGCAGCGCGTGGGGGACAAGGACTTCGGCGCGCTGGTCGCGGCGCTGCAACGCGTCCGCCGGATCGTCCCGGCCGACACGGACGCCACGTACGACCCGGCAAAGCTGACCGAACCAGCGGAACAAGCACTGCACAAGACGCTGACGGACGTGCGAGGTGCACTGAGGACAACGTCACTGGCGGACTTCGTGCTGACGGCCACCCCACTGACCACACCGATCAACACGTTCTTCGACGACGTCCTGGTCATGGCGGAGGACCCGACCATCCGAGCGGCCCGCCTGGGTCTACTCGCGACAATCAGGGACCTGGCGGCACCGGTGCTGGACTGGCAGGCACTGGGCACCAGCTTCACCACGGAGAACTGACCCACACCACCGATCCCCGCTTCGCGCTCGCTCGCGAAGCGGGGACCGTGGCATATCAGGCGGTCCGCGCGATGCGCCCGTCCTGCCAACCACCGATTTGTCGCACGATCATCGCAAGGGCCACCGCCGCGCCAACCGTCAACACCGACTCGATGGCCTCGACGATTCCAGCCGTCCGCAACGACTCGACACCCTCGACGTAGTGCCAGACATAGAAGTCGATCCAGTCGAGAGCGAGGCCGCCGAGCCAGAGCGCCCACCAGAGCCCGAGCCAACGACTCCAAGGCACGGAACGCAGGTCGAACAGATCGGGCACATTGGTCGGCCGACTCGCCCGGTACACATCGTCCACAATCATGAACGGGAACCACAGGTTGACCACCGGACAGATCCACGACCCGGTGGCCCATCCCCGCCCCAACCGATGCGGCGCGCGGCAGAGTATCTCGGCGTTCAAACGCACCCGCCAGAGCCAAACGATGAAAACAACACCCGCGGCCACGAGGGCAAGCAGGTAGACCGCCGCCGTGGTCGAGACAAGATCGTCCGCGGCGGCCACGTCCGCGTCAGTCACGCCGGCACCACCAGCAACGTAGTCCGCGACGACCCAGTACGCGTTCCATGTGGCCCAGGTCGACACAACACCAAGGACCGCGACAACTCCAACAAGGACGATCGCGGCGAGACCTACCTCACCGGCCCGCCGGTAAGACACCGGTCTGGCAATCTGCTGCGGACCATGCATGACTGTTCCTCCCCCAGCACCACGGCGACGACTGCCGTGCCGGCACATCTTGCCGCATCCCAGAACCAAGAAGCCGCAGGGGGAGCCCGCTTTTCGCGGGGAGTGTCCTGAAAGACGCGTTCGGAGCATCGCCGATGTCTCGAAAGACGCGCTGATGACGCTCAACGACAGGAAGCGTCTTTCGGGACATCGGCGCGCTTCATCCGCACCGGCTTCCGCCTGAGAGAACAGAGGAGACCGAGGCCCCGCGAAGCGAGGCCGCCCGCGCAGCGCGCGCCCAACAACAAGGACCCAGAAACGGTCTGCCTAATCGGCCGTCTACCTGGCGTCGACCCCGGAGAGTCCGAGGATGGTCTGCCTAACCGACCATCTACTGGCCTCGACACCGGAGAGTCCGAAGACCGTCTGCCAAACCAGCCATCTACCCGACCCCAACACCACAGAGCCCAACGACCAACCTGCCCGATCAACCACCCGCCCGGCCCCGACCACACCTCAACCCCGGCCCACCCCCGAACCCGGCCAAACAGCGGAATCAGAGCAGCACAACCTCCCGAGACCCTTCAGACCCCTTCACAATCAACTGCTCACGATTCTCCCGAACAGCGCGATACACGAAATCCCCATACCCGATCAACCGCCGCAATGCCTCCGTAAGAGTGACGCCTTCCCGCTCGATGACGTTCTCTAGCGCACGCACAGTATCCGGCGACACGGCAACGTTGATCCTTTTCGGTTCTGCCTTCGCGGAGTTTGGCTGCCCAGCGGACTCGGTCCGTGCGCCCTTAGCCGACATGGTCACATCCAGTGCTTGAGGTTCGGGCAATCGGGTTAAGTGTATGTGTGGTGCTGGTGGGGATGCAACACGGGACATACACGTAATCGACACTTACCGAGTGTTGTCATGCCGTGTTCGGAAGGTTACCCTCAAGGCGGGACGGCCTTGCTGACCTGCACGGACGGCCCATGGCGGCACCCGGCGTGGCGAGGGAGCGCCGGGCGCCGGGGAAGGGCGAGAGATAATGCCTGACACCAGCTCCGCCCGCCGGCACGCGGAGCGACCGCCGCTGCCCGGGAGCGGAATCGAACCCGTGGATGGGACCTGGTTCGAGACCGGCGACGAACCACCCGCCGACCAGCCCCTGATCCTGCTCGTCCCGGTGACGGGCGTCACTGGTCCTTATCGAACTTGTTCGGATTGATGTTCGCGCCGGCGCCGAAGAAGGCGCCGACGATGGTGGCCGCGGCGCCGAGCAGGATCGGGAGCACGATGCGCGCCAGCTCGGTCGCGAACGTCGGTGAGATCGCGCCGGCCCACAGGCCGATCAGCAGTGCCAGCAGCGTCAGCAGGATCAACGCGCCGACTCCGAGCAGCACCCACTTCTGCATCCGCAAGTAGTGTCGCCGCGCGGCGCTCCTCGCCTCGAGCTCGGCCTGTCGCTCGCGCAGTTCCAGCTCCTTGCCGCGGGCGATCAGCTCCCGGTTGCCGGGCGTCGACCGGTCGACCCAGGTCCCGTCGTCGGTCACCTCGGCGCCGGACGGGGTGCGTGGCCGGCGCCGAGGCCGGCGCATCATTGCCCGTCCGGCAGCGGGATCGTCGCGATCAGCGGTTCGTCGACCGGCCGTCGCGCGCACTCCTCGTACCAGGTGTTCTCCGCCCGGGACTCGTCATCCCGGGCTCGGCCGCGCCGGGGCTCGTTCTCGCGGGGCGTCCTGGTGTCCCTCATGACTGACGCCGTCCTTCGTGGGGCGTTCGCATTGCGAACATCACTCTCTAGAGCAGGGTAACTCCAGTGTGCCACATAAACAACGTCAATTGCGTGGTCAATCGCTGTTGCTTAAGTGTATGCACCGTGGGAAACTGGACAGACCTGAGCGGACAAGGCAGGAAGTGATGGTCATGCCGGTCAACCGCGCGGACGTCGAGGAAGATCCCCAAAGCGGCCTCGCCGCTGAGCCGAGACGCATCAACGTCGCCATCTCGCCGGACACGGTCCGTGCACTGGAGCTCGTGATCGAGCTCGAGGGTGTGACGCTCACCGAGGCACTGCGCCGCCTGGTCGGTTATGGGGACTTCGTGTACCGCGCCGTACGGGAACGTGGCGAACAACTCCTCCTCACCGGCACGGACGGCACGAGAGAAGTGGTGGTTCTGTAGCTGCCGCACACATCGACTCGGGATCTCCCAAAACAGCCCTGGAAGACGTTTCGACCGACCCCCGGAACGCCTTCCAGGGCGCCCGAGCCAAGGCTGGCCGCCGCGTCTGGGTGCGAAGCGGCGGGCAGCCGCACCCGGAAGGCGCGTGCGGAAAGGCCGGACGCGCCTTCCAAGCAAGGCCAGCCTCAGGGCACAACGCGCGCTCGTTGATCAACGCCAACCCAGATGGTTGCGGAGGAATCCCCACGCGGGCAAGACGCCTTGCGTTGCGCCGCCCGCCGGTGGCTGATGTCTTTGAGGGTGCCCTTCGGGACATCCGGGAACCGGCCACGGGCTCCGAACCGCCCGCGACGACCGTGTCGTGCCGCGAGACCGGCCAAGCAACGTCCCCGAGACGCGTCCCGAACGGCACGCTCAGGACAGCCCTCGCCCCGAACGAGCCGTTCATGATCAACGCCAACACAGATGGTTGCGTAGGCATCCCCCACCCATACCCGGGGGGCCACCCCGAGGCCATCGTACCAACCGGCAGAGACAAAACCCCTGGTCGCGGCCCCTGTGGACAACTTTCGACGACGAGTCCGAGCGAAAGGGACACTCGTGCACCCATCGAGCCCGGGGCCGGGGCGGGTGTCAGTCCTGGCGGGTGGCGAACTTCGGTACTCGGCGGTGTGGTGCTCGGCCCGCCGGCTGGGTCGGCGCGTCGCGAGGGGTCAGGGTCGCGATGCGGCGCCACTCTGGGGTGCCCTTGGTCAGTGTCAGTTCCTCGCCGTGGTGGCGGACCGTCAGGTCCGGACCGTCGAGCAGTGTGTAGCTGGCGCCGTCCTGGTCGATTTCCACCGCGAAGCGGCTTTCCCGGTAGGTCAGGCGGAATGCCAGTCGCTTCAGGGCTTTTGGTAGGCGGGGTGTGAAGGCCAGTGACTGGTCGTGGTCGCGCATGCCGCCGAACCCCGCCACCGCCACCGTCCACGCGCCCGCCAGTGACGCGATGTGCAGGCCGTTGCGTACGTTCGTGTGTAGGTCGTGCAGGTCTGTCAACGCTGCCTCGGCGAAGTAGTCGTACGCCAGGTCGAGGTAGCCCACCTCCGCCGCCAGTACCGCCTGCACGCACGCCGACAGCGACGAGTCCCGCACGGTCAGCGGCTCGTAGTAGTCGACGTTGCGGATCTTCTGTTCTGGCGTGAACGCGTCGCCCCGCGTGTACATCGCCATCACCAGGTCCGCCTGCTTCACGACCTGCTTGCGATAGAGGTCGAAGTACGGATAGTGCAGCAGCAGCGGGTAGTTCTCCGCCGGTGTGTTCTCGAAGTCCCACACCGCGTGCTCTGTGAACCGTTCCGACTGCGGGTGTACGCCGAGGACCTCGTCGTACGGCACGACCATCTTCGCGGCCGCCTCGCGCCACGCCGCGATCTCCGCCGCGTCCACGCCGAGCGACGCCGCGGCGTCCGGCTGTCGTTCGCAGACGGCCGCTGCCTCGCGCAGGTTTCGTTGCGCCATCAGGTTTGTGTAGACGTTGTTGTCCACAACCGCCGAGTACTCGTCCGGGCCGGTGACGCCGTCGATGCGGAAGCCGCCGTGCAGGTCGTGGTGGCCGAGCGACGACCACAGGCGGGCGGTCTCCACCAGCAGCTCCGTGGCGTGGTCGCGTTCGAAGTCGACGTCGTCCGTCGCGGCCAGGTACCGCACGACCGCGTCGGACACGTCCGCGGACACGTGGAACGCCGCCGTGCCGGCCGGCCAGTACGCCGAGCACTCGGCGCCGTCGATGGACCGCCACGGGAACGCGGCGCCCTTGAGCCCCAACGCGTCCGCACGTTCCTTCGCCTTGTCCACAGTGGAATGACGCCAGCGCAGCGCGTCCCTCGCCGACTCGGGCACCGTGTACGTGAGGACCGGCAGCACGAAGGTTTCACTGTCCCAGAAGGAATGTCCGTCGTAGCCGGGGCCGGTGAGGCCCTTCGCGGGGATCGCCCTGCTCTCCCCGCGGGCACCGGCCTGCAGGATGTGGAACAACGCGAAGCGCACCGCCTGCTGCAGCTCGTCGTCACCCTCGATCTCGACGTCCGCCGTGGCCCAGAAGTCGTCAAGGTACGCGCGTTGTTCGGCGATCAGACCGTCCCAACCGGTCTGCATGGCGCCAGAGAGCGCGGCGTCGACCTGTGCGCGCAACGCAGGCGCGGACCGGCGGGCCGACCAGCCGTAGCCCATGTACTTCACGAGAGTCAGCTTCGAGCCGCCCGCCACGTCGACCGCGGCGGTGAGCCGGGCGAGGTCGTCCTCAGCGTGGATCTCGCAGCGCAGCCCGTCCTCGGTGTGGATCTCGTGGTCCATCGCGGCGGCGACACGCAGCTTCGACCTGCGGGTCTGGTGCACGAGGACCGCGTGGTAGCCCTGGGCCGCGGCGTGCTCGGCGGCCAGCGGCGCGTCCAGCGTGGCGGCCACGCGCGGGTCCTTGGACGCGGACTGGATCGGCTCGTTGGCGAGCAGGTCGGACTGCACGACGAGCTGCACGCCACCGTCGAGCGGCTCGACCTCGTAGCGGATCGCGGCGACCGCGCGTTGCGTGAACGACACCAGCCGCTCGGACCGCACCCGCACGCGGCGCCCGGTCGGCGACTCCCACACGGTGTCGCGACGCAGCGTTCCGGAGCGGAAGTCGAGGACACGGTGGTGCTCGAGCGCGCGGCCGTACCGCATGTCCAGCGGCTCGTCCTGCACCAACAACCGGATGACCTTGCCGTCGGTCACGTTGACGACCGTCTGGCCGTCCTCCGGGTAGCCGTAGCCGGCCTCGGCGTAGGGGAGCGGGTGCTGCTCGTAGAAGCCGTTGAGGTACGTGCCCGGCAGGCCGCGCGGCTCACCGTCCTCGAGCGTGCCGCGCATGCCGATGTGCCCGTTGGACAGTGCGAAGATCGACTCGGTGCGCTCCAGCGCCCCGAGGTCGAGCGAGATCCAGCGCAGTTCCCAAGGCGCTACCTGAAACCCGTGGCTCATGACGCCCCCTCATCCGCTCCGTGGCGCCGGAACGCTCCGCAAGCTGCGCTCACAGCAACTCCGCGAGATCGTCGACCACCACGTCCGCGCCGTGCGCGCGTAGTTCCTCGGCCTGGTCGGCCCGGTTCACCCCGACCACGTAGCCGAAATGTCCGGCCTTCCCGGCCTGCACACCGGACAGTGCGTCCTCGAACACGGCGGCGTTGCCGGGCGCGGTGTTCAGCGCCTTGGCGCCGGCGAGGAAGGAGTCGGGCGCCGGCTTGCCCTTGAGCTTGCGCTCGGCGATCACGACGCCGTCGATCCTGGCCTCGACGAACTTCGACAGGTCGGCGGCGTCGAGCACGGACTCACCGTTGGCGGAGGAGGTGACGACGCCGATCCGCAGCCCCGCCTTCTTCGCTTCCTCGAGGAAGCGCACCGAGCCGGGGTAGGGGTTCACACCCTGCTCCACGATGATCTGCTGGACCCGCTCGTTCTTGCGGTTGCCGACGGCCTGGATGGTGTCGTCGCCCGGTGGCGCGTCCGGCGGCCCCTCGGGCAGTTCGATGCCGCGGGAGGAGAGGAACGCACGCACTCCGTCGAACCGCGGCCGCCCGTCGACGTGGTTGAGGTAGTCCGCCTCCGTGAACGGCTCCTGCCCGTATTCGGCCAGCAACGGGTCGAACGTCTCTTTCCACGCGGCACGGTGCAGCGCGGCGGTGCCGGTGAGGACACCGTCGAGATCGAACAGACAGGCGGTGATGTGGTCAGGCAGCCCTATCACGCTCTGCACGCTACCGAAACCAGGGCTCAGCTGCTCGGCACAGTGAACGTAAGACGGGGCAGTTCCCGTCCCGGCCGCACCGCCGACGGGCTGGTGCCGACCCGGACGGCGCCCATCGTGAGGTAGAACGGCTCGGCGAACGGGTCGGAGTCGAGGCTGAACGAGGTGAGCCCGACGCCACGCGCGGTGTCCACGACGTGTGCCCACAGCCGCCGCCCGATCCCGCGACCAATGTGGTCGGGCTCGACGAACATCAGGTCGAGCACGCCGGCGGGCGGCTCCCCTTCGAGGGCGTAGAACCCGACGACCGCGCCGTCCTCTTCGGCCACGGTCACGCGGCGCTCGGCCACGTCCTCTGGCCGGACGGCCAGCTGTACCCGGCAGGCCCGGAGGAAGGCGGCGTCGTAACCCCAGTGCCCCTTCGCTCGGACAGCGAGGTCGCTGAGAAAGCCGGCCTCATCGGGGCGGGCAGCACGGATCAGCACACAGTCACTGTGACATGGCCTCGCTCCGCTCGGCGCTTCGCGGGCCTCAATCCGGCGTCTTCCCTCCTGCGCGCGCAGATCCCCTGGGCTCCTTCGTCGCGCAGGGAATCTCCGTGCTCGTCAGTCCAGACGCCGGCGGCCCGCTCAGGGACGTGGCCTCGCTCCGCTCGACGTCACGGCCTCGCTGTCGGTCGGCGTTTGTCGGCCTTGACCCGGCGGCCCGCTCAGGGGTTGTGCGACTAGATCGGGTCGATGTCCAGTTGGGTGGCGAGGGTCTTGCGGAAGCGGTCGTCGAACTCGTCGTAGCGGATGCGCAAGCGATTGCCCGGCCAGTTCTTGGGCAGCAGCTCCTCCGGCAGCAACGGGTCGGCCAGGAAGTGGCGCAGGACCGCCGCCGCCAGGATGAAGCTCGACGCCAGGTCCGCCGCCTCGTCCAGTGCGGCGTCCAGCTCCCGTGCTCGTCCCGCCCAGCCGGGCAGGTCCCACAGCGTCTCCGCGAGCCCTGCCGTCTCGGGGCGGCCGACCAGGAAGGTGCACTGCTCGGTCACCAGCGCCGGCCGCTCCCGGGACAGGTTCGCCGGGCGCAGCCAGGTGCCCTCGCGGAGTTCGGCCAGTCGCAGCTCGGTCATGGCCGTGCGGAATGCGGTGCGTTCGGTGGGGGAGCGGCGCGCGGCCGTCACCACCGCGATCTCCCACTCGCCGTCCCACGGCCGCACCGACGGGTAGCGGCTCTGGTCCTGACGGGCCTGACGCGCCCGCAACCGACGGGTCAGCTGGTAGTCGCCGTTCACCTGGGTCAGCTCGCCTGCCGCGACCATGCGGGACAGTGCCACCCGGATCGTGCCCTCCGCGATGCCGAAAAGCTCACCGACCCGGACCAGGCTTCGTGCGGGCAGGCGTGGCGGATGGGCGCCCAGCAACGTGCTGAGCACCGCCGAGCGTGCCGTCAGCGGTCGCAGTCCCGCAACCATCACCCTGCCTTACGGTCTAGCTTCGCGTGTCCAAGAAATGTAACATCAACGGCATGCCGGCTACCCATGTGGTCACCAACCAGGTCCCGCCGCTCGTCGGGCACGACGTGGCCGCGGACGCGGCCCTTCTCGACGGTCTGCACCGGTACGACGCGGGCTGGGGCGAGGCGGACCTTCACGAGCTGGGGCGGCTCGCGGGCGGCGAGCAGGCTCAGGAGTGGGGACGGCTCGCCAACGCCTACCCGCCGGTCCTGCGCACGCACGACCGCTACGGCAACCGGATCGACGAGGTCGAGTACCACCCCGCCTACCACGAGCTGATGACGGTCGCGGTCGGCCACGGCATGCACGCCGCGGCGTGGCGGGACTCCCGGCCAGGCGCGCACGTCGCCAGGACCGCCGCCTTCTACACGTGGTCGCAGGCCGAGGCCGGTCACGGCTGCCCGATCTCCATGACCTACGCGGTGGTCCCGGCGCTGCGGCACAACGCGGAACTGGCCGCGCGGTACGAGCCACTGCTCGCCACCCGCGTGTACGACCCGGGCCCGCGTCCGCCGGAGACCAAGCGCGGCCTGACCGCCGGCATGTCGATGACCGAGAAGCAGGGCGGCTCGGACGTCCGCGCCAACACCACCCGAGCCGTGCGGCAGGCGGACGGCACCTACCTGCTCACCGGGCACAAGTGGTTCACGTCCGCGCCGATGTGCGACCTCTTCCTGGTGCTCGCGCAGGCGCCGGGCGGGCTGTCGTGCTTCCTGCTGCCCCGGGTCCTGCCGGACGGCACCCGCAACCGCATGCACCTGCAGCGCCTGAAGGACAAGCTCGGCAACAGGTCCAACGCGTCGTCGGAGGTGGAGTACGACGAGGCGGTCGCGTGGCTGGTCGGCGAGGAGGGCCACGGCGTCCGCACGATAATCCAGATGGTCAACATGACCCGGCTCGACTGCGTGATCGGCGCGGCGGCCGGCATGCGGCTCGGCGTCGTGCAGGCCGTCCACCACACGACCCACCGGCAGGCGTTCGGCGGCTATCTCGTCGACGCGCCGCTGATGGCAAGCGTGCTCGCGGACCTGGCCATCGAGTCCGAGGCCGCCACGATGCTCATGATGCGGCTCGCCGGTGCGACTGACCGGGCGTTCGCCGGCGACGAGTCCGAGGCCGCGTTCCGCAGGCTGGGCCTCGCGGTCAGCAAGTACTGGGTGTGCAAGCGGGCGGCGACGCACGCGAACGAGGCGCTGGAATGCCTGGGCGGCAACGGGTACGTCGAGGACTCGGGCATGCCGCGGCTGTACCGGGACGCGCCGCTGAACTCCATCTGGGAGGGTTCGGGCAACGTGGCCGCGCTGGATGTGTTGCGTGCCATGGCATCCGGCGGCACGGAGGCGTTCATGGCCGAACTGGACGCGGCTGCCGGCGCGGACGCCCGGCTCGACGCGGCCGTCGCCGACCTGCGCAAGCGGTTGGCCGAAGGCCCCGACCAGGCCAGTGCGCGCCGGCTCGTGGAGCGGATGGCGTTGACACTCCAGGGATCCCTGCTGGTCCGGCATGGACACCCGGCGGTCGCGGACGCGTTCTGCGCCTCCCGCCTTGACGGCGACTGGGGCGTCGCGTTCGGCACTCTGCCGTCCGGAGTGGACACCGCGGCGATCATCGCCCGCGTCGGGGTCAAGTGAGCTGGAGCAGGTCCCACCGGTTGCCGTAGAGGTCCAGGAACACGGCCACCGTGCCGTAGATCTCGTTCCTCGGCTCCGCTTCGAACCGGACGCCGGCCCGCGTCATGTGGTCGTGCGCGGTCGTGAAGTCGTCGACGTTCAGGAAGAACCCGACGCGGCCGCCGTGCTGGTCGCCGACCCGTGCCTCCTGCTCCGGCCCCACCGCGCGGGCGAACAGCAGCCCGGTCTGGCCGCCGGGCGGGTCGACGACCACCCAGCGCTTGCCGCCGCCCTGGTCGGTGTCCTCGCGCAGGACGAACCCGAGCGCTCGCGTGAAGAACTCGATCGCCTCGTCGTAGTCGCGGACGAGGAGCGCGACCAGCCCCAGGTGTGTCATCGCGCGGTCTTGTTCGGTCGGGTGTTGCCGTTGTACGCACCAAGGTTCACCAGCGTCAGCTGTTCGTCCCAGCTGTCCCAGTAGGCCTGCTTGCTGCTGTACCAGTAGTAGTTGCGGTATCCCATCAGCTCACCGAGGTCGGTGTGCTCCTCGACCAGGTCGGGGCGCCCGAACAGCTCGAGAAAGTCGTTGTAGGACTTCAGGAAACCGAACTGGGACAGGTAGCCCTTCTCGGCGCCGTACAGTGCGAACCCGACGACCCGGCCATTGACGATCTTGTAGCTGGTCCGGTCGGCGAAGTGCACCATGCCCTCGCCGTCGAAGACGTCGTCGATCAGGTCGCCGAACGTCAGGCGCCTACCTTCCCGGTCGTAGAACTCGGGCTCGGCACCGCGACGGTTGGCGGTGCGGTGCACGATCGGCGAGATGACTTCGGTGATCTTGTGGCGATCGATGTTGTCGCTGGCTTTCGCGCCGAAGGGAACCCCGGCGAGACTCAGCGTGCGTGGATCGAGGTGAGGTCTTGTGAGTAGGCGGAGGTTGTCCAGGATCTCGATCATCCGCCAGAGGATAGCGAGCAGCGCGCCGCGCGGATTTTGGCCTACCGTGGGCGGATGCGTGCGTGGCGAGTCGAACGGCCGGGGCCCGCGGCGAGCGGTCCGTTGACACAGCGGGACATGCCGGTGCCGGAGCCCGCTCGGGGGGACCTGCTGGTCCGAATGGTCGCCTGCGGGGTCTGCCGAACGGATCTCCATGTGGCGGAAGGCGATCTGCCCGTCCACCGGCCGGGTGTCGTGCCGGGGCACGAGGTGGTCGGGATCGTCGAGCGGGCGGCCGGCGAGTTCGCCGCCGGTGACCTCGTCGGCATCGCGTGGCTGCGACACACGTGCGGAACCTGCCGTTTCTGTGTACGTGGCCGGGAGAACCTGTGCCCGTCGTCGCGGTACACCGGGTGGGACGACGACGGCGGGTACGCGGAGTACGCGGTCGTCCCAGCGGCGTACGCGTTGCCGCTGCCGGCCGGCTACTCGCACAGCGAGCTGGCGCCGCTGCTGTGCGCGGGGATCATCGGGTACCACGCACTGCTGCGCGCGGCGGTGCCGGAAGGTGGCCGGCTGGGGGTCTACGGGTTCGGCGCGAGCGCGCACCTGGCCGCACAGGTCGCGCTGGCACAGGGCGCGACGGTGCACGTGGTGACGCGGAGCCCGTCCGCGCGGACGCTCGCGCTGTCCCTCGGCGCCGCCTCGGCCTCGGCGGAGGAACCGCCGGAGCCACTGGACTCGGCGATCATCTTCGCGCCGGCCGGCACGTTGGTGCCACGTGCGCTGGCCGCCCTCGACCGGGGCGGCACGCTCGCGCTGGCAGGCATCCACCTGACGGACGTGCCGACGCTCAACTACCAGCGCCACCTGTTCCAGGACCGGCAGCTGCGCAGCGTCACGTCGAACACCCGCGCCCAGGCCAGGGAGTTCCTGGCGCTGGCCGGCCGCCACCGCCTCCGAGTGTCTACAACGGACTATCCGCTTGCGACGGCCGACCGCGCGTTGCTCGACCTGGCCGAAGGGCGGGTGACGGGCGCGGCGGTGCTGGTGCCGTGAGGCCGAGACCGACCGAAGGGCGTGCCGACTAGCCGGACCGGTGCCCGATACGGCATCGTCAACGCCGCGTCGCCAACTTTGTCCGCTGGGAGTGATCGTTGATGCCGGGTACCGAGGTCGATGTGGTCGTGGTCGGGTTGGGCCCCGGCGGAGAGGACATTGGTGCCCGGCTCGCCCGCGCTGGGCTGGAGGTCGTCGGTGTGGACGGACGGCTCGTCGGGGGTGAGTGCCCCTACTACGCGTGCATCCCCACCAAGGCGATGATCCGCGCCACCGACGCGCTCGGCGAGGCACGCCGCGTCCCCGCGCTGGCCGGCGCCGCCGACGTCACCCCCGACTGGGCGCTCGTCGCCAACCGGATCCGCGACGAGATCACCGACAACTGGGACGACCGCGTCGCCGTCGAGCGGCTGGAGAGCGCCGGCGGCCGGTTCGTCCGAGGGTGGGCCCGGCTCACCGCGCCGCGCGAGGTCACCGTCGCCCGGCCGGACGGCACGGAGCAGGTCATCACCGCGCGGCGTGGCGTCGTGCTCAACACCGGCACCGACCCGGCCGTGCCGCCGATCGACGGGCTCGCCGAGACGCCCTACTGGACCAACCGCGACGCGGTCGCCGTCGAGGAGGTGCCCGGCTCGCTGGTCGTGCTCGGCGGCGGGCCGGTCGGCTGTGAGCTCGCGCAGGTCTTCGCCAGGTTCGGCTCGACCGTCACGATCGTCCAGCACGCGAACCGGCTCCTGCCCGCCGACGAGCCCGAGGCCGGTGAGCTGCTCGCCGGTGCCTTCGAGGAGGAGGGCCTCACCGTCCGCACCGGGCTGTCCGCGGCCCGCGTCAGTTACGAGACCGGCCAGTTCCAGGTCAAGCTCGACAACGGCGAGGTCGTCACCGCCGACCGGATGCTCGTCGCCGCCGGCCGGCGCACGGACATGAAGGCACTCGGCGTCGGCGCCGTCGGGCTCGACGAGAGCGCCCGCGGTGTCACGGTCGACGAGCGCATGCGTGCCGCGGACGGCCTGTGGGCCATCGGCGACATCACCGGGCACGGCGCGTTCACGCACATGTCCATCTACCAGGCGCGGATCGCCGCCGCCGACATCCTGGGCGAGGAAGACGCGGAGACCGCCGACTACCGCGCCGTCCCGCGCGTGACGTTCACCGACCCGGAGGTCGGCTCGGTCGGCCTGTCCGAGGCGGCCGCCCGGCAGAAGGGGCTGAACGTCCGCACCGGGGTCGCCAAGGTCTCCGGCTCGTCGCGGGGCTTCATCCACAAGGTCGGCAACAGCGGGTTCGTCAAGCTCGTCGAGGACGCGGACCGCGGGGTGCTCGTCGGCGCCACGTCCGTCGGTCCCGCCGGCGGCGAGGTGCTCGGCGCGCTCGTCGTCGCCGTGCACGCCGAGGTGCCCACGAAGCTGCTCCGCCAGATGATCTACGCCTACCCGACGTTCCACCGCACGATCGAGGCAGCACTGGCGGACCTGGGTTAGAACCGTGACCGCGAAGGTTCGCCGGGGACCGCGCCGTTCGCGCCGTGGTCCCAGCACCTAGGGAGTGACGGCCTTCGCGACCGTGCGCAGGCACAGTGTGAGCGCCTCGTGTTTCGGCATGCGTGCCTCGCGGACCTGCTCCCACGCCGTGTACAGCACGCTCCACAGCAAACTCTGCACCCACGCGGCCGGCATGTCCGCGTCGATCGTGCCTTCCCCGTGCCCGCGCTCGATCAGGCGCAGCAGCCTCCGGTCGTCCTCGCTCTCCTCCTGCCACTCCTCGCGGGTGAGCAGGTCGGGCATGGTGAAGATCAGCATGAACAGGTCGCCGAACTCGAAGTACTCCTGACACAGCCGCGTCAGCGCCGCCGTTGCCGTGCCCTCGTCGGTTCGTGCCCTCGAGGTGGCGTGGGCGACCTTCTCGAGTGCGTCGGCGCTGATCGCGTCGATGAGGTCGGCGCGCTCGGGGAAGTAGCGGTGCACGGTGGTGCGGCCGACGTTCGCCGCGGCCGCGATGTCGGCGAGGGATGCGTTGGGCTGCTTGGTCAGCCTCTCGATCGCCGCGTCCAGGATCGCGCGCCGGGTCCGCGCCCGCACACCCGTCTCCACCGCCGTCATACGCGTACCGTACCGCGCCGACCAATACGGAACTAGATTGACAGTTTTGGAACATGTATGTTCCATTGAGAACCATGGATACTCCACGACTGAAGGTGCTGTGGTCGTTCGCGCGGCCACACAAGGGGGCGCTGGCCGGGGGACTCGTGCTGGCGCTGCTCGGTTCCTCGGCCGGGCTCGCGACTCCGATGGTGACCAAGTGGGTGCTCGACTCGCTCGGCTCGTCCGGATCACTGCTCGGCCCGGTTCTCGCCTTGCTGGCGCTCATGGTGGTGGGCGCGGTGATCTTCCTGACGCAGTGGATCCTGCTTGGCGCGGTCGGCGAGCGGGTGGTGCTGCGAGCGCGCGAGTCGCTGGTGCGGCGGTTCTTCCGTGCGACCGTGCCGGCCGTGACCGGGAGACCGGTGGGGGAGTTGGTCACCAGGGTCACCTCGGACACCGTGCTGCTGCGGGAGGCGGCGGCCTCGAGCGTGATCGGGCTGATCAACGGGATGGTGATGCTCGTCGGCACGCTCGTGCTGATGGGGGTGCTCGACACGGTGCTGCTGCTGACCACGGTCGGAGCGGTGGTCGTGGTGGTCCTCCTGTTCGCGCTGCTGATGCCGGGCATCGCGAAGGAGCAGGAGAAGGTGCAGGAACGGGTGGGAAAGCTCGGCGGTGTACTGGAGGGCGCGCTGCGGGCGATCCGCACGGTGAAGGCGAGCCGCGCGGAGGAGCGGCAGACCGAGCGGGTCATGGCCGACGCGCACACGGCGGCCGAACACGGCGTGCGCGCGGTGCGCCGGCAGGCGATCGCCTGGGTGCTGGCGTGGGGCGGCGTCCAGATGGCGATCGTGCTGGTCCTCGGCGTCGGGGCATGGCGGGTCAGCGAGGGAATGCTCGAGGTGTCGAGCCTGATCGCGTTCCTGCTGTACGCGTTCGGGCTGATGGAGCCGATCATGGAGCTGAGCCAGAACATGACCGCGCTGCAGTCCGGTATCGCGGCGGCCGGCCGGATCCGGGAGATCGAGGCACTCGAGGTGGAGACGGACGCGCCGGTGGCGTCGTCCGCTGGTGCCTCGTCCGGTGGGCCCGTGTTGGAGCTGCGTGGGGTGACGGCCGGGTACGGCGGAGAGCCGGCGCTGCGGGACGTGTCGCTCGCGATCCCGCGGCGTGGCCACATCGCGCTCGTCGGGCCGTCCGGCGCGGGCAAGACCACGTTGCTGTCGCTGGTCATGCGGTTCCTGGAGCCGTCGTCGGGCACGCTGATGGTGGACGGGCAGCCGTACGCGGAGCAGACGTACTCGGCGGTGCGGTCCCGGCTCGCGTACGTCGAGCAGGAGACGCCGATCGTGCCCGGGACGATCCGCGACAACCTGCTCTTCACCCACCCGGACGCCACGGAGGAGGAACTCCGCCGCGCACTGGCGGAGGTCCGGCTGACGGACAAGGTCGACTCGCTGGCCGAGGGCCTGGACACACCGCTGTCGTCGACCTCGGTGTCAGGAGGGGAGCGGCAGCGAATCGCGCTGGCCAGGGCGATCCTGCGCACGCCGGACGTGCTGCTGCTCGACGAGGCCACCGCACAGGTCGACGGCCTGACCGAGAACGCCGTCCACGACTGCATCCGCCGCCGCGCCGCCGAAGGCGCGGTGATCACGGTGGCGCACCGCCTGTCCACGGTCATCGACGCGGACACGATCGTGGTCATGGAGTCCGGCCAGATCCGAGCACAGGGCACCCACGCCCACCTACTGACCACCGACACCCTCTACCGAGACCTGGTAGAAGCCCTACGCATAGCCAACCCGGAACCAGCCCAGCTCTAACCCGCGCGTGTCCAACACGCCAGACCCGCGTGTCCAACAAAAAAGTGGACCGCTGAGTTCAACAAATCCGCTTACCGAGCGGTCAGCCGGTTTGTTGAACTCGCGGGTCCTGAGTGTTGGACACGCGGGTGCTGGGTGTTGGACACGCGAGTTACGGGACTGGGGTTGGGCGCGGGGTGGTGCTCGCTACCTGTTGTGTCTGGGCGGTTTCTGTGGCGCGCAGTAGGGATTCCATGATGTCCAGTACGTGGTAGGCCAGGGTGCCGTTCGCGCGGTGGTCCGTGTTGGTTCTCAGTGCTGCGGCCAGGTCCGCGACGCCCGTGCCCCGGCCCGCGTCGCGGTGGCCCGCTGACGGCGGGACTGGTTGCCACGTGGGGGATTCTGGGGTGTAGACGCGGACTTCGCCGTCGAAGTTGTTCGGGTCCGGGACCGACAGGGAGCCGGCCGTGCCGTACACCTCGATGCGGGGGAGGGTGGCCGCCCACACGTCGAAGCTCATCAGCAAGGTGGTGAGTGCGCCGTTCTCGTGTTCGAGCGTGCCGGTGATGTGGGTGGGGACGGTGACCGGGAACCGGGTGCCCGCGCGGGGGCCGCTGCCGATCACCCGGGACGCCTGGGGCGTCGAGGCAAGGCCTGTCACACGCCGCACCGGGCCCAGCAGCGTGACCAGCGCCGTCAGGTAGTACGGGCCCATGTCGAACAGTGGGCCGCCGCCGGGCTGGTAGTAGAACTCCGGTGCCGGGTGCCACAGCTCGTGGCCCGGGGTCACCATGAACGCCGTCGCCGCGACCGGTTCGCCGATCATGCCGGAGTCGACGCACTGGCGGGCGGTCTGCGTGCCGGTGCCCAGCACGGTGTCCGGCGCGCAGCCGACCCGCACCCCGGCCGCCGTGGCCGCGGACAGCACCTCTTGACCCTCTACAGTGGACAAGGCGAGTGGTTTCTCGCTGTACACGTGCTTTCCGGCCGCGATGGCCGACAAGGAGACCGTCGCGTGCGCCTGCGGCACGGTCAGGTTCAGCACCAGGTCGACGTCGGAGGACTCGTACAGCTCCGCCGGCGTCAGCATCCGCACACCCGGCACCTGCCGTGCGGGGTCCAGGTCCGCCGCCGCGACCAGCGCGACTCCCGGCAGCCGGGGCAGCGTGTCCACGTACTGCCCGCTGATGTTGCCGATGCCGACCATCCCGACCCTCAGCGCGTCGCCCACCGCAGCCCCCTCCTGATCATCTCGTCGACGGCCGGCAGTTCGAGGTCCGCCATCCGGTGCCCGATGGTCGTCACGAACACCCGCCCCGCGCCGTGTTCCCGCACCCACGTCACCGGCATCGTCGGTGTCCCGATCTCCGGGCGGTCCGGGTCCGGCAGGTACGCGGTCGTCGCCAGCACCTCGTTGCCGGGGTCGGCGTGCAGGTAGTACTGCTCGCTGTGCACCTCGAACGACCCGAGACCGGCCACGATCGGATGCGACCCGACCGGATCCACTGTGTACCGCACGAAGTCTGTGTGGTGGTGGACGAACTGGCCGCCGGTCAGCAGGTGGTAGCCCGGCTGGTCGCGGAACGCGTCCACGATGCCGCCGTGCCAGCCGCCGAACCCGGTGCCGGCCCGCACGGCCGCCGCCAGCCCGTCGAACTGCTCCCTGGAGATCTCGCCCATGGTCCAGCACTGGACGATCAGGTCCACGTCGGACAGATCGTCGAGATAGGCGTCCAGCGAGTCCGCCGTGGACACCTCGTAACTTTCGGTGGACAGGAACTTCGCATACCGGTCAGTCGTCGCGATCGGGTCGTGGCCCTCCCAGCCGCCACGCACCACCAACGCACGCTTCTTCGCGAATGTCGTCACCAGACCAGAGTTGCACAGTGACCATGACCTACAGGAGCTGAGCGGGCCGCCGGCGTCTGGACTGACGAGCACGGAGATCCTCTGCGCGACGAAGGAGCCCAGGGGATCTCCGCGCGCAGGAGGGAAGACGCCGGGTCAAAGGCCCGCGAACGCCGAGCGGAGGCGAGGCCATGTCACTGCGCCGCCGCCGCTGGGGGCTCGAACATCTGCGTCACGAGGTCCGCGCCGAACTGCCACGCGCCGGGGATCAGCAGGATTCCCACGACGACGAACAGCGGGAACACCACCAGTCGCTCGACCTTCTTCCCGGTGCGCAGGCGCAACGGCTTCGGCGGACGCAGCTCGTACCACGTCTCACCGGCGATGGGGATAGGGAACAGGAACGGGCAGCCCGACTCGGTGATCGCGTCGCCGAGGCAGTGGGTGAAGCACCCGACCGCGACCGCGATGCCGAGCATTCCGGACATGTGCCCGAGGTCGGCCAACGGGTCGGGGCCTGCCTGGTTGAGCCACCACACCACCCCCGCCGCGGACACGATCAGCATCCAGTCGCCGAGCGCGTCCTCCGCGAGCAGCAGCCCCAGCACCGCGACCGCGGCGACCGCGTACGGGCCGCCCGCCTCGGTGCCGGCACTCGCGGCCAAACCGAGCCCGACCGCGAACAGCACAGTGTGGGACAGGTGTCGGTGGGTGCCCTTGCGTTTCTCGTCGCGTGGCCCCTTGGTGATCTGGTAGATCGCGGCGGAGGCATGCCGCAGCAGCCACGAGAGCGCACGGGAGAACGGGCCGAGCAGCTTCGACGCACGGGCGTGCGGGTGGTCGAGGTCGGGGAGCAGCGCGAACCCCGCGGTCGTGACCGCGAACAACACCGCCTGGTGGATCGCCGTCGCGCCGACGAACTGTGAAACACCAAGCCCCGCGCACCACCCGGTCAGCGCGTGCGTGCGGCCCATCATCGGCGCGTCCCCTCCCTTGAGTTGTCGATCAAGTATGGGGTGTGAACGGCTGGGAAACGTGGCGGCGCGCCGAAACCTTGCCGGGTGCGTCCCGCTCTCGCAGGATGGCCGGATGAGAGCCCGCACCCTGCTCGCGGCCGCCCTGCTCGGCTTGGCCGGCACGCTCGTTCCCACCGTCACCGCGTCCGCGCAGACGCCCACCTGCGCGGACCCCACCGCGCCACTCACCGTCGAAGAACAACGGCTCGCACTGCCCAAACCCGCGGAAGTCCTGTCCCGCAGCGGTTTCGACCGCTTCGAGCGCGTGTTCACGCCGTCGCTGTGCCTGCTGCCGAACACCCGCGTCGCGACGGCGGCGATCCGGGCGCAGGGCCGCGTGCTGTGGGAGACCGCGGTGGCGCGGGCCCAGGGCCGCCTGCCGGCGGGCACACTCCCGGTGACCGACGACCGGCCGCTCTACTGGGCCCGTCTGCAGCTGACCAGGGCGTTGCGGCAGTGGACGCCGTCGTTCCCGCTGAGCCCGGCCGACCGCGCGGCGCTGGTTGACGCCCTGGAGCGGTCGTCCCGCGGCCAGGACTCGATCAGCTATCAGCCCGGCGTCAAGCGGATCCTCGTGAGCGGCTTCGACCCGTTCCAGCTGGACCTGGACATCCGCCGCAGCAACCCGTCCGGCGTGACCGCGCTGGCCCTGGACGGCACGGTGGTCGACACCGCGGCCGGCCCGGCGCGGATCGAGACCGCGATGTTCCCGGTGATGTGGGACCCGTTCGCGGCCGGGGTCGTGGAGCGGACGTTCCAGCCGTGGCTCGGCCGGATCGACATGTTCACCACGGTCAGCCAGGGCCGCGTCGGGCGCTTCGACGTGGAGCGCTACAACGGCCGGTGGCGGGGCGGCTTCCCGGACAACAACAACCTGTCGAGCACGGGCGTGATCCCGATCCCCGCCGGCGTGCCGACCGTGACCCCGGCGCCCGAGTTCGTCCCGACGACGCTGCCGTTCGCGGCGATCGTGGCCGCGCCGACGGGCCGGTTCCCGGTGCTCGACAACACGTCCGTGACGGAGATCCCGGCGGGCCAGACCATCCCGGTCGTGTCGCCGACGGGCCCGACCCCCGGCTCGCTCGCCCGCGCCGGCGGTGGCGGCAACTACCTGTCCAACGAGATCGCCTACCGGACCACGCTGCTGCGGGACGCGCTCGGGTTGACCATCCCCGGCGGCCACCTGCACACACCGGTGCTCCAGTTCGACCCGGCCAACACGACGGAGCTGACCGACCCGGTGTTCGAGACCAACCAGCTGGACATCATCAACCAGGTCCGCGCGGTGCTCGTGGTCGCGGCGGGGACGCTACAGCCGTAGGTAGGGGATCAGGTACCGCAGTGTCTGGGCGGCGTCCCCGACGACGCCATGGATCTCCACCCACGCAAGGGGTGTGCCGCGCCGGGTGGTGGCGTTCGCGCAGAACCGCGCCACGTCACCACCTCCGCCACGCCGGACCAGGAACGGTGCGCCCCCGCGGAACCCGGGCAGCGTGGCCGGTTCTCCGGCGGCCCGGAAGAAAGCGGTCACTGCCCGGTCGGCGGGGTCGCGCCCACCGGCGAGCAGCACATCGGGCGGGTCGGCACCGCCCACCAGCGCCACGACAGGTGGGTCGTACCGTTCGCAGAGCCGTACGAGCGCCGCGGTCACCCCGTCGGGTCCGGCCGGCGGGGCGGCGACCAGGTACGTGACCCCGCCTGGCACCGCCATCCGGCCAGTGTGGAAGTGGCGTCCGGCCGCGATGCCGAGCACGCTGAGGACCGTCGTCGTCTCCGCCGCCAGCAGAGTGACGATGCCGACGTGCCACCCGTCGCCGACCGCCGCGCGCGTCCTCACAACGAAATCATGGCAGGTGCGGGCGGACCTCCGAGGCGATGAGCTCCAGGTGGTCCAGGTCGCTCATGTCGAGGATCTGCAGGTAGATCCTCGTGGCGCCGGCCTTGGCGTACAGGGCGAGTTTCTCCACCGCCTCCTCGGGGGTGCCGGCGACGCCGTTGGCTTTCAGCTCCTCGACGTCGCGGCCGATGGCGGCGGCGCGGCGGGCGACCTCCGCGTCGTCCTTGCCGATGCACGTGGCAACCGCGGCCGAGAACACCAGCTCACGGTCGCCTGCGGCGGCACGGACGCGGTCGAACTGGGCGCCGGTGTCCGCGACCGGCGCGAACGGCACGTTGAACTCGTGCGCGTACCTGCCGGCGAGCGCGGGGGTGCGGGTGTGGCCGAGGCCGCCGACGATGATCGGGACCGGGGACTGCGCGGGCTTCGGCAGCGCGGGCGAGTCGGTCAGCTGGTAGTACTTGCCGTCGAAGCTGTACGTCGCGCCGTGCGGCGTGTTCAGCAGGCCCGTCACGATCTCCAGCTGCTCCTCCAGCCGAGCGAGGCGGGCGGACGGGAACGGGATGCCGTACGCGCGGTGCTCGGCCTCGAACCAGCCGGCGCCAAGGCCCAGCTCGACCCTGCCGCCCGACATCTGGTCGACCTGGGCGACCTGGATGGCGAGCACGCCGGGCAGCCGGAACGTCCCCGCGGTCAGCATGGTGCCGAGCCGGATCGTGGACGTCTCACGGGCCAGGGCACCGAGGGTCACCCACGCGTCGGTCGGGCCGGGCATGCCGTCCCCCGACATGTGCAGGTAGTGGTCGGAGCGGAAGTAGCCGTCGAAGCCGAGTGACTCGGCCGCCTTGGCCAGCGTGAGCTGTGTGTCGTACGTGGCGCCCTGCTGTGGCTCGGTCATGATGCGAAGATCCATGACCGCCATTCTGGTCCTATCTGCGCGCGGCCATGTGCACGCAGGCTCCCGCCGCCAGCACCAGGATGCCGAAGACCATCATGACCGCGGTCGCCGCGAGCGCGCCGATGACGAACAGCAGCCCACCGGTCAGGTAGATGGCGACCCGCACGGCCTTGCGCTGCCGCCTGCGTTCCGGGGCCTCGTGATTGCGCAGCATCCGGGTGAACTCGGGGTCCGACTGCTCGAACCACTGCTCGATCGCCCTGAGGTGCCGGTCTTCGTCGTGGCTGAGCATCGCGGACTCCCACGCATCGCGGCCGTCAATTACGCGCTGGATACCCCATCGTCGGCCGGAAAACACCTGTGCGACAAGCTTTTACGTGTTGGAGCGCAAAGCTTCGTCAACACTGTCGTAGACGCTGAACAGTTCAGCGGTCTTGGTGAGGTCCATCGTCCGGAGCACCCGCTGCCCGGCGACCAGCAGCAGGCGGGTGCCGCGTTCCTCGGCCTGGTTCATCGCGCGCATCAGCGCGGCGAGACCGAGGGAACCGAAGAACGTAACCTCGGACAGGTCGATCACCAGGTACGGCGCGACGGCGACGTGCTCGGCGATCGCCGTCTCGAGGCCTGGCGCGGTGACCAGGTCGATCTCGCCGACGACCGACAGCACGACGCAGTTCGGCGCCGGTCGGTCGGTCCGCAGCTGGACAGGGTCGGACACGCGCGAAGCCTATTCCAGCGAACGCGCACCGTCACCAGGGGGGACCTGCACCGCCACCATCGCGATGTCATCGCGGTGTGCTTCGGCCGAAAAGTCCTCCACCGCCTGCCGGACCGCCGTGATCAGGCCGTCCGCCGTGCGGTTGCCGGCCCGTCGCAGCGCCTTGGCCAGCCGTTCCGGCCCGAACAGCTCGGCGCCGCGCCGGTGCTCGGTCACCCCGTCGGTGTAGAACACGAGCGTGTCGCCGGCCAGCAGGACGTGCCGGGTCGGGTGTACCGCGAACTTCCGCACCAGGCCCACCGCGCTGCCGTGCGTGCCGAGGTAGGACACGTTGCCGTCGGCGTACACGAGCGCAGGCTGCTCGTGCCCGGCCAGCACCAGCTCCACCGCCACCGACGCCGGCTCGGTGTGCTGCCGGGTGATCAGCGCGAGCGCGACCGTGGCGAACTGCGACGGGTCGCCCGCCTCCAGCATCATCTCGTTGAGCAGCTCGAACGTCCTGGCGAGCGGTTGGCCGTCGCGCAGCAGCACACGCAGCACGTCCCGCACGAGCCCCGTGCGTGCCGCGGCTCTCGGGCCCTTCCCGCACACGTCGCCGACCACCGCGAACCACCGGTCCGGCCCGAGGGTCAGCACGTCGTAGAAGTCGCCGCCGACGTCCGCGCCCGAACTGACCGGCAGGTACGCGGCCGAGAACCGCACCCCCTCGGCCTGCGGCAGCGCGCGTGGCAGCAGTGCCTGCTGCAGTGCCTGGGAGGTCGCCACGTGCGCGCTGTCGCGTTGCGCGTTGTCGACCGCCTGCGCCGCCCGCCGGGTGAGCTCGGTGATGATCATCAACTCTTCCGGGCGGTGCGCGCGGTGGCCCGGCCTGCCGACGCTGATCGTGCCGATCGCCCGGCCACCGACCCGCAGCGGCATCACCACGCCGTCGAGCGGCGAGCCGAGTGCCGCGGCGTCCGCGCCGTCGTCGAGCAGCACGGACAGCGCGCCGTCGCGCTCGGCCAGCGGTCCCAGCTCGTCCCGCAGCGCCGCCAGCGCGTTCTCGTCCTCGTGCGTCAGTGCGGCCAGCTCCAGCCTGCCGCGCTGGTCGTGCAGGTGCAGCGCACACCAGCGGCCCAGCCTCGGCACCAGCACCTGCGGCACGATCGCGGCGGTGAGCCGCACGTCGAGGGAGTTGGAGAACATCTCGGTGGCTTCGGCCAGGTACGTCATCCACAGCCAGCGCTCGCGGTCGGCGCTGTGCTGCTGGTCGGCCTCGACGGCCAGCGTGATCCGCTGGGCGGTGAGCCGGGCCAGCTCGGTGGTGGACTCGGGGACCGACTCGCCGTGGACGACCAGGCGGCCCGCCCGCGGCGGGGTGAGCGGCAGCGGCACGACGACGGCCGAAGGGCGGGTGCGGTCGCCGAACCCGGCCAGTTCCACGGTGCCGGTCTCACCGTCCAGCAGCACGGCCGCGCCGGGCACGCCCAGCACGTCGCCGAGCCGCCGGGTCAGCTCGGCCACGACCACGGGCAGCGGCAGGTCCTCGGTCACCGGCATGTACAGCAGCCAGCGCGCGGTGTCCGGATCCGGCCACTCCGGCGGCATGTCGGCGGGCGGAGCCGGCCTGACCGGGACACGGCCGCCGATCGTGAACCACACCTGGTGACCGTTGCGGTCGTGGCGGCTGCCCCAGGCGGTCGCGAGCGTGTGGACGAGCGCGAGCCCTCGGCCGCCGTACTCCGGGTTGGCGGGCTGCTCGGCCCTGCGCAGCTCCATCGGTGCCGGGCCGTGGTCGGTCACCGCCACCGTGAGGTCACCGACGTCGGCCAGGGACAGCTCGATGGTGAACCCGGTTCCGGCGTGCAGCACGGCGTTCTCACAGAGCTCGCTCGCGAGCAGCACCACGTCGTCGGCCAGGTCGTCACGTCTCATCTTGGCGAGCACCGCCCGGACGAACCGGCGGGCCGCACTGGGCGCGCCGGCGTCTCCTGGGAACTGGGCTCGACGTGAGAACACGCCCGTAGTGTGCCTGGTTGCCAAACGCGCACAACCGGGCACGCTTCTATAAGCACGCCACGCTCGTAGACTCTCCTGAGCGGAGCTTGCGGAGCGAAACGGCTTCTGAGCACACTCCTGGAGGCGACCCATGGCAGCACCAGAAGTCACGGCCTCCGAGCAGGAACGTCGTGACGATCTCGACGGCCTGCTCACCGAGCTCGTCACCGCGATGGCCACGGTGCGGCAGGGCTCGTTCGACGTGCGTCTCACGCGGAGAGGCGGGCTGGCCGGTCAGGTGGTGGACGGCTTCAACGCACTCGTCGAGCTGACCGAGCACCGCAACCGCGAGCTGTTGCGGATCAGCCGGGTCGTCGGCCGCGAGGGCCGGATGCTCGAGCGGATGAACGAGGACGAGTTCGACGGAGCGTGGCGCTCCGGCGCGGCCGCGGTCAACTCGCTGATCGACGAGCTCGCCCGGCCGACGTCGGAGATCGCCCGCGTGATCGCGGCGGTCGCGGACGGCGACCTGTCCCAGCACATGGCGCTGGAGATCGAGGGCCGCCCGCTGCGTGGCGAGTTCAACCGCATCGGCCGCACGGTGAACACGATGGTGGACCAGCTGTCGTCGTTCGCGGACGAGGTCACGCGTGTGGCCCGCGAGGTGGGCACCGAGGGCAAGCTGGGCGGCCAGGCCGACGTGCACGGCGTGTCCGGCACCTGGCGGGCGCTGACCGACTCCGTGAACACGATGGCGTCCAACCTGACCAACCAGGTGCGGTCGATCTCCTCCGCCGCGACGGCCATCGCGCAGGGCGACCTGTCCCGCAAGATCACCGTGAGCGCGCGAGGCGAGATCGCGGAGCTGGCCGAGACGATCAACTCGCTGACCGACACGCTGCGGGTCTTCGCCCACGAGGTCACCCGCGTGGCCCGCGAGGTGGGCACCGAGGGCCGGCTCGGCGGCCAGGCGACCGTGCCGAACGTGGCCGGCACCTGGAAGGACCTGACCGACGCGGTGAACCAGCTCGCCGCCAACCTCACCGAACAGGTCCGCAACATCGCCCAGGTGACGACGGCGGTGGCGAAGGGTGACCTGAGTCAGAAGATCACGGTGGACGCCCGCGGCGAGATGGTGGCCCTCAAGGACACCGTCAACACGATGGTGGACCAGCTGTCGTCGTTCGCCGACGAGGTCACCCGTGTGGCCCGCGAAGTTGGTACGGAAGGAAAGCTGGGCGGTCAGGCGCAGGTTGAAGGAGTCTCGGGAACCTGGCGCAACCTCACCGAGAGCGTGAACCGGCTGGCCGGCAACCTGACCGCCCAGGTCCGCAACATCGCCCAGGTGACGACGGCGGTGGCGAAGGGCGACCTGTCGCAGAAGATCACGGTCGACGCGCAGGGTGAGATCCTCGAGCTGAAGTCGACCGTGAACATCATGGTGGACCAGCTGTCGTCGTTCGCGGACGAGGTCACGCGTGTGGCCCGTGAGGTGGGCACCGAGGGCAAGCTGGGTGGTCAGGCGCAGGTGAAGGGTGTCGCGGGCACGTGGCGGGACCTGACCGACAACGTGAACTACATGGCGTCGAACCTGACCAACCAGGTGCGCAACATCGCCCAGGTCTCGACCGCGGTGGCCGAGGGCGACCTGTCGCAGAAGATCACGGTGGACGCGCAGGGTGAGATCCTGGCGTTGAAGTCGACCGTGAACACGATGGTGGACCAGCTTTCCTCGTTCGCGGACGAGGTCACCCGTGTGGCTCGCGAGGTGGGTACGGAAGGCAAGCTCGGGGGCCAGGCCCAGGTCCGTGGCATCGCCGGCACCTGGCGGGACCTCACCGACACCGTGAACTACATGGCGTCCAACCTCACCGGCCAGGTCCGCAACATCGCCCAGGTGACGACGGCGGTGGCGAAGGGCGACCTGTCGCAGAAGATCACGGTCGACGCGCAGGGTGAGATCCTGGCGCTGAAGAACACCGTGAACATCATGGTGGACCAGCTGTCGTCGTTCGCGGACGAGGTCACGCGTGTGGCTCGCGAGGTGGGTACGGAAGGCAAGCTGGGTGGTCAGGCGCAGGTGAAGGGTGTCGCCGGTACGTGGCGGGACCTGACGGACAACGTGAACTACATGGCGTCGAACCTGACCAACCAGGTGCGCAACATCGCCCAGGTCTCGACCGCGGTGGCGGAAGGCGACCTGTCGCAGAAGATCACGGTGGACGCGCAGGGTGAGATCCTGGCGTTGAAGTCGACCGTGAACACGATGGTGGACCAGCTTTCCTCGTTCGCCGACGAGGTCACCCGTGTGGCTCGCGAGGTGGGTACGGAAGGCAAGCTCGGTGGTCAGGCGCAGGTGAGGGGTGTCGCGGGCACCTGGCGTGACCTCACCGAGAACGTCAACCAGCTCGCGACCACGCTGACCATCCAGCTGCGCGCGATCGCCGGTGTCTCCACGGCCGTGACCCGCGGCGACCTGACCCAGCGGATCGGTGTGCAGGCCAGCGGCGAGGTCGCGGACCTCAAGGACAACATCAACCAGATGATCGTCACGCTGGGCGAGACCACCACCGAGAACGCGAACCAGAGCTGGCTGGACTCCAACCTCGCGCGGATCAGCGGTCTGCTGCAGGGCGAGCGGGACCTCACCGCCGTCTGCCAGATGATCATGAACGAGGTCGTGCCGCTGGTGAACGGGCAGGCCGGCGCGTTCTTCCTCAACCCCGGCAGCGGCGACCCGGACAGCGAGCAGGACTGGCGGCTGTTCGGCTCGTACGGGCTCGGCGCGGACGACCTGCCGGTCCGCTTCGGCCGCGGTGAAGGGCTCGTCGGCCAGGCCGCCGAGACCAAGCAGGTCATCGCCGTCCGGGACGCGCGGGCCAACTTCGCGCCCATCCGGTCGGGCATCGGCACGTTCACGCCGACCGCGCTGGTCGTCGCGCCGGTCCTGTTCGAGGGCGAGACCGTCGGCGTACTGGAGGTCGGGTCGGTCACCGAGTTCTCCGAACTGCACCTGACCTTCCTGGAGCGCCTCGCGCTGACGATCGGCATCGCGATCAACACGATCCGCGCGAACGTGCGTACCGAGGAGCTGCTGGCGCAGTCCCAACGGCTCGCCGAGGAGCTGCGGAACCAGTCCGCCGAGCTGCAGCGCACCAACGCCGAGCTGGAGGACAAGGCGGCGCTGCTGTCCGAGCAGAACCGCAACATCGAGATCAAGAACCTGGAGATCGAGGCGGCCAGGCGCCGGGTCGAGGAGAACGCGCAGCAGCTCGCGGTCGCGAGCCAGTACAAGTCCGAGTTCTTCGCGAACATGAGCCACGAGCTCCGCACCCCGCTGAACTCGCTGCTGTTGCTGGCGCGGCTGCTCGCGGACAACCCGGAGAAGAACCTGTCGCCGAAGCAGATCGAGTTCGCCAACACCATCCACAACGCCGGTTCCGACCTGCTCGCGCTGATCGACGACATCCTCGACCTGTCGAAGATCGAGGCGGGCCGTGTCACCATCCACCCCGGCCCGGTGGACGTGGCGGAGGTGGCGGCCGACGCGCGGCGCGCGCTCGTGGCGCAGGCTGAGGAGAAGGGCCTCGAACTGGCGGTGCTGGTCGCGGACGGCACGCCCGTCACCCTGGTCACGGACATCCAGCGCCTGCAACAGATCCTGCGCAACCTGCTGTCCAACGCGGTGAAGTTCACCGAGCGCGGCACGGTCACGCTGACGATCTCACCGGGCCGCACCGCCGACGAGGTCGGGTTCTCGGTGAAGGACACCGGGATCGGCATCGCCGACGAGAAGTTCGAGATGATCTTCGAGGCGTTCCAGCAGGCCGACGGCACCACAAGCCGGCGCTTCGGCGGCACCGGCCTCGGGCTGTCCATCTCCAAGGAGCTGGCGCGGCTCTTGGGCGGCGCGATCTCCGTGGAGTCCGAGCTGGGCGTCGGGTCGACGTTCACGTTGTACATCCCCGTGGCCGCACCGGGTGCGGAACGGAAACGGAGCACACCACTCGTCGAGACGGAGGACGGCCTGCCGCCGATCGGCACACCGATACTGCGCCCGTCCGTGGGCGCCCCGGCCGTCGCCAGGGAGCTGACGGGGGTGACCGTCCTGATCGTCGACGACGACGTGCGCAACGCGTTCGCGCTGACGTCCGCACTGGAACTGCACGGGATGACGGTGCTGTACGCGGACAACGGCGTGGACGGCGTCCGGCTGCTGAGCGAGCACCCGGAAATTGACATCGTGTTGATGGACGCGATGATGCCCAACATGGACGGTAACGAGACGACCCGTCAGATCAGGCAGCTGCCGGCCGGCGCGCACACGCCGGTGGTGTTCCTGACCGCGAAGGCCATGCCGGAGGACCGCGAGGCGAGCTTCGCCGCGGGTGCCGACGACTACGTCACCAAACCCGTCGACCTCGACCAGTTGCTGGACGTCGTGTCGTCGTGGGTCATGCGAGGTGCGCAGCGGTGACGGCGAAGGCACTGCTCGTCGACGACCGCAGGGAGAACCTCGTTGCCCTGGAGGCGATCCTGCAAGGCCTGGCGGTCGAGACCGTCGCGGTCACGAGCGGCGAGGAGGCGTTGAAGAGCCTCCTGGTGGACGACTTCGCGGTGATCCTCCTGGACGCGTCGATGCCCACCATGGACGGCTTCGAGACCGCGACGCACATCAAGCAGCGCGAGCGGACCAGGCACATCCCGATCATCTTCCTGACCGCACTCGACTACGACGCCCGACTCGCCTTCCGCGGCTACCAGATCGGCGCGGTCGACTTCATCACCAAGCCGTTCGACCCGTGGGTCCTGCGTTCGAAGGTCGCGGTGTTCATCGACCTGTGGCAGAAGAGCGCGGAACTGACCGCCCAGGTCGCCGACCACATGGCCATGCAGGACGCGGTGAAGAAGGCACTCGCCCTGCTGGGCTCCAACGAGATCGACGGCGCGGCGTCGGTGCTGAGAGCAGCAGAGGCAAAACACGCCGTGCCCCGGATGCGGTAACCCCGCGAGTCGCGCGTTCAGCCCCTGCGAGTTGCGTTTTCGTGTACGCCCGGTGTTCCCCAAAACGAAACTCATAGGGGCCGAAAACGAGACTCGCAGGGGCCAGAAGCGAGACTCGCGATGGTCTTGGTTGCATAGAATCTCGCCATGGGATCGGCCGACATCAAGGTCAGCAACTCCGAGCGGGACGAGGCCGTCTCGACTCTGGGCATGCACCTGTCCACCGGGCGCCTGGAGCTGGTGGAGTACGAAGAACGCTGCGGACAGGCCATGATCGCACGCACCAGGGGTGAGCTGGAGGCGTTGTTCACCGACCTGCCGGCGCCGCACCCGGATCTCAGCTCCGCGATCCCGCCGAGCCAGCTGATCCAGAAGGCCGGCCAGCTCGTCAGCCCGCCGACCAGGGGCAAGAAGACCGAACTGGTCGAGACACCCGCCAGCAACGCACTGGAAGTCGTCGCCGGGCTGGCCCTTCTCTTCGGCGTCCCCGCCGCCATCCTGCTGACCATCTTCCTCGGCCAGTGGTGGGTGTTCATCCCGGTCGGGGTCGTCCTGTTCGTGGCGGGCGGGTTGTCGGAGGCGGTCAAGCAACCACACACGAAGCCGTAGTCGCCACTTAGCGCCTGTCACGTCCGGTGAGCGAGACCCCACTGTCGCGCACGCGCGCGGCCGGGCAAGATACGGCCCATGCCCAACGCTCCGCTGCCCCCGGGCGACCAGTTCGGCGTCTCGGTCGACGTCGAGCAGCACGGCGACGCCGTCGTCCTGCACGTCGCCGGAGAGCTGGACCTGCTCACCACCCCGACCTTCGCCGAGGCGTGCTCGCAGGAGCTGCGGAGGCGACCGCCTGTGCTCGTGATCGACCTGACCGGCGTGACTTTCCTTGCGTCCGTTGGCATGTCGGCGATCGTGGCCGCGCACGAGGCGGCAGGCGAGCACACGAAGGTCCGCGTGGTGGGCGGTAACCGCGACACCCTCCGGCCCATCCGGGTGACCGGCCTGGACAACCTCCTGTCCGTCTACCCGGAACTGTCCGCCGCGCTCGAAGACGCGTAACCGACCAACTCCGCCACCGCGCCACCGGGCAGCCGAAGCTCGGCCGCGGGGTTCTTGCTGTCCCGAATCGCGTCGCGCGCGCCGTTGATCTCCACGCACATCGACTGGTCGTTGCTGAACGTGCTCTTGCGCCAGGTGCTCATCGGTCTCTCTCAACCCGTGCTCTTGCCGCCTCGATCACGGTGATCGACTCGTCGGCCGGCAAGGCCATCCGGTGCGCGCCGTCCCACACGGCGGACAGCATGGCCACGTCCTCGTCCTTCTCCACTACGTGTCCCCCCAGCAGACTCTCGACATACGCCGAGTCTGGCTCATCGTCCTCGGGAAAACCCAGCAGAAACAGTGGACCCGACATGGCACCGTAAGGTCCGGCGTGCTTCGGCAAGATCTGGATGTCGACGTTGCCGCGCTCGGCCATCGCGACGAGGTGGTGGAACTGCTCGATCATCACGTCCGGCCCGCCGACCATGAGGTCCAGCACCCGCTCGTCCAGCAACGCGTGCAGCCGCAGCGGGTTCGTCGGGCGCAGGAGCAGCGACTGCCGGTTCTTCCGCTCCGCCGCCGACGTCTCGGCGTCCCACCGCCCCTTCCAGGCCGGCCGGTTGGCGAGCGCGAGAGCCTTCGCGTACGCCTCCGTCTGGAGCAGCCCGGTGATCACGACCGCGTCGATGACGCGCTCCACCGCCGCTTCGCTCTCGTCCAGCCGGAAACGCCGATACTTCGGTTGCAGACTGCCGGCATGCTCGATCGTGGAGATGTCCGCGTCGGCGACCTCGTAGAGTTCCAGCGCCCGCAGTTTGTCGCCGTTGGACAGTCGGAGCGCGGCCAGAACCGCGCTGAACAGGTGGAAGCCCGGGAGGTTGTCGCCTTTCAGCAGGCGCTTGACCGTTTGCGGCGACGTGCGGACCGTGGCCGCCAGTTGGTCCGGGGTCAGGCCCGACGCTTCCACGAATGGCCTCAGGTAGCGGCCTAACCTGCGCTTCCCCCGCGTGGTCCCGATTGCCATGGGCGCACTCTAGTGACCTTGTCGGCTTTGGAGATTTTCTCTTTTACGCGCGCTTGCGCTAGGCCGGCATGCCCATGCTTCTCTGGAGGACCACGGTCGTGCCGTCGGACGTGCCGTCGATCGTCAGGTGTTCCACGCAGGCGCGCATCAGCCGGATGCCCTGCCCGCGGTTGGAGTGCCCGTCGACGGTCGGGGGCACCCATGAGCCGGTGTCCCGCACGGAGATCTCCACGTGGCGGATGCCGTCGGCCGCACGGCTGATCGTGCCGTCGACCTCGATCGTCTGTTGGCCGGGTGGGTCCTCCTGCCCGATCTGGTAGCCGTGCTCGATGCTGTTGCTGACCGCCTCGTTGACCGCGAGCACCAGGTCGTCGGTGTGGGCCGGGGACCACTGGTTGGCTCTCAGCCAGGCACGTACCCGGTCACGCGCGACCGAGGGGGAGATCCAGTCGGCTGCGAGGACCAGGGCCAGGGTCGGCACGCCAGGGGCGCGGGTGGGGTCGTTACCCAGCTGACGCTCGGAGCTTGGCGGCACGGTCGCTATTGTCCCAGCTTCCGGCGCTACCGCAGATCGCCGGCGGCGATCGCGTCCTCGACGGTGTGGTAGAGCGCGAGAATCTGGTCCAGGCCAACGATTTCGATGGGCCGGATCACGGGTCGCTGCTGATCCACCACGATGCGCAGCGGGCCTGGGCCCTGGGCGGTTTCCCGCAGCGTGCGCAGGCCGGTGGAGCCCAGGAACTGCACGTTCGACAGGTCCAGGACCAGCGGCCGGCCGGCGAGGGCGCGATAGGCGCCCGAGATCGCCGCGGCCAGCCGAGGTGAGGTGAGACCGTCGACGTCCCCCTCGACTGTGAGGATGAGCACGTCCTCCCGGTCGTCGGTCCGGACCGTCATGAGTTGTTCCTGGTCAGGCCGAGCGCCGAGGCCACCATCCGGGGTTCGCTCGTCACTTGCGGGTTTCACGAGATCAAACATTACCCGGGGCATACTGCCGGCATGCGGATCGACGCGTTGGTGTTCGACTTCGACGGGCTGCTGATGGACACGGAGACCACTTCGTTGCGGGTGTGGCAGTACCTGTGGGAGTGGCACGGGCTGGAGCTTGACCTGGGGACCTTCTTCGCGCCGCACGGGGGAGACGTCACCGCCGAGCGCTACGCCGCGCTGGCCGCCGCCGTCGGGCCGGACTACGACCAGGCCGCGAGCCATGCCGCACGCATGGCCTACCGGGACGAGGTGCACGCCGCTCTCGAGCTGTGCGCCGGCATCGGCGAGTGGCTCGACGAGGCCCGTGACCTGGGCTTACGCCTCGCGGTGGCCAGCAGTTCGCCCCGCGACTGGATCACCGACCACCTGTCCCGCATCGGCTACCTCGACCGCTTCGAGTTCCTGGCCTGCGGCGACGAGGTGGAGTCGGTGAAACCCGAGCCGGACGTCTACCTGCTGGCTCTGGCACGGCTCGGCGTGCCCGCCGACCGCGCGCTGGCGTTCGAGGACACGGTGCACGGCGTCGCCGCGGCCAAGGCGGCCGGACTTCGCTGCGTCGCCATCCCGCACCCGCACGCGGAACCGGCCCTCTTCACGGCCGCGGACGTGCTGCTGACCAGCGCCGCCGACCGTCCACTTGCCTCGGTGATCGCTCCACCACGGTGAGGTGAGGTTCGTTCTCGTTTGGCCGGCGGCCCTGCCGGGTACTGCTCAGATGCTGACGACACAGGAGGTTTTCCTATGATCGGCTTCATCGTCGCCGGGCTGATAATCGGCGCCCTCGCGCGTCTGATCAAGCCGGGTAAGCAGAACCTCGGCATCATCGCCACGCTGCTGCTCGGTCTGGTCGGTTCCGTCATCGGCGGAACGATCGCCAACCTGCTCGGCACGGGCGACATCATGGAGCTCAACGTCCTCGGCTTCATCGTCGCCGTGATCGCGTCCGTGCTACTCATCGGCGTGGCCGAGTCCGTCGCGGGCTCGCGGCACAAGGTCACCCGCTAACCAGGACGGTTCGGAGTTCGCGCGTCCCGGCCACGTGGTCTGCCCACGCGGCCGGGACTTCTGCTGGTGTGACCGTCTCGTGTGGCACGGTCAGCGCGCCTTCCGCGACCCTGGCCGCGACCACGCCCATGGCGTCCGCGCGTTGCTGTCGCGTCAGCTCGTTGTTGGTGTAACCCAGGAGCCGCAACGACTTGCTCCGCAGCAGCGCCGACGTGACCGGGCTGGTCTCCCCGGCCGAACCACCCAGGTTCACCCAGCGACCACCGGCCCGCAGCGACCGGGCGGCCGCCGCCGCCGGTACCCCGAACAGCGGGTCCAGCAACAGGTCGGCCGGTCCGTCCACGGCGGACGCGAATCTGGCCGCCAGCTCGTCCACATCGGACGTGTCGAGTGCGACCACGGCGTCCGCGCCCGCCTTCGCCGCCCTGGCCTGGCCGTTCGCCGAACGCGCCGCGGCCACCACGCGCCGGGCACCCGCCACGCGGGCCAGTTGGACCGCCGACTGGCCGACGACGCCCCCCGCGCCGAGCACGATCACCTGCTCGCCCTCGGTCAGCTCACCACGCCACGTCATCGCCATCTGCGCGGCCACGGCCGAGAACCCGAGCGCGGCGACGAGCACCGGATCGATGCCCTCGGGCAGCGGCACCACATCGTCCTCCGCCACCGCGACGGTGGCCGCCATGCTGCCGTTGCCGGGCCGCATCCCCGCCGTGGTGGAGAACCAGACCGTCCGCCCGGCCACCGTGCCGACGCCCTGCACGCCCGGCACGTACGGGGTGGCCGGCACCCCGAAGTACGACGTCCCCGACGCGCAGAGCAGGTCGAGCGCCGAGATCGGCGCGGCCGTCACGTGCACCAGTACCTCGCCGGGACCCGGAGCCGGCTCGTCCCACCCGACGACTTTCGGCAGCTCACCGGGAGTGTGGAGGGACAGTGCCCAGGTCATGACGCCGCCGCTCCCGCTCCGTGGCACCGGAACGCTCCGCAGGCTCCGCTACTCCGGCGCCCTCCGCGGGCTCGGCGCCGTCCTGATTGCTGATGATTCGCTCCGCAAGCTCCGCTCATGTCGCGATGTCCGGGTACGGCAGGGACAGGTGGGCGAGCTTGCGGGCGTACTCCAGCTGGAACCCCAGCGGCTCCTCGTGGTCCCGCTCGAACATCGCGATGAACAGCGTCAGCGTCAGGAACGGGTGCGCGCCCATCTCGAACAGCTTCGGATAGTCGTGACTGGACAGTGCGGTGCGCTCGTCGTCGTCGAACCGCAGCCACGTCGACGACTCACCGGTGTGGCAGGCGAGGATCCGGTTGGCCTCGTTCGCCTCCCACCACTCGACCGTCCCCTGTGGATCCTCGCGGTAGCGCTCCACGAGTGCAGGGTCGCGGTCGACCGTGAACAGGAACTTGTTCAGCAAGTACTTGCTCACGACGGAACTCCCTTCGGGTACCAGGTGAAGTAGGCCTCCATGGTGTGGAACAGGTCGTAGGTGTCGACGTAGTCCGCCTTCTGACCTTCGCCGGCCACGCCCATCATCAGCATGAAGTCCATGAACCCGTGCGTTGCGTTGCCTGGCAGGTGCAGGCTGTCGAGCGTCACCTCGCCGCAGCAACCCTCGATGTCGCCCCGCGAGATCCATTCCACGGCCCTGCGGTCGAACTCAGGATCCGGTCCGTGCGCCCCGAACTGGCGCGGACCACCCAGCTCCAGCGACAGGTGACCGGTCCCGATCACCGCGACCCGCTGGTCGGACGGCCACGACTCGACCAGCTGCCGGATGGTCCGTCCCAACTGGACGAACCGCTTCGGCTGCGGCAGCGGAGGGGCGAAGATGTTGGTGTAGACGGGAACGATCGGCAGGTCGTTCTGCGGCCGCAACGTGATGATCGGGCACGTGATCGAGTGGTCGATGCGCAGCTCGTTGGAGAACGCGAGGTCGAAGCCCGCGTCGAGGCCCTCCCGCAACAGGTAGGACGACAGGTCCTCCTGCCCACGCATCACCATGCGAGGCAGGCCGAACTCGCGTTCCTCGTTGTACCAGTTGGCGTCGTAGAACGGCGCCTTCCCGATGAGGAACTGCGGCATGTTGTCCAGCCACAGCTGGTGGAAGTGATCGGAGCCGACCATCACCAGCACGTCCGGTCGCGCCTTCGTGAGCGTCTCCCGGAACGCCTCCACCTTCCGCACCCACTCGTCGGCGAACGGCGGCCGCTCCTCGTCGCTGGCCGTGCTTGCCTTGTAGTAGAAGGGATGGTGCGTGGACGCGATCACGGCGACCAGTTCAGCCATGTGCACCTCCATAAGGTTCGGGTGGGACGGACACGTTGTTCAAATCCACCGACAGGAAGATCTCGTTCGCGACCGGGTTGCGTAGTTCCTCGGCGAGCTGTCCGATCAGCCCGGCCGTGCGGGCCAGCAGCGCGAAGCCGCGGAGCAGTTCGAGCGGCAGACCGAGATCGGCGAGCGCGGCACCGCACACCCCGGCGCCGTTGAGCGGCAGCGTCTTGCCGAGCACCCGCGCGTGCACCCGCCCGATCGCCGCGAACAGCGACAGGTGCGGGCCGAACAGGTTCTCCTCCTGTGCGATCTGGAAGAGCCGTGGCGTGCGCGGGTCGCCGTCCTTGTGCACGTGGTGACCGAGTCCGGGAATGCGCCTTCCCCGGTGCATGGTGAGCACCTTCAGCGCGAGCAGGTCCCAGCCGTCGTCGTCGAGCGGCAGTTGGGTCTCCCTGAGCTGTTCGTGCAGGAACCGGCCGCAGTCCTCTGTCACCCCGAGGAACCGCGACCCACCGCCGAGCAGCCCCGCCGCGAGTGCGCCCTGCACGGAGTCCGGCGCCGACAGGTAGGTCAGCCGGGTGACGATCGCGGTCGGGGTGAAGCCGTGGTCGGCGAGCGCGGCCAGCACTGCCTCGAACACCCTGGTCTCGCCGCTGCTGGGCCGGCGCTGCGTGGCGAGCCAGAACGCGAGCTCACCGAACCCGACCTCGCCCATGACGTCCTCGGCGAGGTCCTTGCCAAGCAACGTGATCTTGTCGCGCGACGAGGCCCCGAGGGCGGTCGGGTAGTCAACCATCCTTTTCCCCCAACCATTTCCGGATCTCGTCCCCGTGCTCGTCCAACTCGGGCGGGGGTAACGCGTAGCTCACCGGTGTCCGGGAGAACCGGATCGGGTGGCGGGTCGTCGGCACCGCGCGCTCGCCCTCCCCGACGGTCACGATCGGCTCCAGCTCGAACCGCTCCGCCATCGCGAACCCGCCGTCGATCGTGTTGATCGGCCCGCACGGCACCCCGGCCGCGACGAGCAGGTCGAACCACTCGACGGCCGACCTCGTGCTCAGCTTCTCGGTGAGCAGCGGGCGCAGCTCCTCCCGGTTGGCCGTGCGGTCCGCGTTGGTGGCGAAACGGGCGTCGTCGGCGATCTCGGGGATGCCGAGCACCTCGCACAGCTTGCGGAACTGCCCGTCGTTGGCCGCGGAGACGATGAGGTCGTTGTCCTTGGTGGGCAACGGTTCGTACGGGAAGACACTCGGGTGCGCGTTGCCCATGCGGTAGGGGACCACGTCGCCGGCCACGTACGCGGAACTGTGGTTCACCAGTCCCGTGAGGGCGGAGGAGAGCAGGTTGACCTCGACCCGCTGGCCCTCACCGGTCGCGTCGCGGTGCCGGAGCGCGGCGAGGATCCCGATCACCGCGTGGTTGCCGGCCATCACGTCGAACACCGAGATGCCGGCACGGTAGGGCGGTCCGTCGGGGTCGCCGGTCAGGCTCATGAGCCCCGAGATGGCCTGGACCATGAGGTCGTAACCGGGCACGTCCCGCCCGGCGCCGGTGCCGAACCCGGTGATGGAGGAGTAGATGACCCCGGGGTTGGCCGTGCGGACGTCGTCGTATCCGAGCCCGAAGCGGTCGAGACCGCCGGGTTTGAAGTTCTCGATGACGACGTCCGCGCGCCTGGCCAGCTCCCGTGCGGCCTCGGCGTCGCCCTCGTCCCGTAGGTCGAGCGCGATCGACCGCTTACCCCGGTTGATGCCGAGGTAGTAGGTGGAGGTCCCGTCCCGCACCGGCGGCATCCAGGTCCGGGTGTCATCGCCCCTCGGCCCCTCGACCTTGATCACGTCCGCCCCCATGTCAGCCAGGAGCATGGTGGCGTACGGCCCGGCGAGAATCCGGGAGAAATCAGCAACGAGCACCCCGTCCAGCGGACCCTTCATGAGCCTCCGTCCGTTCAGCGGACACTTGTCCGTGATCCTGGGCGGGGTCGGGGCCGCTGTCAAGTGCGCTGCGCGCGTCGCTCACTCGGTCATGCGGGATTCGAGCAGCTCGGTGATGCGATCCCAGGCCGGTGAGGACGCGTCGTCCTGGGAGCTCGCGATCAGCCGGGCGACCGCCGGGTCCGGGGCCGGGACCAAACCGGACTCGCGTTGCGTGAGCCACCTCAGGGTGCGGTCGGCCAGGGCGACGAGCCGGGGATCGTCGGGAGACCACCAGTAGGCCGCGTCGTACTCGAGGTAGATGGCGCGGAACTCCGGGTCCTCGATCGCGTCCTGGCGGTCGGCGAGCCACGTCGCCGCCTCCTTCGGGGAGACCGACTGCAACAGGATCCACAGGTCGCGTTCCACCAGGACCGCGCGTTCGCTGACGCCCATCGCGCTCAGCCGCTCGAGGTGGTCGGCCGCCTCCGGGGTGACGAACAGCTGGTCGCCGCCGCGCAGCTGGGTCAACCGCTTGCGTGTGCGGCGAATCTCCTCGGCCTTCGCCCGCAGGTCCCGGTCGATCTCCGCGATCGCGGCGTCGAAGCGTTCCGGGGAGGCGGCGAGCAGCTCCTTCACCCGCGCCAGCGGCACACCGGCGTCGGCCAAGGTCTTGATCTTGACCAGGTCGATGGCGTGCTGGGCGTTGTACCGGCGGTAGCCCGACGAGTCGCGCGGCGGCTCCGGGAGCAACCCACGCGAGTGGTAGTGGCGGACAGCCTTGATCGTCACGCCCGCGTAGCCGGCGAGCTGGCCGATGGTGATCACCGGACCATTCTCACGTCCACGCGACCGGCAGGCGGTGCACGCCGTGGATGTCGTTGCCATGCCGCAGCGGCACCTCCTCCGGCGACACGGCGAGGCGCAGCGTCGGGAAGCGGCTGAGCAGCGCCGGGAACGCCACCCGCATCTCGATACGCGCCAGCTGCTGGCCAAGGCACTGGTGGACGCCGTGACCGAAAGCCAGGTGCCCGGTGGCCTGTCGCCGCACGTCCAGTCGGTCCGGGTCGGGGAACCTCGCGGGATCCCGGTTGGCCGCGCCGATCGCGAGCGTGACGGTCTCCCCGGCCCTGACGAGCTGACCGTCCAGCTCGACGTCCTCCAGCGCCGCGCGTGCGCCGGTGTGCGCGATGGTCAGGTACCGCAGAAGTTCCTCGACGGCACCGTCGATCAGGGCCGGTTCCGCGCGCAGGGCGCTGAGCTGGTCGGGGTGGCTCAGCAGCGCGAACGTGCCGAGGGCGAGCATGTTCGCGGTCGTGTCCAGGCCGGCGCCGAGCAGGAAGCTGGCCACCCCGGCGAGCTCGTCGTCGGTGAGGTCGCTCGTGGTCAGGTCGCTGAGGAGGTCGTCGGTGGGGGCCGCGCGCTTGGCCTTGACCAGCCCACGCAGGTACTCCGCGATGGCGCCGAACGCCGCGTACTGCTCCTCCGGCGTCACGTCCACCCCACTCAGGGTCGCCGCGTCACGCTGGAACGACTCGCGGTCCGCGTACGGGACGCCGAGCAGCTCACAGATCGTCACCGCCGGCACCGGCTGGGCGAACGCCGACACCAGGTCGACCGGCGAACCCAGCGCGGCCATGGCGTCCAGCTGTACCGCGGTGATCTCCTCGAGCCGCTCGGTGAGCTGACGCATCCGGCGAACGGTGAACTTGCCGGCCAGCAGCTTGCGGTAGCGGGTGTGCTCGGGCGGGTCCATCGCGGTGAGCGTGCCGACCGGTGCGGGCGGCATCTCGCCGACGTCGGCGAGCGGGTAGTGCATCAGCTCGTGCCGCGAACTGAACCGCGAGTCGGCGAGCACGGCACGGGCCTGCGCATGACCCGTGACCAGCCAACCTTCGTGCTTGTCCGGGAAGGTCATCCGACGCACCGGCCGCGCGCGCAGCTCGGCCAGCTCACTGGGCGGATCGAAGGGGCAACCCGTCGGGCGGGTGGTGGGAAGTGAAACGGCGTCCATGCACCCATGCTCGGACCCTGCCCCAGGGTCAAGGTCAAGCCCCAAAGGTCAGGACTGCTCAGGAGGCCGCAGTGCGGGTCACGTGGGGGACCTGTGCCAGGCGGGCGTAGTCCGCGCTGATCTCGCCCGCGGCCTTGAGCAGCAGGGGGAGATGGTGGCCGAGCAGGTGGTCGAGTGGGGTCTCGGCGGCGTGGGTGTTCACGTTCAGCGCACCGACCACGCGGCCCGCGCCGTCGCGCAGTGGGGCGGCCACCGAGCGGATTCCCAGCGTCAGCTGCTCGTCCGTGAGTGCCCAGCCGCGGGCCCGGACCTCCCGTAACTCCGCGTCCCGTTCGGCGCGGTCCGGTTGCCAGCGTGGCGTGAGCCCCGAGCGGCTCGGTTCCGCCAGCACCTCGTCCACCGCGGGCGGATCGAGGGCCGCCAGCAGGACCTTCCCGAGTGAGGTCTGCAGTGCGGGGAACCGGGTGCCGATCTGCACGGCCAGCGCCACGATCTTCGGCACCGCCACCCGCGCCACGTACACGATGTCCGAGCCGTCCAGCTGCGCGATCGAGCACGACTCGTTCGTCGCCGTCGACAGCTCTTCCATGTGGGGTCTGGCGATGTCCCACAGGCCCTGCGAGCGGACGTACGCGACGCCGAGGTCCAGCACCCGCGGCGTCAGCGCGTATCCCGCGCCCTCCGCGCGCACGTAACCCAGCTCGGTCAGCGTGAGCAGGATTCGCCGGGCCGTCGGCCTGGCCAGGCCCGTCGCGGACGCCACCTCGGTCAGGGCCATGACCGGACGGTTCGGCTCGAACGCGGCGATGACCTCGAGGCCGCGTGCCAACGCCTCGATGAAGTCCGGTCCGGTGCCTTCTCTCGGCATGTGCGCTCCTTGACTTCCCGGTGGTGCGGGATCAGAGTAACGCCCATAGACAGCCGGCATACGGACAATTGTCCGATGAGGAGTTCGATGATGAACGAGTCAAGGCCTGTGCTCATGCGTGGCGGTACGGTGCTGCCGATGGACGACGCCCACTCGGTGCTCACGAACACCGACGTGCTGGTGCTGGGGGACAGGATCGCCGAGGTGGGGCCGAACCTCACCGCGCCGGACGGCGCGCAGGTGGTCGACGCCACGGACGGCATCGTCATGCCGGGGATGATCGACACGCACCGGCACATGTGGCAGACCGCCATGCGGGCCTACGGCGCGGACTGGACCCTCACCCAGTACTTCGTCTGGTACTACCTCGACCACGGCAAGCTGTTCCGCCCGGAGGACATCCACGCTGGCAACCTCCTCTCGGCGATCGAGGCCATCGACGCGGGAGTCACCACCGTCGTCGACTGGTCGCACGGCCTCCAGACCACCGACCACGCCGACGCCGCGGTGGACGCGCTCGAGTCGGTGCCCGGCCGGTTCGTGCTTGCCTACGGCAACATCCAGCAGCCGCCAGCGGAGTGGTCGGCGGCGCCCGAGTTCCGCGACTTCGTGAACAGACGCATCACCGGCAGCGACATGCTGGGCTTCCAGATGGCGTTCGACGTGCTCGGCGAGCCGGGCTTCCCGGAGAAACCGGCGTTCGAGGTGGCCCGCGACCTCGGCGTCGCGGTCACCACCCACGCCGGCGTGTGGGGCGCGACCAACGACGAGGGCATCCGGCAGATGTACGAGAACGGCTTCATGACCCCGGAGACGGTCTACGTGCACGCGTCGACGCTGTCCACCGACTCCTACCAGCGGATCGCGGCGACCGGCGGCTCGGTCTCGGTGGCGACGGAGAGCGAGCAGAGCGCGGGGCAGGGCTACCCGACCACGTGGGCGATCCGTGCGTTCGGCATCCCGGTGTCACTGTCGATGGACACGAGCGTCTGGTGGAGCGGCGACCTGTTCAGCGCCATGCGCACCACGCTCGGCGCGGACCGGTCGCGGGCACACCTGGAGGCCCACGCCAAGAACGAGACGGTCACCCACCACGCCCTGCGCGCCGAGCACGTCGTGGCGTGGGCGACCCGTGGCGGCGCGGACGCGATCGGTCGCTCGGACCTCGGCTCGTTGGAGCCGGGCAAGAAGGCCGACGTGGTCCTGATCAAGAACGAGCACTCGCCGGTGTCGTTCCCGCTGCTCAACCCGTACGGCCAGGTCGCGTTCCAGGCCCAGCGCGGCGACGTGCACACGGTGCTGGTGAACGGCCGCGTCGTCAAGCACGAACACCGCCTGGTGGACGTCGACCTGGCCGCTGCCCGCACCGCCGTCGAACGCACCGTGGAGCACCTGCGCTCCTCGATGGGCGACGAGGCGTGGCAGCAGGGCATGAACCCGGAGATCCCGGAGTCCACGGTCCTGGAAAACCCGTACCAGTACAGCGACTACCGCAGCGAGGCGACGCACACGAGTTGACCGAGGCGCGGCTTGGTCCCGGCGTCAGTCGGCCGGGATCTCGTAGACGAGTTCGAAACGGTCGGCGACCATCACCATGTCGTTGACCTCGACCGCCGCGCCGGTCGTCGTGTAGGCGACCCTGGTCACCGTGATGACCGGCGTGCCGGTCGCGAGCCGCAAGGCGGAGGTTTCGTCGGGTGTCGGCATGCGCGCGCTGACCGTCTCGGTGAAGTGCGCGAACCGGTGCCCGGCCTCCTCCAGCCGCGCGTAGACGCCGCCTGGCCCAGGGTTCTCCTGTTCGATCGCGGTACCCGTCGTCAGGCTGCGGGGTAGACGTGACACGGCGAGCTGGACCGGCATGTCGTTCCTGTTCATCACGCGGTCGCGTACGCAGACCTCGGTGCCCGGTTCGACTCCCAGGACGTCGGCAATGCGGGCGACGGCGGGCTCGAAGTAGACCCTGGTGGCACTGGTCGCCTTGAACCCGCCTGTGGCGGCATCGCCCAAGAAGGCTGCCTGGTTGGCTTCTCGACTGGCGCGGGACAGCCGCTCCGTGCTGAGCCTGGTCACGGGCGGCAACCGCCTGACGAACACACCCTTGCCGTGCTCGGCGGTGACGATGCCCTGACTGCGGAGCAGGCCGATCGCGTCCCGAACGGTCGGGCGGCTCACGCCGTAGGCGTCCACCATCTCTCGCTCTGACGGGAGCTTGTCGCCAGGGCCGTACTCACCAGAGTTGATCCTCGCGCGGATGTCGTCGGCAACCTGCCGATAGGCGGGCACACCGCTGTAGCGATTGATCAATGCGGGCACCTCCGCGCGCTGGTCAGCACGTCTTGACGAGAGTTCCGAGGCTACCCGCTGCGTGACCGATCGAGTGATCCTCCCAAGCTGGTATTGACCAGCTAACTGACCTGCTGAAACATGGACAGATAACTGGTAAGGACGAGTTATCCAGTGATGATCGACTGAGCTCGGTGAACGGCAAAGGGTGGCGGAGATGGAAGCTCTGCGAGGTCGGCCAGGAACGCGCCCTCCACACCCAGGCGAACGGTGCGCCTGCGGAGAGGCCGCCAGAGTGGTGTTGATCAAGGCTATGGGTGATGTGCCGACCTGTCGGGGACCGGCCGACTACGCGGAGGCTGTCGCACACGACGCGTCCGTGACTCGCCAGGTCGTGCTTCGGGCATTCCGGCAGTAGCCCGGGCGGGCCCCGCGTGATCGTTGGCCTAGTGGCCGCCGGTGGTGGCGCCGCCGTGGCCCGCCATCTCCTCGTCCTGTTCGACGGTGCCGCCCAGTTCGCCCTGGAGCTTGGTGATCTCGTCGTTGGAGGAGCTGGTGAGGATCCACCGCTCACCCACCAGGTAGGGGGAGCCGTAGAGGATCGCGTACTCGAACCAGCCGTCCTGGGCCTCGGCGGTGGTGAAGTCGAGGAGCATGTACTTGGTGTCGCCCGTCTTGCAGGCCGCCTGCCGGAAGTCGGTGGTCGTGCCCTGGAACTCCGGGGTGCAGCCGATGGTCGCGGCGAGTTCCTCGACCGTGTACGGCTTGGTGGGTTTCGGGGCGGGCCAGGACGACGTGGTGGCCACCGGTGCCGTCTGGGCGGGCACCGAGCAGCCGGCGGCGGCCACCAGCGCGCACAGGGCAGCGGCGAACCCGAGCAGACGCGTGGTCATACCCTTCTACACGGACAGGAGCCGCCGAGCGTTCATTCGAAGTCGCAGCCGGGGTTGGCGGCGTCGCGGGAGAGCGGGCTGCCGGCTGGGTTGACGTACAGCACCAGGAGCACGACCGGGGTGCCGCCGAGGTTACGTCCGATGTGGACGTGCGCCGGGTCCTCGACCAGCGCGGTCCCGGTGGGATGCGTGAAGGTGGTCGTGCAGTCGGACATCGTCCGGGTGAGCGTGCCTTCCTTCACCGCCCCGTAGAGAGTGCCGTCGTGGAAGTGCCAGCCTGTGCTCCCGCCCGGCTCCACGGTGATCTCCCGCAGCACGTAGTCGGTGTCGCCGATCGTCCACCGGGCGAGGATCGTGCCGGTCACCCCGCGCGGCGGCGTCGCGGTCGCGGTGCCGGGCACGAGAACGAGCAGGACGGCTGCCACCAGTCCGATGGCTGCTCTGCGCAACATGGCAATCCTCCAGGGCTCGCGGGTATCGCCACGTTACCCTCTGCGATGTGGCGACCATCACGCTGGTGATCGAGATCGACGCGCCGGCCGAGCGGGTGTTCGAGGCGCTCGTCGACCTGCCCGGGTACGGCCGGTGGCTTTCGGACTCCACTGACTACGCCGGCACGACCAAGATCAGCACAGACCCGGTCACCGTCGGCACGACGTACGTGGAGCGCAGCCGCACGGGTGTCCGGCGCGGCACGGTCACCGAGCTGGCCGCGCCGACTCGCGTGACGTTCCACCAGCCGATGACGATGAGGCCCCGACTGCTGGGGGTGATCGACATCCGGGTGACCTACACGCTCTCGCCCGTCGACGGCGGGGTACGGGTCGAGCGCGTCGTCACGGCCGACCTGCCGTGGCAGCTCAAGCCGGTCGAACCGTTGGTGCTGTCCCGTTTCCGTCGCGAGAGCCGGCGGACCATCGACGCGTTGAAGGCCTTCGCGGAGTGAGCTACTGGTACGGTGCCGCCATGGTCGCAGGTGCGGTGGTGTGGCGCGGTCCGTCTGACTGACGGCCCAACCGAACCGGGCCGTCTTCGGACGGTCCGCTGATCCTGCCGAAGACGGCTCCCCCGTATCTGGGAGTCCTTGTGGCACACCATGTTCACTGGTTGTCCAACCGCCATCCCCGCCCCGCCCACCTCGTCGTTGCCGGCGACGACCTCCGTGCCGACCGCGCGCTCACGCTCGTGCGGCGCGGCAGGGCCGTGTTGTGGCGCGGCGACTACCGCAACGCGCGCCAGCTGCTCGCCGCGATGAGGCGGCGCCTCGACCGGCGCCCGGTCCCGCCCGGCGACACGCCGGCCGAGACCTTCCACCGCCACCGCGCGGTCACCGCGGACCGGGCGCGCCTGCTCAACCGGCTCGTGCTCGAGCTGGGGCCCGGCTACCGAATCGACCTCCCACACGCGCCCGACGTGTCGCTGGCGTGCCGGCAGGCGTACGGCCCGGATCCCGGTCCCGCCCTCGTCCCGCTCGCCGAGCTCCTCGGTGTGCTCGGCGCACACCAGTGGCGCGCGCGGGGTGTCCTGGTGCCCGCGCTGGACGCCACGATCCACCCGCACTACGGCGTGTTCGCGCCCACCCGCCAGGACTACGTCCAGCTGGTGGCCGACGCGCCGTGGCCGGGGGCGACGACGGCCTTCGACGTCGGGACCGGCACCGGCGTGCTGGCCGCCCTGCTCGCCCGCCGTGGCGCGGGACGGGTGGTGGCCACGGACATCGAGCCCCGCGCGGTCGCCTGCGCCCGCGACAACACGCGCCGGCTCGGCCTGACCGGCCGAATCGAGGTGCGGCTGGCCGACCTGTTCCCTGCCGGGCGCGCGGACCTGGTCGTGTGCAATCCGCCGTGGCTGCCGGCCACCCCGGCCGCACCGCTCGACGCCGCGGTCTACGACCCCGAATCCCGCGTGCTGCGGCGTTTCCTGCACGAGGTGTCGGCACGGTTGACGCCCGGCGGGGAGGCCTGGCTGGTCCTCTCCGACCTGGCGGAGCGGCTCGGGCTGCGCCGCCGCGGCGAGCTGACCGGCATGTTCGCCGACGCGCGACTCACCGTGGTCGACCGCCTCGACACCCGCCCTCGGCCCCGCCGGCGAGCGGACTCGCTGTCGGTCTACCGGGCGGCGGAGATCACGTCGCTGTGGCGGCTCTCGGCGGCCTCCTCGGTCTGACGGGCCCGGCCGGGGATGAACGCGGCGATCGCGAGTGCCGCGAGCGCCGCGCCGCTGCCCAGGGCCATGATCAGGCGGAAACCGCCCTGGGACGGCACCTCGGCCGGGCCGAACGGGATCGTCAGGTGCGCCAGGATCACGCCGGCCACCGCGCTGGAGATCGACGTGCCGATGGCTCGCATGAGCGTGTTGAGGCTGTTGGCCGCCGCCGTCTCCGAGATCGGCACGGCCCCCATGATCAGCGCCGGCATCGACCCGTACGCCAGACCGATGCCGGCGCCGATCAACGCGGACACGATCAACAGCTGCCAGATGGCCGACATGAACACGGCCCCGAGCCCGTACCCGGCGGCGACCACGACCGCGCCCACCATCAGCGTCGTCTTGGGGCCGCGTGCCCGGGAGATCCGCGCGGACACCGGCGAGGTCGCCATCATCACCAGGCCGGCCGGCACCAACACGAGTCCCGTGACCAGCAGCGACTGGCCCAGTCCGTAACCGGTCGCCGCTGGCAGCTGCAGGAGCTGCGGCAGGACCAGCGACATCGCGAACATGGCGAACGCGAACACGACCGACGCCAGGTTCGTGACGAGCACCTGCCGGCGCGCGGACGTCCGCAGGTCGACCAGTGGCATGCGGGTCCGCAGCTCGAACCAACCCCACAGCAGCAGCACGAGCACGGCCGCGCCGAACAGGCCGAGGGTCAGCCCGTCGGTCCAGCCCCAGTCGGCGCCCTTGGAGATCGCCAGCAGCAGGCAGACCAGTGCCGTGGAAAGACCGAGCGCGCCCACCACGTCGAACCGGCCGCCGGTCCGCACGCTCGACTCCGGCACGAAGGTCAGTACGAACCCGATCACCACGACACCGAGCCCGGCCGCGGTCCAGAACAGCACGTGCCAGTCGGTGTTCTCGATCAGCAAAGCCGACGCCGGCAGGCCGAGCGCGCCGCCGACACCCAGCGACGAGCTCATCATCGCGGTCGCCGAGCCGAGCTTCTCGGCCGGCAGTTCGTCACGCATGATGCTGATCCCCAAGGGAATGACGCCGGACGCGAGGCCCTGCAGCACCCGGCCGGCGAGCATCGGCACCAGGCTGTCCGACAGCGCGGCGACGGTGGAGCCGGCCACCAGCAGGCACAGGCTGAGCAGGAGCATGGCTCGCTTGCCGTACATGTCGCCGAGCCGTCCGACGACCGGGGTCGCGACGGCGCTGGCGAGCAGCGTCGCGGTGATCACCCACGTCGTGTCGGCCGGTGAGGCGTGCAGCAGCCCCGGCAGCATCGGGATGAGCGGGATGACCAGCGTCTGCATCAGCGACACCGTGATGCCGCCGAGAGCGAGCACCGCCACGACGACATTGGGCCGCGGCGCGGCGCCGGCTAACGACATGTGAAGCCTCCCCAGAGTCGGTACTCAGAGATTAAGTCAGCTGATTGACTTACTCTAGATCACATGGGCAGACTGTGAGTGACCGAACACCGACTGCTGCGAAATGGAGAACTCCGGTGACCCAAGAGGCGTTGCGGTACCCGATCCCGGCCGAGGCCGCCCTGGAACCGCCGGCCGAGTGGGCGAGGCTGCGGGACGAGTGCCCGGTGGCGCGGGTGACGCTGCCCAGTGGCGACGAGGCGATGCTCGTGACCCGGTACGACGACGTCAAAGCCGTGCTGTCCGACCCGAGGTTCACGCGGACGGGACCGGGGCGGGGCGCGCGGGTGTCCGCCGCCGAGGAAGGCGGGGTGTTCAACAGCGAGATGGCGTCCGTGCTGCCCCAGCACGGCGAGGAGCACCTTCGCTGGCGGCGGATGATCGGCAAGTGGTTCACCGCCAAGCGGATGAACGCGCTGCGGCCGGGCATCGAGGCCATGGCAGAGCAGCTCATCGACGACATGGTGGCCAAGGGCGCGCCGGCGGATCTCAAGGCGGCACTGGGTTTCCCGCTGCCCGTGTGGGTCATCTGCGACATGCTCGGCGTGCCGGACACCGACCGCGAGCGGTTCGCGCGCTGGTCGGACATGTTGCTGAGTATGACCCGCTTCACCCAGGAGGAGATGGCCGCGGCGCAGCTGGAGTTCGGCGGCTACATGTTCGCCCACATCAACGCCAAGCGGGAGCAACCGGGTGACGACCTGCTCAGCGCTCTGCTGCGGGAGACCGACGTCAACGGTGAGCCGCTGTCCGACATCGTCCTGATCTCCACGGGCATCGGTCTGCTGGTCGCCGGCCACGAGACCACCGCCAACATGATCGGCAAGATGGTCGGCATGCTGTTGGCCGACCGGAGCCGGTGGGAGGAACTGCTTGCCGACCGGTCCCTGGTGCGCACCGCTGTCGAGGAGACGCTGCGCATGGACGCCAACTCGGGCTTCGGCATGGTGCGGTACTTCGACGAGGAGGTCGAGATCGCCGGGACGACGCTGCCGAGCGGCACCACCGCGGTGTGCAGCATGGCCGCCGCGAACCGCGACGAGCGCCAGTTCGCCAACGCCGATCAGCTGGACCTGCACCGCGGCCCGAACCCGCACCTGTCGTTCGGCGCGGGCGCGCACGCCTGCATCGGCCAGCCGCTGGCACGCACCGAGCTGCAGGCCGTGCTCGACGTGCTGCTGCGCAAGCTCCCGTCGCTCGAACTCGCGGTCGACGTGGATGATCTACGTCGAGTCGAGGGGCTCGTCGTGGGCGGGCTCAGGGAACTACCAGTGCGGTGGTGAGATGTGGGCACAGTCAACGACGCCACGACCCAGTCGACACGGGCCAGTGCGACCCGTGAGCTGATCCTGACCGCGGCGGAGCGGCTGTTCGCCGAGCACGGCGTGCTCGCCGTGTCCAACCGGCAGGTCAGCGAGGCCGCCGGGCAGGGCAACAACACGGCGGTCGGCTACCACTTCGGCACCAAGGCCGATCTGGTGCGGGCGATCGCCCGCAAGCACTCCGCGCCGATCGAGGAGCTCCGCCAGCGCATGGTGGCGGAGATCGCTGACAGCACGGACGTGCGGGACTGGATCGGCTGCCTGATCCGGCCCGTCACAGAGCATCTGGCGGCGGTGGGCAGCCCGACCTGGTTCGCCCGGTTCGGTGCGCAGGTGATGACCGACCCGTCGTTGCGGCAGATCATGGTCGACGAGTCCCTGTCGTCACCGTCGCTGGTGCGGATCGTCGAGGGGCTGTACCGGTGCCTGCCCGACCTGCCGGACGACGTCCGTGCCGAACGCGCCGACATGGCCCGCCAGCTGCTGGTGCACATGGTCGCCGAACGCGAACGCGCACTGGCCGACGGCACGCCGACCCCGAGGGCCACGTGGGCCGAGGCGGCGGACGGGATCGTCGACGCGCTCGTCGGCATGTGGCAGGCGCCGATCACCACGTACAAGCGAGAAGGGGATGAACCATGAAGGTAAGCGTGGACCAGGACAAGTGCTGCGGCGCCGGCACGTGTGTGCTGCTCGCGCCGGACGTGTTCGACCAGCGGGACGAGGACGGCATCGTGGTCCTGCTCGACGAGACGCCGGGCGAGGACCTGCACGACATCGTCCGTGAGGCGGCCAGCGTGTGTCCTGGTGTCGCCATCACGGTGAACGAGTGAGTACTCCGGACGGCGTGCTTGTCGTGGGGGCTTCCGCGGCGGGTCTCGCTGCCGCGGAAGCCTTGCGCCGCAAGGGGTACCAGGGCCGTCTGACCGTGCTCGGCGCTGAGCGGCACCTGCCGTACGACCGGCCGCCACTGTCCAAACAGGTCCTTTCCGGTTCCTGGCAGTCCGACAAGGCGCAGCTGCGGCAACCGGACGCGCTGTCCAAACTGGACGCCGAGTTCGTCCTCGGCGACCCTGCGGTCGGGCTGGACACGGCGGCCCGCGCGGTCGCCACGGCGTCGGGGCGGGTGTTGAACGCGGAGGCCGTCGTGCTGGCCACCGGGTTGCGGCCGCGGACCCTGCCAGGGCAGGACGGGCTGGCCGGGGTCCACGTGCTCCGCACGCTCGACGACGCCCTCGCGTTGCGGGCGGATCTGCTGTCCTGTTCGCGCGTCGTGGTCGTCGGGGACGGGGTGCTCGGCGCCGAGATCGCCGCCACCGCACGGGGTATGGGTCTGGCGGTCACCATGGCCGGCCCGCAGGAGGCGCCGCTGGCCTACCAGTTCGGTCCGCTGGTCGCGGACCTGCTGGCCGATCTGCACGTCACGAACGGGGTCGAGCTGCGGCTCGGCTCGGGTGTCACCGGCCTGTCCGGAAAGGACGGTCGGGTCGCCGGCGTGTGCCTCGAGAACGGCGAGGTGCTGCCAGCCGACGTGGTCGTGGTGGCGTTCGGCGCGGCGCCGGTGACGGACTGGCTGTCGGGCAGCGGCTTGTTGTGCGACAACGGGATCGTGTGCGACTCCCGGTGTCGCGCGGCCGACGGGATCTATGCCGCCGGTGATGTGGCGCGTTGGCACCACGAGCCGTTCGACGCGTTGCTGCGCCTGGAGAACCGGACCAATGCCACCGAGCAGGGAGTCGCCGTCGCCGGGAACATCCTCGGCGCCGACCAGCCGTACGCGCCCGTGCCGTACTTCTGGACCGACCAGTTCGACGTGAAGATCCATGTCCACGGCACGCTGTCCGCCGACGCCGATGTGACCATTGTGGACGGTGACCCGGCGGACCGCCGCTTCGTCGCGACCTTCCGGCAGGGCGGCATGGTCACCGGCGTGCTCGGTTGGAACATGCCCAAGCAGGCCCGACTCCGCCGCCAGGAAGTCGTCGCGGCCTCAGCACTCGTTGGAGGGAAGCCATGACACCCCTTACGTCAACCTCGAGATCAACTCAGGCCGAGTGCTTCGCAACCGCACCTCAGGGGAACGTGACGCAAGCCAGCCACAGGTGCGTGACCAAACAGGACCGTTCGTCCTCGACGAGGCCAACACATTGAACTCCGGGAGGCGGGTCCGATCATGACCACCATCGAGGTGTTTCCGGGTGCGCGGGCGGACACGTGCCCGTTCGACCCGCCGCCGGCCATCCGGTCGTTGCAGGAGCAGGCGCCGCTGGTGCGCGTCCAGTTGCGCAACGGCGTCCCGGCGTGGCTCGTGACCCGGTACGCGGAACAGAAGGCGCTGCTGTCCGACCCGAGGGTCAGCTCGGACGTCACGCGGGCCGGCTACCCGATCGAGATCAGTCCCTCGGCGGGCGGTGGAGACGCGCCGGTGAGCTTCATCCTCATGGACGACCCCGAGCACGCCCGGCTGCGCCGGATGGTGACCGCGCCGTTCATGATCAAGCGGATCGAGGCCATGCGGCCGGGCGTGCAGAAGATCGTGGACGAGCTGATCGACGACATGCTGGCCGGCCCGAAGCCGGTGGATCTGGTGGCCGCGTTCGCGCTGCCGGTGCCGTCGCTGGTGATCTGCCAGTTGCTCGGCGTGCCGTACGCCGACCACGACTTCTTCCAGGAGAACAGCAAGACCCTCATCAACCGCGACGCGACCGGTGAGGAGCGGATGGCCGCCGGTGGCCGGCTGTTGGGCTACCTGGACGCGCTGCTCGGCGAGAAGATCGCCAACCCCGGCGACGACCTGCTGTCCGGCCTGGTCGAGCGGATCGGGAAGGGTGAGCTGACCCGGCCGGAGGCGGCGCAGATGGGCGTCCTCATGCTGCTGGCCGGCCACGAGACGACCGCGAACATGATCGCGCTGGGCACGTTGGCGCTGCTCGAACACCCCGACCAGCTGGCGCTGCTGCGGGATTCGGACGACCCGGAGCTGGTCGCGTCCGCGGTCGAGGAGTTGTTGCGGTACCTGAACATCACGCACAACGGCCGGCGGCGGGTGGCCACGGCGGACATCGAGATCGCGGGCCAGGTGATCCGCGCCGGCGAGGGCGTCATCATGGCCAACGACATCGCCAACCGCGACCCGTCGGCGTTCCCCGACCCGGACCGCCTCGACCTCACCCGGCGGGCCCGACACCACGTGGCGTTCGGCTTCGGCGTGCACCAGTGCCTGGGACAGCCACTGGCGCGCATGGAACTGCAGGTCGTGTACAGCACCCTGTACCGCCGCGTCCCCACCCTGAGCCTGGCCACCGAGATCGACGCCCTGCCGTTCAAACACGATGGCTCGGTCTACGGCGTCTACGAACTCCCAGTGACCTGGTAACCCGCGCGAGTCCAACACTCAGGACCCGCGAGTTCAACGAAACCTTGGGCGAGTGCCCAACGTTTTGTTGAACTCAGCGGTCTGTCGCGTTGGACACGCGGGTCTGGGGTGTTGGACACGCGCGGGTTAGACGGCGGACCAGCCGTTGTCTACTGGGAGGACTACGCCGTTGATGTTGCTCGCGGCGTCCGAGGCCAGGAACACGATCGCGGCCGCCTGTTCGTCCGCTTCCGCGATTCGGCCCACGTTCGGCATGTACGGGCCAAGGGTCTGCGGGCCGTAGCCCTCCGGCATGCCGCCCATGCTGGCCGAGATGTTGGTCATGGTCCCGCCGGGGGCGATCGCGTTGACGCGGATCCCGGAGTTCCGGTACATGATCGCGGTCGACCGGGTCAGGCCGACGATGCCGTGCTTGGACACCGTGTAGGCGGTGCCGGACGCGCTGCCGCGCAGGCCCGCCTCGGACGCCGTGTAGACGATCGCGCCCTTGCCCTTGGCCAGCATGTGCGGCAGCACGGCGCGGGTCAGCTGGAAGGGCGCGGTCAGGTTGACCCGGATCAGCCGCTCCCACTCCTCGTCCGTCACGTCGGCGGTCGCGGTCATCCGGTCCATGATGCCCGCGTTGTTGACCAGCACGTCCAGGCCGCCGAAGGTGTCCACGGCCGTCGACACGACCTGCTCGACCATCGCCGGGTCGCTCAGGTCGCCGGTCACCGCCACCGCGGTGCCACCCGCCGCCTCGATCTCCGCGACGACCGCCTTGGCGCCGTCCACGTTCAGGTCGGCGACCACGACTCGGGCGCCCTCCTCGGCGAACCGCAACGCGGCCGCGCGGCCGATACCCGAACCCGCGCCGGTCACGACGACGCTGCTCCCACTCAGTCCAGTCATGGCCCGGCCCACCTCTTCTGTCGCGTTGCGCCTTCTTGTCGCAGTGTGCCATAAACTTGTGACATGACAAGATGGCGCCATGTCTGGGGATGACGTGGCGCGGGTCGGCAGGCCACCACTCACGGAACGTCGCAAGGCGGCTACCCGCCTGGAGGTGGCCCGCGAGGCCGTGCGCCTGTTCACAAGCAAGGGGGTCGCCGGGACGTCGGCGGAGGAGGTCGCGACGGCGGCCGGCATCTCGGTCCGCACGCTCTGGCGGTATTTCCCCAGCAAGGAGGCCTGCGTCTGGCCGTTGCTGGCCGCCGGCATCCAGACCCTGACGCGGTCGCTGCGCGAGTGGCCGCCCGGACGGGGCATCGCCGACGCCTTCGAGGAACGGGCCGCCGACGAGACGACCGCCGACCTGCCCGCAGTACTGGCGCTGGTCCGCCTGACCAGGACCGAACCGGGCCTGCGCGCGGTGTGGCTACAGGCTCACGACGACGCCGAGTCGGTGATCGTCGCCGCGCTGGCCCGGCGCAGCGGCCTGCCGGAGGACGACCTGGGTGTCAAGGTCCGCGCGGCACTGGTCAACAGCGCGCTTCGGGCGGCGGTGGAACACCACGCGCTGCGACCAGAAGCCGACGAGAAAGACCTGGTAGAAGCCGTGCACGAGGCATTGCGGATCGCCGCGGGCGGAGTACCGGACTGACGTCCTCTGTAGACGGACGAGCTACTCGACGACGCTCTTCATGAAGTCGACGATCGCCCCGAGCCCGTCGCCGATCCAGCCGAGGATCTGCTGGACGCCGTCGCCGAGCACGGTCGGGTGCGCGAGCAGGGTGTAGATCAGGACGGCGGTCGCCGCGAGAAGGAGGACTTTTTTGGCCTTCATGCGAGCCCGCACCTGATGTCGCCGGCGGAGGTGGACATGCGGTTCCTTCCCATTCGGTTGCATCGACGGTAAGGGATGGTGCCCACAAGTGATCAATCGCCCCATCAGGTGACAACGACGATAACCCATAAGCTAGTGCGCCGTGGCACGCGAACCGGCGATCACCTTCCGCGGCGCGCTGCGGATCCTGGGGCACTACGACCGGCCGTGGCTCGACCGCCTCGACCGCCTGCTCGGCGGCGTGATCCTGGCATCGGGGTTGACGCCGCTCAGCGCGCTGTGGGGCTGGGTCGACCAGAAGAACGAGGCCACGGGCCTACTCCGAAAGGCACTGGACACGGTGTCCGGCCGCCTGACGAAGACCGGCGGCCTCGCCCGCCACGAACTGGTCATCGCGGCACATACCACCCTCGTGCTGGCCGCGTTCTTCGAAACCCTGCGCGAGATCGACGATGAGGCCAAGTTCACCAAGACCGAGAAGGTCACGCTCGGCACGGGGGAGTCGCCGGTGGCGGACGAGCCGCTCGTCCGCCACCTGTTCACGGCTCCCGTGCCGACACCGTCCGCGTTGGTGGCGTTCGAGGAGAACGTGCACGATGTTGGGGCTTGGGCGGGCGTGAAGGCTCGCGAGCTCGGCCTGACAGTCGGCAACGAGCTTCTTTGCCGCAGGGCGGTCGCAGAGCGGTACCGGTCGGACTACCTGAGGCTCCTGACCGCCGTGCCGGAGTTCAAGATGTGGGCCGACCTGGTTGAACACACCGCCACTCGAACAGCGCTCACCCGGCTGGAGGAACTACTCACGCAGTCCGTGCAGTCGTCCATGCCCAGGGACGTGCGCGCCCTGATCGGTGAGGTCAACCGCGCGGAGTTGGACCGTCCGGTGATCGACGTCGATACCGATGGCTACGGCGTCGACGCCGTCTTCCCGACCGTGGAGCGCATCTTCCTCATCCCGCGCTTCCGCAAGGCCTCTGCGAACCAGATCGACAGGATCGGCGAGGAGCACAGATGGAGGTACTTCGAACAGCAACATGACCTCGATGATGTGCTGGCCCGCCACTTCAGCACTCCCGACTCGACGCGGCTCCCGCTGTTGCTGCTCGGCCATCCCGGCGCCGGGAAGTCGTTGCTGACCAAGGTGCTCGCCGCCCGGCTGCCGGATGCCACCTACACGGTCGTGCGGGTGCCGTTGCGCCGGGTGGATGCTGACGCCCATGTCTCCACCCAGATCAACGAGGCGCTCGTCGAGGCCACCCATGGGCGGGTGAACTGGCCGGATCTCGCCGAACAGAGCGCCGACACGATACGCGTGGTCCTGCTCGACGGCCTGGACGAGTTGCTCCAGGCCACGACCAACGACCGGGGCGGATACCTCACCGACATCGTGGAGTTCCAGCGTGTCGAGGCCGCGATGGGCAAGCCGGTCGCGGTCGTGGTCACGTCGCGGACGCTGGTCGCCGACCGTGTGCGGATCCCGCACGACACCACGGTGCTGAAGCTGGACGAGTTCGGCGACGACCAGATCCGTGAGTGGCTGCGCGTGTGGCACGAGGTCAACCCGCGGATGCGGCGCGTCGCGTCGGAAACCGTACTGGCGCAGGGAGAACTGGCAAGACAGCCGTTGCTGCTGCTCATGCTCACGCTCTACTTCGCCGACCCGGACGTGGTACCGGGCATCGATCTGTCCACTGTGGAGCTTTATCGACGGCTCTTCGACACGTACGCCCGCCGTGAGGTGACCAAGCAGGCTGGCCGGGTGCTGCCGGACACGGAGCTGGCGGACGCCGTGCGTACCCAGCTGGACCGGCTGGCGACGGCCGCGCTGGGCATGTTCAACCGCGGCCACCAGTGGCTCACCGAGGCCGAGCTGAGCGCGGACCTCGCCGGGCTCGGCGAACCCGCGCCAGTGGGAAAGCGCCTGCTCGGCGAGTTCTTCTTCGTCCACGCCCCGGAGGCCGCCGCGAGCGAGGTGCGGCGAAGCTACGAGTTCCTCCACGCCACGTTCGCCGAGTACCTCGTCGCCACCAAGGTGGTGGAGGTGCTTGCCGAGGTCGCGGAAGGTGCCTTCGGCCGGCGGCGGGTCCACGACCCGGACGACGAGCTGTTGTTCGCGCTGCTGTCGCACCAACCGCTGGCCGTGCAGCGGCCCATCATCGACTTCGTCCGCGATCACCTGGACGCCATGGCCGCTGAGGACCGGGCGGACGTCGTGCGGACGCTGGACCTGCTGATCCCGGCCTACCGGCACCGACGGCCCGCGACCCGGTACCTCGACTACCGCCCCCAACGCCCGGACACAGTGCGAGCCTTGGCCGCGTACTCGGCGAACCTCGTGCTCCTGCGCGTGCTCACGGACCCGGACGGGCTGGAGCCGGCGACACTGTGGCCCGACGAGCCGGGTGCGTGGCCGGCGATGGTGAACCTCTGGACGGCGGGCCTTGACGCCGAAGGCTGTCGCGCCATGCTCACCACCGTCGTTCGGGTCGATGGCCGGATTCGCCAGGAATCCTCGTGGCGAGAGCTTCTGGTGTTCGACGAGCTGAACGCCGCGCACCTGCGTGGCGACACCGAGACAGAACGGCGGCTCCGGTTCGGTCATGCCGCGCTCGGCGAGCTGGTCTACTTCGACGAGGTCGAACCGACAACCTGGGTGGACAGTGCACTCAGCAACCTGCTGAGCATCGCGCTGGGCAGCTGGAATGCCCCCGTCGACGTGCCGGAGTCCGCGACGATCCAGGCGACGGCCGCGGTGGCGGAGGTCGCGTGTGGTGTGCTCGCGGTCCACGGCACGCGGTGGAGCCGCGACCAGATGGAAGCCTTCCTCCGCTGGATGATGCGGCTCGGCACGCCGGTCGTCCCCTCCCCGCTGCCTCTGGCGCTCGCTGAGCACACACATCCCGGACTGCTCAACGACCTCCGGTCCGACCCGGACGACAACTGGAGAACGGAATGGCGTGTCGTATTGCGGGCCGCCGCGCCGGAGAGCCTCCAGCAGGTTCCGATCGCCGAACCGGCCGCGTATCTGGACGAGGTCGTGCCGAAGCGGTGGCCGTTGAAGCGAGGGCATCCGCCGATCACCTGGTGAGGAGGCTGTCTCCCGAGTCCGTGTGCGTTGGTTGCAGGATGGCTTGGGCGTCGGCGCCGGCGAACCACAGGCCGATCGCGAAGGCGGCTGTCGACTCCAGCAGTGCGGCGCGCTCGGGGCCGCCGGCGTCGAGTGGTGTGCAGCCCAGGTCGGTGACCAGTGGCGCCACGACCTCCTTCGCTGATGCGGGCCCGCACATCGGCACCGCCAGTGGCCGGCCGCCGAACACACGGGACGGTTGACGCCACACGCTGTCGTGGCACAGGTTGAAGGCCTTGACCACACGCAAATCCGGGCGGGCGGCCGTGATCGCGGCGTACGGGTGCTCGACGCCGAAGCCGGGGGTCACCGCGTTCGTGCAGTCGATGACGACCGTGTCCGGTGCGATGTGTGCCAGGACCTCGACCGCTGCCGTGGCCGGCACCGCGAGCAGTACGACCGGGCCGAACCGGCCCGCGTCCGCCAACGAGCCAGAGCGGCCGCTGGCCATTACGTCGTGGCCGGCCGCTCGCCAGCCCGCGCCCAGCGCCGTGGCCATGTTGCCCGCGCCCAGGATCCCGATCCGCATTTTCGTCCTCCTCCGTGCTAGACAAACGGCACGGTAGGGAAGTCGATGCCTACCAACCGGTGCCCAACGGGGGAGCTATGGACTACCTGGCCGACTGCCGGGCGCGCATCGCGTTCGACGTACTCGCGCACACCTGGAGCGGGGTGGTGCTGTGGGCGCTGCGTCACGGGCCACAGCGGCCGGTCAGTCTGCGCAAGCGGATCGGCGGCATCAGTGCCAAGGCGCTCAACGAGACGTTGCGGCGCCTGGAACACAGCGGCCTCGTCGCGCGTCAGGCCTACCGGGAGGCGCCGCCGCGCGTCGAGTATCACCTGACCGAGCTTGGCGCGACGCTCATCGGTCCGATCGGGGCACTCGGCGAGTGGGCCCACCGCCACGGCGACGAGGTCACCGTGGCGCGGGAAGAGCCGTGAGAACCGAACTCGCGCCGCGTCCGTCTCCAACGGTGAGGAGTGCTCACTGGGGAGAGGAACCCGCCATGGCCAGCCGATTCGCCACCAGCCAACCACTCGCCGCCCGACCGGTCGCGGTCGCCTTCGACGTTCTGATGTGGACGGTTCAGGTGCTGCTGGCCGCCTACTTCGTCTACAGCGCCTCACTGCTGTTCGGTGACGGTCTCGTCGGCAAGTTCCACGAGATCGGCTTCGGTCAGTGGCTGCGGTATCTCACCGGCACCCTTGAGCTCGCGGGCGCCATCGGCCTCGTGATCCCGTTCCTGTCCGGACTGGCCGGCCTCGGCCTGGCGGGCGTCATGGCGGGCGCGGTCGGCACCGAGCTCTTCCTGCTGCCGAACGGCGACGCGTTCCTGCCCGCACTGCTGGGTGGACTGGCCCTGACGGTCGCGGTTGTCCGCCGCAAGTCGGTACGCACCGCGCTGACCAGGGCCGCCGGTCTCGTCAAGCGCTAGCGGGGCGGCTGGATGAGGCCGGTCACGGCGGCCACCACCGCGTCCCTGCGCCCGGCGCTGGACTGGCAACCGAACTCCGGTCGCAGCGCCTTCAACGACGCGGTGGCGGCGTCCCAACTGATCACCAGCGCGATCACCATGGCCATCAGTTCCGCCGCCGGGATGTCGGCGCGGATCTGGCCCGCTTCCTGAGCCTCCGCGATCGCGGAGAGCCTCTTCCGGTACTGCTCGACCTCGACGTCGACGGGCTGCTCTCGCTCCAGACCCGCCCACAGGTACAGCCGCCGGATGTACGGCCACTGTTCCAACCGGTCGAACAGTCTGCCGGCGTAGCCGGGTAGGTGATCGGAGTCGAACGGGATCGACTCCGCCACCTTGAGCAAGCTGTCGGCGACGACCATGTCGAACAGCTCTTCCTTGGTCCCGAAGTGCATGTAGATCGACCGCTTGTTGGCCGTGGCGTTCTCGGCGATGCGGTCGACCCGGGCACCGGCCAGGCCGTGCGTGGCGAACTCGTCGACCGCCGCCTGCATGATTCGCCGCTTGGTCTCGGTGGCGTCGGGTGGCATGCGTTCATCGTACATAACCATCCAGATATTTACATGGCGAAAAAATCTGTACCCGACTCAACTTTGAGTCCGGTATGGTTCCGCATGGCGTCCTTGCGTGAGCGGAAGAAGGCCGAGACGCGGCAGCGCATTGCCGACGTGGCCACGGTGATGTTCATCCAGCGCGGGTTCGACAACGTCACGATCACCGAGATCGCCGAGGCGGCCGACGTGTCGAAGGTGACCGTGTTCAACTACTTCCCACGCAAGGAAGACATCTTCTTCGACCGGTTTCCGCAGGTCCGCGAGCTGCTCACGGCGGCGGTCGACGGGCGTGCCGATGGCGAGTCGCCGGTGGTCGCGCTGCGGCGGCTGTTCGTCGACCTCGCCGAGCAGGGCCACCCGATCGGCGGGTTCCGGGACCGGTACCTCCCGTTCTGGCGGACGGTGCTCGGCTCGGCCGCGCTGCGTGCTCGTGCCCGCGAGGCGGTCGAGGAGTTCGAGGCGCACCTGGCCGGGCTGCTCACGGGCATCGACCCGCACCCCCGGCTGACGGCGGCGTTGGCGATCGCCGCGTTCCGCACCGTCTTCACACACACCGCCGCCCGCATGCTCGCCGACGCGACCGCCGACGAGGTGATCACCGACCACATCGCCGCGGTCGAGCACGCGTTCGACACCCTGGCTGGAGGCCTGACATGACCACGATCCGAACCGACGGCGCGTCGCTGTACCACGAGCGCCGGGGCAGTGGTCCGGCGTTGCTGATGATCTCCGGTGGTGGCGGCGACGCCGGCTACTACAGCGAGGTCGCGGAGCGGCTCGCGGACACCTACACCGTGCTCACCTACGACCGGCGCGGCAACTCCCGCAGCACGGTCGACGACCCGGCGAGCCCGCTCGACATGGCGGAGCAGACCGCGGACGCGCTGGCTGTGTTGCGGCACAACGACTTCACGTCTGCGCTCGTGTTCGGTGGCAGCGGCGGCGCGCTCATCGCACTCGACCTGGCCGCCCGGCACCGCACCGTCGTCGAGGGGCTCATCGCACACGAGCCGCCGGTGTTCGCGCTGATGTCCGATGTGGAGCATGACCTGTTCGCCGAGATCGCGGAGATCACCCGGAGCGAAGGCGCCTGGCCGGCGTACGTCCGGTTCATCGCCACGATCGACCGGGTGGACAAGCCCGGCCTGCTGCACCGCCCACTCGGGCGCAGGTTGGTCGGTGGGCTCGCACGGACGGCCGTGCGCGTGGCCGGACTGGGTCCGAGGTCGCTGCGGGAGATGAGCCGGGTCATGGGCAACGCCGAGTACCTGATGTCCAACGAGGTGGCCCCGTTCCTGGCGCACACGACGGACTTCGCGGCGCTGGCGGGCATTCCGATCGTGATCGGGGTCGGTGCCGAGAGCCGGCAGTACTACATGGCCCGCGCGGGTGAGGCGGTGGCCGAGCGCCTCGGGGTGCCGGTGGTGGAGTTTCCCGGCAAGCACGCCGGTTACGTCGCGTCCCCGGAGGTGTTCGCCGTCCGGTTGCGGGAGGTGCTGGCCGGGTTGCGCCAGCCCGCCTGATTGGATGCGCGGATGGAGTGGAGCTCGTCGGTGGAGATCGCCGCGCCGCCTGAGGTCGTGTGGCGGGTGTTGAGCGAGGTGGAGGCCTGGCCGGAGTGGACGCCGTCGGTCCGCGCCATCGTGCGGGTCGACCCCGGTCCGCTGCACGTCGGCCAGCGGCTGCGGATCAGCCAACCCAAGGTGCCGACCACGGTGTGGCGGTTGACCGAACTGGTCGAGGGGCGCTCGTTCGTGTGGCAGGCGGGCGCTCCCGGCGCACGAACCACCGCGCACCACACCGTCGAACCGTCCGAACACGGCTCGCTGGCCACGCTGCGCCTCGGCATGCACGGCCCGGTCGGCGTGCTCGTCGGCGCGCTCATGAGCGGCATGAACCGCCGCTACCTACAGCTCGAGACCGACGGGCTGAAGCGGCGCAGCGAAGCTCAGTAGGCGAACCGCTCGAGCCCGGTGACGCGGAGCAGCTCCAGCGCCGACGCGGCGGCTGTGCCGGGTTCCGCCGAGTACATCAGGACCGTCTGGTCGGACTCCGGCACCAGCAGGACCTCACAGTCGAGCGTCAGCGGGCCAAGCTCCGAGTGGTTGACGGTCGTCCTGCCGGACCGCTGCCGTCCGGAACGCCCCGCGCGCCACAGGCTGTCGAACCGCTCGCTACCCGCCCGCAGGTCGGCGATGAGACCGGCCAGGTCGGGGTCGTCCGGGTAGCGGGCCTGCGCGGTCCGCAGGCAACCGACGCAGTCCGCGGCGGAGTCCGAGTCCGGTGACATCGCGACGCGCCCGATGCCGGAGCCGAGAAACCGTTGCCGGATCAGGTTCCGCCGGCCCGGCGGAACGGCCGAGAAGTCGCCGAACAGCGCGGCGGCGAGCGGGTTCCAGGCGAGCACGTCGGACTTGGCGGACAGCACGAGCGCGGGCAGGTCCGACATCCGGTCCAGCAACCGCAGCACGCTCGGCCGCACCAGCGTCGGGACACGGCCGGCCTGCGGGGGAGCGGAACCGGCGAGCCGGAACAGCGTGTCGCGGTCGTCTTCGGACAGTCGCAGCGCCCTGGCCAGCGCGCTGAGCACCTGTGTGGACGGCTTGGGAGCACGGCCCTGCTCCAGCCGGATCACGTAGTCGACGCCGAGCCCGGCGAGCTGTGCCACCTCTTCGCGGCGCAACCCCACCACCTGCCTGCGCGGACCGGCGGGCAGACCGACGTCGGCTGGCGTGACACGAGCCCGCGCGGTCTTCAGCACGGCGGCGAGTTCAGCTCTGTCCACTCCCGCCATCCTGCCCGACGTGCGGCGGCGGGGGGTGGTACTGGCGATCCCTGGCGTTCTGCCGCGCCAGAAGTGAGGCTGGGAGCCATGATCCTGTCACTGGGTTTGCACCCGAGCGCCCTCGACTACAGCCGCCACCCGGGCCTCGACGAGGAAACGCTGAAGGCTCGCATCGCGGTGGGGGAAGCGGCGCTGCGCGAGGACGGGTTCGACTTCGTGACGTGCCAGGTCTCCGCCGACCCGGACGAGGCGGAGGAGCAGGTCCGCGAGTGCCTGGCCGGCCGACCGGTCGAGGCCGCGATGATCGGCGGGGCCGTGCGGATGATGCCCGAGCACACGCTGCTGTTCGAACGGCTCGTGAACCTGCTCGTCCAGCTCGTCCCCGGCATCGTCTTCTGTTTCAACACCTCACCGGAAACCACCGTCGACGCGTTGCGCCGCGTCACTCGCGGCTCGTGAGCGTGTCGATGGCGGCGAGACGGACGTCCGGGTCCTGGTGGGCACGCAGGCGCCCGATCAGCCCGCGCCACCGCGCCGGCCAGTTGGCCTCCTCGCCGGCGGCGCCCGTGACCGCGACCGCGAGCATCGGTTGGTGGGCGACGAGCGCCTCGGCCAGGTCGTACAGATGGGTCTCCGGGACGTGGTGAGCCCGCCGACCAACGGCGGTACGCAGGGCGTCGTGGGCGTACCAGGCCCAGCGCGGGGTGTCGGCAAGCTCGGCCACACGCACCAGGGCTCGTATGTCGTCGGCGGTCGCGGCGAGATCGACAGCGGAGATGGCCAGGTCCAGCGCGGGCCGGCGCAGCGTCGGTGAACCGGCGAGCGCGTCGGCCAGCTCCGCCGCGGCCCGGCGGAGCGTTGGCATGCTGAAGGAACTCCAGTGCACGACCTTCGCCAGCTCCAGGATCCGTTGGCGGGCCGGCAGATCACGGTCTTCCGCCGGCGGGTCGGCCGCGTCCGCCGCGTCGATGAGCTGGGCGGCGACCGCCAGCAGCGGCGACGAGTCCTCGGACGTGGCGCACGCGGTGATGAGCGTCGACAGTGCGGGGTGCCAGGTTGCGGTGCCGGCAAGGTCGGTCACATGGCTGACGAGCAGCGCCGTGCTCGCGGTGTCCCAACGGGTCCAGGCGGGCAGCGCGGCCAGGCCGAGTCGGGCGGTGTCCGGGAGCTCGGCGCCGGCCACCGTGCGGACCAGGCCGGCGTAGCGGGACCGGTGCCGCTCGGCGATAACCTGTGGGCGGACGTCCAGGAGTGCCGTCGCCACCGCGTGTTCGGCGCTCGCCGACTCGGTGAGCAGCGGCCAGACCCGCTCGTCGTCGAGCTGCCGGGAGGCGGCGGACACCAGCGCTCGGCGCACGTCGTGGTGCTGGTCGGGCTCGGCCCACGCCGCGGTCAGGAGGTCCACCGCGCCCGCCGCGTGGTGGGTGGCGAGCAGTCGCACCGCCTCCTTGCGGGAGGTGACCTTCCTGGCCGTCAGTGCCGGGGCGAGTGCCTCGGCCAACCGGTCCGGCGGCACGAACCGGGCGCAGCGGGTCGCCGCGTAGACGGCCACCCGTGCCCGGTCGTCGTCCACGTGGGCGAGCAGGTCGGGCAGCACCTCGGCCGGCTCGTCGGTCCGCGCCAGCGCGCCGAGCGCCGCCTCGACCACCGAGACGTCCTCGTTCGTCAGGAACGCACGGAGGCGGTCGGCGCTACCGGGGAGCGCACCCAGCCCGGTGACCGCCTTGACCCGCTCCCAGATCTGGGCGGTCGGCGCGGTGGCGACCCGACCGAGCACGTCGGCGTACATGGCGACCTGGCGCGGCAGCCAGCGTTGGAAGCCGCCGACGAACCCCGGCACGTGCCGATGGCTCTTCTTGAGGAACCGGCCGTGCAGCGGCTTGCCGAACACCTCGTCGAGCAGGTCCGTGCGCCGCCAGCCGATCCCGTGACACACGCTTGGCAGCACGATCGTCGACCGGTCCGTGCGGAAGACCTCGGCGAGCCGCTCGTCCCTGGTGGCCGGCGGCGCCAGCCACAGCTCGATCGCCCTGCGAACCACCTGGTCGTCGGCCGCCTTCCTGGCCCGGCCGACCATGTCCTGCAGGCCGGGCATCGTCCACGCCCGCCGGCCGAGCCCCAGAGCGAGTGAGAGGGCGAGTTCGAACCTGCCGCGCCGTGCGTCGCGTTCCAGCCGGGGTCGCAGTGCCTCGAACACCTGGTGCTCACCCCCGCGCGGCAGGTGGTGGTCGAGGCTGCCGAGGTCCAGCCACGGCCTGCGCTGGCCGAGCGCCGACAGCCCGCGCAAGCCGGTGTCCACCAGCTCCGACTGCCTGGTCAGCACACCCTCTCGGATCAGCCCGACGGCAAGCTCGCGGACTGCCTGCTGGGTCGGTGGGGAGCAGTCCCGCGCCTGTGTCGCGTCGGTCATCAGCTTGGTCACCAGCGCGAGGTCCGCGGTCCGGAACAGCCACGGTGGAGTCCGGGCGAGCGCGCTCAGCGCGGGCTGACGCACCGGGTCCTGGTCGTTGGCCAACCGGGACAGCAGGCCGAGCATGTCGCCGAACACGTCGGGGTCGCGACTGGCCGCGGCGCCCTCGATGAGGCACTGGTACGCGTGGGCGCGCTCGTCGGGGGAGGACCGGCGGGTGGCGTCGAGCAGGGCTTCGCGGGCCTCCGGCCACGGAAGCCAGGCGGTGACCTCGAGCCGGAAGACCGGGCTGTCCGCCACGGCGTGCGTGCCGAGCCAGCGCCGCCCATGCTCCGCCCGTGCCGCCGCCGGGAGCAGGCCGAGGATGCTCGTGGGCAGTCCGATGTGGAGCGGAGGATGGTCGCCGACGGCGGCGGTGTACACGACGGTCCGCCGGCCGGGTGGCAGTACGCGGAGGAACCTGGGCAGCTGTCCCGTGTCCAGAACCCAGCCCAGCGCGGACAGTTCGGCGTCACTCGCGCCGAGCAGCGACCGCCACAGCGTGCGGCCGCCCGGCGGGTTCTCGCAGCGCGGGTGGGTCAGCACCGCGAGCAGCCGGGAGGCGTCGTGGCGGCCCAGCGCGCCCATGACGCGGCCGAGCGAAGCCGGCAGCGGTGCGTACGGCACGACCCTTTCCAGCACAGAAAGGACCCGGTCGGGGTCGGTGAGGGCGGTGACCGCGAGCCCGCCGCCGATGTTGTGCAGCAACCGGCTCCAGTCCGTCTTCGGGGTCGTGGCGAGCGCGGTGTCCACGTGATCGAGGAACACGCGGGGATGGCGAAGCCCGAGCCGCCGCCAGCCGGTGACCGCGTAGGCGAGGTCCGGCAGTTCGGCCGCGACGGTCTCCGGCGTGCACATGGGAAGCAGCGCCGCGGCCTCGTTATCACCGAAGCGCGCACGGGCGACGGGCAGCAACGCCTCCGCCAGTTCGGTCGCCCTGCGCCGGCGCACCTCCTGGTAAAGGGTGGCGCGCATGGCGGACGCGAGCTCGGGCAGCTTGTCGACCAGCACCGCGGCGGGCAGGTTCAGCCGGACCGCGCTGATCAGCGCGTAACGCAGCACGTTCGTCTCGACACCGGACAGGCAGCGTTCGACGTGAGCGCGTTCCCCGGCGATGCCAGCCAGCAGCAACCCGATCCGCCGGGCGAACTCGCCGCTCCCGTGCAGGTCGTCGAGCAGACGGGTCAGTTCGTCGGTGCCGGCGACCCGCCGCCCGTGCACGGCGAGCAGCCGCTGACGGTCGCGAAAGGACAGTCCGTCGATCGCCTCGAGCAGTCCACGTGCGGTGGTCATGGCGAGCGATTGTGCCCGCTGTCACCGTCTCGCACAGTCGATTTACCCAAACTCGTCGTTGGCGCTACATCGATTCCGGTGCGGCGATGCCCAGTAGCTCCAGTCCATCGCGCAGGGTGGCGGCCGTCAGGTGGCACAGTGCGATCCGGTTGGCGCGCACCGGTTCGGCCGCACGGAGTACCGGACACTCCTCGCAGAAGGCGGTGCAGGCGCGGGCAAGCTCGTACAGGTAGTTGCAGAGTCGGTGTGGTTCAAGGGTTGCCGCTACCTCGGTGAGGGCGGTGGAGAAGCCGTCGATGGCGAGCACGAGCGTGCGTTCGGTTGGATGGAGCGGGACTTCCGGGTCGACGGCGTGGGTCGTCGCGCCGGCCTTGCGGAGGATGGAGCGGACGCGGGCGTGCGCGAACTGGAGGTACACGCCGGTGTTGCCCGCGAAGGACACCATGCGGTCGACGTCGAAGGCGTAGTCCTTCGTCCGTGAGGTCGACAGGTCCGCGTACTTCACCGCACCGATCCCGGTCTGCTCGGCGATCCGGTCGAGCGTGGCCGGGGCCAGACCGGGATTCTTTTCCGCCACAACGGTTCTGGCGCGAGCGACGGCTTCGTCGACAAGGTCGGTCAGCCGCACCGTGTCGCCGGCGCGGGTTCTGAACGGGCGCCCGTCGAGCCCGAGCACCATGCCGTAGGCGACGTGGGCCACGTCGACCGTGTCGGGCAGCCACCCGGCCCGGCGGGCGGCCTCGAAGACCAGCGCGAAGTGTTGGGCCTGGCGGGCGTCGGTGACGTACAGCAGCTGGTCGGGGGCGAGCTCGCGGACGCGGTAGCGGATGGTGGCGAGATCGGTGGTGTCGTAGCCGTAGCCGCCGTCGCTCTTGCGGACCATCAGGGGCACGGGTTCACCCTCACGACCGAGGACGTGTCGGGAGTACACCACCAGCGCGCCGTCGCTCGCCACGGCGATGCCGGCGGCGACGAGATCGGCGACGGTGTCGGCGAGCATCGGGTTGTAGAACGACTCGCCGACCGAGTCCGCCGGCGTGAGCAGCACGCCGAGCCGTGCGTAGATCGCGTGGAACGCCTGCTCCGACTCGGCGACGATGTCCCGCCACCGGGCGAGCGTCGCCGGGTCACCGGCCTGGAGCGCGACGACGCGGCGGCGGCAGCGGTCGGCGAAGTCGGCGTCGGCGTCGAAACGCGCGCGGGAGGCGCGGTAGAGCTCGTCGTACGGGGCCGTGGCGGGCACCTCGTCCATGTACTGGATCAGCATCCCGAACTGCGTTCCCCAGTCGCCAAGGTGGTTCTGCCGGACGACGTCGCCGCCGAGGAACGCCAGCACCCGGGCGAGACAGTCGCCGAGGATGGTCGTGCGGAGGTGCCCGACGTGCATCTCCTTGGCGATGTTGGGCGCCGAGTAGTCGACGATCGTGCGCCTGCCGGACAAGGGCCTGCCGACGCCGAGGCCGGGACCCAGCCGGGCCGCCATCTGTGTCCACATGGCACGGTCGCCGAGGGTGATGTTGAGGAAGCCCGGCCCGGACAGTGCGACCGAGCCCACGGTGAGTGTCGACGCCAGGTCGGTGGCGAGGTCGGCCGGACGGACGCCGGCGCGTTTGGCCAGCGCGAGCGCCGCGTTCGACTGGAAGTCCGCGTGCTCGGACCGTCGCACCAGCGGGTCCGCTCCGGCCAGTTCCGGGCGTGTGCTGGCGATGGCGGTGGACACCGCGCCGGACACCTGGTCCAACAGCGGTACCACCTCGACGGTCTGCACGGTGGCGTCCTCCTTGCTCGGGTCTTCATCGTCCCAGCCCTGGTCCACTGCTTTTTGTGACAACAACGGCGGTCCGTACGCCTAGGCGGTCGTGGCAGGTGAACTGTTGGCGGTGGTGCGTGAGGCAAGGGGCGGGAGCGAGGAGGCGTTCCGGGAGCTGTACCGGGAGGTGCAGCCCGGTCTACTGCGGTACCTGCGCGGGATGGTCGGCGCCGACGCCGAGGATCTGGCTTCGGAGACGTGGCTGCAGATCGCGCGCGACATTCGGTCCTTTAGGGACGAAGGGGTCGGGTTCCGTGGCTGGGCGGTCACGATCGCCCGACACCGTGCCCTGGATCACATGCGCCGCAACAGGAGACGCCCGGTCACCGACGTGTCGGCGGACGTCCTGACCGAGATGGCGGACTGGCACGACACGGCCGAGCAGGTGATCCGTCTCGAGTCGACACACGCCACGATCGCGTTCATCGCGACGCTGCCACGGGATCAGGCCGAAGCGGTGCTGCTGCGGATCGTCGTCGGGCTGGACGTCGAGGCCGCTGCGCAGGTGATGGGCAAGCGAGCCGGTGCCGTGCGGACCGCCACGTGGCGAGGTCTGCGCAGGTTGTCGCAGCGTTTGGCACCGGATTCGGCGGACGGTGTGACGAACGCGGTGCGCCCGACGCCAAGGAGAGCGAGATGAGCAGTTACCGATCACGTGGTGTTCCACGTCGCCTCACGGCGGTGTTGTGTGCGGCGACCGCCCCCGCCCATCCCGAGGAGATAGCCGGAGAGGGGGTGGTGGTGGCCGCTTTCCAGGCCGCTCAACTCACTCCTGTACCCGACACTCGGAGACCGTCCATGTTCAAGTCCTTCCTGGCGAAGGGACTCACCGTCAAGGCTGCGATCATTCTCGCCGCCACCGGTACCACCGGCGTCGCGCTCGCCGCCGGCTCCGGCGCGCTGTCCGTGCCGTGGGGCGAGTCGCCCGCCACGCCGCCGGCGAACTCCCGCGCGGCCACGCCTTCGGCCCCGCCGTCGGTCACCCCGACCGGACGTCCGTCCGACGTGGGGAAGCCAGCCGACGCCGGCACTCCTTCGCCGTCCATGGCCGGCCTGTGCCAGGCCTACGAGTCGCAGGTGCGCGAGAACCCGGGCAAGGCCTTGGAAAGCGCTGCCTTCACCGCGCTGGTCGACGCCGCCGGTGGTGCCGACAAGGTGCCGCAGTACTGCGACACCCTCCCCGACGAGCACCCGACCGGCAAGCCAAGTGACCTCCCAACGCCGACCACGTACGGCAGCGAGCCGGCGTCCCGTCCGGCACCGCCAAGTCACCCCGAAACGCCGGGCAGTTCCGTCCGCGCCGCCGTCCCCAGCGGGCCGAAACAGAACTGACCGGAATGGAGTGGGTTCGGGCGACTCCACGCGCTCGAACCCACTCCCGCCTGACAACTGAACGAAATACGTGAGGGGCGTGTTTGTGAAGAAGATCGTGTCCGGCGTGCTCGCGAGCACCGCCGTCGTTGCCGCGTTCGTGGCGACGCAGCAGTCGTCCGTGGCGGCCGGTCCGCGCGGCGATCAGGCGGCGCCCGCGTCGCACCGGCCGGACAACCTGCCCGGTCCCCTTACCGCGCAACGCATCGAGCTGCGCAAGCAGGCGATCGACAAGGTCGCCCGGGGCGTGGCGAAGGCGAACGCGGAGGGCGTGGTCGAGGTGGCGCCAGGCAAGTTCGCCGAGACCGAGACGGCCCGTCAGGACAGGATCTTCACGATCCTGGCCGAGTTCGGTGACCAGAGCGCCGGCCGGTACGGCACCGTGCCCGGCCCACTGCACAACGAAATCCCAGAACCCGACCGTGGCGTCGACAACTCGACGGAGTGGACGTCCGACTACAGCAAGGCGTTCTACGAGAACCACTTCAACGGCGACGGCGAGTCGATGCGCACGTACTACGAGGCGCTGTCGAACGGCCGGTACTCGGTGACGAACACCGTCACCGACTGGGTCAAGGTGCCGTACAACGCCTCCTGGTACGGCGACAACGCCCGCGAGAACGACGGTGGCGCCTGGGATTTCATCGCCGACTCCGGCACGGCGTGGTGGGACTCGCGGATCGCCGCCGGCGAGACCCCGGCCGAGATCGACGCCTATCTGGCCCAGTTCGACGTGTGGGACCGCTACGACTGGGACCACGACGGGAACTTCGACGAGCCGGACGGCTACCTCGACCACTTCCAGGCCGTGCACGCCGGTGAGGGCGAGGACGCCGGCGGTGGCGCGCAGGGCGAGGACGCGATCTGGTCGCACCGCTGGTACGTCAACGGCGACGACTACGGTCTCGCCGGCCCACAGATCGGTGCCACACAGAACAAGTCCGGTGGCGCACGAATCGGCGGGTCGCGGTACTGGATCGGTGACTACACGACAGAACCCGAGAACGGCGGTCTCGGCGTGTTCTGCCACGAGTTCGGGCACGATCTCGGCCTGCCCGACTTCTACGACACCACGGGCAACGGCGAGAACTCGACGGCGTTCTGGACACTGATGAGCTCCGGCTCGTGGCTGGGCCACGGCGCGGCCGCTAACGAGGGCATCGGCACACACCCCGGTCTCATGGGCGCGGAGGAGAAGCTGTTCCTCGGCTGGCTCGACCACGACACGGTGGACCTGGGTTCGTCGGGCACCTACACGCTCAACCCCGCGCAACTCCAGGTCGACGGCAAGGCCCAGGCGGTCCGCGTCAACCTGCCGGACCGCACGACGAGCACCACCTACGCCACACCGCCGTCCGGCACCCACGCGTGGTGGACGGGCTCGGCCGACAACCTGAACCAGTCGCTCACCCGCGAGATCCCGGCGGCGGCACGGATCACGGTGGCCGCGAACGCCTGGTACTCCATCGAGGCCGGCTTCGACTTCCTCGTCGGTGAGTACTCTGTGGACGGTGGAGCGAACTGGGCCCGCGCCGGTGCGCTCGTCGACGGTGACTCGGCGAACAAGTGGGTCTCGACGAAGTTCTCCTACGACCCGGGCGGAAAGCCGTCGCTGTTCCGGTTCCGCTACCAGAGCGACGGCGGTGTGCACCTGGCCGGCGCGTTCCTCGACGACATCACGGTACGCAGCGGGGGCACGACCCTGTTCTCCGACAACGTCGAGCAGGGTGCGAACGGCTGGACCGCGGGCGGGCTGTGGAAGATCTCGACCGGCACCGAGACCGGCACGTTCCCGCGTTACTACCTGGTGGAGAACCGGGAGTACGTCGGCTCCGACGCGTTGCTGGCCGAGGGGCCCTACCAGTTCAGCAAGGGCCTGACCGCGCCGAACTGGGTCGAGTTCTTCAAGTTCCAGAACGGAATGCTCGTCTGGTACGTCGACAACTCCTACGGCGACAACAACGTGAGCGAACACCCCGGAGCCGGCGCGGCGATGGTGGTTGACGCGCGGCCCGCGCCGTTCAGCTATCCCGACGGGACGCGGCCGAGCAACCGCCGCCAGCCGTTCGACGCCACGTTCGGCCTGGAACCGACGGACGAGACGTGCCTGCACAAGGAAGTGTTGTCCGGCAAGGGACAACAGCAGACGGTCGCGACCTTGGCCGCGTGCGCACCGTCCACACCGGGCATCCCGACGTTCGACGACACCAACCCCGACGCCTACTACAGCGCGGCCAATCCACAAGGGAGCGTGAAGGTGGCCGGCCACGGCGTCCGGATCACGGTAACCGGCGACGCGGGTGACGACCTGACCATTTCGGTGGTCAACCCGGCTGCCGGCTGAGACGGCTCACTCAGCCGGTAGCCAGCGGCGGTGGTTCGGTTCTCCGGGGATCCGAGCCACCGCCGCTCCTTTTGGCCTCGGCCGGCGACGGTGATGCCGGCGCCGTTCTCACGCCCATGTGAAATGTTCCCCGATTCTCCTCGGTCTGCGAAATTTATCGCGAGTCACGGCAGGTGACAACTCTCTGACGGAGCGTGCCGAAAACGGAAATCGTTGCGGCCGTAACGTTCCGTGGAATCTGCCGAAGTTAGGTGGTAACGCGCCTTGTCGACCGTGTAAGGAGGCCGGGCGATGGTCCAGCACGACATCGTGTCCCAAATACTGACCTTTGGAAAAGATCTCGACGTCATCGCGGAAGAGCTCGCCGACGACCCCGCCGCGGTCGTGCGAAAGGTGGCGCCGGGACGCGCGCGGTACGGCGCGGAGATGGCCGTCGGCGCGCGGGCCGAGCGGTTGCCGGCCGTCGAGGTGGCCACCCGGCGCGCGCTGGAGGACTACGTCGGGCCGGCCAGGCACGCGGTCGAGAACATCATCCAGAACGGACCGGAGGCCCGCATCACCCCGGCCGAGGGGATCGCGCTCGAGGCGATCGTCCTGCCCATCGGCCGGCCGGCGATCCTCATCCAGGACGGCAGCTTCTTCCCAGCCGCGGGCGCGTGGAAGGACGAGCTGGAGAAGCACCGCACGTCGATCGAGACGGTCTTCACCGGCGTCGGCCGCATCGAGGTCGCCGGACACCCCGACCTGGCATGGCTCGGCACCGGCTGGCTCGCCGCGCCGGGAGTGATCATGACCAACCGGCACGTCGCCGCCGAGTTCGCCCGCGCGGACGGCGCAGGCTGGAAATTCGCCTCCGGAATGTCGGCGTGGGCGGATTTCAACGAAGAACTGTCGGCGCGCACACCAATGGAGATCAAACTCACCGAGGTCATCGGAATTCACCCGGATTTCGACCTCGCGCTACTTGCCTGTGCCCCTTGCGACTTCGCGCCGCTGCGCATTTCCGCGACCGGCACGAAGGCTGGCGCGAAAGTGTATGTCGTGGGATATCCGGCCGCCGATGGTCGGCGTAACGACCCGGACGAGATGCAGCGGATTTTCGCCGGCGTCTACAACGTGAAACGGCTGCAGCCCGGCGAGGTCCGTTCCGTCGGCGGGACGCGCCTGGTCCACGACTGCTCGACCCTCGGCGGCAACTCGGGGTCCTGCGTCGTCGACCTCGAGACCGCGGAGGTCGTCGGCCTGCACTTCGGTGGCCGCTACCTCCAGGGCAACAACGCGGTGCCGCTGTGGGAGCTCGCCGACGACCCGCTGCTGCGGTCCGCCGGCGTGACCATCGCGGCCTGACAGCAGGAGAAAAGCGATGCGGCAGCACACCATCGTCTACGTGCACGGAAACGGGAACAAGCCGCGTGCGGACCGGCTCCGGTTGGAGTGGGACCGCGCCCTGTTCGGCCGGAGCCTCGGCCCGGCGTCACGCATGGCCTACTGGGCGTCCGTGCGCTACTCACGACCACTGGAGGAACTGCCCGAGGCGGCGGCCGTCGAGGTACCGCTCCTCGTCGAGTCGCCGGAGCAGTTCATCGCCGACACACGATTGTCGGCGCTGAAGGAGGTCGCCCCCACCGAGAACGTCGCCGAACACCACGAGCCGCTCGAGCCGTGGCTGCGCCGCATGGCCTACGCGGCCGAGGCGCTCGCCGGTGACGAGGGCACGCTCGAAGCACTCCCGCTGCCCCGCGCCGCCCGCATCGCCGCCTTCCGCGCGCTGGTGAAACGGTCCTTCGAGGACGTGCACGCGTACTTCTTCGGCGGCGACAGGGACCGGATGAAGGCGGTGGTCCGCGAGGCTCTCCGCGGCGTCGACGGCCCGGTGGTCGTGCTCGCGCACAGCCTCGGCACGATCATCGCCTACGACGTGCTGCGCGAGCTGGACGCGGGGGAGCTGGCCGTGCCGCTGTTCGTGACCGCCGGCTCGCCGCTCGGGGTGACCGAGGTGCAGGACCTGATCACGAACCCGCTCGAGGTGCCCTCGGTCGTGAGCAGGTGGCTCAACGTCTCCGACCTGCGTGACCTCGTCGCGCTCGACCACACCGTCCGTTCGGAGTTCCGGCCGCCCGAGAAGTGCCAGGACGCCTTCGTCAGCAACACGAGCGACAACCACCACGGGATCGCCGAGTACCTGCGCACCCGCCCGGTCCGCGACTCGGTCCTCCCGCTGTTCGGCGCGGGCCCCGAGTCGGCCGTCGCCGCCAGGGTCGCCGACCGGACCGACGCGCGGCGGGCGAACATCAACCTGCTCAACCAGCGTGGCGGGCTGGCCAGGGCCGACGACCCGCGCCGGGTGGTCGCACGGCTCGACCGGCTCGGCCGGCACTACCCGGACCTGCCGAAGGTCGACGCGAACGCACTGGCGGCGGGCGAGCTCGCGGCGGTCACCGCGGCCGAGGACGCCCTGGAGAAGATCGTCCTCACCGACGACCTGCTCGGCATCGGCTACCTGGAGGGCGGGGTCGCCGCGTCCCGCGCCGTCGCACGGGTCGTCATCCGTGACGAGCGGGACAAGGTCGTCGGCTTCGGCACCGGCTCGATGGTGTCGCCGCACCTGTTCCTCACCAACCACCACGTGCTCGGTGACGCCGCCACGGCCGTCCACAGCCGCGTGCAGTTCGACTTCCAGGACGCGTTCGACGGCAAGCCGCTCGCCGTCACCGAGTTCGGCCTCGACCCGGACCGGTTCTTCCTGGCCGACCAGACACTCGACTTCGCGCTCGTCGCGGTCCGGGCCGCGCCGGCGGAGCTGGCCAGGTTCGGGTCCAACCGGCTGATAGGCGCCGAGGGCAAGGCCATCGTCGGCGACTTCGTCACGATCATCCAGCACCCCGGCGGCGAGAAGAAGCAGATCGCCTTGCGGGAGAACCGGATCGTGGACGTACTGGACCGGTTCCTGCACTACGAGACCGACACCGAGCCGGGTTCCTCGGGTTCCCCGGTGTTCAACGACCAGTGGGAGGTCGTCGCGCTGCACCACGCCGCGGCGCCAACGAACAAGCACAAGGAGCTCGGCGGCTGGGTGAACGAGGGCTTACGGGTGAGCAGGCTGCTCACCTTCCTGCGCGGCCGGGAGTATCCGGCGGCGCAGCGGGCGCTGGTCACCGAACTACTCGGCGAGGACGAGACGGCCGAGGCGATCCACATCGACCCGGACTACGGCAACAGGGCGGGCTACGACCCGGACTTCCTCACCGACCACCACGTGTCGCTGCCCGAGCTGCCGGCGGACCTCGAACGACTCGCCGCGGTCAACCGCATGGCGAACGGCGACAAGCCGTACATCCTGCCGTACCACCACTTCAGCGTCGTGCTCAACAAGGAGCGCAAGCTGGCGTTCTTCACCGCGGTCAACATCGACGGGGCCAGCAGCCAACGGCTCGCGCGTGAGCGTGACCGCTGGACCCTCGACCCGCGTGTGCCGGCCGATGAGCAGACCGGCGAGGCCGTGTACCGCGACAACCCGCTGGACCGAGGGCACCTGGTACGCAGGCTGGACCCGGCGTGGGGCACGACGAAGGCGATCGCGAAGTCGGGCAACGACGACACGTTCCACTTCACCAACTGCGCCCCGCAGCACGCGGACTTCAACCAGAACGACACGACCTGGGCGGGCCTGGAGGACTACATCCTCAACAACGCCGGCACCCAGGACCTGCGGGTGTCCGTCTTCACCGGCCCGATCTTCGCGGAGGACGACGACGCCTACCGCGATGTGCTGCTGCCCAGGCAGTTCTGGAAGGTCGTGGCCATGGTGAAGGAGTCCGGCGAGCTGTCGGCCACCGCCTACCTGCTCAGCCAGGCCGCACTGCTGGACGACCTCGAAGCGGCGCAGGCCGAGTTCTCCTACGGCGCGTACCGGACGTTCCAGGTCCGGGTCAGCCGCGTCGAGGACCTGACGCGCCTGTCGTTCGGCACGCTCCGCGACGCCGACCCACTGGCCAGGATGGAAGCCATGCCGAGCCTCCGGGAGATCAACCAGCTGCGACAGATCGTGCTGTAACCCCGCTCCTGCCCCTTCCCGCGAACAGGCCCCGCGCTCGTGATCGGACCGCTATGGTCTGCCCGTCATGAACGCGAGTCCCCACCGTGAAGGAGCATGACGTGGCTGTTTCCGCCGAGCTTGCCAAGCAACTGGACAAGGACTACGAGAACCTGAGCGTGGCCGAGATCCTCGACGCGCCGGTTGCCGCCCTGTCCGGGGTCAGCGCGGGCGACGCCGAGAAGCTGGAGGCGGCCTTCGGCGTCAAGACCGTCCGTGATCTGGGCACCAACAAGTACTTCCGGCTCGCCGCGGCGTTCGCCGAACTCGACTCGCTGGCGAAGTGAGCGAATGAGGTCCGGGTGCCGGCGGTGGCATCCGGACCTCATTCCATTGTGCGGTGACCCTGGTCCGGCTCGTGTACCGAGACCGCGTAGTCGCCGCCGGTGAACGGGTCGCGGTCCCACGTCGCGAACCGTTCGACCAGGCGTAGCCCGGCGGCCGCCGCGTGGGCGTCGTAGTCGGCGAGGCCGTAGCCGCGGTCGAGGCTGAAGCCCGCGACCAGCAGCCGGCCCACGTGCCGTGCAACCCCCGCCACCAGCGCCGCCTGCGTGCCGGGCGGGGTGAACAGCGGCACGTTGCCGGCCATCACCACGACGTCGAACGTCCGCCCCAGCTCGAGGCCGGCGAGATCCCCTTCGACCCACGTGACCCCCGGCGCCCGCCGGTGCGCGGTGGCCAGCATGGACGCGTCGACGTCCACCCCGACCACCTCGACGCCGTGCCGGTCCAGCTCGATCGCCACCCGGCCCGTGCCGCACCCCGCGTCCAGCACGCTCACCGGCCGGTACGCCCGAACGAAGGTCGCCTCGCCGTGAACGTCGGCGCCTTGCGCGGCCAGCACGTCGAAGCGGTCCTGGAAACGGTCACCGTCCCACTGGATACGTGTCACCCGGCCACTTTACGGCCGATCGTGGGTGACGCCGCTTCACAGTCATACATTACCGGGGTATGGTATCGGTTCATGTCGAGCATTGGGGGCAACATGATCGAGGTAGAAGGGTTCGTCGCGACCGGCTTCGAGGCGGTGCGCGAGACCTTCCAGGGTTTCGTCGACGACGGCCGGGAGAACGGCGCCGGGCTGTCGGTCTGGCGGAACGGACAGGAGGTCGTCCAGCTGCGTGCCGGCTGGGCCGACGCGGAGCGGCGACACCCGTGGCGTGCGGACACGTTGGTGCAGCCGTACTCGCTGTCGAAGCCGTTCGCCGCGCTGACGGCCCTGGTCGCGGTGCGGGACGGTGCGCTCTCGCTGGACGAGCCGATCGCCGACCACTGGCGCGAGTACGGCCGGCACGGCAAGGATCGGACCACGCTGCGCCACGTCCTCACGCACCAGGCGGGCCAGCTTCGGTTCCCCGACTCGGCGGCCGGGCTGGATCTGCTGGACGACGCTGGCCTGCGGGAGAGCCTGGCCGCGGCGCCGCCGGAGTTCGAGCCGGGTGCCTCGCTGGGGGAGCACGCGCTGACCTACGGCCACCTGATCGACGGCGTGCTGCGGGCGAGTGCCGGGACGTCGCTGGGGGAGGTCTTCAACGACGTCGTGCGCCCCGCGCTGGGGCTCGACGCCTGGTTCGGCGTGCCGACGGACGAGCTGTCTCGCGTCGCCGAACTGGAGTACGTGAGCCCGGACGTGCCGCGGCTCCTCCCGCTCCGGCAGTGGGTGGCGGGGCCGCCCGGCATCCTGGACCTGGCCGAGATGAACTCGACGCCGTGGCGTCAGGCCGTGTTCGGGGCGGTCAACCTGCACGTCACCGCCAGCGCCGTCGCCGGTTTCTTCGCCGACCTCGCTGGCCCGGACGGCGCGGTGCGGCGACTGCTCGGGCCGGACCTGCACGCCGAGTTCATCGCTCCGCAGGTCCGTGGCCACGACATGGTCTTCGACACGACGATCACGTGGACGCTCGGCCTCATCCGCGACGACGTGAAGATCGCCAAGGGTGGGCTGGGTGGCTCCGCCGCGTGGTGGTCGCTGCGGCACGGCCACGCGTGTGCCTACCTGACCCGCCGGCTGGGTGACATGTCGCGTGCCGGCGAACTGGCCGCCGCGCTGGGCGATGACCTGAGCATCTGACCACCCCATCCGGGCGGCCTCGTGCGGTCGTCGGGCGCGGACGCCGATACTGGCGGCATGACGACGCAGCCCACCCGGCGCCGAGCGGACGCGGAACGCAACATCGCTTCGATCCTGACCGCGGCGGGAGAGATGTTCGGCCGCGGTGGCACACCCGCGATGGGCGAGGTCGCCACCGCGGCCGGCGTGCGGCGGGCCACGCTGTACGCGCACTTCCCGTCCCGCGAGGACCTCATCGACGCCGTCGTGGAACGCGCGATGGTCGAGACCGACGCTGACCTGACCGCACTGCACCTGGAGCGCGACGCCGCGGACGTCGCGCTGACCCGGCTCGTACGCACGTCGTGGCCGGCCCTGGACCGACACCGCCGGCTGCGTGCCGTGGCACTGGCCGAGATCGGGGCCGAGCGGCTGCGCCGCCACCACGACCGAACCCTGCACCACCTGGAGCAGCTCATCGGCCGCGGCCAGTCCGAAGGCCGGTTCCGCACCGACCTCCCGCTCGACTGGCTGATCACCACGTTCTACGCGGTGCTCCACGCCGCCGCCGACGAGGCCGACGCGGGTCGGGTGGCCCCCACCGACGCTCCCGACCTGCTCGTCACGACCGTGCTGTCACTGCTCGCACCGCCTGAGTGACGGTCAGGGTCGAAGGACCCTGTTCCGTCCCGACCTTGGACCAGTTCGCGGCACACGCAACCGGGATGAGGATGTGCCGAGGTAGGTGTGGACAAGGGGAGACATGACCGAGACGCAGCCGCGAAGGTTGGGACCCGAGGAGAGGGCGGAGGCGCTCCGGCTGCTCGGCAGCGTGCCGTACGGCCGGATCGTCTTCACCGAACGCGCCCTGCCCGCGATCAGCCCCGTCAGCCACATCGTCGACCGAGGCGACGTGATCGTGCGCGTGTACGCCGAGTCGGCGGTCCTGCGTGCCATCGGCCAGATCGTGGCGTACGAGGCCGACCACGTCGACGAGAACGCCACAGTGGACTGGAGCGTCGTCGTGATCGGCGTGGCCGAGAAGGAGGAGCGCGCCGAGGAGATCGCACGCTACGACCCGCTCCTGACCCCGGCGCTCGCCCCGGGGACGACCCACCTGATCCGCATCCGACCCGAAGTGGTGACCGCCCAGCTGTCCACTACGCGATGAAGGAAGCCTTCCTCACCGTGTGTGTGAGGAAGGCGTCCTTCATCGCGAGCCTGGGGGCCGGCCACGGGCCGACCGGGGCTAGCAGCTCGACTTGTACAGCGCGGCCTGGCCTTCCGGGGTGTCCACATTGTCCTTGGTGACGATGGTGAAGCCCGTCTGCACGTCCTTCTCCGTCTTCTCGCCCTTCAGTGCCGCGATGGCCTGGTCGACGCCGACCTGGCCGATCTTGCCGGGCTGTTGTGCCACGAGGGCCTGCACCGTGCCGTCACGGAGCGCCTTCACCTGGTCCGGGCCGGCGTCGAAGCCGACGATCTTGACCTGGTCCTGCTTGTTCGCCTGGCGCACGCCGGTCGCCGCGCCCTCGGCGGAGAACAGGTTCGCCGCGAAGATGCCGACGATGTCCGGGTCCTTCTGCAGTGCCGCGGTCACGATCTGCGCGGCCTTCTGCGGTTCGTTCTGCGAGTACTGCACGCCAAGGTCGGTGTACTTCGAGTCGGCGGCCACCGCGTCCTGGAAGCCCTTCGCCCGCGCGTCGGTCGTGCTGATGCCGGGCTGCACGCTGACCACCAGCACCTTGCCGCCCTGTGGCGCCAACTGCTTGATGGCGTCGAAGGCCGCCTTGCCGCCGCCGACGTTGTCCGACGCGATGGCCGACGCCGCGATCGACGGGTCCTCGAGTGTGGTGTCCACCAGCACGACCTTGATGCCCTGCTTCGTCGCCTGCTCGATCGGGCGCTGCATGGCGGACACGTCGGTCGGCGCGATCAGGATGGCGTCCGGGCGGGCGGAGATCACCGACTGCAGCACCGGTGTCTGCAGTGTCGGGTCGAACTTCTGTCCACCTTGGATGTCCACAGTGGCACCGTTCTTCTTGGCCTCCTCCTCCACGGCGCAGCCCATGGTGATGTAGAACGCGTCGCCGGTGACACCCTGTACGAAGGCGAGCTTGTACGACCCGTCCGAACCCGAGCCGCTGCTCGATCCGCAGGCCGCAAGGAAGAGCGCCGACGCTGCCGCTATCGCCACAACCGTTGTGCGCTTGGTCATGGAGTTTCCTTTCTAGAGCCGCCGCCCCCGAACTGGGGGAGGAGTTTGGGGCGGGCGCGAGACCCGCGCAGTGCCGCCGCGCGGCGGGCCTGGTCGACGTACACCGCCGCGATGAGAACCCCGCCGACGACCACCTGCTGCCAGAACGGCTGGACCCCCAGGATCACGAAGCCGTTCTGCAGCGTCGACGGGATGAACAGGCCGATCACCGTGCCGAACACCGAACCGACACCGCCGAACAGCGAGGTGCCGCCGATGACGACGCCGGCGATGACGTTGAGGTTGGTGTTGGTCTGACCGGCGATCGTCGTCGACTGGAAGAACGCCAGGTTGAGGATGCCGGCGAACCCGGCGGTCAGCCCCGCCAGCGCGTACACCTTGATCAGGTGCCGGTCGACCTTGAGGCCCACCCGGCGGCCGGCCTCGGGGTTCGAGCCGATCGCGTACGTGTGCAGCCCGAACCTGGTGCGGTGCAACACCATCATGCCGAGCAGCACGACGACGAGCGCGACCACCGACAGCGTGGGCACCTGCCCGACGAGGTTGCCGAAGCCGATGTTGTCCACCAGGACGTCAGGGGCGTCCCGCAGGTCGATGCCGTCGGTGATGATCTGCGCGATGCCGAGGGTCGCGCCCATCGTCCCGAGCGTGACGATCAGCGGCGGCACCTTCAGTCTCGCGATGAGCACGCCGTTGAGCAGCCCGCAGAGCAGCCCGCACGCGCTGGCCACGCCGATGCCGAGCAGCGAAACACCCCAGCCCTGCCCGCCGGCCGCGACCATGACCTTGCTGGCGATCACCCCGCTCAGCACGAGCACACTGCCCACCGACAGGTCGATCCCGCCCGTGATGATCACGAACGTCATGCCGACGCCGAGCACCGCGAGGATCGACGTGTTCACCACGATGCCGCGGAGGTTGAACACGGACAGGAACGAGTTCGGCTCCAGCGCACCGAAAATGGCGATGATCACCGCGAGGATGAGCACGATCTGCAACGCCTGCAACCGAAGCAGCCGCTGCACCCGGCTCGCCGGCACGTCCTCGACGGCCGTCGACGACGCGCCACGCTGCGCGACACTGGTCATACTGTTCCGCCTCCCCGGGAATTAAATGTGCTGGTCGCCTTGGGGAAGGAGAGTTCTGTCTGGTCACGTACTTGTGACTGGTTCGCGTCACGTTCCCCTGAGGTGCGGCTGGGAAGCCCGGGGTCTTTCATGAACTGACACCTGCCCCGTTCTCAGGTTCTGTCGCGCCGGTCATCGCGCCCACCAACTCCTCCATCGACGTGCGTGCGGTGGCGAACGTCGCGACGCGCTGTCCCCTGCGCAGCACCTGGATGCGGTCCGACACCTCCATCACGTGCGGCATGGAGTGGCTGATGAACACGACTCCGATGCCCTCGTCGCGCACCCGCCGGATGAGGTCGAGCACGTTTCGGGTCTGTACCACGCCGAGCGCCGCGGTCGGCTCGTCGAGGAAGATCACCTTACTAGCCCAGGCCGCCGCCCTGGCAACGGCGACACCCTGCTTCTGGCCGCCGGACATGGAGCCGACCGGCCCGGACAGGTCGCGCACGGTGGCGCCGAGGTTGTCGAACGCGGTACGGCTGCCGGCCCGCATCGCCTTGGTGTCCATGAAACCGAACATGCCGAGCAGGCCGGGTCGCATGATCTCCCGTCCCAGGTACATGTTCTGCACCGGCGACAGGTGCGGGGCGAGCGCGAGGTCCTGGAACACCGTCTCGATGCCGAGGGCTCTCGCACTCGTCGGCGAGTTGAGGTGAACGAGGTTGTCCTCGAACAGGATCGTGCCCGCGTCCGGTGTCTCGATGCCCGACAGCAGGCGGACCAGCGTGCTCTTGCCGGCGCCGTTGTCGCCGATCAGCGCGACGACCTCACCCGCGTCGACGTCGAAGTCCGCTTCCGACAACGCTTGTACGTGCCCATAAGCCTTGCTGAGGCCTTGTGCGGCCAACAAAGTCATCGACGTGCCTCCCGCCATGGCCGGGCCCGGCCACTGACGGCGGCGAGGCAGTCGTCCAGCCTCGGTCGCGCAACGGTGTCCAGGAACTCCTGCCGCTCCTGCCCTTCGAGGCCGACGGCCTCCTTCCAGATCGCACGGCCGGCGATGAACCCGGACGCACCGCCCTCGTCGCACGAGATTCGCAGCACGTCCTGGAACTCCGCGAAAGCCACGCCAGCCGACAGTACCGCCCACGGACCGCGCACAGTGGACGCGATTCGCCGGCATCCCTTCGCAGAGCCCGGATACTCCAGTTTGAGCAGGTCCGGGCCGATCTCGTCGAGCTTGCGGGCCGCCTCCACGATGAGGTCCTCACGTTGTGACGGCGTCAGCGGTTCCTCGCCGGGCAACTGGTAGATGAGGTTCTCCACCACCGACGGCACTCCCGCCGCCCGGCAGTCCTCGACGACCGCCCGGACGACGTCCAGCACCTCCTCGGCGAGATCGGGCTGCCCGGTCAGGTGCGGGCGGCCTGGCCGCAGCTGCACCAGGAACTTCACCGCGTGGCCACCGAGATCCCGGACCCAGGCGGCGTCCTGCTCCGGCAGGCGCGAGGCCCTCGGCTCACCGTTGTAGTTCCCGCGTGACTCCGGTTCGGCGGCGACGAGCAGACCGCAGCCTTCGTCGAGCGCGCCGGCGTCGAGCACCGAGGGCACGCCGATCGTCGGGTCGAGGAGGATCCCGCTGGCCGCAGGCGTGAGCGCGCCGGCGACGTCCACTTTGGCCGCCCGCAGCGCTTCCGGGGTCGCGTCCTTCCCGACCGCCGCGAACATCCGGCGCAGCGTGTTGCGCTGGTCCATCGCGATGATCGAGAACACGCCGTCCTCACCGGCGATCGTGTCCAGGCTAACTGTGGTCACGGTTGTCCCGCCTCCCCGGAATTCAATGTGTTGGTTGCGTTGAGGACGGATGGTTCTGTTTGGTCACGTACTTGTGGCTGATGCGCGTCACGTTCCCCTGAGGTGCGGTTGCGAGCCGCGAGGGTTGGTACCGGGAGTGTCATGTGTTACTCCTTGGATGGGGGGTTCGAGGGCGGCCCGCCGCAACGGGTCCGCGAAGCTCAGGAACTCACCCGGGTTGCCGGCCGCGGCCCACGCCGCGAACAGGGCCGCGCCGAACGCGCCGGGCTGGGCCAGCGACGAGAACCGCAGCTCGGGCAGCAGGCGCCTCTTGGCCTCGCGGACGCTGGTCATCCGTGTCCAGCCGCCGGCCGCCACCGCGGCCCGGTGGACGCCGACGACGTCGTTCACGCCCCGCAGCAACGACTCGGTCACCTCGCTGATGTGTGCGAGCGTCGCAGACCAGACCGCGGCGGGGCTGGCCCCGTCGGACAGGGTCACGGTGACGTCCTCGTCCGTGCTGCGGGCGCCGGACACCGTGACGCGGCGCGGGTCGCCGGTCAGCATGTCCAGCCGGGCCCGGCCGGACGGGTCGTCGGCGCCGAGCATCGCGAGGACCCGGCGCATCACCAGCCCGGCCCGGATCCCGCCGATCAGCACGGACTGTCCATCCAGGACATGACGGCCGGCGTCGATGCCGCGCCCCACCAGCGTTTCCCGCTCGTCGTCGGTGAGCGGGCGCGGCACGGAACGCAGCAGCACGTCGGCGGTGCCGCACGAGTTGAACAGCTCGTGGTCACCGGTCGCGCCGACGCCGGTCGCGGCCACCGGATGGTCGTGCCCGACCACCGTGATCGCGGCGCCGACCAGCCCGGCGGGTACACCTGGCCTTTGTGCGACCACACCGGCGGAGTGCCCGGCCGGCAGCGAATCCGGCAGCAGCGAGCCGACGCCCAGAAGGGCGAGTGCCTCGGGCCACTGCTTTCCCGTGGCCTGGTCCAGCAGCCCGGTGCGGGACGCGAGCGACGGTTCGCTCACCCGGGCCGCGCCGAGCGAATGCGCCACGTACTCCGGGATATTGAGCCAGCACGCGCCTGGCGGCAGGGGATCGCTGCGCCACAACAGCTTTCCAATAGTCCATTGTGGACCAACGGGTAGGCCGGTGCGACGCGGGAACTCTTCGCGGAACACGGGGTCGAGCGCGGCCAGCTCGGCCGCACCCCGCTGGTCGTACCAGGCGATGACCGGGGACACCACCCGCCCCGCGCCGTCGAGCACCACGCCACTCTCCGCGAAGCCCGCCAGACCCAGTCCGATCGCCCGAACTCGTTGTCCCGTGGCGGTTTCAGCCGCGGTCAGTGCCGCGTCGATCGCGACGAGCGCGTCGGCGAGCAGTGCGTCGGCGGTGGTCTCCGGACCGTGCCAGGTGGTCCGGTCCCGCGCGAACCCGAGCTCCCGGCCGTCGGTGCCGATCACCAGCGCCTTGGTCTCGGTCGTGCCGATGTCGACCCCCACCACGGCATCCGTGGTCATGGCCGAACCTCCCCAGAACCACGCGGCACCAGGTGCAACGGCACGACGATGGTCGCTACCTCGGCCGCCTCGCCGGTCAGCCGTTTCATAAGCTGCTCCGCGGCCAGCCGGCCGATGGTCTCGGGCGGGTGGTCGATGACCGTGATGCCGGGCGTCACCGAGTCGGCCATCGGGAAGTCGCCGAACGCGACCATCGCGATGTCGAGCCGGTTGCGCCGGTGCAGCACCGGCACGACGCCCAGCGAGCACCGGGTGTTGGCGCTGAAGATCGCGGTCGGCGGCCGTGCCATCCCCAGCAGCTGCGTGGTGTGCGCGGCGGCGTGGCCGGTGTTGTCGTCCCTGCGGCACTCGAGGACGATCTCCTCGGTGATGCCGGCCTCGGCGAGCGCGACTCGGTAGCCGTCGAGCCGCAGCCGCGCGGTGTCCATGTCCGGCGCGTCGCCGATGAACGCGATCCGCCGGTGTCCGTGCGCGATCAGGTGGCCGACGGCCCGCGCCGCCGCGTCGCGGTCGTCGACGACGACCGCGTCCGCCTTCAGGTTGCGTGCGCGGCGGTCGACGAACACCACGGGGCAGGGGAGTGTCTGCACGTAGGCGTGGTCGGCGGACACCGGCGCCACGATGAGACCGGCGACCCGGCGCTGCGCCAACCCTTCCAGCACGGCCCTTTCCCGCTCCGGCGCCCGGTTCGTGCTCGCGACGATGACGGTGATGCCGTGCCGCAGGGCCAGCCGCTCGATCTCGCCGGTGACGCTGGCGAAGAACGGGTCGGCCACCGAGTCGATGACCACGCCGATGGTGTCGTCGGTGCCCTTGCGCAGCGACCGGGCCAGCGGATCGGGCTGGTAGCCGAGGTCGCGCACGGCCTGTTCCACCCTGGCCCGCGTCTCGTCGGACACCCGCGGGTCGCCGTTGATCACCCGGGACGCGGTCTTCGCGCTCGTGTTGGCGGCCGCGGCGACGTCGCGGAGCCGAACTCTGGGCCGGGTCATGACGGTTCCGCCTCCCCGGAATTCAATGTGTTGGTTGCGCCGGGGGACCGATGGTTCTGTTCAGTCACGTACTTGTGGCTGGTTTGCGTCACGTTCCCCTGAGGTGCGGTTGCGAACCATGGGGTTGACGCAGGGCGGGTCATGCCCGCGCTCCGATCGCGGCGAGCAGTTCCTCGACGCGTGCCGGGTCGACGCCTCCGGCGCGCACCCGCTCACACGACGCGGTCGCCGTCGCCACCCCACGGGCAGCCGCGCTGACCCAGCTGGTGGCACCGTCCAGCAGCGCGATCGCGACCCCGGCGACGAACGAGTCCCCGGCCCCGACGGCGCTGACCACCTCGATCGGCACGGTCGGGATCCACGTGACGTGGTCGCCCTCGGCGAGTGCCACACCCAGTTCCCCCGCGGTGACCGCGGCCCGGCGCGCGCCGAGCGACAACAGCGTGCGAGCTGCGGCCTCGGCGCGTTCGGCCAGGTCCGGTCCGGTGCTGAGCAGCAGGTCACCGGTATCCCCGCTGATCGCGGCCTCCGCCTCCTCGAGGTTGGGCGTCACCAGGTCGGGTCCGCTCGCGAGGGCCGCACGCAATGCTCCCGGCGCGGTGTCGACGATCACCGGCACCCCGGCCGCCCGCGCCGCCCCGACCAGCTCGCCGTACCCGCCGACGGGTGCGCCGGGTGGCAGACTTCCGTTGCACACCAACAGTTCCTGGCCGGGCAGCAGATCGGTCAGAGCCTGCCGGTAGCGGCTCCACGTGTCCTCGTCGATCGTGGTGCCCGGTTCGTTGAGCACGGTCGTGCGCTTGGTCCGCTCCTCCAGCATGATGATCGCCATCCGCACGTCGCCGGGCATCGGCACACCCACGACGTCGGCGCCCTCCGCGGTGAGCAGGGACAGCAGCCGCTCCCGGTCGTTGTCCGCGGCCAGCCCGACGAGGGTGGCGGTACGGCCGAAGGCACGGAGCACCCTGGCGACGTTGACCCCCTTGCCGCCCGCGGTGACCTCCACCTCGCGGGCCCGCAGCACGCTGCCGGCCACCACCTCGGCCACCCGCACGGTGCGGTCGAGACACAGGTTCGGCGTCGCGATGAGCACGGAAGCGCCCTCCAGAGGTAATCGATGTCACCAGCAGGTAATCGATGTCACGAGGTCGTAGGTAATCGATGTCACGAACGGGTGCGACCGAGGATGCGCCGTTTCGGCACGATGTGTCAAGACAGTGACGAGAAGATGTCCTCGACTTGTTGCTCGGTACCCGCCGTGGCGTCGACCGCGATGTGTTCGACCACCGGCGGCGCGAGCAGGGCGGTGTTGCCGGCGAACGCGGCGGTGTCGGCCAGCTTGCCGCGGTCCCGGGCCGCCCCACGCGCTCGCAACCGGCGCACCAGCTCGTCGGCCGGCAACCGCAACCACACCAACGCCGGCAGTCCACCCGCGTCACGCAACCGATCCCGCACGCCGTGCCACGCCCCGGGGTCGGTCCGCTCGCTGGTGAACGGCGCGACCAGCACGACCGGTGTCCCGACGCGCAGGTTGTCCACAGCCGTGGCGATGATGGCCTCGTAGCGCGCGTCCCGGGTGACGCCGGCGAGTGCCGGATCGTCGAGATCGTGGGTGCCGACGAGGTTTCCGACGACCGCGGTCAGTGCCCCCGCCAGCACGTCCTGGTCCAGGAGCGCGGCACGCAGCCGGGCCGCCACCGCACTGGCCAAAGTGGACTTTCCACTGGCCGGTGGGCCGGTGATCAGCAGGGCGGGTGGCTGGCTCTCCATGGCGGGCACCGTAACGCCCGCGCCATCACAGGGCCGGCACGACGGTCACGGTGTCCTTCAGCCGCAGCCACCAGCCGCGGTCGGGGTGATGGTCGAGGATATCCGCGGAGGCGAGGCCGCGCGGGAACTCGGGAGTCAGCAGGTTGCCGTCGGCAAGGCGCAGTATGCGCGGACGGCCGTTCCAGGTTCCTGTGCGGAAAACGGGTCGGAGGATGGCGTAGGCGCCGTCTGCGGTGAAGCGGGCGTCGATGCCGTGCTTCTTGGTGTCCTGCTTCCAGCCGGACTCTTCGTGGAGGCGGTGGCCGACGCGACCGTCCTGTGTCAGACGGACGCAGCTGAAGAAGTCGGTGCCTTTGGCCCACATGCTGCGGATCAGGGAGCCGGCCGAGCACACGTGCAGGGTGCCGCCGTGCAGGAGGGTGGCGCTGATGGACGCGCGAGGATCGTTGTCCTGGAGGCCGCCGAGGTCCCTGGGGAACTCGGTCGGGTCCAGCGCCCACGGAGCCGACTCCCACCTTGCCGTGCCGGCGGCGAGATCGACGCTCAGCGGGGCGGCATAACGCAGGTCGGCCATGAGCAGGCCGTCGGACAGCACCACGTGCCAACGCGCCTCGTCGGACACGGCGGCTCCCCCGTAGAGAATCAGCGGGGCGCCGCCGAGCAGATCGGCCCCACTGACGGGAATCGGCACGACCGGCCCGTCGGGCCCGGCGACGTGCACGGCGTGTTCGAGGTCCCGCACCACGACGACGCCACCGTCCGGATGGGCCAGCAGACTGGGTTCACTGTAGGAGTCCTCGTCGGGACGCTCGCCCAACCGGACGGTGCGCACCTCGTCCCGCCCCACCCAGAAAAGCGCGTCCTGGTCGTCTTTCCCCGTGCCCAGCAGGACCAGGTCGCCACCCCGCACCGCGGTGTACTTGTGGGCAAGCGCATCAGGCAGCGTGAACCGGGACACGACGATCACCCTAACCGGCCGGGCTCATTTGCCCGGTGCGGTGCCCATGCCCAGCGCGATCTGCACGGTGACCAGACTCAGCCACGCGAGCACGAAGGCCAGTAGCCAGAACGACGGCCTGGTCAGCCTCGACACGAGGACACTCTCCCTGTTCAGAGCCATTTGTTGCGGGTGAAGATCCGGTGCAGGATCAGGCACACCACGACGATCACCGCCATGATGATGGGGTATCCGTACTTCCAGTGCAGCTCGGGCATGTGGTCGAAGTTCATGCCGTAGATGCCGGCGCCCATGGTCGGGATGGCGAGGATGGCCGCCCACGAGGTGATCTTGCGCATGTCGCTGTTCTGACGCAGCGAGATCTTCGCGAGGGTCGCGTTGACCAGGGTGGTGAGCAGCTCGTCGAAGCTGGCGACCCGTTCGGCCACCGTGGTGAGGTGGTCGTCGACGTCACAGAAGTAGGAGCGGACATGGTCGGGGATCAGGGGTGTGTGGCCTTCCGCGAGCCGTCGTAACGGGGCGGCCAGCGGCATGACGGCTCGGCGGAGCTCGACGATCTCCCGCTTCATCAGGTACATCTGTTCCGCGTCGAGCGAGCTGTCCGGCGCGAACACCATCGACTCGACGTGATCGATGTCCTGTTCGAACGCCTCGCTCACCGCGACGTAGTTGTCCACGACCAGGTCGGCGATCGCGTGCAGCACGACCGCCGGTCCCATGCGCAGCCGCTCCGGGTCGGCCTCCAGCTCACTGCGCAGCCCGGCCAGCCCGGAGTGCTCGCCGTGGCGGACGGTGACGATGAAGTCCTTGCCGAGGAAGGCCATGATCTCGCCACTCTCCACGATCTCGTTCGCGGTCGTCGGCGACTCGTGCTCGACGTAACGGACCGTCTTGAGCACCATGAACAGGTTCTCCGCGTAGCGGTCCAGCTTCGGCCGCTGGTGTGCCACCACCGCGTCCTCGATCGCCAGCTCGTGCAGCCCGAACGTGTCGGCGATTCCCTCGATCTGCCGGGCACTCGGCTCCAACAGTCCAATCCAGACAAATCCGTCGCCCCGGTCCCGGACCTCGGCGATCGCCTCGGCATAACCGCACTGCCCCGGCAGTCTTCGACCATCCACGTAGACCGCGCAGTCCACCACCGACGGTGGTTGCGACACCTTCACCGGCGGCACGTTCGCATACCCAAGGGCGCGGCGAATCCGGCGCCGCACGGGCAGCCTCGACATCGATCCCCTCCTCGCGCAGGCGTGGGTCGCCCCCGAGCCGGCCGACACCAGCCGGACCCGGGTAGCCAACCATGAACACCTACCGAGCGCCGAGGATCGGGTGAGGAACGTCGCGTGCGAGGGCGGACCGGTCCGGTGGACCGGTCCGCCCGAGTTCTGGGTTAACGTCCTGAATGTCCTGTTCGGGGCGTCACGCCCTCATTGGTGGTCAGCACGCTCCGCGCACGTTGGGCAGCAGGCACCCTGTGGTGAACGTGCCGGCGATCGGTTCTGTGACGTTGTTGGTCGTGTCGGTGATCGCCACGTTCGTGTAGGACGCGGACGCGAGTTGCCGGCTCTGTCCCGACGGGCAGGTGAAGCTGCCCGGTCCCGGTGGGCTGATCGTGAGCGATGCGGTGATCGAGCCGTTCTTCCCCGACGTGAACGTGCCGGTCTCCGACACCGGTGCGGTCACGGTGGTCTTGTTGGCGGCGCTGGGGTTGGATCCGCCTCTGTTCACGCAGACGTAGGTGGCTGTCGCGTCCGCGCTGGCCACGTAGTCGATCTGTGCGTTGTTGCCCAGCCCCGCTTCCTTGAACGAGACCGTCAGCTCCGTGCCACTCAGGCTGGCCGACGCCCGAAGGAAGTGCGGACTTTGGGCGTTGGCCGGCAGTGCGAACGCCACTAGCAGTAGCAGCGGCGTACACAGAAGTACTAATAGTCGTTTCATGGATCTCGCCAACTTTCGGCATTTTGTTCCGTGTTGTTTGGCGCTGGTATGCCAAACTGTGGCAAGTCGTCGCGCGGCTCCCACGCGTGTCCCCGAGGCACGCGGACATCCAGTGCTCATCCCGAATTCCAACATCCAAGATGAACCCGCGAGTTTATACCCAGTGCGCAGCCCTGACCAGGCAAGTCACGCAGTGGGCCCAGTCGTTTCCGATTGGTGTGCGTCCGCCGCGATGGCTCTGTCTACAGTGGATTCAAGTGGTCGATTTGGTGCACGCTGAAGGGCCGTCTATCCGTGACCACAGATTACGTAGAACCGATCATTCATCAGGTGGGGTAGGTGGTGGTTTCGGTCGCTTTGACCGTTGCGTACAGCGGTGTCCCGGGGGCGAGGTGGAGTTCGGCGACGGTGGCGGGGGTGACGTCGGCGAGGACGGGCGGGGCGCCGTCGAGGCGGACGCGGACGGTGTGGGCGTGCTGCTCGATGTGTGTGACGGTGACGGGCCAGCTGTTGCGTGGACTGCCGGCGGGTGGTTCGGGGTGCAGGCTGACGGCCCTCGGCGGGAACGCGACGTGCACCGGCCCCGTGGCGGGTTCGGCGACGGTGAACTCGCCGCCGGTGTCGCTGTCGAGGGTGACTGTGGTGCCGTCCGCCGTGCCGCGGTACAGGTTGAGGCCGACGAGCTGTGCGACGTAGTCGGTGCGGGGTTGGCGGGCGACCTGAGCGGGCGACCCCTGCTGCACGACCGCCCCGTGTTCGACGATGACGAGCCGGTCGGCGAGCACCATGGCGTCGAGCGGGTCGTGGGTGACGAGCAGCGTGTGGCCGGGGTACTCCCGTAGGTGGCGGCCGAGTTCGGCGCGGATGTGCACGCGGGTGCTGGCGTCGAGCGCGGCGAGCGGCTCGTCCAGGAGAAGCAGGCCGGGTTCGGTGGCCAGTGCTCGGGCGAGCGCGACGCGTTGGGCCTGACCGCCGGACAGCGCACGGGGCCGCTTGTGTCGATGCCCGTCGAGACCGACCTTGTCCAGCCACGCCTGCGCGGTGGCGCGGGCGTCGGCGCGGGACGCGCCGCGGGCACGAAGCCCGAAGGCCACGTTGTCGAGCGCGGTCATGTGGTTGAACAGCAGATAGTCCTGGAACACCACGCCGATTCGCCGGTGCTCGGCCGGCACGAACACGTTCGGCGGCAGATCCCAGACCTCGTCGCCCAGCCGGACATGCCCGCCGGTGATGGGAAGTAGCCCGGCGAGCGCACGCAGTGCCGTGGTCTTGCCGGCGCCGTTGGGGCCCAGCAGCGCGACGACCTCGCCCGGGGTGATGGTCAGCTCGAGTTCGAGGCGGAACCCGGAGTCGCGGGTGACGGTCAGGTCGGCGTGGAGGGTCATGACGGGGTGCTGATCCAACGGTCGCGCAGGCTGACCAGGACGGTCACGGACAGCAGCAGGAGCACGATCGACAGGACGATCGCGGCGCCCGGATCGGTTTCCAGCGCGAGGTAGACGGCCAGGGGCATGGTGGTGGTCTTGCCGGGGAAGTTACCCGCGAACGTGATGGTGGCGCCGAACTCGCCAAGGGCGCGGGCCCAGCACAGCACCGTGCCGGCCACGACACCGGGCGCGACCGCCGGCAGCGTGACCCGGCGGAAGGTCAACCACCGGGACGCGCCGAGCGTGGCGGCGGCCTCCTCGTCGCGTGGGTCGGCCCCGCGCAGGGCGCCTTCGACGGAGATGACGAGGAACGGCATGGCCACGAAGGCTTCGGCCAGCACCACCCCGGAGGTGGTGAAAGGCAGGGAGATGCCGAACCAGGCGTCGAGGTACTGGCCGACGAGCCCGCGCCGGCCGAGAACCAGCAGCAGCGCCACCCCGCCGACCACCGGCGGCAGCACCAGCGGGACGGTGACCAGCGCGCGCAGCACTCCCCGGCCGGGCAGGTCGCTGCGGGCCAGCAGCCAGGCCAGCGGGACGCCGAGCACGAGACACACCAGCGTGGCGAGGCTTGCGCACACCAGCGACAGGGTCAGCGCCTGCCCGACCTCCTCGCTGAACAGCTGATCGGTCAGCGTGGACCATGGCGCGCGCACCAGCAGCCCGGCCAGCGGGACGACGAGGAAGGCCAGTCCGAGCAGCGCGGGCAGGACGAGGACGAGCGGAAGCCGCCCTCGCCGTGCCCGTACGCGTGTGGTCACGGCGCGCCGAAACCGGCCTTGGTCAGGACGGCCTTGCCCTTGTCGGAGAGCACGTACTCGACGAACGCCTTCGCCCCGTCCGGGTTGGGCGCCTTCGCGCACGCGGCGATCGGGTACTCGTTGACGGCCTTGTCGGCCTCGGGGAACTCGATGCCCTCCACCTTGTCGCCAGCGGCTTTGACGTCGGTCTTGTACACCAGGGCCGCGTCGACCTCACCGAGGGAAACCTTGGACAGCACGGCCTTGACGTCCTGCTCCAGCGTGTCGGGGGCCGGGGTGATGCCGGCGGCCTCGAAGACCTTCTTGGCCGCCGCGCCGCACGGCACCTGCTCGGCACACAACGCGATCTTCAGATCCGCCTTGGCGAAGTCGGCGAGCCCGGTGATCTTGCCGGGGTTACCGGCCGGCACGGCGATCTCGAGGGTGTTGGTCACGAAGGTGACCGGGTCGTCGGTGATCGCGCCGGTGCCGGTCACGTCGGTCATGTTCTTGGGTGCTGCCGAGGCGAACACGTCGGCCGGAGCGCCCTCGTTGATCTGCTGCGCGAGCGCCGAACTGCCGGCGAAGTTGAACGTGACCTTCGCGTCCGGGTTGGCGGCCTCGAAGTCCTTGCCGAGCTGGGTGAACGACCCGGTCAGCGACGCCGCGGCGAACACGGTGATCTCCCCGCTGACCGCCGCCCCGCCGGTGCTTCCCGCCGCCGACGCGCCGGTGTCGCTGGAGCCGCACCCAGCCAAGGTCAACACGGCGGCCGACACGAGGGCGACGGCACGTAACGAGCGGGACATCACGCCTCCGGGATCTCGACGACAACATGGGTGGACTTGATCGAGGCGACAGCGACGCTGCCCACCTCGAGACCGAGTTCGTCGGCGGCTTCCCGACTCATCAGCGACACGATGCGGAACGGGCCGGCCTGCATCTCGACCTGGGCCATGACCCCGTCCTTGACCACGCCGGTGACGATCCCCTTCATCCTGTTGCGTGCGGACCTGGCCACCGTGGCCCCGGACTCCGGCGCCTCAGCCTGCTGCTGCACGAACGCGGCCAGCTCGCGTCCGTCGACCGCCATGCGGTTGTTGTCCCCCTGCACCACCGGCAGCCGCCCCTGATCGACCCAGCGACGTACGGTGTCGTCGCTCACGCCCAGGAGACTGGCCGCCTCACTGATCCGCAGATTCGGCATGCTCCGCAGTCTAGCTCCGCAAACGCGGACAGTCACCCTCGTGTGCGACCGCACCGACGGTGCTGTCCGGCACGTCGCGACCGAGACGCCAGGCCGGTGCGCGCGGGAACAGAATTCAACCCAAAAGGCTGACCCGGACATGTCCGCGCCGGTAATCATCGACGCAAATCATGCATGACAAGGCGGACATATCCGTGGTCGATTGATTACCCGCCCCGCGTCGAGTCACTCGATCAGGGGTTCTTTGTCAACCGGAACGGGTAATTGTGTAGGCGACTCGTGACGCGACAGGATCGCTACGTACTGTCACACCAAAAATGATCGACGTAAATCGATCACGGCAGACGGACTGGAAATAGCAGAATGACGAAACAGAATGTCCAGCCAGGGTCATTTGAAGATGAGAGATCGCTGCTAGGAAGGTCGGTTGACCCGTACGAACCGGTTGTTCGGCGCCGCCGCGTAATGGGTTTCCTGGCGGCACTGGCGATGGTGACGACGCTCGGCACCACAGGCGTCACCTCCACCGCCGCGGTCGCGCAGGAAGAGGACACGGCGGCCGCACCGGTCGGCCGGCTCGAGGTGTTCGCCCGCGGCGGCGACAAAGGACTGTGGCACATCTGGCAGACCGCGCCCAACAACGGCTGGTCCGGCTGGGGTCCCCTCGGCGGCAAGTTCGACCTGCTCGAAGTCGGACGCAACCAGGACGGTCGGCTCGAGGTGTTCGTCCGTGGTCTGGACGGCGCCCTGTGGCACAAATGGCAGTTGTCGCCCGGCGGCGGCTGGTCCGGCTGGGCCTCGCTCGGCGGTTGGGTCGATCGCATCGCGGTGGGGAACAACAAGGACGGCCGGCTGGAGGTCTTCGCCAGAGGGTCGGACAACGCCCTGTGGCACATTTGGCAGACGGCGCCGAACAATGGTTGGTCCGGGTGGGCCTCGCTCGGCGGCTTCGTCGACCAGATCGCCGTCGGCAACAACCAGGACGGTCGGCTGGAGGTCTTCGTCACGGGTGGGAACAGCGCCTTGTGGCATATCTGGCAGACGGCGCCGAACAATGGTTGGTCCGGGTGGGCCTCGCTCGGTGGCTGGATCAGCAAGCTGGCCGTCGGTAACAACAAGGACGGCCGGCTCGAGGTCTTCGCCATTGGCATGAACAACGCCTTGTGGCATATCTGGCAGACGGCGCCGAACAATGGATGGTCCGGCTGGGCCTCCCTCGGCGGGTGGATAGACCAACTCGCCGTCGGCCGGAACAAGGACGGCCGCCTGGACGTCTTCGCCAGGGGTTCGAACAACGCCCTGTGGCACATTTGGCAGACGGCGCCGAACAACGGTTGGTCCGGCTGGGCCTCCCTCGGTGGGTGGATAGACCGGCTGGCGGTCAACTCGAACCAGGACGGCCGCCTCGAGGTCTTCGTCCGGGGTAGCGACAAGGCCGTGTGGCACATTTGGCAGACGGCGCCGAACAACGGTTGGTCCGGCTGGGCCTCCTTCGGCGGCTGGGTGGACGAGATCGACACCGCTCAGAACGCGAACTGACGCTGCCGCGGTCGGCGCCGGAACCATGCGTCCGGCGCCGACCGGTGGAACCGGTACGGGTGTGGAAAATCCGAACCACGGGTTCGGGTGCCTGTCCCATCGCGTCGTGGCGGCGAAGTTCCTACGGTGGGGCCATGGTGACCCGGGGGTGGCGCGTTGTCGGCGGTGTGCTGGGCGCCCCGTTCGGGCGGCGGGAGCGTGGTGAGTTCGGGGTGGCCCTGCTCGGCCTGCTCCCGGGGGTGTTCGGCGGGCTGTTGACGCTGGCGTTGCTGGCCGCCGGCGCGGTCTTGTCGGTGGTCAACATCGGGTTGTTGGTACTGGTGGTGGTGCTCGGCGGCGTCCGCCGCCTTGGCGGGTTTCACCGCGGGCTGCTGGGCTGGCTGTTACAGGTGCGGATCGCACCGCCGCCACGAGAGGGCCGGATCGGTCTCCGGCGCCGGCTGACCAGCCCGGACAGCTGGCGGACCGTGGCATACGTGCTGCTGAACACCCCGCTGTCGGTGCTGCTGTTCGCGGTGCTGGTCGTGCTTCGGTTCTACGGCTACGCGTTCCTCACCTACCCGCTGTGGTGGTGGCTGGTCACTGACGGGGACGTCCTGGCCGACAACTGGGCGTTGGCGTTCGGGGCGAGTGTGGTGGGGATCGTGGTGCTGGGGTTGTCGACCTGGGGTGGGAGCCGGCTCGTGGCGCTCGTTCTCGTGGCGGCGCGTGCGTTGCTCGGCCCGGCTCCGCTGTCGGCGCGGGTGCGGGCACTGGAGGAGACCCGAGGACTGGCGGTGGCGGATTCCGCGGCCGCGCTGCGGCGGATCGAGCGAGACCTGCACGACGGGGCGCAGGCACGGCTGGTCGCGCTGGCCATGTCGTTGACCATGGCCAGGGAGAAGCTCGACGAGCAGCGGCCGGACCAGGCCAGATCGCTGATCGACACGGCTCTGCGGGGCGCGGAGACAGCCATTCGGGAGCTTCGCGAACTGGTACGCGGCATCCACCCGCCCATGCTCGACCTCGGTCTTGCCGAGGCGTTGGAGAGCATGGTCGCCGACAACACGCCACCTGTGAGCGTGGATGTCGAGCTGCGGCAGCGCCCGTCGCCGGCCATCGAGACCATCGCGTACTTCTGTGCCACGGAGCTGATCACCAATGCCACCCGCCACAGCGCGGCCGACGAGATTACGGTTGGCGTGCGGCAGGAGGGGGAGCGGCTGGTGGTGGCGGTGCGGGACAACGGCCGAGGGGGCGCGGTCATCGGCGCCGGCAGTGGTCTGGTCGGGCTGGTGAGCCGAATCCGGCCGGTGGACGGAGATCTGGCGCTCGACAGCCCGCGGGGCGGACCCACCACGGTGACGGTTCGGTTGCCGCTGGCCGGTCTCGTCGACAACCCGGCGTGAAGGGAGGCGACGTGCGCATCGTCATCGCCGAGGACGCGGTGATCCTGCGAGACGGGCTGGTTCAGCTGCTCACCGACCGCGGCCTGGCGGTGGCCGCCGCGGTCGGCGACGTCGAGTCGCTGTATGCCGCGGTGGCCGAACACAAACCGGACGTGGTCGTGCTGGACATCCGGATGCCACCGACCTTCACCGACGAAGGGCTGCGGGCGGCGGTGGCGTTGCGGGCACAGCGTCCCGGTCTTGGGGTGCTGCTGTTCTCCCAGTACGTGGAGGTCCGGTACGCCACCGACCTGCTGACCGGGAACGCCGCCGGCGTGGGTTACCTGCTCAAGGAGCGGGTGATCGCGGTGGACGACTTCGTCGACGCGCTGCGTCGGGTCGCGGCGGGCGGCACGGCACTCGACCCTGAGGTGGTGTCCCGGCTGCTGGCGGGCAGGCGGTCCCAGTTCGGGCTGGAGTCGTTGTCCCCTCGGGAAAGGCAGGTGCTGGACCTGATGGCCCAGGGCCACACCAACGCCGGGATCGCGCAGGCGCTGGTGATCAGCGACCGGGGAGTGGAGAAGCACGTCAGCTCGATCTTCACCAAGCTCGACCTGCCCCGCACGGAGGGGCAGCACCGCAGGGTGCTGGCCGTGCTGCGGCACCTCGGGGTGGGGTGAACCCGAACCGCATTTCTGGTGGTGCCACCATGGTTTTGGCGAACGGGGCGGCCGAGCATGGTGGCATGCCTTCTCTTCGCATGTATGGCGTTGTCGTGGCGTCGGTGTTGGCCACCGTTGCCGGCCCCGCACAGGCCAGTGAACCCGCCGCGGTTCGCGTGAGCCTGCCCGCACCGAGCGGGCCGCACCAGATCGGCACGGTGTCGCTGCACCTGGTCGATCGTTCCCGGCCCGATCCATGGGTGCGGTCGCAGCCGTACCGCGAGCTGATGGTCAGCGCCTGGTACCCGGCGGCGTCGACGCGCGGGCACCGGCTCGCGCCGTACATGGCGCCCGAGGCGGCCGCGTTGTTCGACACCACGCGGGCAACCGACTTCGAGATCCCGGCCGGTCGGGTGGACTGGGCGGGCACCCGCACGCACGCCTACGAGGGCGCCCCGATCGACCGGCGCGGTGGGCGGCGGCCGGTGCTGGTGTACTCGCCCGGTGCCGGCGACCCGCGGACCTGGGGCACCGCGCTGGTCGAGGAGATGGCGAGCCGCGGGTACGTGGTGCTGACCATCGACCACACCTACGAGTCGCCTGCGGTGCGGTTCCCGGACGGGTCGGTGACGGGCAACGAGCCGGTGATGGCGGAGCTGCGGCAGGCCGTGCAGGACGGCGCCGTCCCGGCGTTCCTGAGGAAGCTCCTGGACGTGCGCGTCGCCGACGCGCGTTTCCTGCTGGACCGGCTCCCGTTCCTGCCGCGCGGGCTGTCCACAGTGGTCGATAACCGCCGGGTGGGGTTCCTCGGACAGTCCGCCGGCGGGATTCTCGCCGCCGAGGGCATGTACGAGGACCGGCGGATCGCGGCGGGCATCGACATGGACGGCACGCTGGAGTTCAACCAGGAACCGAACGGGACGAACCTGATGCCCGTGGCCGCACACGGTCTTGACCGGCCGTTCATGCTGATGGGCCGGGAGGGCAGCGACCACACGACCGAGCCGTCGTGGCGGGCGTTCTGGGCGCACAGCACCGGCTGGCGCCGTGACCTGACCCTGCGCGACGCCCGGCACCAGAGCTACACCGACCTCGAGTCGATCCTGCCGCAGACCGGGTTGCCGCGGGAGGTCGTCGAGCAGGCGATCGGCACCGCGGACCCCGACCGCGCGGTGGCCGCCGTGCGTGCCCACGTCGCCTCCTTCTTCGACCGCTGGCTACGCGGTCGTGACGACCACCTGCTGGACGGCCCGTCACCGCTCTACCCGGAGATCGCCTTCGTCGGCTGATCCGAGCCACGGCGAGGCCTTTCTTCTTCCCGGTATCGTTGGGTGAATCATTCACGCCGTCCCCTGTGCGGACCCGCGCAACCTCTCCTTTCCCTTGTGGACTCCCCTTGTCCACCGTGGACGTTCACCGTATGCCTGGGTCGGGGTTCGGAGCGGGAGGACCCTTTGGCCGTCGCACGTTTTCAGATCGTCGCGGTGAGTAGGACATCCACGACTGTCGACTTCACCTGGCGGTTCCTGTCGGCCAACAACCGGAGCATGGCCAGATCGGTGCCGACCTTCACCGACGCGGACGCCTGCCTGGCGGCCATCCGCGACCTGCGCGACCGGCTGCCGAACGCGGTCGGCACCACCGTGCGGAACGGGTCCGGCAAGTGGCTGTGGCGGATCAGCGCGGAGGAGTTGGACCTCGCGACGTCCGGCATCCGCTACGAACGGCGGCTGCGTGCCAGGCTGGCCTGTCAGGCCTTTGTGGATCTGGTGGCCACCGCCTCCGCCGACGCGGTACAGGTTGTCTGGTTCTGATGCCTCGGCGGCGGTTCGTCCCCTGTTCACGCGCCGCTCGCCGGCAGGGCACGTCGTCCGGCTTCGCTGACTCCGTCCATATCGGACGGATCGAAAGGGCGAGTGCTCATGGCCGGTAGCGCGGTGGGGGCCAGACGCGTTACCTCGACGTCCGGTGGTGCCGACCGGGTGTTCCGCGGGGTGCTGTTGGGCGCCGGTGTGCTCGTGCTGGCGATCATGCTGACCATCGGGTGGTTCCTGTTCCAGCGCGGCTGGCCGGCACTGCGGGAAGCCGGCTGGTCGTTCCTCACCGAGCAGAGCTGGGAACCGGACGCGCACCGGTTCGGCATCGCGGCCGTGCTCACCGGAACCGTGTTGATCGCCGTTGTGGCGGTGCTGATCGCGGTGCCGCTCGCGGCGGGTGTCGCGCTGTACATCTCCGAGTACGCGCCGGTGCGGTTGCGTGGCGCGCTGACCAACCTGGTCGACCTGATGGCGGCGGTGCCGAGCGTGGTCTACGGGCTGTGGGGATTCGTCCTGTTGCAGGAGGAGCTGATCCCGCTGGCCCGCTGGATGGCCGCGAACCTTGGCGGGATACCGGTGTTCGCGGTCGATGGCGCCGAGCCGGACAACCCGCTCGAGGACATCACCGTCTACAAGTCCTCGACGTTCGCGGCGGGCGTCGTGGTGGCGTTGATGATCATGCCGATCATCTGCTCGGTGATGCGTGAGTCGTTCGTCCAGTCGCCCGCGGGCGAGCGGGAGGGCGCCTACGCGCTCGGCGCGACGCGGTGGGGGATGATCCGCACGGTGGTGCTGCCGTTCGGGCGTGGTGGCATGATCGGCGGCACGATGCTCGGCCTCGGCCGGGCTATGGGCGAGACGATCGCGGTCTTCATGATCATCTCACCGATCTTCCTGGTACAGCCGCACATCCTGCAGAGCGGCACGAGTTCGGTCTCGGCGCTGATCGCGCTGCGCTGGGGTGCGGCCAGCCCGTTCGAGCTCGCGGCGCTGATGGCCGCCGGGCTCGCCCTGTTCCTTCTCACGCTCGTGATCAACTTCGCCGCCTCGGCGGTCATCGCCCGTACCAGGTCGGGCCAGGGGAGTGAGGGATGACGGCGACGGACACGGCGATCGAGCCAACGGTCGAGTTGGTGACTCGGGAGGAGCGCCGGTCGACCTCGACCCGCGGCACCGGAGACCTGGTCGTACTGGCCGGCGCCGCCGCGGCGGCGGTCAGCCTCACCGCGCTGCTGTTCGACAGGATCGCGCCGATCAGCGGTGTGCTGGGTTTCGTCGTGGTCTCCTACCTTCTGTTCCTGGTCGTCTACGCGCTCCTGTTGTCTATTCAGGACAGTTGGCTCGCGGTGCGGGACCGGCTGGCATCGGTGGTGGTACACAGCCTCGCCCTGCTGGCCCTGCTGGCGCTCGTGTTCATCGTGGTGTTCACGTTCTGGCGGGGCCGGGACGCCTTGTTCCACGGGAACTTCTTCGTCACCGACATGACCGCCGCCGGACCGCTGGACCCGCTCACCTCGGGCGGCATCCTGCACGCGGCCACCGGCACGCTGATCGAGATCGTGCTGGCGCTCACGGTCGTGATCCCGCTCGGCCTGCTGTGCGCGGTGTACCTGAACGAGACCCGGGGCGCGTTCGCCCGGTTCGTCCGCACGATCGTCGAGGCGATGACCGCGCTGCCGTCCATTGTGGCCGGACTGTTCGTGTACGCCTCGCTCATCCTCGGGCTGGGCATGAACAAGTCCGGACTCGCCGCGGCGCTCGCGATCAGCGTGATGATGCTGCCCATCGTGATCCGGGCCGCGGACGTGGTGATCAGGCTGGTGCCCAGCTCGCTGCGTGAGTCCTCCCTCGCGCTCGGCGCCGGGCAGTGGCGCACGACCTGGCACGTCGTGCTGCCGACCGCCCGGTCCGGGCTCACGACCGCGATCCTGCTCGGCACCGCCCGCGGCATCGGGGAGACCTCGCCGGTGCTGATCACCGCCGGCTTCGGCTCCACGCTCAACCTCGACCCGACCGAGGGGCCGATGGTCTCGCTTCCGTTGGCCACCTTCGTGTTCTCCGGTTCACCGGAGCCGACCATGATCGCCCGCGGGTTCGGTGCCGCCGCGGTGTTGCTGGCCGTGGTGCTCGTCCTGTTCGCACTCGCCAGGGTCCTCGGTGGACGCCCAGCGGGCCAGCTCTCCGCGCGTCAACGCCGCCGCCGCGATCGATTGTCCGTTCGGGACGTTGCCAGATGGGAGAAGCGAGCGTGAGAGCGAGGTTGGCGGTCATCGCCATCGTGATCGGGCTGCTGGCGGGGGCGTCGGCGGGGCCGGCCGCCGCGCAGGGGTTCGTGCCGATCAGCGGCGCGGGCTCGTCGTGGAGCTTCAACGCGCTGGACCAGTGGCGGCGCAACGTGGCCAGCCTCTACGGCATCACCGTGCAGTACGCCGACACCGGCTCGTCCGATGGCCGCAACCAGTTCAAGAACGGCACCGTCGACTTCGCGGTCTCCGAGATCGAGTACGGGCTGACCGACGGCGGCGTGGTGGACCAGCCGCCGTCGAGCCGCGGCTACGCGTACATGCCCATCGTCGCCGGCGGCACGGCGTTCATGTACAACCTGCACGTCGGGCGGAACCGGGTCACCAACCTGAGGTTGTCCGGCGAGGTGCTCGCGAAGATCTTCACCCTGAAGATCACCAGCTGGGCCGATCCCGCGATCAAGAAGGACAACCCGGGACTCACCCTGCCGGACCGCAAGATCGTCCCCGTGGTGCGTTCCGACGGGTCCGGTACCACCGCGCAGTTCACCCGCTGGATGGCCGACCAGTACGGGTCGGTCTGGGACTCCTTCTGCGGCCGCCCGAAGTGCGGGTTCACGTCCAACTACCCGATCAAGCCGGGACTGCAGGCCAAGGCCCGGTCGACCGGTGTGGCCGGCTACGTCGCGCAGGACTCCAGCGAGGGCGCGATCACCTACGTCGAGTACTCCTACGCCAAGAACGCCGCCTTCCCGGTCACGAAGGTGCTCAACAGGGCCGGCTACTACATCGAGCCGAAGGCGACGAGCGTGGCGGTCGCACTGCTCAAGGCGGAGATCAACCCAGACGACCTCACCCAGCGCCTGCAGAACGTCTACCGGGACACCGACCCGCGCAGCTACCCGCTTTCCAGCTACAGCTACATGATCCTGCCGACCGACAACCGGCAGAACTTCAGCGATGCCAAAGGGCGCACGCTGTCCGAGTTCGCCTACTACTTCCTGTGCGAGGGACAGCGCCAGGCCGACGCGCTCGGTTACTCGCCGCTGCCGCTGAACCTGGTCAAGGCCGGTGTCCGCCAGGTCGCGCGGGTGCCGGGCACCACCAACAAGCTCAACGAGAACGACCTGCAGAAGTGCAACAACCCCACGTTCTCCCCGGACGGGACGAACACACTGGCCAACACCGCGCCCCAACCGCCCGAGTGTGACAAGGCGGGCGCGACGCAGTGCGCGACCGGCACGGGCGGCGCGCAGGCCGCCACACCGGTCGGCAACGGCGGCGGGGACACCGGCAACGGTGGCACGACGCCCGGCGGAACACCCGGCACCGCGGGCGAGGTGGCCGGTGGCACCGAGGGCGCCGCGCCGGCGAGTGCCGAGGTGGAGATCGATCCGGACACCGGGCTTCCGGTCGAGGAGTCCGGCGGCACGGCGGTGAACGCCTACGCGGTGCCCGTCTCGGTCGACCTGCCGCAGGACCGCACTCTGTTCGCCGTGCTCGCGATGGCATTGCTGACCTCGTTGGTCATCGGGCCACCGCTGCTCGCGCGTGCGCTCCGGAAGCGGCGCAAGTCATGAGCAGGGCACTGTGGACTGTCGTCCTCGTGCTCGCGGGGGCCGTACTGGCGTTCGCCCCGGCTTCCGCGCCCGCCCAGGAGCTGGGCGGCTCCGCGGTCACCGTGTCCGGCACCGGGCCGTTCGCGGACCTGCGGGTGACGGTCGGCCAGACCCGCGACCTGATCAACCAGGCGATCACCGTCTCGTGGACCGGTGGCGCGTCGACCCAACCGAACACGGGCCAGTTCGCGGTGAACTACCTGCAGATCATGCAGTGCTGGGGCGACGACGCGGGCGGGCCGAAGCGCAGCCAGTGCCTCTTCGGCGGGACGGTCACCCAGTCCACCCCGGCCGCAGGCGCGTGGGTGCGGTCCCGGCAGGTCAACTACGCCGGGCTCGTCGACCCCGCCGAACCGCTGCGGCCCGGCGACGACCCGGACACCCCGGACGTCGACGAGTCACGGGAGAACGTGTTCGTCCCGTTCTGGGCGTACGGCACGCCAGAACCGAACCCCGCCAAGCCCGCCTACACCGGCCGCAGCGACTTCATCGACGCGCAGCTCACCAACGAGATCCCGCTCGCCCGTACCAGGGCCAACGGCGCCGGCGTGGAGTCCTTCGAGGTGCAGACCGCCCGCCAGTCGCCCGGCCTGGGCTGCGGAGAACCCGTCCGCAGCGGGAACACGACCAGCGGCCGGTCCTGCTGGCTGGTCGTCGTCCCACGTGGATCGTCCGAAGTGGACGGATCGGACCAGTCCGCGCGGGAGCTGGTGTCCTCGCCGCTGTCGGCGTCGAACTGGGCCAACCGGATCGCCGTGCGACTGGACTTCCAGCCGGTCGGGTCGGCCTGCCCGCTCGGCGCGGCGGAACGCCGTCTGCTGGGCCACGAACTCGCCGTCGAGGCGGTCAGCCGCTGGCAGCCGGCACTGTGCACGCGCGGCGGCGCGCTGTTCGGACTCACCCAGCTCTCCGACGACGTGGTGCGCAACCAGTTGCTCCAGTCCGACGACCCCGGCCTCGCGATGCTGTCCGAGCCGGTGCCACCGGACGACGAGCGGCCGGACCGCCCGCTGGTCTACGCGCCGGTCGCGGTGTCGGGCCTGACGGTCGCCTACTACATCGAGCGGCAGGTCCCACCCGACGCGAGCGAAGAGGACAAGCTCCGGGACGGCGAACGGTTCACCGACCTGAAGCTCACGCCGCGACTCGTGGCCAAGCTGCTCACCCAGTCCTACCGCGGCTCGGTCGTCGGGAACACCGACCACATCGCCGGCAACCCCGCCGGCCTCGCCGACGACCCGGAGTTCCTCGACCTCAACCCGTCCTACAAGGGATCCCAGTACTGGACGACGATCTCCGACGCGCTCGTCGCACTGCCCACACAGGACGCGAACGCGTTGCTGTGGCGCTGGGTGCTCGGCGACGCGGACGCGAAGACGTTCCTCGCCGGCGCTCCCGACGAGCACGGCATGGTCGTCAACCCCAACAACAAGAACCTGACGCTGCCGGCGCCGACGTTCCCGCGCAACGACCAGACCTGTTACGAGGCCGACCCTCGGTTCCGCTTCTGCACCCTCGACGCCCACCCGTTCGCCAACGACATGCACGAGGCGGGCCGGGCGATCGGCCGGGGCGACTCCCTTGGCCGCACGGCCAGCGGCACGCCCAACCCGGACGGCACCCCGAAGCTGTCCAAAACAGACCGCCAGTCGCCGGGTCGGCACGGGCTCCTCGCGGTGGTGGACGCCGCCACCGCGGCGCGCTACGGGCTGCAGACCGCACGGCTGCGCAACAACGCCGGCACGTTCGTCGGCCCGACCGCCGACGGCCTGCTGTCCTCGGTCGCGACGATGACCCCGTCCTCGGTGCCCGGGGTGCTCGCGCCGAACCCGGCCACGACGGCGTCCACCGCCTACCCGCTGACCTCGGTCACCTATGCGGCCACCGCACCAAACCTGCTGACCCAGGCGGCGGGCAAGGACTACGCGAGCTTCCTGCGCTACGCCGCCGGCCCCGGCCAGGAACCGGGCCTCGAACCGGGTCAGCTGCCCGACGGCTATGCCCCGCTGCCGAACGCGCTGCGTGAACAGACCCTGCGGGTCGCGACCTCCATCGAGAACCAGGCCTGGCGTGTCACCGCCGTCGACCCCGCCGGGCAGCCCGGTGACATGCACGGCGGCGGCGACCTCGGCGCCGGCACGGGCGCGGTCGGCCCGGACGGCGTGCCGCTGCCCGGAGCGAACGCGCCCGCCCCGACCCAGGACCAGGGACCACCCGGCCGCGACCAGGTACCGGTCGCCCAGACCCGGCGCACCCCCGCGACACCGCTCGGCGTCATCCGCTACGTCCTCGCGGCGATCCTGATCGGTGGCGGGCTGGCGGCCGCGTCGTCGCCGGTGCTCGTGCGCCTCAGCACGGGAAGGCGAGGTGATGCCGCCGGCGGATGAGGCGGAGTTGGCGCTCCAGCCCATCCGACCGGACAGCGTGTTCGAGCAAGACGCCGGGGTCACGAGCCAGGTCGCCCGGCGGTGCCCGGGCACCCGCCCGAGCATGTCCTGCGTTGCAAAGGATACACAGCAGTGCGAAAAAGAAGGTTCGTGCTGGCCGTGGGCGCCCTGCTCGCGGCCGCCGGGTTGACGACCGGCACCGCCGGCGCCGACCCGACCGGCACGCCCCAGTACCGGGGGCTCGCCGGCGTCGGGTCGGACACCACCGAACACGTGATGAACGGCCTGTCCGAGGTCGTCACGATCAACGGCACCAAGGTGATCGGCTCCTACGACGCCAGCGGTTCGGCCACCATCACGACCAAGGACCCGGCGACCACGCCGGGCTGCACCATCAACAGACCCTCCGGCTCGGGCAACGGCGTCAACGCGCTCATCGCGTCGCAGCAGGCGGGCAACGGCTGCGTGCAGTTCGCCCGCTCGTCGTCCAACAGCTCGGCCAGCTTCCCGGGCGCCGGGCTGACCTACGTCCCCTTCGCCACGGACGCGGTGAGCTACGCGGTCCGTTCCGACAGCGCGATCTCCAAGCGGCTGACCATCGCGCAGCTGCAGACCATCTACAACTGCGCGGCTGGCGCGAACTACCTGCCGCTGCTGCCGCAGTTCGGCTCCGGCACCCGGCAGTTCTTCCTGCGGGAGCTGGGTTTCACCGACTCGGCCGACTTCACCACCCAGCCGGCACACAACTGTGTCAAGCAGGTCGACGCGACCGGCGCGCCGCTGCTGGAGAACACCGGCACGCTGCTGACCGACCCGAAGCACATCGCGCCGTACTCGATCGCGCAGTACCTCTCACAGATCAACGTGGTCGTGCCGGACGTGCACGGCAAGACCATCCTCGGGCAGATCAACGGCGTCGCTCCGGCGGTCCTGAACACTTCGTCCACCATGGACCGTGCGGTCTACAACGTGATCCCGACCGCGCAGGAGGGCAACGCCCCCTACAGCACGGTGTTCGTCGGCCCCGGCTCGCTCGTGTGCACCAACGCCGACACGATCAAGCGCTACGGCTTCGGCACCAACCCCGACTGCGGCTCGACCGCGATCCGCACCCCATGAGCCTCTTCTCCTTACAGCGCGACAAGAAAGTGAGATCCACCGTGCGGAAAGGCAAGCTGCTCCGCCGCATCGGCGCCGGCGCGCTGGTGTTCGCCGCGACGACGGCCGCACTGCTCGGCGCCACCGGGGTCGCCCTGGCCGCCCCGCCGCCGGGCACCCTCGGCTCGCTGACGGTCAACCCGGGCTCCGGGTCCGACCTGACCGCGATCCGGGTGACCACGTCGGCAGGCTGCTCGAGCGACTCGGACGCCTACAACGTGCTCGTGCAGGGGCCGGGCGCGTTCGCCTCGGGTTACCTGATCACGAGCACCGGCTCGGCCGGGTTCTCCACCTCCGGCTCGTTCGACATCTTCTTCGGCGTCACCATGAAGGACGCCGCCGCCGACCTCGGCACCACGCTGGTGGTGGGGGAGTACCCGGTCATCGCGCGGTGTGTCGACGAGTTCTCCGGCGACGTCAAGGGCACGTTCACCGCGTCGCTGTACTTCACCAGCCCGACGGCCTACCAGACGACCGACCCCAACGCTCCGGTCACGACCAGCACCGCGCTGAGCGTGTCGCCCAGCGCGCCGGTCAGCCAGGGCACCCCGGTGACGCTGACCGCGACGGTCACGCCGTCCTCGGCCGCCGGCACCGTGCAGTTCAAGAACGGCACGACCAACGTCGGCTCGCCGGTGGCGGTCTCCGGCGGCACGGCGTCGCTGACCACGTCCGCGCTGCCGGTCGGGGCCAACTCGCTCACCGCGGTGTTCACCGGATCCTCGGCGAACATCTCGGGATCGACATCGCCGGCCGTGTCCTACCAGGTCACCGCGCCGGTGGCGACGCCGACGACGACCGCGCTGTCGGTGAACCCGACCGGTTCGGTGGCGCAGTACCAGCCGGTGACCCTGACCGGGTCGGTTTCCCCGGCAGGCGCGGCGGGCACCATCCAGTTCCGGGACAACGGCGGCGCGCTGGGCTCCCCGGTGGCCCTGTCGGGCGGCACGGCCACGTTCGTGGCCAGTTCGCTCGCGGTGGGCGCGCACTCGTTCACGGCCCAGTTCGTCCCGGCCGACCCGGCGGCCTTCGCGGCGTCGCAGTCGGGTGCGGTCGCGCTGGAGGTCACCGCGTTCACCGGCGTGTCCGCGTCGGAGAACATCACCACCACGGTGCTGGCCGGTGAGCTGCTGATCAGCGTCGAGAACCAGAACGTGGTCCTCCCGTCGCCCCAGCTGACGCCGGATGCCACCAAGCTGACCACGAGCGGCTCGCTCAACCCGATCACGGTCACCGACACCCGGGCCGGCAACCCCGGGTGGAGCGTGTCCGGTCAGGTGAGCGACTTCTCCGACGGCGCGTCCCACGCGATCAACGGGGCGAACCTCGGTTGGTCGCCGCTGGTCGTGGACAAGCTCGCGGCGCAGAACATCACCGCGGGTCCGGTCGTCGCACCGGCCGCGGCGCTCGCGCCGGGTGTCGCGGCGCCGTCCGGTTTCGGTCTCGCGGCCAGCCGGACGCTCGCCACGGCCGCCGCCGCCGGTGGCAACGGCACCGCCCACCTGTCCGCCGACATCGCGCTGAACGTGCCCACCTCCACGGTGGCGGGCACCTACACCGCGGTCCTCACCCTCACCGCCATCTAGTACGGCACCGCCGCCGGCCGGGTTCGTCCCGGCCGGCGGTCACCGTCCCGATTGGACACCCATGCGCTTTTCCCCGCCCCGCCTCGCATCCGCCGCGCTCGTGGCCGCGCTCGCCCTCCTGTCCTCGGCCCCGGTCACCGCCGCGCAGCCCGAGGGGACGCCCGAGGAGCAGATCACCTTCGGTATCCGGCCGGCGACCCAGGACGCCCCGGACAACCGCGCCCGCTTCACCTACGGCGCGACTCCCGGCGCGGTCGTCCGGGACTACGTCGCCGTGTCCAACGTGAGCCTGGCGCCGCTGACCCTCCAGGTTTACGCGAGCGACGCGTTCAACACCTCGGAAGGCGGCCTCGACCTGCTCCCCGCCGGTCGCCCGTCCACCGACGTCGGTGCGTGGACCAAGCCGGAGACGACCACGGTGGTGGTGGGTGCCCGGTCCGTGGTGATCGTGCCGTTCACGCTCACCGTGCCGGCCGACGCCACCCCCGGCGACCACACCGGCGGGATCGTCGCGTCACTCGTCACCGAGCAGACCGGCGCGAACGGCAGCAAGGTGCGGGTGGACCAGCGAGTGGGCGCCCGGGTGTACCTGCGGGTCGCGGGCGAGCTGCGGCCAGGGCTGGCCGTCGAGGGCATGGCCGGCGACTACCGCACGAACTGGAACCCGCTCGGGCGTGGCAGCGCGACGGTCACCTACACCGTGCGCAACACCGGGAACGTGCGCCTGCGGGGTAAGCAGAAGGTCGTCGTCCGCACGCCCTGGGGTTCCACAGTGGACGCTGAGGTCCACGCCGATCTGCCGGAGTTGTTGCCCGGCAACGCCATCCAGCTGACCGCCGCGGTACCGGCCGTGCTGCCGGCCGGCTGGCTGACCGCGCAGGTCGATCTCGACCCGAGTGTGGGGCCGGACGACCAGAAACTCGAGGTGCCGGATGTGTCGGTCACCTCGACGTTCGCCGCCGTGCCGTGGGCGGCGCTCGCGCTGCTGTTGGCGTTGGTCGCGTTCGTGCTGCTGTGGCGCTACCGGCGGCGCGGGCGGTCCGCGCCGAAGCCCGTGCGCACGTCGACCTCCGGTGCGGAGAAGGTGCCCGATGTCGCGGTTCGCTAGTGTCCTGAGTCATTAGTTCGTCGGTAGTTGGTAGAGTGTGGGCGTGCCGAGCCCGAAAGTCGCCCCGGTGGTGTTGTCCGACGAGGAACGTAGCGTCCTGAGTGGATGGTTACGTCGACGGAAGACGGCGCAGGC
>NZ_DASUVO010000172.1:0-25179 GCF_036378875.1 Actinophytocola sp.
CCGAGCAGCCGACGGGAGAACAGGTCGATCGCCGTCGACAGGTAGAGCTTGCCCTCGCCGGCGGGGATCTCGGTCATGTCGCCGACCCAAGTCACGTTCGGCGCCGGCGCGGTGAAATCACGCTGCACCAGATCCGGGAACGGCACCGCCCGCTTATCCGGACGAGTCAGATTCTTTCGTCGCTTCCTACCGCGCGCGACAAGACCTTGGCGGGCCATCGACTTGGCCACCGTCTTCCCGCTCACCACCCACCCAGCAGCGCGTAAATCGGCGTGAATGCGCGGTGAACCGTGCAAGCCGTGCGCGGCCTCGAACGCCTCCGCGACGGCCGCGTCGACCTCCGCCCGTCGCTGCTCGGCCAGCGTCGGCGTCTGCTGGTGTTGACGAGAGTTCCACTTGCAGAACAGTGAGAATGGATCATGAGTCGGTCGGCGTGGTGTGACTCGTTGTAGAACAGGCCCGTGGTGCCTTGTCTTGGATCCGTCCACCGCGTCGATCGGCTCGACCCGTAGTGCTGTTGACGGTGGGTCGTGGCCCGATAGGGGCTTGCCTGTGGCTCATCACTGTTCTGCCCGCATCCTGGCCGTTGCAGCACCCGTCGTCGATTCTGGAGGATGTGCGTGCAGTTGGGCTCCGACGCCGAGAACAACGTCGGTGGAGTGGACACTCACAAGGACTGCCATGTGGCAGCGGTGGTCAACCCGGTTGGCAGGGTGGTGGCGACTGAGTCGTTCCGTAACGATCGGCCCGGGCATCAGCAGTTGGCGTCCTGGCTGGTCGGGCACGGACCACTGCAGCGGGTCGGGGTGGAGGGAACCGGCTCCTACGGAGCTGGGTTGGCTCGACAGTTGAGCCGGTCTGGCCTGACGGTTCTCGAGGTCAACCGGCCCAACCGGCAGCGACGTCGGTGGCACGGCAAGAACGACACGGTGGACGCGGTCAGCGCGGCGATGGCCGTGCTCAGCGGCGAGGCCGTCGGCGCCCCGAAGACCGCCGATGGGCCAGTGGAGTCGTTGCGGCTGCTGCGACTGGCGCGGCGCAGTGCGGTCAAGGCCCGAACTCAGGCCGTCAACCAGTTCCAGGCCGTCCTGGACACCGCAGCGTCGGGTCGTGCGCGAGGAACTGGCCGGCATGCCGATGGCCAAGGCGGTTGACCTCGCCGCCGTGTTCCAACCCGGCGATGTCACCGATCCCGGCCAGGGTGCTCGATGGGTGCTGGTCCGGCTCGCACGTCGTATCCAGCACCTTAACGCCGAGATCACCGAGTTCGACACCACCCAGCGCCAGCTGGTCATCGCGACCACACCTGGACGAACGCTGCTTATCCGGCCCGGCGTGGGTCCCGACACCGCCGCAGCCCTGCTCTGCGCCGCCGGTGACAACCTCGACCGCATGCACAGCGAAGCGTCCTTCGCCGCCCTCTGCGGCGTCTCACCGGTCGAGGCCTCATCCGGCCGCAGCACACGACACCGCCTCAACCTCGGTGGTGACCGCCGCGCGAACAACGCCCTGTGGTGGATCGTGGTCACCCGTATCAGGATCGACACCGCGACCAAGGCGTACGTCCAACGCCGAATGACCGAAGGAAAGTCCAAAAAGGACATTATACGCTGCCTGAAACGCTACATCGCCAGAGAAATCTTCCGAATCCTGCGTCACACCGCTTGACACAACATAGGGGCATCCAGGACTCCGACACCGTCAGAGCCCGGCAAGCGACCGCGTGCGGCACGTGATGGCTGGTCCTCTGGTCGGCGATGAACACGGCCAGGCTCACCGCGTCGCCTCCTTCACCCACCCGACCACCGATCGCTTGAGGACATCGCGTTCCATCCGCAACTCGGCGTTCTCCGCCCGAAGACGAGCCAACTCGGCCCCCTCGTCACCGCTCAGCCCCTCCGCCTCGCCCCGTGCGATCTTGTCCTGCTTGACCCAGTTGGCCAGGGTTCCCGCATGGATCCCCCGGTCAGCCGCTACCTGGGCGATGGGTTAGTTGGTCTCGCGGACGATCCGAACAGCTCCCTCACGGAACTCCCGGTCGAACTTCCGCCTCTTCTCGGGCATGACACATGATCCTCATAGTCCATGCCTCCACGATCTTGGGGGAAGCTCAAGGCGATGCTGCGGTCCCCGGCAGATGTCGACGACGAGGACGGGGACGATCTGCTGCTGCGGATCGCGGACCCGTCGTACAGCCCGGAGGAGCTGGTCGTGCTGCGCGACACGGCGACACGCGCGATGGCTCAAGTGAAGGACAAGTTATTGCGAATATCAGGTAACGATGTTGTGGGTTGCCTGCGTGCCTCGAAGTCTTGGGGGTGGCGGATGTTCTGTGGCCTTCCTGCTGCAGGCGTAGTGGAAATGACTGGGAGGACGACGGTGGCTGCGGGTAGGGTTCGCGTGCGTGACCGGTGATGAGCTGTTGCAGGACCAGCCGCATCGGCGTGTTGTACGAATCGGCGACACCGTCCACAGGCCCACATATCCGTGGTCGCCAACAGTCCATGCTCTGCTGCGGCATTTGGAGACTGTGGGCTTCCCGTATGCACCTCGCGTGCTGGGCGTTGACGAGGAAGACTGCGAGGTTCTGACGTATCTGGAGGGCGAGTCTGGCCCACAGGGCTGGGCTAAGGTGGTCGACGATGCTGGCCTGACGAGGTTTGCCCGGTTGCTGCGGGACTATCACGACGCGGTGGTCGACTTCCGACCAGCCGATGAGCTCAAGTGGTTCACCGGCGAGAGCGGCACCGGCAGCAACGAGTTGATCTGCCACGGCGACTTCGGTCCGTGGAACGTCGTCTGGCAAGGCGAACAGCCGGTGGGAATCCTTGATTGGGACTACGCCCGTCCTGGCACCCGGCTCCACGACATCGCCTACGCCTTGGAGTACGTCGCTCCCTTCCGAGACGACGCAGAGTGCCTTCAGTGGCTGCGTTATCCCCATCCTCCCAATCGGCGGCACCGCTTGGAGTTGTTCGCCAGCGTGTACGGCCTGACGTCCACGTCGGGATTGGTCGATGCTGTGATCGAGGTCCAGCGGGACGGCATCGAGCAGGTCCGGAGGCTGGCCAGCGAGGGATATCAGCCCCAGGTCGACTGGGTCGCCAAAGGCGTTCTGGTGGAGTTGACAGAAAGGCTCGCCTGGAGCCAGGCCCATAGGCATATGTTCGAGTAGCGGCAAGTTGTGAGGCAACGGTCGCTCGCAACTGGGGTGTGCGTGCGCCGACGTGCCGGGCCTAACCGGACACACAACGGCGCATTCGGCCACGAGCTCGGAGGCACGGAACCACATCTCGAAACCGCAGCGTGGGCACGGGGCATCGAAGTCGCCGTGGAGCAGCTGTGTGGTCAGGGAGGCCATGTCCCGTTCAGGCGAGATAAGCGGCCACGGTGTAGGCGGCGTTGCGGTCCAGGTTGTCCCGGGAGCGGTCGTAACGCCGAGTGGTGCGCGGGTCCTTGTGTCCGGCGTCCTGCACGTCGCGCAGGCTGGCGCCGGCGTCCAGGGCGAGGGTGATGCCGGTGTGGCGCAGCGAGTGCGGCGAGAGCTGGTCCCACACCTCGATGCCCGCAGCCTTGGCGAGCCGTCGCACCAGCTCCCACAGGTGGCTCTGCCGCAGCCGGCCGCCGACGGCGGTGGCCAGCAGCGGACCCTCGAGTGCCCGCCAGTCGGCCAGGCCAGCACGCGCGGCCCGGTCGACCAGATACGCCTCCACCGCCGCCCAGGCCGCCGGCGTTAGCGGCACCTTGACCTTCTTGCCGCCCTTGCGCACCACGGTCAGCACCCGGTGCCCCTTGTCCATCCCCACGTGCGACACGTCGGCCGTGCACACGTCGTCGACCGCAACGCGTTGTGCAGCAACAGCTTCACCGTCGCGTCGGTACGCAACCGTTGACGCCCAACGTCTTTCTCCGCTTGCGCGAGCAGCGCGCGGGCCTGGTCGCGGTCCAGCCCGACCGTGTCGGTGGTGTCCGGATCCACCCGCGGCCGCGTCACCCCGGCGGTGGGCACGGCCGGCACCAGGTCGTGCCTGGCGCAGTACCGGTAGAAGCTGGACAGCGCGGACAACCGGCGGCCCACGCTGGTGTGCTCGGCGAGGAAGCGCTGCGGGCACAGCAGCTCATCGAGCTTTCCGCGCTGCTGGTGAAGAAGGCCGATTCCGGACCCATTTGAACCGGGCAGGGTCCTGGGCCGGTCGTACCAGCGGGCCGCACGAGCACGGCTCAACTCAGTCCAGCAACTGGTCCGCGGCTCGTTGCATGTCGGTGCAGTACGCCGGTGTGCCGAGCTGGCCGGGCCAGTCGATGGCGGCCCAGAACGCCCGCGCCACCGGGTCGTCCCAGTCAACCGTGGTGGTGGACCAGTCGTATCCCGGTGCGAGCGTGAGCGCGGCGGCGATCAGGACCCGGCCGTAGCCGTGTCGGCGGTATGCCGGGTCGACCCGGATCTGCTCGAGCACGGCGCGGCGGCACGGGCCGCACACCGCCAGGTCGACGTCGCCGCGCACGTCCCCGTCGGGCTGTAGCTGCAGCTGCCCGATCCCGCCGCGCGGCTCATCCGGGGGGATCCGCACGAGCGCCAGCCGGTAGGCGGGCGCCGTGTCGGCCTGGTGCTGCACGGCCGGGTCGACCAGGCACCAGCTGGCCCGTTCGTCGTGCAGCGCCCAGCAGGCCTCACAGGTTTGCCTGGCCAGCCGCAGCCCGGGCGCCCACCCGGTCTGGGTGCCCGCCACCCTCAGGTCGTGGCCTCGCAGACACCGGTCAAGCAGGGTGCTCCCCACCGTTGGCCGCAGCAGGCGCTCGAGCTCAAACTCGCGTCCCGTCGGCCCTGATTGACCGCTCATATGTTCGATTACGTGTCGATAATGGCTGGCCTGCTAGGGGACGTGACACGCATCCCCTTGTCGCGGCGGGAGGCGCTGGCAGGCACAACCGCGCCTGCGGAATCACCGGTTGGCGGCTCATCGAACTCCGCCGTGACGTGAACTGATGCCACGTCTGCGCGCAGGCCTCGCCACGACGGATGCCGCAGCCGGTGCTCAGGGCGGATCCACTCCCGGTACGCGACGTCCCCGACCAGCTCCGGCACCACCCACCGGACGCCGGCGACCTCCGCGGGCGGCACGAACTCGTCGAACGGGCTGGTGTTCCGGCGGCGTGTATCCAGCAGCACGCGCAGCGTCCTCCGGTCCCGCTCGGTGAACCCCGTGCCCACAGTCCCGACGTACCGCAGCCGACCGTCGGCGATGTCGTGCACCCCGAGCACCAGCGCCCCCACCTCGCCGGCGTGCCGACCCCGGCCCGGTATCCACCCGCACATCAACACCGAAGTAGTGGCCCGCAACGGCGTCTTGACCCACGCGCGGGACCGTCAACCCGGCAGGTACTGCGAGTGCAGCCGCTTCGCCACGACACCTTCCAGCCCGGCCTCGGATGCCACGGTGAGCAGATCGACGCCGTTCACACCGACGTGGAACGGCGGCACCCCCACCGGCGCGGCCGCGTCGGCGAGCAGGTCCTCGAGCATGTCGCGGCGCTGCTCGTACGGCACGGTGAACAGGGGGTCGTTGCCGAGTGGAGCAGGTCGAACGCGAAGAACCACACCGGCCACCGCGCGACCAGGCCCGGTCCGGGTGCGCGGACCTGCATGCGGTGCTGGTGCAGCCGGAAGGAGGGTCGGCCGGCCTGGTCGAGCACCACGAGCTCGCCGTCGACCACCACCCGAGTGGACACCCGGCGGGCCAGGGCCTGCAGCTCGGGGTAGGTCCGGGTGAGGTTATGACCTGATCGCGCCTTCAGCACCACCGCCCCGCCCGGTTCGACACCGGCGATCGACCGGACACCATCCCACTCTGTACACGAATGGGGCGTTTGTCGCTCCGGCCTGGTGAGGGCTACGCGGCTGTTGCGATCGTTACCGCGCTGCGCGTCGACCGCACGCACATTGAGTCGCTCAACTCGTCCTAACATCATTATCTCATGGCCTGCCTGGATGATCGCTGGTAGTGGCTGCTCGGCAGGGGTCGTCGGCCTCCTATCGTTCGCTGCCATGCTGATTGGCGATGAGAGGTACGTGACTTCCGACGGACTGCGGCTGTGGACCGAGCGGTTCGGCGACCCGACCCATTCCACTGTTCTTCTGGTCATGGGCACGTCAGCACAGGCCATCGGCTGGCCAGATGAGCTGATCGAGCGGCTCGTCCACAGTGGCCGGCAGGTCATTCGCTTCGACCACCGCGACACCGGCTACTCCGACTGCGTCGACTTTACGGCGCATCCCTACACCCTGGCGGACATGGCCGCAGACACCCTCGCCGTCCTCGACGGATACGGCGTCGACCGAGCGCACGTCGTTGGCGTGTCCCTGGGCGGCGCGATCGGCCAGTGGCTGGCGGTGCACCACCCGCAGCGAGTCCAGACCCTGACCGCGATCATGACCTCCCCGATAGGCAACAACCCCGGACCGGCCTGGGCACGAGCCATGGCAGGCCAGCCGGCCGATCCGGACGAACTGCCACCACCAGCGCCGCGGTTCCTCCAGCACGTGATGGCCTCCGCGCAGGCACCCCGCACGACCCCGGAGCAACGCATCGACGCCGATCTACAGACCTGGCGGGTGCTCAACGGCGATGTTCTACCGTTCGACGAGCCAGCCGCACGAAAGTTCGTCGAACGCTCCCACCAGCGAGCCCGCAACCCCGCCGCGGCCAGTAACCACGACCTCGCCGGACGCCAGTTCACCCCTGACCGACTCGCCCCGCTGTCTTCGATCACCGCGCCCGCCCTGGTGATTCACGGCACCGAGGACCCCATCTTCGCGCTGCCGCACGCCGAATCACTCGCCGCACAGATACCCAGCGCACGATCGCACGTGATCAAGGGTATGGGGCACAACCTCTTCTCACCGGGTCTACCCGAACGGATCGCCGACCTCATCGTCGACAGCACAGCCACTCGGTAAGCCCGACATTCGATGAGCTGCGTACGCTGGCCGAACTCGGCCGGCGGGAGCAGTTTCGCCGCGACCTGGCTGGTGTCGTCGGTGGTCGGCAAGCGCAGCCGGCGCACATCCAACAGGCCCAAACCGTGGACAGAAGTCCCACTTGAACTCGTAACCCCAGCCCGCACCACCCGCGGGCACCGGGCCCAGGGTGGCCAGCATCGACGCGGACAACGGCAGTCCCATGTAGACGATGCTCAGGCGTTTGGTGCGCAGACGCCACCCGGGTTACACCTGGTCACCAAGGGGACGTGACATGTAGGCGGGAGCTGGCTGGGCGAGCTGCCGAGGCTCGGGTAATTACGCCGGCGACCTTGGGCGGACACGCCAGCAGTGACGTCGCCAGGGCTTGCCTCCGGCCCAGCCTTGGTGTCCGAGGTTGCTTAGGTGTTGGGTCGGGACACGGTCAGTCGCAGGGTGGGATTCGGCGCGGCGGAAAAGGGCGGACGTAGCTGTTACACGGCCATGACAGTGGGCGGACATGGCTCTGCCAGGTTCGGGTGAGTGAAACCAACAGCAGTCATGGTGGCGGTCGTGTTGGTCGCCACCGGGATCTCGGCCACACCCGCCCACGCGGAGCAGGTGTGGAGACCGTGCACCGAAACTCTGGAGGGCTGGAAGGAGGTCATCGACGACAACGGAGAGGCGGAGTGCACCTTCGTCACAGTCCCGTTGGACTACAGCAAACCCGACGGCCGCAAGCTGAAGCTCGCGGTCAGTCGGCTGAAGGCGAAGGGCGAGCGGCGTGGTGTGCTGCTGTCCAACCCGGGTGGTCCGGGCGGCACGGCCATCACGTACCCGTTCGACCTGAGGGCGAGCACGATCGGCGGCGTGGCCCAGAACTATGACCTGATCGGCTTCGACCCGAGGGGTGTGGGCTTCAGCGACGCCCAGTTCTGCGATTTTCCCGACCAGCCACCGCCTCCGCCGCCGCGGAACGCGGAGCAGAAGGCACGTGACTGGTTCGAGTACGAGGCCGAGTGGAACAGGGTCTGCGCCGCTGGCGATCCGGAGTTCGTCGCACAGCTGACCACCGAGAACACCGCGCGGGACATGGACGAGATCCGCAAGGCCCTGGGCGAGCGGAAGATCAGCTTCTACGGTGTCTCGTTCGGCACGGCGATCGGGGCGTACTACCGGTCGCTGTTCGATTCCTCCGTGGACAGGATGTGGCTCGACTCGGTGATGCCGCCGGCCATGGACATGTCCACGATGGACGCCGACGTGGCCGCGGTCGACGAGGGAAAGTTCGAGCCGTTCCTGCGTTGGTTGGCCGCCCGGGACTACGACTACCACCTGGGCAAAGACAGCGCTGAGGTCCGCAGGACGTTGCTGGCACTGCGAACCGAGCTGGACAACCACCCTCGCGGGGACACGGACGGGTCCGTGGTAGGGGGCCTGCTCACCCCGGCCCCGCCTTCGTACGCCTGGTCCGCCACGGAGTTGATGACGCTCCTCGAAAACGGCGGCGGCGTGGCATCGCTTGCCACGGCAGGAGATGACGCGCACGAACGGCCGCGGTTCGAGTCCAACGGGTTCGCGTTCAACCTCATCAACAACCGGGCCGTGCTGTGCAACGACGGCACGGGCGGACGCGACTTCGCACAGATGTGGGCCGCACGGCAGGAAAGACTGCGTCAGTACCCGGCCGCGGGCGGCATCTTCCAGATGAGCGGCCAGTGCCCGAACTGGCCGGTGGCGCCACGGCCCTGGCGGCTGGTCAAGGGGACGAGTGCGTTACAGCTGTCCGGGCACATCGGCGAGAACGTCACGCCCTACGCGTGGGCCCGGCAGATGCAGGCGAGGATCGGCGGCGCGTTGCTGACCGTCGAGGACGACCAGCACGGCTCGGTGCGCCGGTCGCCCTGTGGCGCGAAGGTCGTCGAGTTCTTCCGCACCGGCCGTGGCGTCAACGGAACCTGCGAGGGCGTGTGATGATCAGGAGACTCCTCGGCGTCACGGCGGCGCTCGGCCTCGCGCTGGCGGCTCCCGCCGGCGCGGCAACGGAGAACACGGACCTCGCGGGCACGGCGTTGCTCGGCGGATGTTCCGGGTCCCTTGTCCGGACGCCGAACTCGGCGGCGGGGGACCCGGCCCTGGTGCTCACGAACGGACACTGCTACGAGGGCGCGAGCGTCATCCCGGACGAGGTGCTCGTGGACCAGCCGTCCAACCGGTTGGTCACGTTACTCGACGGCACCGGCCAGAGCGTGGCCTCGCTGCGTGCCACCCGGGCGTTGTACGTGACCATGACGGGCACCGACATCGCGCTGTACCGGTTGACGGAGTCCTACACCCAGTTGGAGCGGCGGTACCACGTGCGGGCGTTGCCGCTGTCGGCCGAACGGCCGAGACGGGGCATGGCCGTGGAGATCGTGTCCAGCGGCTGGCAGCAGGTCCTGCCGTGCGAGATCGACGGCTTCGCCTACCGCGTGCTGGAGGCGACCTACGTGACCAAGGACGTCATACGGTACACACCGGACTGCGCACCCGGTCCCGGTGTGTCCGGATCTCCTGTCGTGTCAGGGGGAAAGGTCGTCGGGGTGCACAACACGAGCAACCGTGACGGAGGTTCGTGCACCAGGGACAACCCCTGCGAGATGGACCGGCTCGGGAACATCTCCGCACGCAAGGGCGCCGCGTACGCCACACAGACGTACTGGATCACCACGTGTGTGCGTCCTGGCAACAACCTCGACCTGACGTTGCCCGGATGCCTGCTGCCTGACTAGACGGGGCAGCTCGCCGGTCCCCGGGTCTGTCCGCCTCCCTGAAGCGTGACCGGCCCGGGGATCGCTGTCGTGCAGACGATCTGTGAAACGGCCACAGTGGACAGAGTGGTCACGTCGAGGGACAACGTGACCGTCGAGTCCTGAATGGACACTGGGTCGGCCTCGTACGGAACCTCGCTGCGGTAGCCGTCCGCCAGTTCCCCCGGGCTCGGTCCCTCGGCCAGCAGCGCCAACGCGGCCGAGGGACCTGTCTGGTGCCGGGTAGGCCGCAGGACCGGCACGACGGAGCCGTTCCGCACCAGGAACACCAGTGCGCCGGTCGCGGGCGAGCCGCCGATCGGTTCCGTGGGCTGCACGCCGCAACCCGCCACCAGCAGAGCCGCCGCGACAACCCACCGCCTCACAGCGAGCCTCCAGACGGCAGGCGAAGCGTGAACACGGCACCGCCCTCGGGGCGGTTGCCCGCCTCCAGGGTGCCGTGGTGCAACCGGGCGTTCTCCCACGCGATCGCCAGACCGAGACCGCTGCCCTCGGACCGGGCCCGTGCGGTGTCCGCCTTGTAGAACCGGTCGAAGACGTGCGGAAGTACAGCGGGATCGAGGCCGGGTCCGTGGTCGGTGACCTGGATGACGATCCAGCCCGGCTCGCCGCGCAGCGTGATCGTCACGGGGGGAGCGCCGTGCCCCCGCGCGTTGCCGACCAGGTTCGCCACGATCACGTCCAGCCTGCGCGGATCGACCTTGGCGAGCGCCGGTCGGACCTCGGTGTCCACATCGGACCATCGGCGGGCCCGCAGGGTCGCGAGCACGGCTTCGGCCACGTCGATCTCCTCCAGCGTCAGCGTGGCCGCGCCGGAGTCGAACCGGCTCACCTCCATGAGGTCGTTGGCCAGCCGCGTCAGGTTGCGCGTCTCCTTGCTGACCAGACCGGCCGCCGTCCTGGCGTCCCTGGTCAGGTGTGGCGCCTCCTCGTCGAGCACGTCCGTGACCGCCGTCATCGCGGCCAGGGGAGTGCGGAGCTCGTGTGACACGTCGGCGACGAACCGGCGGGCGTCAGCGACCTGCTTCTCCAGCGCCGCGGCCGTGGTGTTGAACGTGTGCGCCACTCCGGCCAACTCGTCGGCGCCGCGAACCCGCACGCGTGTGCGCAGGTCGCCCTCGCCCAGCCTGCGCGCGGCTTCCCGGAGCTCCCGCACCGGCCGGAGCACTCCGCGGGCCGCGAACCACGCCACGAAACCGCTGAGAGCAAGCGAACCGATGCCGATGGCCCACGCGACCGTGGCCAGCTCGCGAATGTTTTCCTGCTCGGGCATCAGGCTGCGCGCACCGTAGATCTCCATGCCGGACACCCGCATGCCGATGACCAGTTCGACCTGCTCGCCACGAGCCACCCGCTGCCAGGCGACCACCCCGGTCCGTACCTTGTCACGCAGCTCGGCCGGGATGTCCTCGGCCCGCAGACTGCTGCCCCCACCGTAGGTCCGTCCCCGGTAGAGGATCGTGCCGGAGTCGTCGCGGTCGGACAGCTCGGCCGGGTCCGGGACGGTCATCGTCGAGACCTTCTCCGTGAAGGCCTGCACGGCGGCGACCTGGGCCTTCTCCAGGATGACGTTACGGGCCAGCACGTACATCGTCCCGGCCACCGCGGCCGCCGTCACACCACTGAGCAGGGCGAACGCGACCAGCAGCCGCGTACGCAGGCTCCTCACAGCGGCCCGAACCGGTAACCGAAGCCCCGGACGGTCTGGATGTAGTGCGGCCTCGCCGGGTCGGCTTCGATCTTGGACCGCACCCGCTGCACGCACGCGTCCACCAGGCGTGAGTCGCCCAGGTACCCGTGCTCCCACACCGACTCCAGCAACTGCTGGCGGCTGAGCACGCGGCCTGGTGCGCTGGACAGTTCGAGCAGCAGCCGCAGTTCGGTCGGTGCCAGACCGACCTGCTCGCCGTTCCTGCTGACCACCAGGCTCGCGCGGTCGAGCGTGAGGTCGCCGTACTGCTCGACGTCGGTGCGCTGCGCCGGTTCGTCCGTGCGGCGCAGCACCGCCCGGATGCGTGCTTCGAGCACCCGCGGCTGGACCGGTTTGACCACGTAGTCGTCCGCGCCGGCCTCGAGACCGGCCACCACGTCCATGTCGTCGCCGCGGGCCGTGAGCATGATGATCGGCAGGTTGCCGGCCGCCCTGATCCGGCGGCACACCTCGAACCCGTCGATACCGGGCAGCATCAGGTCGAGTACGACCACGTCGGCGTCCGCCAGTTCGGCGAGCCCCTGTTCACCGGACTCCACCGCCCGCACCGCATGTCCTTGCCTGGTCAGTGCCAGTCGCAGCCCGTCACGCACACCCTGGTCGTCCTCGATCAACAGCACCCGTGACATGCCACCCACCATCGCAGGGCTATGCGATGTACGCCTCTCCACCCGGCACATGATGCCGCTCACGCGTCGTGGGGCCGTCCGCGGAATGTCATGGTCGTGTCACAGCGGTGTTGGTTGGAGCATGTAACAGCTCACGGCCAGACGTGGTCGCCCGTGGCCAGCATCGGCAGCAGCTCCATCGCCTTGACCGCGACGCCGACCGCCCACCCGCCGAGCGGGATGCTGAGCCACAGCCAGCGCCTGTCGCGGTGTGCGCGGTTGCCGACCAGCACCGTGAGCACGGCGGCGGTGACGGCGGCCGTCGCGCCGCCCGCGCCGAGCCACCCGAACCAGCCGAACAGCCACACCGTGCCGAGCCACGCGAACGCGGCCTTGACGAGGAGCATCCCCGGCCACAGGGAGGTCAGGTACGCGGCGACCGGCAGGTGCCGCTCGGCCACCGCCAGCCGCTCCTTCACCAGCCGCAGTTCGGGCAGCGCGGTGATCTCACGCATCGCCGACCGGTCCCTGCCGACCGCGAGCCAGGACGCGAACAGCCCGAAGACCAGGAACAGCAAGGGGTACCGGGGCTCGTTCGCCATGACCTGGCCGGTGAGGTACCCGGCCACACAAGCCGTGACCGTGGTGACCGCGAGTACCGCCAGCCCGGTGCGCGGCAGCCGCGGCGGCGGGCGCCACGCGACCGGCTCGTCCGGCATGCCCAGTGCGCTGCGCAGCTCCCGCGCGTACTCGGCGGGGTCGCCGAGCCGGTCGATCAGCGAGTCCGTGCCGGGGTCTGCCGCGATGGCCGACACCTGCGGTTCGAGGTCCTGGACGATCTCCTCGATCTCGGCGGCGGGCAACCCGGCCAGCTCCCTCCGCAACCGGTCCAGGTAGGCCTGGACCTCGGTGTCCGTCCTGGCGTTCACGCCGTCGCCCCTTCCAGGAGATCCGTCATCGTGTTCGCGAACCCGCGCCAGGTCTTGGCCCCGTCCGCGAGCCGCTGCCTGCCGACCTCGTTGAGCGCGTAGTACTTGCGGTGCGGGCCTTCCTCGCTGGGGCGCACGTAGGAGGTGAGCGCTCCGCCGTTGTACAGGCGGCGCAGCGTGCCGTACACCGACGCGTCGCCGACCTCGTCCAGTCCGGCCTGGCGGAGCCTGCGGACCACGTCGTACCCATAGCCGTCCTCGTCACTCAGCACGGCGAGTACGGCGAGGTCGAGCACGCCTTTGAGTAGCTGGCTGATCTCCATCGATGTCCCGGCGGGTAGCGGGTAGTGTGGAGTGGACACTACCACGCTAAGCGCAGTAGTCCGCAAGAACAGCCTCGTCGGCCAACCAAGTTCCGGCCCGGTCGCTCGCCGCCCACCTGCCCAAGTTCCCCCGGCGCTTACTCCTTCGGAACGAGGCGCAGCGAGATCGAGTTGATGCAGTAGCGCTGGTCGGTGGGGGTGCCGTAGCCCTCGCCCTCGAAGACGTGGCCCAGGTGCGAGTGGCAGTTCGCGCACAGCACCTCGACGCGGAGCATGCCGAGCGTGCGGTCCTCTCGGAGGATGACCTTGTCGCCGGCCAGCGGGCTCCAGAAGCTGGGCCAGCCGTCTTTGTGCCTTGAGCGACTACTCTGGATGGCGCGTTAGCGCTGGTCAGGGCTAGCTTGACTCTGTCGGTGATCTTGTAGTCGTCGTGGTCAGCTGCTGACGGCCCGCCAGGATTTCAGTCGAGAGATCCCGTGCTGGTCCAGGAAATCCTGGAAGGCGGTCGGCTGCCGGGACGAGGTTGCCTCGCCGGATGGTGGTAGACCGCTGAGGCGTTCGATGTTCACGGCGATCGCGGTGAAGACGTGCTGCAGGTGGGCCTTCGGTTGTCCTCGGTAGCGGCACCGACGCATGCCGTGTCCGTGGGCGAACTCGTTCACGGTGCCTTCCACGCCGGATCGGACCGCGTATCGGGCTTGCCAGTCGGGCGTTTGTTGCTCGGCGCGGACGCGGAGTTGCAGGTCGCGGAGTTCTCGCGGGGGAAAGCCCATGTTCCGGGCGCTTCACGGGAGGTGGTGCACTGGTCGCGGACCGGGCAGGGCTGGTACTGGCTCTTGGTGAACCGGGCCACGATCAGCGGGGCGGCGGTGGGCGAGGAGGTGGGGGTAGGGGCCCTGCCAGCCTCTGCTGACCTGTCCTTGGGGGCAGATGACCTGCTGGCGATCGAAGTCGATATGGAAGTCGTCCCGGTCGAAGCCTTCGTTGTGTCGGTGCTGCCGGGTGGGGTTGCCCGGCAGTGGTCCGGTGACGGTGACCTGGTGTTCTCGGGTGGCATGTTCCAGGTGAACCAGGGAGGTGTAACCACCGTCGACAAGGTGTTCGGCGGGCAGCAGGCCACGGCGCTTCAGACGAGTGTGGATACCGGGCAGCGCCTGCGCATCGCTTGTCGTGGCCGCGGTGGTGGCCACGTCCGTGATCACGTTGGCGCCTTCAGGCGAACAGGTTTCAGTGAGGTGGGCGAGGAATCCCGTCCATCTGGTGGTCTGTCCCCGACGTGCGTAGCGGGCGGTGGGGTCATAGGGAGAGACGATCGCGCGGGACGAGGGCGGCAGCCCGCCATCGTCCTCGGTGCGCCAACGCAGACGGCCCACCGCGTCGCGGTAGTAGTTCTGCACGACGATCTGCCGCAGCGTCTGGACACGGGGACCGAACGCGTGGCCCCTCCCGTGCGCACGGAGATGTTCCAGTAGCCGTAAGGCGTCATCGCCGGCATTGGTGATCCTGGTCTTGGGCTTGGGGGGGTTGCGGCCCAGCCGGACCGGACGGCCGTAGCGGCGTCCCCAGCTGTTCGTGGACAAAACCCGCGCGCTGGCCGTAGGGGATCCCGCCGATCCCGCCACTCGGGTAGGTCCCATGGCACGTGAGGACCTGCGCACCTCGTTGCATGCCCAGGTCGAACGGTCACTCGCCCAGGGCGCGCGGCTGCTGACCGGCGGCCACCCGGCGCAGCGGCCCCGATTCTTCTACGAGCCGACCGTCCTCACCGGCACCCGGCCCGGCATGACCGTGTTCGACGAGGAGACCTTCGGCCCGGTCGCGGCCATCACCAGCGCGGCATCGGACGACCAGCTCGCGGCACTGGCCAACACGAGCCGCTACGGTCTCGGACTCAGCATCTGGTCCGCCGACCCCGCACGCGCTCCCTCACTCACGCGAAACATCACTTCCGGCGCGGTGTTCGTCAACGCGATCGTCGCCTCCGACCCACGGCTACCGTTCGGCGGCACCAAGCACAGCGGACACGGCCGCGAACTCGCCACGGCCGAGCTCCGGGAGTTCACCACGATCCGCACCTACTGGCTCTCAGCCTGATCACGGATCCGTACCACCGAGCACCGCGACCGCGGCGAGCCCAACGAACAAGCGAAACGTGTCGGGAGACAGTGATCGAGACGACCCGGCGGACACTGAGTAGTGCTACTGATATGCGCGGGGGGTGTACGTCGCCATCATTCAGGGATGACTGAGCTTGACCGGCGCCGCCCTGGGGTCTCGTTCGTTGGCTTTGCTGTGTCTTGTGTGCTGCTTTTCTCCGTCGTTTTCACCCGCTTTGCCCCTGTCATGTTTCCTGTCATCGCGTTCGGCGAGGTGGTGATGGGTGCGCTGTTGCAGGTCGCGCGCCGCTCGTCGCCGTGGCGGCCCTTCGGCTTCGGTCTCCTGTTCGGGGGAATCGCGGGCATGTTGCTCACCACCGTGGTCGTCATCATGTTTTTGAACACGTTCTCGAACTTGCCCATCTGATTCCATGCAAGTTGCGGTCGGCGAAGCCGCAGTGGTTGTGCGGCCCGATTCGAGCTTGGTCGATACCACCGTCGGTGGCGTCGTAGATCTGACGGTTCGGTGACGTGACACCGCGCGGTCTCGCGCCGTAGCGGCCGCGCGGCCTAGCGTCGACGGTATGCGAGTGATGGTCACCGGCGGCGCCGGTTTCGTCGGATCCCACGTGGCGGAGGCACTGTCAGCACGCGGTCACGAGACGGTGCCGGTGGACAACCTCCTGCCGAAGGCGCACGGCGAGACGACGACGTATCCGGGGGTCGTGGGCGACGTTCGTGATCCGGCGTTGCTGGCGAGCCTCCTGCGGGGAGTCGATGTCGTGTGTCACCAGGCAGCGGTGGTGGGTCATGGTGTGTCGCCGGCGGACGCTCCGGAGTACGTGCTGCACAACGATTTCGGCACGGCGGTGCTGCTGTCGGCCATGCACGAGACGGGCGTGACCCGCCTGGTTCTGGCGTCCTCGATGGTGGTCTACGGAGAAGGCCGCTACGAGTGTCCGACCCACGGCGTCGTGCGGCCCGCGCCGCGCCGTGACTCCGATGTGGACAAGGGAAGCTACGACCCGCCGTGCCCGTTGTGTGGTGTGGCGCTGGCACCCGGGCTGGTGCCGGAGGACGCTCCGATGGACCCGCGCAGCACGTACGCGGCGACGAAGGCGGCCCAGGAGTTCCTGGCGTCGGCGTGGGCGAGGCAGACGGGCGGCACCGTGTGGGCGTTGCGTTACCACAACGTGTACGGCCCGAGAATGCCGAGAGACACGCCATACGCCGGGGTGGCGTCGCTGTTTCGCTCCGCGCTGGAGCGCGGCGAGGCGCCGGTGGTCCTCGAAGACGGCAACCAACGCAGGGACTTCGTCCACGTCGCGGACGTGGCGCTGGCCAACGCGCTGGCCATCGAAACCCAAGCCCCGGAAGGCTCGCTCGTCCCGGTGAACATCTGCTCGGGCACTCCGCACACCGTGGGCGAGCTGGCCTCCGAACTCGCCACCGCGTGTAGTGGTCCACCGCCGAAGGTGGTGGGGGGCACACGCCCTGGCGACGTCCGGCACGTGGTGGCCGACCCGCGAGCAGCCCGCGAAAAGCTCGGTTTCACGGCAAGGACGACGTTCGAGCAAGGGGTTGCCGAGTTCGCGACCGCACCACTGCGCGCCCCGGCCGCGCGCGTCACCTCGTAGCCGGCGGCCCGGGTCACGGCGTCGTGGATACCGCGACCGAGCCCCGGGCAAGGGGTCACACGGCGGCCAGCGGGAGGCGGACTTCGAAGCGGCAGCCCGGGCCGTGGTTGTGCGCGTTGATCCGTCCCCGGTGTGCCTCGACAAGGCCCTTGGCGATCGCGAGACCGAGGCCGCCGCCGACCTGTTCCTCGCCGGACGGTGATGGTGTGCGCGCGGCGCTCCCCCGGAACGCCACGTCGAACACCCGCGCCAGCTCGGCGTCCGGGATACCGCCGCAGCCGTCGTCCACCGCGAGTACCGCGTCCGCGCCGTCCACACCGATCTGCACCGCCACGGTGCCGTCCGGCGGTGTGTGGCGGATGGCGTTCGACACCAGGTTGCGGACCACACGAGCCAGTTCCGGGTCCGAGCCCAGCACGACCGGCGCCCTCGACGCGTCGGCCAGCACACGAACCCGTTTCCGTTGCGCCACCGGGGTTTGGGCCGCGAGGACGTCCGAGACGACCTCGCCGAGCGCCACCTGCGACATGGTCAGTTCCAGCGCGCCGGCGGTGATCCGAGACAGCTCGAACAGGTCGTCGACCATCCCGGACAGCCGGCGGGTCTCGCCGCTGATGCGGCTCGCGTAGCCGGCCACCTCGGGCGGTGACGACACGACACCGTCGGCGAGTGCCTCGGCCATCGCGCGGATGCCGGCCAGCGGGGTGCGCAGGTCATGGCTGATCCACGCGACAAGCTCCCGCCGGGAGGCCTCGGCCGCGCGTTCCCGTTCCCGGGCCTGGTGTTCCCACACGCTGCGCCGCGCGATCGCCCGCCCCAGAACGAGCGCAACCGGCAGCGTCACCAGCAGCACCAGCAGGCACACCAACGCCATGGTGGTGAGCGTCGTGTTGAACATGAACCCGCTGACACCCAGCACACCCGTCAGGACGGCTGCCATCGGCACCAGCACCAGCACGGTCATGGTCGTGGTCAGCGAGCCGCGGCGGACCCAGTACAGCAGCGCCGTCCCCACCGCGACCACCGGCAACACCAGCGCGAGCGCGAACGGCAGGATGTGCAACGCGTGCCCGACCATGTTCGCGAACGGCTCGTTCGGGTCGATCACGCCCTGTGCCTGATCATGCGCGGTCATAGCGGTAACCCACTCCCCACACCGTGGCGATGCGCGTCGGCTTCGCCGGGGTGGTCTCGATCTTCTCCCGCAGCCGTCGCACGTGGACGGTCACGGTGGACTGATCACCGAAGTCCCAGCCCCACACCTTTTCCAGCAACTGCTCCCGGGTGAAGGCCTCCCCAGGATGCGCGAGGAAGAACGCCAGCAGGTCGAACTCCCGTGTGGTGAGCGACAGCGCGACATGACCTCGGGTCGCCCGGCGCGCGGTCGCGTCGAGCCGCAGGTCGCCATCGACGAGTTCTTCGAACGCCGGGACCGTACCCGCCCGGCGAAGCACCGAGGACACCCGCAGCGCCAGCTCCCGTGGGCTGAACGGTTTGGTCACGTAGTCGTCCGCGCCGAGTTGCAGGCCGGCGATCCGGTTCTCCTCCTCGCCGAGCGCGGTCAACATCACCACCGGCACCGCGCTGGTCTGCCGGAGCCGCCGGCACACCTCTAGCCCATCGATACCCGGCAGCATCAGGTCGAGTACCACGAGGTCGGGTTTGTGTTCCGCGGCCCAGGCGAGCGCGTCCTCACCGTTGTCGGCGAGCGCGACCTCATGCCCCGCGAGTTCAAGGTACCGGCGCACCACGTCCCGCACGGTCAGGTCGTCGTCGACCACGAGCACCTTGGTCATCGTGTCACCAACTCGTCAGCAGTAGATGTTCGACCACGAGCGCGGTCCCGGCCTGCGCCGCGAGCCACCACCGACGCGCTGACGGCGGCAGTTGTGCGGCCGCGAGCACGAGCCACACCGCGAACGGTAACCAAATCCGCTCGACCTCGGCCTTCGACAGCCCCGAAAGCGTGGCCGTGAGCACCGCGAGCGCAGCGCCCCGGACCAGCGCGTCAACCGGTTCGACCGGCCGGTTCAGGCCGGTCAGGAAGTCGGCTCGGCGCAGGCCGGCGACCGCCGGACCGACCGCCAGCACCAGGCACGCGAGGTTCGCCCACACCCAGTACCAGTACGGCCGGTGCGACGCGATGCCCTGGTAGTAGCGCTCGACCACCAGGTGGTACCCGTCGAGCCACCAGAACCCGGCCAGCGCGAACAGGGCGACCACCGCGAGCGCACCCGGCACCGCGTACAGCAAGGCACGCCAGTTCCGGGTCACCAGCACGACCGCCAACGCGATCGGCCCCATCAGCAGCAACCCGTAGGACAGGAAGATCCCGAAGCCCAGCACCACACCACCGACCACGCACGCCGCGCGCCGGCCCTGGCTCGCCCCGACCGCGAAGAACGCGATCCCGGACGCCGTGACCCCCGCGAACAAGGCGTCGGCGGACACGCCGAGCCAGATGGCGCCGGGCAGCAACGCGACGAACGGGACCGCGGCCCGTGCCAGGTCCGGCCGCCCCAGGACGGCGACGGTCGCCGGCACCGCGACCGTGACCGCCGCGCCGGCGAGCACGCACACCACTCCGGCCGCTCCGCCGCCGGACAGCCCGATCCGGTCGAGCCAGACGAACACGAGCGTGGCGCCCGGAGGGTGGCCGGCCACGTGTGTCGGCCACGAGCCGGGCTGGAAGTCGAGGATCCTCGACGTGAACGTGGCGAGGAAACGAGGGATGTCGGTGACCTCGCCGGCGATCCCGAGGTATTCGCCGCCGGACGCGAGCTGGTGCGCGACCCCGCGCTGCCAGCCGTCCACGAGCGCCAGCGCGACGATCCACGCGACGGACGTCAGGTAGCCCGCGGTGAGGAGGGCACGCCAGCGCAGCCGCCGCGCGAGCGCCGGGCCCCACAGCACCGTGCCCGCGGCGATCATCACCGCGAACACAGTGCCGGGGCCCACCCTCGGGTAGAGATCCGCGAGCACCGGGTACTCACCGAACCGCGCGGCGGCGCGCGGGTGCAGGTCGGCGCCGTAGTTCCGGGCGCCGGTCAGGAAGCCGACGGTCGTGGCCAGCAGGACGAACCCGATCGCGGCGACACCGGCGACCAGGTCACCGCGAACGGTTTTTCGGGCAGGCGCAGACAGGACCACGACGTGGACGGTAAGGCTGCGTCGCGGGTACGGTGCGGCATACGCGGGATCCGTCAGAACTCCGTAAGAACTTCCGCGCCGTCACATTTTGGTAAGCACCACAAGGGTTCCCGACTATCTCGGGTGGACCTAGCGTCCACCGCATGAACGCAGTCGATGTGGTGCTCCCCTGTCTCGACGAGGCCGCCGCTCTGCCCGGCGTGCTGGCCACCCTGCCCGTGGGTTACCGGGCCATCGTGGTGGACAACGGTTCCACCGACGGCTCGCCCGAGGTCGCGGCCGCACACGGCGCGACCGTCGTGCACGAACAGACGAAGGGCTACGGCGCGGCCGTGCACACCGGTCTGTCGCACGCCCGCACGGACGTCGTTTGCTTCCTCGACGCGGACGGCTCGCTCGACCCGGCCGAGCTGGTGCCGCTCGTCGCGGCCGTCGATAACGGCGCACATCTGGCGGTCGGCCGGCGAGTGCCGGTGTCGCGCGGGGTGTGGCCGTGGCACGCCCGCGCCGGAAACCTCCTACTGGCAACGATTCTGCGCCGGCGCGGGCTGCTCGTGTCGGACATCGCGCCGGCGCGCGCCGTTCGCCGAGCCGACCTGCTGGCGCTTGGCGTGCGGGACCGCGCGTTCGGCTACCCGTTGGAACTGTTGGTGCGGGCGGCGGACGCGGGCTGGACGGTGGTGGAGCGCGACGTGGTGTACCGGCCGCGCGCGGCCGGCACGCGTTCGAAGGTGTCGGGTTCGGTGCGCGGCACATTGCGTGCGGTACGCGACATGGCGGGAGTGCTGCGATGAGCGGGTCGTCACCGACCGGACCGACGAGCAGAGCACACCCCGGCGCACCAGCGCAGGAAGGAAACCGATACCGGGCGCGACGAGTCGATCCCGCGCTCGACGCCGTCCTCCTCATCGTGGCGAAGGCGCCGGTGGCGGGCCTCGCCAAGACCCGCCTCGCGTCCTCGGTCGGTGCCCGTCGCGCCGCCCTACTCGCCGCCGCGGCCCTGTTGGACACTGTGGACAGTGCCCGCGCGGTGCCCGACGCGACGGTGGCGTGCGCGCTGACCGGTGCGTTGGCGTCCGCGGAGCTGGCCGATGAGTTGGCGTCGGCGTTGCGGGACTGTGTGGTGTTCCCGCAACATGGCGCGACCTTCGCCGACCGCTTGGCGAACGCCCACGCCGAGATCGCGGCACGCTTCCCCGGCGCGCCCGTGCTGCAGGTCGGAATGGACACACCGCAGCTACTACCGCCATTACTGACCGGCGCGCTGGCCCGCTTACGCGAGACCGACGCGGTTCTCGGCCCCGCGGTCGACGGCGGCTGGTGGGCGCTGGGCCTGCGCCGGCCGGCGGACGCGCACGTGCTGCGTGCGGTGCCGATGTCCCGTCCGGACACGGGAGCACGGACACTCGCGGCATTGCGGAACGCGGGTCTGCGGGTCGAGCACCTGCCGCTGTTGTCCGATGTGGACACTATCGCCGACGCCGTCCAGGTCGCGGCACAGGCCCCCACGACGCGGTTCGCACAGGCATTCGCGGCGGTGGCGTCGTGATCGACTTCGAACCTGGGCTGCTCGGTCACCACTGCTGGCTGGAGCTCACGACGGGTGAGCGCATCAGCCTGCCGACCGAACGGTGGCGCGCGGCGCCGGAACCTGGCGACGAGCTGCTGCTGACGAACTGCACCGGCCCGACGATCGACATCGGCTGCGGCCCGGGGCGACTGACCGCGGCACTGACCGAACGCGGGGTGGCCGCGCTCGGCACCGACGTGTCAGCGGTGGCTGTGCGGCTGACGATCGAGGCCGGGGCACCGGCCGTACAACGCAACATCTTCGACCGCCAACCGGACGAGGGCCGCTGGTGGCACGCGCTGCTGGTGGACGGCAACATCGGCATCGGCGGCGACCCGGTGCGGTTGCTCGGCCGAGTGCGGGAACTGCTGTGTGTGGGAGGCAGCGCTCTGGTCGAGGTGGATCCACCGGGCACCGGACTGCGCCACGGCCGAGTGCGCGTGTCGACCTCCGCGGCCGACGGCGCACGCTGGTTCGACTGGGCCTGGCTGGGCGCGGACGCGGTGGCGTCAACCGCCGCACTGGCCGGCCTGACGACGAACTGGCTCCGCGAAGCCGGGGGTCGCTGGTTCACGGAGTTGGTGCGCACATGACCGATGACGCACGGGCGGCCGCCGGCCCTTCGGAAACCGGCGTACCGGCGGACACCGACAACTCCGCATCACAGATACCGGCCATCAGCAGCACGATCGGGCGAACCCCGAACGAAAGTCCCATTCATGCGCCAGGGGAACCCCCGGATTCCACGCTACCAGTGGCCACCGACAGAAAAGGGCGCCTCGGCCTCGTTGTCCACAGGCTTCGGCCAGCCGAAGGCGGTCGGTTGAGCGGACTCATCGACCGGCTGCAGCCTCCCAGCGAGAGCGACTTCCACGCTCCTGCCCACCATGAGAAGGTCACCGCTCGTCTCGGGGTCTGGCTGGGGATCGCGTTCCTGCTCTGCTTCGCCACCGGGCTGCTCAGCCACGCCATCCAGAAACCGCCCTCCTGGTTCGTCTGGCCAGCCGAACCGGTGAACCTGTACCGCATCACGCAAGGCGTCCATGTGCTGTCCGGCATCGCCGCGATTCCTCTGCTGCTTGCCAAGTTGTGGTCCGTCTATCCCAGACTGTTCGCCCGTCCCCTGGTGCGCTCGCTGCCGCACGCGCTGGAGCGACTCTCCATCCTCGTGCTGTCCGGTGCCGCCTTCTTCCAACTCGCCACCGGGCTGTTCAACACGACCCAGAACTACCCGTGGAGCTTCTACTTCCTCGCCGCGCACTACGCCGTCGCGTGGCTCGCTGCCGGGTCCGTCCTGCTGCACGTCGCGATCAAGTTGACGGTGATCCGGCGTGGTCTCACCCGCCTCACCCCAGGGCCCGACATGTCTCGTCGCAGGTTCCTCCGCACCACCTACCTCGCCACCGGGGTGGCGGTGGTCGCCACGGCCGGTGCCACGGTCCCCTTGCTGCGCGACGTCTCCCCGCTCTCCTGGCGCTCGGGGCGCGGCCAGCAGGGTCTGCCCGTCAACCGCACCGCCAGGGCCGCCGGCGTGACCTGGGATCCCACGTGGCGGCTGGAGATCACCGGCCCGCACGGCACAACCCACCTGTCACTGGCCGATCTCGACGCACTCCCCCAACGCACCGCCGACCTGCCCATCGCGTGCGTCGAAGGCTGGAGCCAGTCCGCCACATGGACCGGAGTTCCCGTCGCGGAACTGCTCCGGCTCGCCGGCGCCGACCAGCACCGGCCGGTGCTGGTGACGTCCCTGGAACGCAAGGGCGCGTACCGGACCAGCGTGCTCCCGGCCACCCACACCGCGAGCACCCTGCTCGCCCTGCGCCTCGGCGGCGAACGGCTCGCCCTCGACCATGGCTTCCCCTGCCGCATCATCGCACCCAGCCGTCCCGGCGTGCTGCAGACGAAATGGGTCCAACGCCTGGAGGTCCTGTGATCCGCGCACTACTCGCACTGTCGGGACTGGCGCTGCTCGCCTACGGCACCGTGCTGGCGTGGGAGTTCGCCACGTCCCGCACCGTGAACGCCGTACAGGGCACCGCCTGGTTCATCGGCGGCCCGCTCCTCCACGACGGCATCGTGGCACCGCTCGTCGGCCTCACCGGACTGCTGCTGACCCGCGTCACACCGACACCCTGGCGCACCCCGGTCCTCACGGGCATGGCGCTGAGCGGCATGCTGGCACTCCTCGCGATCCCGTTTCTGTGGCGACCGTTCGGCACCGGCGCCAACCCAGGCCTGCACGACCGGAACTACGGTGCCGCTCTCACCATCGCACTCAGCGCCGTCTGGCTCGCGGTCGCCACCGCCGGACTGACCCGACAAATACGGTCAGCCCGAAGCGCCCGTACTGAATGAGCTGACCTCTTCGTCCACGACGAGACATATCGGTGCTTGACACCAGAACGAAGGAAGACCATCATCGTGGGAGCGCTCCCAAATAGTCATTTCAGGAACTCCTCCGGCTGAACTCACAAAGGAGTGAGAACAATGCGGAAACTCCTGGTGGTCGCGGTAGCGCTAATCCTGTCTGGGGCCACCGCCGTCATCGGGTCATCCCCCGCACTCGCGGACACCGCACCGAACGGCTATCCCTACTGCGACAGCGGTAACGCGACGGATCCGGGCAGAGATGGATGGAGCTCGTCGAACAGACCGAGATCCTGGTGGACGAAACGCAACCCGGCGCCGCGCGCCACGCCGGCGGACCAGGTCCGGGCGGTCCACTCCCGACCACCGGCCCGGATGACACCGGCGTCCGCGTTGTGGACACCGGCGAGGACCTTGATCGCGGTGGACTTGCCGGACCCGTTGCCGCCGAGCAGGGCATGGACGGTACCGCGCCGCAGGACGAGTTCGGCGTCGACGAGTGCCCTGGTCGACCCGAAGTCCTTGCTGAGCCCGGACACTCCGACCACGGTGTCCATTCAGCTGACTCCCCACAGCTTTCGGTACTGAGCCTTGAAGTCGACGCCACCCTGGTAGTCGCCGGAGGCGGGCAGGTTCTCGTCCTTGTCGACCATCTGGAAGCCGTCACCCTGAACCTGCGGCTGCTCGGAGTTGAGCACCCGGATCGCGGTGTCCACCGAACCGTAGGCACCCCACTGGGACGCGTACCCCAACGCGCCGAACGTGAAGGCGCTGTTGCGAATCAGGTCCATGGTGGACGCGTCGCCGAAATTACTGGACACGAACAGCTGTGCCGCCCGGCCCGACGACTGGACCGCCTGGGACAACCCGGTTTGCATCCACCCACCCACGGGAACCGAGACCGCGTTCACCGACGGCTGCTGCAGCAGAGCGCTGGAGAACTTCTGCGCCATGGCGTTGCTGACCATGTCGTTGTTGGAGATGTCGAGCTTCTGCACGACCCGGCAGCCGGAGCAC
>NZ_DASUVO010000173.1:0-3656 GCF_036378875.1 Actinophytocola sp.
TCCGACCCGTACGCCAGGGTCCTGATGGGTCGTGAGGTCTGGGGCAGGGTCCCGGACCAGCGGAACCCCTACCAGCACCGTGCCCGACTGGCCTTCGACGACTTCGACTGGGAGGGCGATCGTCCACTCCGGATCCGTCCCGACGACCTGGTGATCTACGAGACGCACGTCCGGGGCTTCACCCGGCATCCGTCCTCCGGTGTGACCAACCCGGGAACCTACGCCGGCCTGGTCGAGAAGATCCCCTACCTCGAGCGGCTCGGGGTGAACTGCGTCGAGCTGCTGCCGGTGTTCGAGTTCGACGAGTTCGGCAACAGCCGGCTCAACACGGACACCGGTGAGCTCCTGTTGAACTTCTGGGGCTACAACACGGTCGGGTTCTTCGCGCCGAAGGCGGGCTACGCCGCGGCCAGCCGGTTCGGTATGCAGGGCGACGAGTTCAAGCACATGGTCAAGTCACTGCACGCGGCCGGCATCGAGGTCATCCTCGACGTCGTGTTCAACCACACCGCCGAGGGCAACGAGCGCGGCCCGTGGATCTCGTTCCGTGGCCTGGACAACAGCGCCTACTACATGATGACCCCGGACGGGTACTACTTCAACTTCAGCGGAACGGGAAACACGTTCAACAGCAACCATCCCGTCGTCCGGGACTTCATCGTCACGTGCCTTCGGCACTGGGCCAGCGAGTACCACATCGACGGGTTCCGGTTCGACCTCGCGGCGATCATGGACCGGGACGAGAACGGTGTGCCACTGGCCAACCCGCCGCTGATCGAGTCGCTCGCCTACGATCCGGTACTCCGGGACTGCAAGCTGATCGCGGAGGCCTGGGACGCGGGCGGACTCTACGAGGTGGGCACTTTCCCCAACTACCACCGCTGGTCGGAGTGGAACGGCAAGTACCGGGACACGCTACGCCGCTTCCTCAAGGGCGACGGGGGCACCATCGGCGACCTCGCCACACGCATCTCCGGTTCACCCGACCTGTACAAGCACCGGGGAGCCCGCGCATCGATCAACTTCGTGACCTGTCACGACGGGTTCACGCTGATCGACCTGTTCTCCTACAACGACAAGCACAACGAGTCAAATGGCGAGAACAACAACGACGGCACAGGCGACAACAACAGCTGGAACTGCGGCGCCGAGGGCCACACCGACAACCCGGAAATCAACAGACTGCGGATCCAGCAGGCGAAGAACGCGTTCCTGCTGCTGCTGACCAGCCGCGGCATTCCGATGCTGCTATCCGGCGACGAGGTGGCCAAGACCCAGCGCGGCAACAACAACGCCTACTGCCAGGACAACGAGTTGTCGTGGTTCGACTGGACGCTCGCCGACACCAACACCGAACTGCTCGACTTCGTCAGCAATGTGATCGCGTTCCGCAGGGCCCACCCCGTGCTCCGCGGCATGCACCATCCAAGCAGCGTCGATCCGACCGGCTCCGGCCATCCGGAGGTCAGCTGGCACGGGGTGCGAGCATGGCAACCGGACTGGTCACCCTCGGGAAGACTGCTCGCCCTGATGTGGTGCGGGCATCACGTCGAGGGCTGCGGACCGGACTACGTCTACGTCGCGGCGAACGCGCACTGGGAGGACCACGAGCTGGAACTGCCCATTGTGGACGACGGCTGGACCTGGCACCTGTTCGCCGACACCGCCAAGGAAACACCCGGAGCGTTCGCGCCGGGTGCGGAGGTCCCGCTGAGTGATCCCCGTCGGTATTCGATCAGCCCACGTTCCGTGGTCACGTTGGTCGCGCGACCGGTGGCCAAGACACAGTAGGAGGAGAAATGGCCTTCAACGCTTCGCTTTCCACAAAAGGGGACACCGCGGTCATCACACTGGTCGGTGACCTCGACGACGCCAACGTCACGACGTTCCGGGACAAGGTTGCGGCCGCGTCGCGGGCCGGCATCGACCGGCTGATACTGGACATGAGCCAGCTGGACACGCTCTCGGCGGCCGGCCTGCGCGGCCTGGCGTTCGCCCGCGAGAAGATGGCAGACGACGTCGACATCATCGTCGTCTCACCGAACGAGGACGTGCGCGCCGCCATCGAGGGCGCCGATTTCCAGCTGAGCGTCACCATCGCCGACACGGTTCCGCGGTAGGCGCCTCCGCTACCGGATGCGCATCTTCCGCATCATCTTCAGTCCGGACAGCATGCGTTCGACGTACTTCGCGTAGTCCTGGCCGGGTCGGGCGCCCATGACCTGCTTCTTGAGCACGGCCATGTTCTGCACGTTCGTGTACTTCAGCAGGCCCTGGTCGCCGTGGCGGGCACCGACGCCCGAGTTCTTGACGCCGCCGGACGGTGTGGCCTTGGCCGCGAACGCGGTCGCGAGGATGTCGTTGATGTTGACGTTGCCCGACTCGACACGCGCGGCCACGGCACGCGCCGCGTCGATGTCGCCGCCCCAGACCGACGCGTTGAGGCCGTAGTCGGTGTCGTTGGCGAGCGCGACGGCCTCGTCGACGGTGCGGTAGGAGTGCAGCGCGACGACTGGGCCGAACGTCTCGGTGACGCCGCAGAGCATGTCCTTCGTGACGCCCTCGAGGATCGTCGGTTCGAAGAACGCCGGGCCGAGGTCGGGACGGGGCGTGCCGCCGCAGAGCACGGTGGCGCCCTTGGCGACGGCGTCCTCGACGTGCGACTTGACGCGCAGCATGTGGTCGACGGAGACGAGCGAGCCCATCTCGGGGCCGAAGTCGTAGGCGGCGCGGACGTCGAGCGCCTTCGCCGCCGACACGAACGCGTCCTTGAACTCGTCGTACCTGGACTCCGGCAGGTAGATCCGCTCGATGTGCATGCAGATCTGCCCGGTGTTGCCGAACGCGCCGAACACCGCGCCCTGCACGGCTTCCGCCATGTCGGCGTCGGAGAGCACGATCATCGGGTTCTTGCCGCCGAGTTCGAGGCAGCAGCCGATGAGGTTCTTGCCGGCCCGTTCGCCGATGACCCTGCCGGTGGCCGTGGAGCCGGTGAACATCACGTAGTCGGCGTTGTCGATGAGCATGGGGCCGACGTCCGGGCCCTCGCCGCACACCACCTGGAACAGCCCCTCGGGCAGGCCGGCTTCCTCGAGCATCTTCACGCCGAACAGCGGAGAGAGTGCCGTCTTGTTGTCGGGCTTCAGCACGATGGCGTTGCCGGCCATCAGCGCCGGGATGGCGTCGGAGATGCCGGTGGCGAACGGGAAGTTCCACGGCGCGATGACGCCGACGACGCCCTTGGGCTGGCGGATCTCGGTCGAGGAGGTCAGGAACGGCACCGGCCCGCCACGCCTGACCGGCGCGAGCAGCTTGGCGGCCCGCTTCAGGTAGTGGCTCATCACCATCGGCGGGTCGCAGGTCTCCTCGATCGCCATCCGCCGGTTCTTGCCGCTCTCGACCTGGATCAGGTCGGCAGTGGTCTGGGCGTTGTCGTTGAAGAGGGTGTGCGCCCGCTTGAACACCGCGAGCCGCTTGCGCAGCGACCACTGCGACCACTCGGCCTGCGCCTCGCGCGCCGTGGCGAACGCCGCCTCGATGTCGGCCGGCGTCGACTGCGGGAGCTCGACCAGCACCTCACCGGTGTAGACCTCGGTCAGCTTCCAGGTGCCGCCGCCGGTCGAGGGCACGCGGGCGACCAGGGACTCGAGGAACTC
>NZ_DASUVO010000174.1:0-241965 GCF_036378875.1 Actinophytocola sp.
CCGCGCACTCTCCGCCAAGGTGACCGGCTTCATGCTCAAGGACGCACCAGCCGCACAACTCGCCGACGCCATCCGCAACGTCGCCGCCGGCCGACGCGTCGTCGACAGCCAACTCGCCATGGCCGCATGGGACAGCGCGGAGTCCCCGCTCACCGCCCGCGAGACCGAGGTCCTCCGCCTCACCGCGGAAGGCATGCAGGCGGTCGACATCGCGTCGAAGCTGTTCCTGTCAGTCGGCACCGTCCGTAACTACCTCACCACGATCATCGGGAAGCTGGCCGCACGCAACCGGGTCGACGCGATCCGGATCGCACGGGAAGCAGGCTGGCTCTGACGCCGGTACCCGGTTGCGCATCACCCGCAGGGGCACGTCGGCACGGAGCCGGAACATGTGCGGATCGCGTGTCACGGTGACCGAGCCGCCGATCTCCTTGGCACGCACCGAAAGGTTGCGCAGTCCGCAGCCGCCGCCGTCCCGGTTCGCTGGCAGCGCCGCCAGGTCGTCGTTCACGATCTCGATCGACGCGTGGTCGCGCTCCTGCCGGATGGTGATCTCGCAGTGCTTGGCCTTGCTGTGCCGCAACAGGTTCGTGACGCCTTCACGCAGCACGGTGGCCAGCACGGTGCTCACCTGGACCGGCAGGTCGGTGTGGTCGACGTCGAGTTCGACGGCGACGTCCGCGGCCGAGAGCACCGACACCGCGGAGCGGCACTCCTCCTCGATCGACAGCTCCCGGTAGCCGCTGGCGACCGTGCGCGCGTCGGACAGCGCGAGTCGGGAGATGTCCAGTATCTCGAGCAGTTGGTCGCCCGCCTTCCTCGGTGACGTCTCCAGGAGCCGGTGGGTCAGCTCGATCTTCAGCGTGATGGCCGACAGGCTGTAGCCCAGCAGGTCGTGCAGGTCCCGCGCGAAACGCAGCCGTTCACGCAACACCGCCATGCGCGCGATCTCGGCACGGCTCTCCTGCACCTCGCGGACGAGTGTGGTCAGCCGGGACAGGCCGTACACCACGAGCCCGGTCGTGACCGTGGAGATCGCGGTGTAGAGCGTGTCCACGAGCCGCTCGGTGAAAACCCACTGCGCGTAGCCCATGCTCGCGACGACGAGACCGAAGGCGGTCCACGCGAAGACGGGCCGCAGCACCAGCAGCGCGCTGCCAGCGAGGAACCCCGGCACGCCGACCCACGCCTGGCCGAAGACCAGGATCGGCAGGTACGCCAGGCAGGCCTGGAACCCGAGGACCGCGTGGCCGAGCGATGAGCGCAGCCGGGTGCTTTCCCCGGAATACCACAGCGACTGCACCAGCGTCAGCGCGACGATGCACGTGCTGGACAGCACGACGGCGCCGACGGTGACGTTCGGGAGGAGGAGAACGTGCAGGAAGTCGATCAGGCAGATACTGACGAAGACGGCGACGACGACACCCATCGCCAGCCGGGGCGCCGGAAGCGGCCCCGCGCCAGGGATTGGGTGGCCGGAGGTGGTGGGAGTGCTCACGACGGCAGCTCCGGTCCGGCCTACAGCAGTCGACGCGGCGCACGCGGCCAGCGCTCGAGTAACCAGCGCGGTAAAAAAACAGACACGACTCTCACCCCTGATACCTCCGCCCGATACCTAGAGTGTGTCTTGCATATGCACTTGTGATTCGCGAATGAACGCGACCCTGTCTGGAGAATACACCACGGATGGGCGCCCGGGACGCAATTCTTACGTGGCCGACACACGCGAATTCGCCGGGGCGTGCGCCGTTCAGCGCAGTCGTACAACGAAACGACAGGCCGGCGACCGACAACTGTGGACTGTGCAGAATGGCCACTCAGCCGACCGATGGGCCTGATGGAGCCGCCACACAGCGAAACCGAATCGGCCTTTCGGGGTAACGGCGTTGCGCCGGGCGGCACGCACCAGGCAGGTCCGCCGCGGCCGGCCCGTCGGAGGAGAGTGGATCGCGCCGAGGAGCGAATGGGCGCGTCCGGTCAATTATGCAGGTTGCATTGACAAAATCGAGAATGCGTCGAAACAGCCGATCGTCTCGGCGTGCGGCCTTTCGGACTATCCGTCGTAGACCGAAACGACCGGCTCCGGGGTCGCGGTGTAGGACGCGTGGTGGATCAGGCTGCGGTTGTCCCAGACGAGCAGGTCGCCCGCCTCGAACGTCTGCAGGTGCACGTTGTCGTGCTGGTAGGTCCGGTCGAGCTGACCGGTGACCTCGAGCAGCCGCGCGAGGAGGTCGGGACGGTCGGCGCCCCCGGCGTCCTGGACGGACGTGGTGAAGCCCTCGCTGAGGTGTAGGACGGTCTCCCCCGTGCGCGGGTGCGGCTCCGTGATCGAGTTCGTCACGGGCGGGGCCTTACCGGTGACGACCTGCACGAGCTCGGAGATCGGGCGGCGCACGTCGGCCGGCAGGAGCTTGGCGTGGCGGAGCACGCTGTGCGTGGCGGTGGCGCCCACGACGGCCAGCTTGAGGTCGGCCGAGAGCCTCCGGTAGGCGGCCGCCATGTCGATGAAGTAGGTCGGCACCACCTTCGGATAGGCCAGCGCGAAGTCGAACGGCGCACGCGTCAGCAGGTAGTCGGAGTGCCAGAAGCATCCCGGGCTCCGGTAGACCGGCTCGTGGAACTCCGCCCGGCGACCGAGCCGCTTGCCCAGCGCCAGGATCCCGTCCCGCGTCACGTCCTGACCCTTCAGTACGGCGATCTTGTCGGCGTAGACAGCCTTCTTCAGCATCGCGAGGTCAGCCGAGGACGCCTCCGCAGCGTCGAGGCCCTCGACGGTCACCCCGAAGGCTTCTCCCGCTCGCGCGGTGATCTTCATCAACGATTCCCCAACAATCGTTCGGCACATTCTTAAAACGGGATCCACCCACGAAACATCACATTGACGCCAACCGGCGAAATGGCATGGCGAAGCCGGTCGGAAAGTCGCTTCCGACCGGCCGCCAAGCCCTGATGGGGAGCCCACTACAGGCCTGCCCGCCCCCGGCGCCGCCTCCACCACCACGCGGCCACCGGGGCGTTCCCATCGTCCCCAGACGCTCGTCGAACTGTGTGTTGGCACCATCGCCGGCACGTCTGTCACGCCCCGACGATGGGCCGGACCAGGGATATCAGGCGTTCGTCGCTGGCCGGCCGTCGCACCAGGTGATGCTCGCGAGAGGGGCGGCCGTGAGACCGGAGTTGGTCCAGCTGTCCAGGACGTCGATGCGCACATCGCCAGTCGCGGCCACGTCGGTGCCGTCGAAGAAGAAAGCCTTGACAATCTCGTTGGTCGACATAGCAATCTCCTTGAGAGGAAAGTTTTTTGTCTTCGGCTAGCGGGGAGCAACCGCTGGGTTTAAATTTCCGCTATCGGGGTAGGGTCCGACAAGTTCCCCAGTCACCGTTCACTCAAGGGGTTTCTCACTGCCCCCTCATGAATTGTTCATACCGACCTGACGGAGTCAGTCCGCTACTTTGCGCACTCGCGGCACGCCTCACGTCCTGACACGTGGCGGTCATCCCTGATCATAGATAGGACGGCCACTGGAGAGTATGCATCGCGCGTGCCGCGACCGGTGACCGCTCCCGCAACTCATGTGACAGGTTCACGGGCAGGGGTATGAGATCTTCACGTCAGGCGCCCGACGAGTCCACTATGGACAACCGAGGTCGGCCGTCACACCGCGCCGCCGGTCAGGAGCGTCAACAGTCGGTTCAGCGGCACGGATCCGCTCGGCTCGTGGTTCGTGATCACGGAGACCAGTTGCAGCAGGCCGTTGTCGAAGTCCAGGCATGTGCGCAGGATGCTGATCACGTGAGCTCGGCGGGCCGTGAAGTGCCTTACCGTGCCGGCGAACGGGAGCTCGTCGACCACGAGGGAGCGCGTGTCCTCCTGCCGCATGCACGGAATGTCCTCGAGCGCGTCGACGACCTCGTAGAACCGAGGCGACGCCGGGCGCAGCCGCACCGGGATGACCACGGGCGGGACCGGTTCGGTGACCGGACGGACGGAGGGTGCCGGCGCGGGTAGCTCGTGGCCGGGGACGCGGATCCAGCCGACGTCGCTGGTTTCCTTGACATCCACGTTGACCTGCCGGTACGCGTTCGGCTCGTAGTCGTCGTGGTGCTGGATCACCTCGGTGTAGAACCAGTCCGAGGCGATCATGGCCAGTGATCCCGCGGAGTTCCGCAGCGCCTCCTTCAGCGGCGGCGCGTCCAGCAGGCGGCTCGCGAGGATGATCGCCTTCCCGGCGACGCCGTACCTGTCGTAGGTGACCTCCCCCGCGTGCAGGGCGAGCCGCAGCCGGATCCGCTCCGCCGGCAGATGCGCCTCGTTGTGCGCCCCCAGCGCGTCGGCCAGCGCCTCGGGCAGCGCGCCGGCAAATGCCCCCTTCGGCACGTGCGCCGGTGCGAGCACGAGGATGCTGTCACCGACGTCCTGCTGGAAGCACTTGTCCCAGGGAATCCCGGCCAGGTCGAACGCCTGCTGAACCGACTCGTACATGCCGGATCGCAGGGTCACGTAGTTCGGCCGCGTGCGGGCCATGCCACCGTAGCCCGCGATGTCGACCGAACAGATTGTCTGATGGACGTCCACACGACTCACCCCGGGCATCAGGATGCAACCGTGTCTACTGCCGGCACAAGAACGCGACGCCCGACAATTGCTTGTCGAGGCGTCACGTTCTGGACTCACCGAGGCTACGGGGTCACCTCTGCCAAAAGTGTCCCGTTTTTGTCATACGCGCGGAGTACCAGAGCCCGGCGGTTCTCCGGGATGAGCCAGTCGGTTGGGTGGAGGACGCGCGCGAGGAAGGTGCCGTTCGCGACCGAGGCGTCCACCGAGTCGGCGCCGACCGTGACGGTCACCTTTGCCACCTCGGGCGACACCCGGCCGCCGAACTGGTCTGTGCCGGGCTGCCCCGCGTACTGCGACTTGTTCCCCGCGACATCACCGCCCGCGCTGGCCAACGAGGTGTCGAGGCCCACCGGTGGCGTGAAGTCGCCGAAGCCACCGCCGCCGGGGTTGTACCCGGTCGGTGGGGTGTCGAGCGTGCACACCACCGCGACCCGGTCGCTGTAGAGCAGCGCGACCCGGCCAGCCGCGTCGGTGAGCACCTGCTTCAGCGTCAGCGTTTCGTCCGGGAAGCCGGACCGCGCGCAGCCGTCCTCGATGGCGGCCCGCTCGTCGGGCGAGACACCGGCAACCGGCTCGCTCACGTCGGACGTCGACGTGGACGGTGCCGGCAGAGTCGTCTCCTGGCTCGTCGGCTGGGTCGCCGCGTTCCCGCCGTTCCCGGTCCACGGTGTGAACCACGCGACGAGGCCGACGATCGCGAGGGCGGCGGCCGCGGTGACGAGTGGGGCGATCCAGCGGCGGTTCGGACGGCGGGTCGCGGCCAGCACGGCGCCACGGATCTGGGCGTGGCGCCCCGGCGGCAGGTCGCGGGACGGCGGCAATGTCGTGTTCACAGTTCCTCCTTGGCGGTTGCGAGCGTCATGACCGACCTGCCGAGCAGCCCCTGGAGCCGGGACCTGGCCTTGCTGACCCTGGCCCGGACGCTTGCCTCCGCGATCCCGAGCACCGCGGCGGCCTCCGCGTAGGACACGCCGGACCACACGCACAGCGCGAGTGCCTCCTGCTGGTTGCGGGGCAGCTCCCGCACGGCGGCGAGCAGTTCGGCCATCCGGCGTTCGTCGTCGATACGGCCGGCCACGTCGTCGGCGTGGTCGGGCGCGGGCGCCTCGACCGGCACCCGGTTGACCAGGCGCAGGCGCCGGGCCACCGTCCGGCGCTCGGAGCGGACCACGTTGGTCGCCACCGCCAGCAGCCACGGCAGCGCGGAGTCGTTGGTGAGCGTCACCCGGCTCCGCTTCCGCCATGCCATCAGGAAAGTGGCCTGCGCGAGATCCTCACCGGCGGTCCACGAGCCGACGAGCCGGAAGCAGTGGTTGTACACAGCGCGCGCGTGCCGGTCGAACAGCAGCCCGAAGGCGTTCGCACTACCGGCCGCGGCCTGTGCCCACAGCTCCCGGTCCGTCGGCTCGAAATCGGTCGTCATGACCACGTTGTGTCCACCACGACCGGAAGTGTTGCCTACCGCCAGAACCCGCAGTTGTGCTCGGCGGCCACGTCGACCTGCTCGATCGCGGCAGGCGCCAGCGACTGGGCGTTCTCACCGAGGAAGATCGGCCAGCTCGGCAGGTCAGGACCGTTGGGGTTGCCGGTGGCGGCGAACCGTGCCCAGTACGCGATCATCTGGTCGGCCAACGCCTTCTGCTCCGGGTTGAGCACGCCGGGGAAGCCGACCATGTCGAACAGGTACGGCAGCTCCGAGCTGTGGAACGCGCCAGGCGGCAGGTTCGGCGGGAACTCGAACCAGCCGGTCGGCGCGGTGCGGTCGGCGAACTGGTAGCCGTACACCGGCACGTGCCTTGCCAGTGCGCGGTTGTCGGTCACGTGCCCGCACGCCCACACCCGGTCGGTCAGCACCTGCGCGTACGCCAGGATCGGCGAGCCATGCGCGGCGGAGGGGTACTCCGCCGCAACGCGCGGCGCGTCGGCGCCGAACGCCTCGACCAGCAGCGCCTGGTAGGACTCCTCGGTGAACGGCTGCGGGGCGCGCGCGGGCGCGAGCCGGCCTTCGTCGCGCGTGTGGCCCGCGATCACCGGCACGCGGTGGAACCGGCCCTGTGCCAACGCCTGGCCCGGATGAGAAGGCAGGACCTTCGTGCCGTAGGTCAGCCGGGTGATCATCATGACGTAGTCCTGCGACACCAGGTCGGCGGCCGGCACCTGGCGCAGACAGTCGACCGCGTCGGCCGAGTCCGCGCAGCCGTACCGCGCGGCGAGGTCCGCGCCGTGCGCGTTGGACTCCGCCAGCGACACGAACGACGACGCCGCCGGCTGGTCCTGGATCAGGCCGTTGGCCGGCCAGCTCGTCGTGCAGGTGCCGCTCTGGATGATCGCCCGATGGAACAGGCCCCGCGCACCCGGCGAGGTCAGCTGCGCGCAGACGTCGAACGCGCCCCCGGACTCACCGAACAGCGTGACCCGGTCGGGGTCGCCGTCGAACGCGGTCGCGTTGCGCCGCACCCACCGCAGCGCGGCCTGCTGGTCCTCCAACCCGAACGCGCCGCCGCCGGCCAGGTCGGGGTGGCTGAACGCGCTGAACACACCCAGGCGGTAGTTCACGGTCACCACGACCACGTCGCCCTGGACGGCGAGCCGGGTCGGGTCGAAGTCGGTGCCGGCGCCGATGCTGTTCCCGCCGCCGTGCACCCACACCATCACCGGCTTGCGGCCGGGTGTGCTGGGCGTCGTGACGTTGAGGTAGAGGCAGTCCTCGGTCGCGCTCGGGGTGCCGCCGCTCGCGGTCTGCGGACAGCGGTCAGCCGGGGTGGTGGCGTCCCGCACTCCCGCCCACGGCGTCACCGGTCGTGGGGACCGCCATCGCGCGTCCCCCACCGGCGGCGCCGCGAACGGAATGCCTTGGAACGTCCTGTGGTCAGGCGCGACCGTGCCACGAACCGACCCCTCGACGGTTCGTACCACCTCCGTGGCGCCCTCGGCAGGCGCACCGGCCAACCCGCTTGCCAGCGCGGTCGCGACCAGCAGTTTCGTCAACATGGATCATGGCTCCCTTCGCGTGCTCGCACAGCAACGTCGAAGCAGGAGCCGGCACTTCGACACTCGGCTCAGAGTTCTTCCTCGCGATCACGGACGGCGTTGCGGACCGTCGGCGGCACGCGAAGTCGTGGGTCGGCCATCAGGTCGGGGAGGTCCGTCAGCTCCGGGTCGAGCGTGGCGGCGGCCAACCGGTCGAAAAGCTCGACGTCGACCGGTGCCTCCGGCTCAGGCATGGCGCCCCACACGTCCCACGGCAGCAGTTCCACCTTGAGCAGTGCCGCCGCGTCCCGCATGAGGTTGGCCGCGATCCACCAGTAGCCGGCCTCCTTGGTGAACGTCAGCCCGAACGAGTCCGGTGACGCCTCGCCCGCACGGCAACGGGTCCACGCGTCACCCGCCACCAGGAAACGGTCGCGTGGCACGTCGGTGACGTCGAAGTCGATCGGGAACGTCGCCAGCTGCGTGGCGTCGATCTGCCCGTCGACGAGCCGCCAGCGCTCACCCGTCCAGTACTCGCACACCCAGTGGTCCTCGAAGAACCCCGGCGCGAAGTAGGCGCCGAACCCGCATCTGGCCCGCGCCGGCACGCCGTGTGCCCGTAACGCGGCCACCAGGAACACGGTGAAGTGCCGGCAGTTCGCCGCGACCAGCTCTTCCGGCGGCCGCGGCGTCGCCAGCGGGGTCGGTGACACCGCGAGAATCCGTGCCAGTAGCCGAGGAACCGGCCTGATGTGCACGGACTCGCGGTCCTCCTGGCTGAACTCCACCCTGTGGAGCCAGGTCAGGTGCTCGTGCGCCATCAGCCCCTGGCCGACGGCGGCGAGCCTGACCGGTTCGGCGGGCAACTCGGCGAGTAGTGCTCGGTAGTCGCCGGTCATCGGCCCGGGTGCGGCGTACATCGCGTGCATGCGGACGACTCTGTGATACTTCCGCCGCCAATATCAACCGACGGCCAACAACCCGATCGAAATTCCCGCCGCGGCGAGGCCGACCGTCTGCCATGTGGACAGCCGTTCCCGCAACACGGTGATGCCGAGCAACGCCGGGATCGCGGGGTACAGCGATGACAGGACGACCGCGACGACGTCCAGCGTCTGCCGGGTCGCCAGCAGGTAGCAGACGAGCGCGCCGGCGGCGGTGACGCCACAGGCGGCCGCGCCGACCCCGATCCGGGCCGGGATCCGGCGGCGCGCGGTAGGCAGCACGATCAGCGCGGCCACCACCCGTCCCGCGACGATCGGCCACAGACCGCTGTGTGCCTGTGCGAGCGCGAGGTACTGGACGGCGAACCCGACGCTGGCGATGAGCGCGTCGCCGAGCGCGGCGGGTTTGCCGCCGCCGTCCGCGCGACCCACCAACCACAACGCGGGCACCGCCACGATCGTCCCGGCCCAGGCGAGTGCCGTGGGCCGTTCCCCGAGCACCGCCACCGAGACGATCACCGGCAGGGCCACCCCGCCCACCGCGCTGACCGGCACGACCACGCTCATGTCGCCACGCGCCAGCCCGCGGTAGAGGAACAGCATGCCAACGCCCGTGCCGGCCCCGGACAACGCACCCCAGCCGAGATCACCGTAGGTGACGTCGGCGGCAACGAACGGCGCCGCCCCCAACGCGAACACCAACCCGGCGAGCTGGCCGACGAACGCGATGGTCCCGAAATGCGCCCGCCGCGACAACAACCCACCGACGAAATCGGCCAACCCGTACGCCACGGCCGACGCGAGCGCGAGCAGCACACCCGTCACCCGGCAACCCCCGAAAACGTCAGTGCCCCTTGGGACAATCGAACCGGGGGCCGGAGGCCACGCCCACCGGTCCCGCGAACAGCCGCCGTCACGTGAGCCGGGTCTTCCGCACCTGCTTCCAGTAGTCCGGGCACACGCGTTCGACCTCGGCGCAGCGCGCTCGTTCACGGTCGTGCAACAGCCCGTACGTGAACCCGTTCTCGCCGGCCAGATGTGCCTTCATCCCCAGCTCCCGCAGCAAAGGCCGCACCACGGTGCCGTCCTGGTGCTCGCCGAGCAGCTTGGTCAGCGCTCGGGCCGCCTTCCGCGCCCGCTTGGCCTTGCCGCCCACGGCGGGCTGGGCCACCTCCAGCGCGTACCGGTACCGCTTCGCCGCCTTCCTCGTCTGGTGCAGGGTGTCTGACCCCATGCGGCGCTTCGTCTTCCGGTACGCCCGCCGCACGTGCTCGCGCAGCTCCTTGCCCGCGGGCCGGGACGCGCGGGAGGCCAGTGGCGGGTCAGCCACGAGCCGGTCCAGCGCGTCGAGCAGGCGACGGTAACGCTTGTCCGCCAACGTCTTCAGCACACGTTCCCGCGCCGTGGCCGCCGCCGGTGCGAAGTGGCGGGTCAGCCGGGCGGACACCGGCCCGACGACCAGTTCATCCGGCAGCGTCGCGATCTCGTCCCGCAGGTGCGCGTGCTGGACCTCCAGGTCACGTGCCTCGGCCATCCGCCTGCCCAGCCAGCGCAGGTCGTCCGACACTCGTCCCGTGTCCGGCAGCAGGTGCCGGTACACCCGCAGCGCGCTGCGCAGCCGTCGCGCCGCCACCCGCATCTGATGCACCGCGTCCGGCGCGTCCCTGCGCACCAGCAGGTCCTGTGTCACGATCTCGTCGTACTGGGTCCGGACGTAGTCGAGCAGGGCGTCACCCGCCGTGTCCCCGGTGGGTCGCTCCTCCTCGACGGCCAGAGCCCGCGCGAGCTTCGACGTGTGCGGCGCCCGGCGCAGTCCAGCCTTCCGCAACGCGCGGTCCATGCCGGGCGCCATGTCCGGGTCGGCCAACTCCACCTCCAGCTCCCGCCATTTGTCTACTGTGGACTCACGGTCGAGGCGGCTCGCGGTGACGCGGTCGTCGGCCACCTCGGCGAGCGGCTTTCCCTTACGCCCGAACAGTTCCCAGATCTGGCGCTCGGTCTTCAGCAGCACGACCGGGCGGATCTCCGCCCCGCGTGCCATCCCGAAGGTCAGGTCGACCAGCTCGTCCGGCGGGGTGTTCGTCACTCTGGCCGGCCCCTTGTCGAGCGGGAGCCGCAGCTCGGTGCGCGAGTCGCCGCCGGCGGGGACCTTGAGGTGCCAGCCGGCGTCGTGGCCGCCGGTCCGCCTGCGCAACGTCACACCGTGCCTGGCGAGCCGCAGGTCGGCCGTGTCGAAGTAGACGGCCTCCAGCCGCTCGGTTCTCGGTCCGTCCACACCGGACACGCCGGGGAGCCCACCGAGTGACGGCAGCTCCGCACCGGCCTCGTACTTGAGTTCGGTCTCACGGTGTGCGGCGACGGTCATGTGGTAGTCCTACCCCTTCCGTGCCTGGCCTAATCGATCACGACGGCCGAAGGGACATCGAATTTCGCCTGTTGGGGCGCACGCGTTGCCCTAACGGCTTGTTCTGGATGACCGACTACTGACCGTGCGGGAACCACTCGAGCGGGCAGGTGTGCTCGACAAGCTGCGCAGAACCGCCCAGGCCGCGGAGGCCGGGCGGGGCTCCGTCGCGCTCGTGACCGGTGAGGCCGGCATCGGGAAGACGAGCGTCGTGCGGGCGTTCACCGCCGGGCTGCGCATGCGGGTGCTCGCCGGCGCGTGCGACGACCTGCTCACGCCCCGCCCGCTCGGCCCGCTGCGGGACATGGCGGCCGCCGGCACCCCGCTCGCGAAGGCGGTGGCCGACGGAGAGCTCGAGCGGATCTTCGACGCCGCGCTCGCCGAGCTGAGCACGCCCACGGTGCTGGTCGTCGAGGACCTGCACTGGGCCGACGACGTCACGCTCGACGTGCTCGGCTACCTCGCCAGGCGCGTGGCGAGCCTGCCGGCCCTGCTGCTGCTCACGTTCCGCGACGAGGAGGCCCCGCTGCGCTGGCTCGGCACCCTCGCCGCCGCGCCGACACACCGGCTGCCGCTCGCCCCGCTTTCCCCCGCCGCGGTCGAAACGCTCGCCGAGGAGGCCGGCCGGGACGCGCCGGACCTGCACGCGCTCACCGGCGGTAACCCGTTCTACGTCACCGAGTGGCTCTATCTCGGCAACGGCGTGCCCGTCACGGTCGCCGACGTGGTGCTCGCCCGCGTGGCCCGCCTCGAACCCGCGGCACGCGCGGCGCTCGAACAGCTGGCCGTGCTACCGGGCGTCACCGAGTACGACCTCGCCGAGCGCCTGGTGGGGCCGCTCGACGTCGTGGCCGAGGCAGAGCGGAAGGGCCTGCTGGAAGCCCGGCCGGACGGGCTCGCGTTCCGGCACGAGCTGACCCGCCGCGCCGTCTACGAGCACGTGCCGGAGCTGCGCCGGCGGTCACTGCACGCGAGCGCGCTCGTCAAGCTGCCCACCAGCAACCCCGCGCGGCTCGTGCACCACGCGGTCTGCGCGGACGCCCCGGCGGCCGTGCTGGCCTACGCACCACGTGCCGGCCGGGAGGCGGCGGCCGCCGGGGCGCACCGCGAGGCACTAGCGCACTTCACCGCCGCCATGCGGCACGAGCACCGCCTGCACGGCGACGAACGCGCGCGGCTGCACGACGACCACGCGTGGGAGCTGTACAACGCGCACCGCTTCACCGAGGCGGTCGTGGCGGGCGAACGTGCTGTCGCGCTCTACACCGACCCGGTCGCGTTGGCGCAGGCGCAGGTCCGGCTGTCCCGGCACTACTACATGGCGGGTGACACCGAGGCGGCGGAGCGGACCGCGCGCCAGGCGGACGAGGGGCTCGCCGGCACGGCCGCCCATGCGTACGCCGCGACCTACCACGGCGCCGTGCTGGCGCTGGCCGGCGACCGGGCCGCACAGTCCGCTGTGGACAGGGCACTGCGGCTGTCCCGCGCGGCGAACCGCGTCGACCTGGTCGAGCTGGGCCTGAACTACCTGAGCACGGCCCAACCCGGGCTCGAGGCGGACGGCCGGATCGCGTTGCTGCGGGAAAGCCTGGCGCTCGCACTGCACCACGGCCACCACGAGCACGCGGCCCGCGCCTACACGAACCTCGGCGAGCTGCTGTACCGGCACGCCCGGTTCGACGAGCTGGCCCGCGTCCTGGCGGACGGCCTGGCCTTCACCCGCGACCGGGGCTTCTCCTCGCACGCCTACAACCTGCAGGTGCACGAGGCACTGCTGACCATGCGCCGCGGCGACCTCACCGGGTCACTGGCCGCGCTGGCGGAGCTCGCGACCCGCCCGGAGGACACCGGGATGCAGCGGGTGTACGCGGAACCGCAGCACGCGCGGCTCCTCGCCAGGACCGGCGACGAGGCGGCCGGCACCCTGCTACTGGCGGCGTGGGAACGCGGCCAGCGGCAGCGTTCGCTCGTGGGACTGGGTTATCCCGGCGCGGCGCTGGCGGAGTGGGCGTGGCTCACCGGCAACGCACCGGTCGCCGCCGCCGTACGCGACGCGTGGGCACAGCACGCGGGTCGTCCCGGCGCCGAGCCGCTGTGGGCGGAGGTGCTGCGGTACTGCCGGCGTGCCGGTCTGCCGGTGCGTTCGTTCGCCGGCTGCCCGGAACCGTGGGCGTCGGGCCTGCGTGGCGACTGGCGTACGGCCGCCGAGGGCTGGGCGCTGCTGGGCGACCCGTACGAGCAGGCGCTGGAGTTGGCGGACTCCGGCGAGCCGGGCCCCACCCGGGACGCACTGCTCATGCTGCAGGACATGGGTGCGACGGCCGCCGCCGCGCACGCGCGCAGGCGGTTGCGTGACATGGGGGTCCGCTCCGTGCCGAGAGGACCGCAGCGGACGACACGGGCACACCCGGCAGGCCTCACCGCACGACAGGCGGACGTGCTGGAACTGCTGGCCGCCGGACTCACCAACGCACAGATCGCGGAAAAACTGGTGCTGTCGGTGCGCACGGTGGACCACCACGTGTCCGCGATCCTGACCAAGCTGGGCGTCGCCTCGCGCCAGGACGCGGCGGCGTACCACGCGTGCGCATGAGTCAGCTCAGCAACGCGGCGATCGGCTCGCGGAACCGGTTCAGTGACGTGACGTCCTCGACGGACGGTTCGCCGACGACGGCTGAGCTGGCGATGACGACCGCGCACCGGCGGCCAACGGCCACACCTGTTTGCACGGCGGTGTCCCTGGTCCGGTGCGCGGCGGCGGCGATGGTCTCCGCGTGCCGCTCCTCCGCCGTCTCGACGAGGAAGATGAGGAGGAAGTCGCGGAACATGATTCCCGGCGGTTCGGCGTGCACCTTCGCGCAGGACCGCAGTCCACGTAAGGCCTCACGGACCTGTGGGGTGTCGCCGCCGAGCCACACGGTCGGCACCTCACCGACCACATCGGTGCTGTTGACCTCGTAGATCCCGTCGTCGTTCACCAACTCGACCACTTTGGCCGCTCGCTCCAGCAGGTCGTCCGCGTCCGGCGATGGGCCGCCAAGGCTGTCCACGAGAACCGGGCCGTCCAGCGTCAGCATCTCGCGGTACCCCCAGGCGGCCAGGTCGACCTCCCGTCCGACGGCGCGTTCGAGGATCTTGGCGACCTGCGGGTCCGCCCACCGGACGGCGCGGCCTCGCACCTCGTCCGGCTCCAGCCCGACCCGCCGAGCCGCGAAGGACGCCAGCGACGCCACGACCACGACGTCGCTCCCGTCGACCCGCTCGACGTCGATCGCGGACAGCGCGTCGAAAGCGGCCTCCGCGGCCCCGGGATCCTCGTTCCGCAGGGCGGCGAGCACACACCGCCGGGCGAACGTGAGGAGCGTGTGGAAGTCGTCCATCGTGAGACCCGCCCGTACCCGCGCATGGTCGTCGACGCCGGTGTACGCACGGACGAACGTCCAGACCTCCGCGTCCTCCTGCGCATCCACCCACTTCCACAACAAGTCCGCCCCACGCGGGTACGCGACCCCGCGCAAGGGCGACGGCCCGGACGCGGTCGCCCGGTGCAGTTCCTCCGACACGCGAGCGACCGCCAACTCCATGCCGAGGAAAACGTCATCCACCACGTTCAGGACTCTAAGTGACCGACCACTCGCTACACACACAGTGGACGCGAGAGTGTCCTTACCTTGTCAACTGCGACAGCACCTCGTCAGCCCCCGGCATCGCCGCGATGTCCTCACTCACTCTCCGTGCTCGTTCGCCGAAGCCCGGTTCGGTCATCAGACGTGTCACGGCGTCCGCGACGGCCTGGGCACCGATCTCGTCAGGCGCGAGCGACAACGCGACGCCGGCACTCTCCGCCAGCGCGGCGTTGTGGAAGTTGTCCGCGCCCCGCGGAAGGATCAACTGCGGCAGCCCGTGCCGTAACGCGCCGAGCATCGAGCCAGCACCACCGTGGTGAACGGCCACGCGACAGTGCGGCAGCACCAGTTCCTGCGGCACGAAGTCCGTCACCTGAACGTGCGCGGGCCATTCGCCGACACGCGCCGGGTCCGCGTTGGGGCCGGTGGTGACGAACACGTTGACCGGCAACGAGGTCAGCCCGTCGAGGGCCGCGCGGAACACGTCCGCCGCCTCGTGGAAGATCGTGCCGAGCGTCAGGTACACGGTGTTCGGGTACTGGTCGGGAATCGCGGGCGCGGTGGTCACCTGGCTCGGCGGCGGCGCCGGTCGCAGCGCCAGCACCTCGGGAAAGTCGGGCCTGGCCTGCAGTCCGGCCGGCAGGATGTCGAGGTAGGTCGCGTCCAGGTACCGATCGGCGACCGACCACTCGGCACACAGTGCGGTGTAGCCCGGCGCGAAGATCGACCAGATTCCCGCCGGCCACATCCCCAGCCCGTGCACGACCTGCCGCGCCCCGGTGACCGCCGCGGCGATGCCGCCGGCGAGCGCCGACGGCTCGTGCACCACCAGGTCCGGGCGCCACGCCACCGCCCTGGGCACCAGATCCTGTGCGCTCGCCCTGGCTTGCGGCACGAAGAACGCGGACACGTCCGCCGCGATCCGCTCCTCCGGCGACAGGTTCTCCTCGTCGACGCGGTGCTCGGCGACGGCCTCGGCCAGCGTGGGCCCCACGCGCCAGAACTCGACGCCGAGCCTTTTGACCTCCACCTCGATATCGGTCCCGGAAGCGACGACCACCTCGTGTCCGGCCCGCCTCGCCGCGTCGACGAGCGGCGTCATGGGCAGGAAGTGCCCGAACACCGGCACGGTCGTGAACAGAATTCTCATGCCGTGTTTGTAGAGCCGCCGGGCCGTGCACGACATCGGTAACGGGTGCCTATATCTCGAGCGACCGTGCCCACATCCGCAGGTACACCTCCGCGCCGCGGCTCATGTCGGTCACGATCGCCTGGCCGTCCGGGCCGGAGACGATACGTAGGTCCTCCAGCCAGTCCGGCAGCATGCCGTAGTGGGCGAACCCGTCGGTGTTGACGTCGTAGGTGCGCTCGCCCGTCCGCTGTCGGTCCACAGTGGATCCGCCGTCGAACGTGCGGAACGGGTACCGGACCGCATTTGTGCCGCGTGGCGGTGGCTGGTGGCCGAAGCCGCCCGTGTCGAAGCCGACGCCGAAGCCGAACTCGTACCGCGGGTCGGCGACCGCCTTCATCGACCGCCACTCGGCGTGGAACTGTTCGGTGCCGAAGCCGTACGGCACGGCCATGCCGCCCAGCGAGTAGATCCGCGGGTAGAAACTCGGGTCCAGCCACGAGTGACCGGACACGGCACCCGCGTAACCGTTGGCCTCCAACAGGTCCAGCGCCTGGTCGGTGGCCTTCACGCTCATGTGGTCGAGGTCCACCATCATGCCGCGGTCCATCATGCCCTCGATGGCATAGGCACCGAGATCGGTCAACCCGTTGACGTTGCAGTGCGGCGCGCTCGGGTACACGGGCAGCGTCACGCCGGGCGGCAGCAACGCCGACAGTGCCCCGGACAGCACGTCGCTCTCGACGGAGATCGTGTTGTCGTGCGCGGCGGTCGGGCACCGTTCGACCTGCCAGAACCGGCCGGTGGAGAAGTAGTTGGCCGCGTTGATGATCGTGCCGGCCGCGCCGCTGTCGAACCGCACGCCGCACAGCGCGTTGTCGAACTTGTGGCACACGAACATCCGCCGGACGCCGAGGTCGTGCAGCTCGTCGAGGCCCGCGTCGATGTCCGCCCGGTCGCACTGCGGCACGCCGTTTCTGAGGCCACAGCCGAACGGCTGCGACACCTCGGCGCCCAGCACCACCGCGAGCTTGCCCTGCTCGATCACCGACCGGGCCTGCTCGGGGTCGGTCACGATGCGGAACCAGCCGCGTCCCGGCCCGCCGTGCTGGTCGTCGATGAAGTCCTGCAGTTCGTAGATCCGCTGCGCCTGCAGGCGGATCGACGCCATGTCCTCGCACGGGTTCGTCTTGATCGGGTAGATCTCGCAGAGTGCCGCGTTGTTGACGAACAGGTTGGTGTAGAGCCGAAGCCCGCCGCGCCACGCCCGCTCGACCCACCGGTAGTACATGGCCTCGTGGGTCCACGAGTTGTGCTTCGGCCAGTCGCGGAAGGTCGGCCAGCCCTTGGTGTCGTGAGTGAAGGTGGGATAGCCGCCGCCTGCGAGGTTCTCCCACCACGCGCCAAGGCCCGCCGGTTCGTGGTCCGGGCAGTCGACGAGCGCGGCGGTGATGCCGTACGGGCTCCACGGCTCACCGCAGTGGATGTCGCCGCCGATGAACTCGTACGCGGTCAGGTGGCCGTGCAGGTCGGCGAGCCCGCGGACCTCGCCGTCGACCGTGCCGGTGAACGGCTGGCCGGTGATGTCGATCTCGGCCTCCGGCGCGCTCGCGCAACCCGACGCGGACACGAGCGTGAACCTGGTGCCGGTGGCCCGCAGCGCGAGTGTCCGCAGGATGGGGTCGACCGCGAGGTGGCGGTTGGCGGTCACGGCGGTGATCGTGACGGTGTCGCCGGTGCTCGCCGTGAGGCGCCAGTTGGTGTCCGCGCTCGCCGCGCCGGCCGCGAGGACACCCAGCGTGCCGAGGCCCTGCCCGAGAAAGTCGGTGCCGGTGCCGTAGAACAGGTAGCTCGCGGCGCCGGTCTTCTGCAGGCGGAACGGTTGCGTGGCGCCGCCGGTGGCCTGGTAGCCGCCGAGCGCGTTGCGCACCACGAAGGAGCCGTTCGGCGCCTGCAGCGCGACGCAGGCGCCGTCGAGGGCGTTGACGTCCGGAGACGCGGCCTGGGCCGGGGGCACGTTGAGCGCGGTGGCGGTGAGTACTGCGGCAACGGCCGCGAGGACACGTTTGCGGTGCATCGGCAACCTCCTGGCTGAAGCTACCGTGGCGTAACAAACACACTCCGTCAAGACGCAGCTCAGCCGGCAGTGCCGATTCCCGTCACGATCAGGTGATGGTGGACGAAGCCTTCCGGCTCCAGCTCGGCGAGCCGCGCGCGCACCGCACGCACGAACTCGGTCCGCGCGTCGGGCGGCAGGCCCAAGAGGCGCCGGGAGGTGTGCCCCAGCTCGACATGCTGCTCGACGAACCGTTCCACCGACGGCCGGTACTCCCAGGGGGTGCCGTCGACAGTCACCTCGGCGAACCCGGCGTCGCGCAGCAGCCCGGCCAGCTTGTCGGGGGTGTCGACCAGGTCGTGGTTGCCGACCAGCGGTGCGTCGGGTGGGGCGTCGTGCCGGTCGAGTTCCTCGTGCCAGATGTCCAGTGCCGGCACCCGCGGTTCAGGGCCCCAGGTGGCCACCCCGACGACGCCGCCGGATCGGAGCACCCGCCACGCTTCCCGTAAGCCAGCAACAGGATCGGGCAGATGGAAGAGCATGAAGGCGAGCACGACCACGTCGAAGACGTCGTCCGCGGCGGGGAGCCGCGCGGCGTCCCCCAGCACCCGGGGGAACCCGGCAGGGGCACGCCCGATCATGCCCGGGGACCGGTCCAGCCCGACGACGAGGGCGTTCGGCGCGACCTCCCGGAGCGTGGGGAGCAGTGTGCCGACCCCGGTCCCGAGGTCGAGGACACGGCGTGCCCCGGCCAGCGGGAGGCGGCCGAGCAGTGCCCGGTTCAGCGGGTCGAGCTCACGGGCCCAGAGGCGTTCGTAGGCTGTCGCGGCGGCGCTGTAGTGGTTGGCGAGAAACCGTACCGAGGAGTCTGCGGAAGTCATCCCGAACCAGGGTAGGTCTTCTGCCGCCCTGCTCCTACCTCTTGTCCGGCGCGAGGGCGATGATCACGCTGTCCTCGCCATCCTGCCGAACCTCCGGATGCTCGGTCTCGTTGCACCAGTAGCCGCCCTCGCCGAGATAGCGGAAGCGGACCTGGGTGCCGTCCGGCACGGTCACCGACACCGAGCGGGTGCCGTTGTTGCGTGGCCGCAGCTCGTGCGCGCCGGGCTCCCACGCGTTGAAGTCTCCGACGACGCTCACCCGGCCATTCGGTTCGTCGGGCCGCAGGACGAACGTGACACGGACGTCGCCGGTGCGGTCGCGGTCGATCTTGAGCATGACTCTCCATAATCGATCTTGTCGGGGGTCGAGCACATAATGCCCGCATGACCGTTATCCCGCTTGTTGATCGTGTCGGCCACGTGGCCGGCGTCGAGTCGATCGTCGTGGACGGCCGGCGCTGGTACTTCGGCATGGACTACGGCAGCGACCTCGTCGTGTCGCCGCTCGTCGAGGACTCCGGCGACATGGCCGAGTTCGCCGCGCAGTACATGGCCCAGAGCGACGGCATGCATGACGTCGCGTACTGGGCCGACCAGGTCGCCTGGGCGGACGAGAACTCCGACCTTGTCGAGCCCGGCGGCAACGTATACGACAGCGCCACGCTCGCCGCCGGCATCGACTACGGCCTCCTCTACCTGTTCGGCGCCGTCACCGGCTGGGAGGGCGACGTGTTCGCCGACGATAACTGGGACGAGATCAGCGAGAGCCTGGACGACGCCGAGGTCCAGAGACGCTTACGCGAGTCCCTGGCGTCGCGGCTGCCCGCCGACTGGGCAACCGTGTTCGCGCCGTTCTTCCAGAGCGGCAACGAAATTCCCCCGAAAGTGTAAGAGGTCGGAACTTTCGGGGTGACGACACGGCCGCCGTGCGCTGCGTAGCTTTCCGCCATGGCAAGAACTCTCGCGCTGGCGGCCGCGCTCGTCCTGTCAGGACTGTTGGCGCCGTCCACTGTGGCGGCGACGGCGCAACCCCCTACGGCGTGGGCGGTGTGCGGCCGGATCGCGGCGCGGTACCCGACGCCACCACCCGGCGCGGTGGTCGTCCGACCGATCGACGAGGAGGTGCAACGCCTGACCGCCGAGCGCCCCAGCGGCACCACGTTCTGGTTGGCGCCGGGCACGCACACGCTGGGCACGGACCAGTACGGCCAGGTGATCCCGAAGAACGGCAACGTCTACCTCGGCGCGCCAGGGGCGGTGCTCGACGGACGCGGGCGGAACCGCTATGCGTTCACCGGCTACGCGACGAACGTCGTGCTCCGCAACCTGACCGTGCGGCACTTCGTCGCCCCGCGCGACGAGGGCGTGGTCAACCACGACTCTGGTGACGGCTGGGTGATCGAGCGCAACACCATCGAGAACAACAAGGGCGCCGGTCTGATGGCGGGTGCGCACCAGCGGGTGCGGGGCAACTGCCTGCGCAACAACGGCCAGTACGGCATGAACGCGTACAAGGACGGTCCGCTGACCGACATGGTGCTCGTGGGCAACGAGATCTCGGGCAACAACGTCGACGACTGGGAGACGGTCACGCCCGGCTGCGGCTGCACGGGCGGGGTGAAGTTCTGGGCGTTGGACGGCGCGGTCGTGCGGGACAACTGGGTGCACGGCAACCGAGGACCCGGGCTGTGGGCGGACACCAACAACAACAACTTCCTCATCGAGCACAACCTGTTCGAGTACAACGACGCGGAGGCGCTCTTCTACGAGATCAGCTACAACGCCGTGGTGCGCGACAACGTCTTTCGCGCCAACACCGTCGTGATGGGCCGGCGGTTCGCGGGCAGTGGCGACACCTTCCCGGTGGGCACCATCTACATCTCGGAGTCCGGCGGCGAGCCGAGGGTCGCGGCCCGCACCAACCGCATCGAGATCCACGACAACACGTTCGTGAACAACTGGTCCGGCATCACGCTGTGGGAGAACGCGGACCGCTTCTGCAACAGCCCGGCCAACACGTCGTTCGGGACCTGCACGAAGCTCGTGGCCAACCCCGACCGGTGTGTCCGGCCACGGATCGCACGCGCGCCGCTCTACCACGACTGCCGGTGGAAGACACAACGCGTGCTCATCCACCACAACCGGTTCACGCTCGACCCGGCGGCAATCGGCTGCGACAGGGGCTGCGGCCGCATGGCGGTGCTGTCCAACTGGGGCACGTACCCGCGGTGGTCGCCCTACCAGGGCCAGGTCGTGCAGCAGGCGATCACGTTCAAGCAGGGGAACCTGTGGCACCACAACACGTACGTGGGCCCGTGGACGTTCACGCCGTTCGACACGTCCCGCGTGCTGAACGCGGCGGCGTGGCAGGCCGCGCCCTACTACCAGGACGTGTGCAGCGCGTTCACGCTGTTGCCGACCACGTGTTAGCACTCGCGGGTGTGCGGATCGTCGCAAACCCTCGAAACCGCGGGTCCTCAAACTGCCGGCCAGGAGCCGGCCACGTGGTGGGGGACCTGCTCACCGGCCAGCGCCTGCCGCCCGCACTGTCCGAGGTGGACACCGTTGCTTCACCCGGCCACGCCACTGCGCGGCCGCACCGATCGGACCGCCACCCGGAACCTCCGCCGCGGCGCGGGCGGCGCACCTGGCGTTCGTGTCCATTGTGGGCATCGACGGTCCACGCCGGCCGGCGCCGCGAAGCGAGCTGACCCTCGCCTACGTCCTGGTGCCCACGGCAGCCGCCATCTGGCTGGAACGGCGGCTGGGTGCAGATCGCTCTGGCCACGAACCTCGTGTTCACCGTGCCGCACTTTCTGTTCCACGCCACGCACCTGGACCACCACCCGGCCGGCTCCGCGAGACCGTCACGCTGGGCCTCGCCGTGCTTGTCCCGGCCGCCCTGCTGGTGCTCAGCCGCCGTCTGCCACGAGCCACCCTCCAGGCGGTTGACCGGACCGACAGCGGGTAGCCGAACTGTGGGACACACCATGAAGGAGGAGATGTGACCAGGGCTGAGACCGGTCAAGTCACCGGTACGAAGGACAAGGACTACAACGTCATCTGGTTCGTCGAGGCATGCCTCAGCAACGCCCTGCGCCTGGAGACCTACATCCAGGACGCCGAGCGGGACGGCGACTCCGAACTGGCCAACTTTTTCCGGCGTGCGCAGGGCGAGAGCCGCAAGGGCGCCGAGCAGGGCAAGGAGATGCTGGTTCGCCGGCTGGGCAAGAACTGACAAAACGAGAACTGGTTTGGCCGGCCCCCCGAGGCCGGCCAAACCAGTCAGCTCATCGAACAAGCGGCAGTAGCCGCACGACCGCGTACTGCGACAGCAGGTCGAGGGCGTCTTCCGCGTTGCGCGCGGCTGGTTGCGGCGCGCCCGCGCCGGGGTTGGCCGCGAACTCAGCGACCTCCTCGGCCGGCGGGCACACGGAACCGGGCAGGTAGGACAGCGTGACCAGGTCCTTGCTTCCCGCCGGCTCGAGCACCGACCGCCACCCCGTCCGCTCGTCCCACACCAGCGCCACATCGATGTCGGGGAACGCGGCCACCCGCTCCTCCAGCGGGATGTAACCCGTCAACGGCCGCTCCAGCCGAACGGAGAACGCCTCCCCGGAACCACACACTCGCGCCACTCGCCGGAAGTACTCGCGCAAACCCCGTGCCGGTTGACTCCAGCTCTCCAACTGCATCGTTCACCTCGCCTCACACGCATGGGGGTGCGTGCGCCCTGCGGTGGTTACCCGGGCGTTCTTCTCCTCACACGTATGAGAAGGGTGGTTTCTTTCGAACAGGTGAAATTGGGTCCGGTCGGACGAACAACTGCTGGGCCATTCGTGGCAGCGCGTTACCGCGCGACTACTCGAACGGACTTCAGCTCGGGGTCCACCGGATCGGGGATCTGCATGCCGGCACGCAGGCCGCTGCGCACGTAGTCCAGAACCTCCTGGGTGATCACCTCGCCCGGCAGCACGGGCGGCGCGCCGGGTGGGTACGGGGTGATCATCTCGGCACTGCACCGCCCGACGGCGTCGGCGACGCTGACCTGTTCGGTCCTGGCGAAGAACGCGTCCCTCGGCAACATGACTGTCGCCAGCTCCAGGTCGTCCGGGCTCGGCAGGTCCACCGGGCGCGGCGCCGGCAGGTCGGCCTTGGCCAGCGCGGCGACCGCGCGCACCAGCACGGCCGCGGTGTCGGCGTTGTCCGCGATGGTCAGCTGGGCGACGATCCTGCGGTGGTCGGCCAGCCCGACCGCCACCCGCCGGTGCTCCCGCAGCCAGTCCGCGGCCTGGTAGCCGCTGATGCCCATCCCGGACACGTCCAGCACGATCTTGAGCGGGTCGGTCGTCGTCGCGAGGTCGGGCCCCACCAACTCCTCGCCCATCACGTCGAGCCCGTCGATCGCGGACAGCTCGCGGCGGGTGGCGTTGGCGAGCGACAACGCGGCACCCAGCAGCTCCTTGCCCTGCTGCATCATGTGCCGGCGCCAGCCGTCGAGCGTCGCGTACACCAGCGAGGTCGGGCTGGTCGTGCCCAGCAGGTCCTCCCGCGCCTTCAGCACGGCCGGGTCCACGCGGTTGCCCTGCTGGTGGAACACCGAGCTCTGCTCGACCGCCGCGCCGGACTTGTGCACGCTCGTGACGCACACGTCCGCGTTCGCGTCCATCGCCCACGGCGGCAGGTCGGGGTGGAACGGCAGGTGCGCGCCCCACGCCTCGTCGACGATCAACGCCCGGTCGAACTCGTGGCAGACCTCCGCGATCGCCGCGATGTCACCGCACGTGCCGTAGTCGGTCGGGGTGACCAGCAGCATGCCCTTGGCGTCCGGCGACTCCGCGAAACAGCGCCGGACCTCGTCGACGCCCGGCGGGTGGGACAGGTGGCGCTCGGCGTCCCAGTTCGGCCGCACCCACACGGGCTCGACGCCCGACAGGATGAGGCCGGAGATCACCGACTTGTGCGACTGGCGTGCCACCAGCAGCTTCTCGTGCGGCCCGGCGACCGACAGCATCGCGCTCTTGACCGACAGGGAGCTGCCGCATGTCGAGAAGAAGGCGTGTTCCGCGCCGACCGCGTCGGCCATCAGCTCCTGCGCCCGCTGCACGATGCCCTGCGAGGTGGTCCGATCGTCCAGTCCGTTGACCGAGAGGACGTCGGCCGCGAAGACGTCCGCGCCGACGATGTCCAACACCCGCGCGTCCACTCCCCTGCCCTGCCGGTGCCCTGGCGGGTTGAAGGGCGTGACACCCCGTTCACGGAAGGCCTGGAGCGCCTCCAGGACTGGTGCGCGGCTGTGGTCCATGCGGCCCGGGTGCCCATGTCGTGACCACGTGAAACGCTGGCGAGTCCACAGTGGCCCAGTCACTCTCGTGGGCGAAAGGCTCGGAGTCGATGTCCTCCCGCCACGCCACGAAAAGGGCGATCAGCTGGGCGAATTCCGGCTCCACGAACCGATGTGTCGCGGATTCGATCAGTCTCGTTACCACGGTCGTGCACGCCCGGCCACCGGCTCGATGTCCGCTGTTACACCAAAATGGTCACTGCCCCACACTCCGTCGATGGGTGTGTCAAGGATGCGTTCACAGTGCGTTACGCGTAGGCCCGGTCCTCCGCCACCCGTACAGCGGATCAGAATGTAATCGATCCGCCGATCGAGGTCATTTTGCCAACGCTCCGTGACCAACGGCATGACCGATGGCACAAAGGTCGGACCAGGCAGGTCACCGTGGGTGAGCTGCCACGCGTCGCGGTACGCGACGCTCGTGCCGTCGAGCGACGCCATGCCACGCCAGAACCGGACGCTCGCGGCCTCCGGCATCGCGTCGAAGTCGCCGGCCACCACCACCTGCTGCCCGGTCCGCTCGACGATCTCCTCGACGAAACCGGCGGTGAGCACCGCCTGCCGGCCGCGCTCGTACTCGAGGTTGGTCCGGTAGGACGGCTTGTGGTTCACCAACAGCAGCGGCAGATCTGAGTGCGGCCAGAGGATGTCCGCGATGAGGGCGCTGGCCGCGAAGCCGGCGGTGCGCGGCCCGAACTGCAGGTCCAGCTCGCGCACGGCGCCGATGGGCCAGCGGCTCGCGATCGAGATTCCAGAACCGTCTTCTTCCCGCAACGGATGATGCGCGATGTGGTACTCCTCCCCCAGGACATCGGTAACCTGGTCGTAGTCGTCGGTCGCGACAACCTCCTGTACAGCCATCACGTCAGGCTTCAGGCGCTGCAACCAGCTCGTGACCACGTGCCTGCGACGCGGCCAGTCCATGTGGTGCCCGAGAAGGTTCTGCGTGACCACTCGCATGTCGTCAAGTCTTGTTCGGCCGCCGCGGGTTCGCATGACAACGTCGAACAAGGGGTACGTCTGTCTGGCGGAAAGGTGGGCAGTTGAGAGAGATCTTCCACAGCGAGCTGACCGAACTGCGTCAGACGCTGAGCTACATGTGCCAGCTGGCGGCCGCGAACATGCGACTCGCGACCGAGGCACTGCTGTCCGCCGACCTCGAGAAGGCGAACCAGGTGCTGGCGGCGGACGTCGAGCTGGACGAGCTGCGGGACAAGTGCGAGGAGCGCGCGCACCAGATGCTCGCGCTGCAGGCGCCGGTGGCGAGCGACCTGCGGCTCGTGCTGTCCGTGGTGTACTGCGCCGACAAGATCGAGCGGATGGGCGACCTGGCCGAGCACGTCGCGAAGACGACGAGCAAGGTCCACCCGGCACATGTGGTGCCGGCGGAGCTGCGGGACACGTTCGCCGAACTGGGCGCGATCACCGCGAGCATGGCCGATGGTCTGGTCCAGCACATCGCCTGCCCGCGCCCCGGCTCGTTCGCGGAACTCGACGAGACCGACCGCAGGGTGGACGCCCTGCACGCCTCGGTGCTCGGCGAAATCACCGAAGCAACGTGGCAACACGGCGTCCCCTCGGCGACATGCCTCGCCCTGGTCACCCGTTTCTACGAGCGCTTCGCCGACCAGGTCGTGTCGGTCGCCAAACGCGTCGAGTTCGTGAGCACGGGCAAGCTGCCGCGCTAGCCTCGCGGGCGTGGTTGTTCGAGTACGCGGCTACGCCCTGCCGCACGGCGAGTACGTCGACCTGTACGCCGACGGCGACCGGTGGACCACCGATCCTGTCGCGGCTGCCGAGCTGGTCGCGGAAGGCTGGCTGGTGCCGGGCCTGGTGGACGCCCACACGCACCCCGGCGCGGAGAACCCGGGCGACCCGCTCGACGAGTCGATGCTGCGCAAGCACCTGCACGAGCACCTCGACGCCGGCGTCACGGCCATCCGCTCCCCCGGCCTGGCCGGCGAGCCGCCGCCGTGGTTCGGCGTGGCGCCGGACGCGCCGAGGGCGTGGCACGCGGGCCCGTGGCTGGCACAGCACGGCCAGTTCTTCTTCGGCTGGGGACATCGTCCCGGCCTCGACAAGCTGGCGGAAACCGCTGCGGCACAAGCAAGACGCACGGGCTGGGCAAAGATCATCGCCGACTGGGGCATCGGCGACACGGTCATCCCGGTCGACGTCCTGCGCGCAGCGGTCGATGCCGTGCACGCGGTGGGCGGCCGCCTCGCGGTACACACCCAACAAGCAGCGGGCGGCGCGATCGCCGTAGCGGCGGGCGTCGACTCGGTGGAACACGGGATGTGCCTGGACCCCGCACTACTGAACGACATGGCGGCGCGCGACATGGTGCTGACGCCTACCTTGTCGGTGATCGAGGCTTCGCTGGCGAGGACCCGCGACCGGCCGGACAACCCGGGAAAACGTTGGTACGTCGAGGGTGCGAGCGCCCACCCCGCCCTCGCCGCCGCGGCCGCCGAAGCTGGCGTGACCGTGCTGGCGGGCACGGATTCCTTACCACACGGGCGAATCATCGACGAAGTACGAGCGCTGGCGGCCGCCGGCCTGCGCCCCCACGACGCCTTGGGCGCGGCCTCGTGGTCGGCTCGCGCATACCTGGGCCTCCCCGGCCTCGAGGCGGGCGCCCCAGCCGACGCGGTGATCTACGAGAGCGACCCCCGCCTCGACCTGCGGCAGCTGGCACACCCGCTGGCCGTGATCCTCCGAGGTAACCGGGTCCGATAGGTCCATTCACGGTCTGCATATTTTCGATTACTCAGCGCGAGTTGGTACTCGACAGACAAGGGGGGCACCATGGGAGCCATGACTGCGGAAGCCGGTTCAGTTCAGCTCGCCCACGGACGCCCGTTCACCGTGGACGACCTGGAGGCGATGCCGGCTGACGGCAACCGGTACGAGCTCATCGACGGGATGCTCATCGTGAGCCCCGCGCCCGGCCTCAGCCACCAGACAGTCGTGGGCAATATCTTCGTGGCATTGCTTGCAGCGTGCCCACCGGACATGCATGCCGTGGTCGCCCCATTTGCCGTGCGTCCATCACAGACCACCGAACTGCAGCCTGACGTCCTCGTCGCGCGCAAGGAAGACTTCACCAAGAAGCTCTTGCCCGTGGCACCGGCGCTGGCCGTCGAGGTGTTCTCGCCAAGCAGTGTGCTCAACCTCAACAACAAAAAGGCTGCCTACCAACGCCTCGGCGTCAAGAACTACTGGGTGATCGATCCTGAGGCCCCGACGTTGACCGCCTTCGAACTTGACGACTCGGGCGTATACCGGCAGGTGGCCGAGGTGAAAGACACAGACGTGTTCGAGGCGCGCGAACCGTTCCCTGTGCGTATCTCACCCGTTGACCTACTCGACTGGCTGGCTGAGCAAGAGGACTGAGACTGCTCGGCCATGGCGTCGCCGGGTTGCCGCTCGCGGACATGCGACGGTACCTGGAACGCTGGTCCTGGAGCCGGAGTACGGCGCGACGAACCCGTTCGCGTTCATGGAGTTGCAGGACGTGCAGGAGCTGTCCAACTTCTTCGAACGCCGCGTGTCCGCCTACCAGGTCGCGGTGACGGGCGCGGTGACCTTCGACGAGGACTTCTAGCAGTATGTGACCCATGGCTCTGCTGTTGCGTGATGTGACGATCGGGTTCACCGGGCGGCGCGCCGACGTGCGTGTCGAGGGGCGTCGCCTGGTGGCCGTCTCTCCTGTCGGCATGGCGGTCGACGGGGCGGAGGTCGTCGACGGGCGGGGCGGCACACTGCTGCCCGGTCTCGTCGACGCGCACGCGCATCTGTTGCAGTGGGCCAGTTTCCAGCAGCGGGTGTCGCTCGGCTCGGCGCGGTCCGCCGCCCACGCCGCCGAACTGATCGCGGCGGCCGACACCACGCCCGGCGTTCTGTTACAGGGGGCCAACTTCCAGCCCGCGCTCTGGCCCGACAGTCCACACAAGACGATGCTCGACCGTGCGTTGCCGGACCAGCCGGTCGCCCTGTTCTCCGGTGACCTGCACACGCTCTGGCTCAGCTCGGCGGCCATGCGGCTGGTCGGCGTCGACCACCCGACGGGTGTGTTCATCGAGGACGAGTGCATGGCGCTCACCGCGGCGTTACCCGCACCGCCGACCGACGTGACGGACCGGTGGGTGCTCGACGCCACGAAAGCCGCCGCCGCGCGCGGTGTCACGACGATCCGCGACTACGAGTACGCCGACACCGTCACCGACTGGTCACGCCGCGACACCCCGGCGACCCGGATCGAGTGTGTCATCGCGAAGTTCCTGCTCGACGAGGCCATCGAGCGCGGTCACCGGACGAGCGACCAGATCGCCGACCTGCTCACCGTCGGCCCGCTCAAGATCTTCATGGACGGCTCGCTCAACACCCGCACCGCCTACTGCCACGACCACTACCCCGGCGGCGAGTACGACGGTGAGCTGCTCGAACCGCTCGACGACCTACTTCCCGTGCTGCGCAAGGCGATCGCGAACGGCATCGGCCTCGCCCTGCACGCGATCGGCGACCGGGCCAACACGCTCGCGCTCGACGCGTTCGCCGCGCTCGGGGTCGGCGGCCGCGTCGAGCACGTCCAGCTCGTCAGCCCGGCCGACCTCCCCCGCTTCGCCGCGTTGAACGTGGTCGCGGGCGTCCAGCCGGCACACCAGCCCGACGACCGCGACGCGGCTGATCGGCACTGGGCGGGCCGCACCGACCGGGCGTTCCCGTACCGGGACCTGCACGACGCCGGTGCCACGCTCGAGTTCGGCTCCGACGCGCCGGTCGCGCCGCTCGACCCGTGGGACGCCATCGCGTCCGCGGTCACCCGCACCGACGACGACCGGCCGGGGTGGCACCCGGAGCAGTGCCTGCCCCTGGAGGTGGCCGTCGCCGCGTGCACGGGCGGGCGGACCACGGTCGAAGCCGGCGACCCGGCCGACCTGGTGCTGGCCGGCCGGGACATCGCCGGGTTACCCGCGAGCGAGCTCCGGGATCTCCCGATCCTGGCGACCGTCCTCGACGGCCGTCTTACGCACCGGGCGTAGCGCCAGGACCATGAGCACCCCCGCGGCGACGGCCGCGAAGGCCGCGATCTGCGGCAGTGCCCGGACGCCCACCAGGTTGATCACCGCACCGCCGGTCAGACCCGACAGGCCGACACCGAGGTAGATCGCGGACGCGTTCAGCGACAGCACGAGCGCGCTGTTCGCCGGCGAGAACCCGATGAGGAAGTTCTGCATCGGCGGGTTGAACGACCAGGTGACCATGCCCCAGACAACCATCACCACGGCCGCCACCGGCACGTTGACCACCACGAGCGGCAGCGTGGCGAGCAGGACGATCATGGCACTGATCGACGTGTACAGCGGCAGTTTGCTGCCGAACCGGTCCGTGACGCGGCCGCCGAGCGTGTTGCCGACGGCCGCGCCGACGCCGTAGCCGAGCAGCAGCAGGCTGATCGCCGCGCCGTGTGCCCCAGCCGTCTCGGACAGGAACGGCGCGATGTAGGTGAACGGGGCCATCGCGGACAGCACACCGAGCACGGTCACCCCGAGCAGGAGCTGCACACGCCGGTCGCGTGCGACGGCGAACCGCTCACGCAGGCCGACGGCGGGCGGCGCGTCGACGGCGGGCACACCGAGCCGCACCGCGACCGCCCCGGCCAGTGACACGGCCGCGACCAGCGCGAACACGCCGTGATAGCCGAGCGGCCCGCTGAGCAGGTTGCCGGCCGGCACCCCGAGGATCAACGCGAACGTCAGCCCGCCGAACACGAGGGCGACCGCGCGGCCACGACGTTCGGGCGGGTTGAGCACGGTCGCGACCGCGGTGGCCGCCGGGGTGTAGACGGCCGCGCCGAGGGCGGCGACGATCCGGGTGGCGAGCAGCAGTTCGAAGGTCGGTGCGAAAACGGCGAGCGCGTTGCCCACCGCGCTGACGAGCAACGCGACCACCAGCAGCGTGCGGCGTTCCCAGCGGCCGGTGAAGGCGGCGAGCAGCGGCGAGGCGATGGCGTAGGCGATCGCGAAGGCGGTGCCGAGCTGGCCGGCGGTGGCCACCGAGACGTCCAGTGCCCCGCTGACCTCGGGCAACACTCCCGAGACGATGTATCCACTGGTGCCGACCGCGAAGGCGCCGAGAGCGAGCAGATAAGTACGTGGCGACATGTCCCTCCTTGGTACGATCGACACCGTACTACGATTGTGGTCGAACTACGACAGTTCTCGTACTATGAGGCGTTATGGCGGAAGTGCTCCCGCACCCGGAGCGGTCGGAGATCCAGATCGAGTCGGTGCTCCAGGCCCTGGCCGACCCGGTCCGGTTGCGGTTCGTCCGCGAGCTCGCGAAGCTCGGCTGCGACGGCGCGCCGTGCGGATCGATCGACCTGCCGGTCACCAAGTCGACCCGCACGCACCACCTGCGCATCCTGCGTGAGTCAGGCGTGATCAGCGTACGCCCGGAGGGCACGTCCCGGATCTCAACGCTTCGGCGTGACGACCTCGACGCCCTCTACCCCGGGCTCCTCGACAGCATCCTCGCCGCCAAGCGCTGACGCGGCACGGACGCGGGGCACCAGCCACGTCACCAGCAGGCCGGTCAGCGCCGCGCCCGCCGCGATCAGGAACGCCACGCGGAAGCCGGTGAGCGACGGCACGGTGAGCGACCCGACGGTGAACGTCATGTGCGCCAGCAGGGTCGCCATCACCGCGCTCGACACCGACGTGCCGACCGAGCGCATCAGCGAGTTGAGCCCGTTCGCCGAGGCCGTCTCCCGCAGGGGCACCGATCCCATGATCAGCCCTGGCATGGCGGCGTAGGCAATGCCCACACCGGCGCTCACGAGCAGGCAGGCCAGCATGATCTCGACGACGTTGTCCAGCAACAGGGTCGACGCCAGATAGCCGACCGCGATGACGCCGGCGCCGACCATGAGCGACGTCCTCGGGCCGCGCCGACGAGTGAGTCCGGCGGACACCGGCGACAGGGCCATCATCACCAGCCCGCCGGGCGCCATCCACAGGCCGGCCTCGACCATCGACTGTCCCAGCCCGTAGCCGGTGATCGCGGGCGCCTGCAGCAGCTGCGGCAGCACGAGCGACGAGCTGTACATGGAGAACCCGACCAGCACGGACGCCATGTTGGTGAAGAGCACGGGCCGACGCGCCGACACCCGCAGATCCACGAGCGGATGACGCACCCTCAGCTGGTACCAGCCCCACACCAGGAACACGAGCACCGCGGCCGCGAACAGCCCCAGCGTGGTGGGCGATCCCCATCCCCACGACGCGCCCTTGGTGATCGAAAGCAGGAGAGAGACGAGACCTGCCGCGAGCCCGAGCGCACCGATCCAGTCGAACCGCCCGCCGGCCCGGACCCGCGAGTCCGGCACCACGAACCACAGCAACGTCAGGCAGGCGGCGCCCAGCCCCGCGGCCATCCAGAAGAGCACCCGCCAGGAGGACGTCTGTGCGACGACGGCCGACACCGGCAGCCCGATGGCCCCGCCGACGCCGAGCGTCGCGCTCATCATCGCGATGGCCGAGCCGATGCGGTCGGCGGGAAGAATGTCGCGCATGATGCTGATGCCCAGCGGGATGACGCCCATCGCGCAGCCCTGGAGTCCGCGTCCCACGACCATCGGCAGCAGAGAGCCGGCGAGCGCGCACACGACCGAGCCGGCGACCAACAGCACGAGGCTCGCGAGCAGGATGCCGCGCTTGCCGTAGAGGTCGCCGAGACGGCCGCTGACCGGCATGATCACGGCGGCCGCGAGGAGCGTGACCGTGATGACCCAGGACGCGTCAGCGGGTTCGGCGGAGAGGATGGTGGGCAGGCTGGGTATCAGCGGTATGACAAGGGTTTGCATGAACGACGCGACGAGACCGCAACTCGCCAACACGGTGACGACGAACCCCGGGCGCACATGTGTACCGTACACATCCAACGACGGAGGCCGCGGTGATGCGTGGTAGAGAACACCTGCTGGAGTCGATCACGCGCGAGCTGACCCTGATCAGCCGCCACCAGCTGGCCAGCGCGGCACGAGGTGTGCTGGAGCGGTCCGCGTACCTGATGATGAGCAGGATCGACGCCACGGGCCCGATGACCGCACGCGAGCTGGCGACGGCCCTGCAGCTGGAGATCTCCACGGTGACCCGGCAGGTGAGCGCCATGCTGCGGGAGAAGGTCGTGGAACGGATTCCCGACCCGGACGGCGGCCTCGCCCGCCGCCTCCGCATCACCTCCACGGGCGCCGCCCTCCTCGCCGCGGACCGCGAGCGTCACCGCACCAGCCTCGACAAGGTGCTGACCGACTGGCCGGACGCGGAGTGCGCCGACCTGTACCGCCTGCTCCGCGCGCTGAACGAACGCATCGAGGAGCTGCAGGGCACCCCGTGGCCCAGGGAGACCTGAACGTTCTGGAAATCGGCTGTTTGAGATCGTGTTCGGGCGGGTAAAAGCAGGCGAGCCCTGAGGGAGACGCCATGACAGACCCCAACCCGATCTACACCGAGTTGCTTGCCGAGCGTGAGGCCGTTGACGCGGTGGAGTCCGAACTCGACCAGGACAGCACGGCCGACGAGCGTTAGCCGCGCCGAACCCACGCTGAGTGACTGGCGACACTCAGCGTGGGTGGCGCACCGCTCACAGGCGTGGGTCCACGGGCTCCGACTCCAGTGCCAGTACCGCGAACACGGGTTCGTGCACGCGCCACAGTGGTTCCTTCTCGACGAACCTGATCAGTGACTCCATGCCCAGCGCGTACTCACGCAGCGCCAGCGAGCGCTTGCGACCCAGCGAACGCCGGCGCAGGCGGTCGAGGTTCTGCGGTTCGGAGTAGTCCGGGCCGTAGATGATCCGCAGGTACTCGCGGCCCCGGCACTTGATACCCGGCTGTACCAGGCGGTCCGCCGGGGTCTCGGACGGCTTCACCACCATGCCCTCGCCGCCCGCTTCCGTCATCGCGGTCCACCAGTCGATGCCCGCCGCAACGGATGTCGGGTCGGTGACGTCCACCGTCAGCCTCCTGGTCGAACGCAGTAGCTCCGGGTCGGCGGCCACCAAGCGGTCCAGTACGGCCTCGTGCCAGCGACGCGGGTTGGTCGCGTGTACCTGGCCTTCGGCCGCCAGCACCGCGAACGGGGCCAGCGACACACCGGCGAGACCCTCCACCGGCCAGCAGTACCTGCCGTACGCGGCCACGTAGCCCTCGGCGTTCGTCAGCCTGGTCCGTTGCCTTGCCAGCAGGTCCTGGACGTCGGCGCCTCGGGCCGCCGCTCGTTCCAGCGCGGTCACCGCGGACGGGAGTGCCGCCGTCGCCGCCGCGCCAACCGGGGCGTACTGGCGCTTCAGCAGTTGGTCCGCCTTCGCCGACCACGGCAGCAGCTCCGCGTCAAGGATCACCCAGTCACTGTCCAACGTGGACCACAGGTCCGCCGCGGTCGCCGCCGCCCGCAGGCGGGTCAGGAACTCCGTCGGCTCCGGGAAGAACGAGCGGCCCGTCCGCGTGTACACCGCGCCCGCCGCGCCGTCCGGTGCGGCGAAGCGGTTCCGTGCCACCGACTCGTCGCGGCACAGGACCACCACCGCACGGGAGCCCATGTGCTTCTCCTCGCACACCACCTCGGACACACCGTCGGCGCGGTAGGCCTCGAAGGCCTCCACCGGGTGTTCCAGATAGCCGTCCACTGTGGACGTCGCACACGGGGCCATGGTCGGCGGCAGGTACGGGAGCCACTGTGGCGCGATGGCGAACCGGCTCATCACCTCGAGCGCGCCGGCCGCGTTCTCCTCTCGTACCTTCAGCCGGCCCATCAAGCGAGCGTCCACGTGGCGCGTGCCCAGCACGTCGTCGATGCGCAACACGTCCGGTGCCCGCGTTGGCGCGTTCAGTGGCTTGGCCGGCTCGTAGTGCACCGCCTCCGCCGGCACCGACACCAGCTCGCGGGACGGCCAGCGCAGCGCCGTCAGCTTCCCGCCGAACACACAACCCGTGTCCAGACAGATGGTGTTGTTGACCCAGGTCGACTCCGGCACCGGCGTGTGTCCATACACGACGGTCGCGGCGCCCCGGTAGTCGTCTGCCCACGGGTAGCGGACCGGCAGGCCGTACTCGTCGGTCTCGCCGGTCGTCTCCCCGTACAGGCAGAAGGACCGCACCCGTCCCGACGACCGGCCCTGGTACTCCTCCTTCAGGCCGGCGTGTGCGACCACCAGCTTGCCGCCGTCCAGCCGGTAATGGCTCACCAGGCCGAACATGAACTCGCGCGCGGCCTTGCGGAACTCCTCCGGCTCCTCCGACAGCTGCGCCAGCGACTCCGCCAGACCATGGGACACCCGGACGTCGCGACCGTCGAGCGCGCGCACGAGCTTGCTCTCATGGTTACCCGACACGCACAGCGCGGTCCCCGCCGCCACCATGCCCATCACGAGACGCAGCACGCCCGGTGTGTCAGGACCGCGATCGACCAGGTCGCCGACGAACACCGCCGTGCGGCCATCGGGGTGGTGGGCGCCGTCCGCCGTCACCACATAACCGAGGCGGGTCAACAGCGTCACCAGCTCGCTGTGACACCCGTGCACGTCGCCGATGATGTCGAACGGGCCCGTCAGCTCGCGCTTGTCGTTGTACGCCTTCTCGTACTCGATCTCCACGGTGTCCTGTGCGGACAGGACGTGGACCTTGCGGAAGCCCTCCTTCGCCAGGTGCCGAACGGACCGGCGCAACGCGTCGTGCTGGCGGCGGATCACGTGATCGGGCAGATCACGGTGGCCCTTGTTGCGCTCACGAAGAGTCGCCAGGGGCAGGTCGAACACGATGGCCGTCGGCAACACGTCGTACTCGCGGGCCAGTGCCACGAGCTTCGCGCGATCCTCACGCTGGACGTAGGTCGCGTCGACGACCGTCAGCCGGCCGGCGCGCAACCGCCTGCCGGCGACGAAGTGCAGTGCCGCGAACGCGTCCGGCGTCGCCGACTGGTCGTTCTCGTCATCGGCCACCATGGCGCGGAACGCGTCCGACGAGAGGACCTGCGTCGGCGCGAAGTGCTCGCGGGCGAACGTGGACTTGCCGGAGCCGGTGACCCCGACGAGCGCGACGAGGCTCAGGTCCGGGATGGCGATGGTTCGCATCAGGCCTCCTTTCTCGTGAACACGGCCAGTTGCGTCGGTGCGCCGACCTCGGGGTCGACCGGGCCGACGGGTACGTGGCGGACCTCGTAGCCGTGGGTGGCGCAGACCTCGTCGGCCCATGTGGACAGTTCGGCGCGGGTCCACTCGAAACGGTGGTCCGGATGGCGGAACCGGCCGGCCGGCAGGGTTTCCCAGCGCACGTTGTACTCGGCGTTCGGGGTCGTCATCAGCACGTGTGTGGGCTTGGCAATGCCGAAGACCGTCTCCGCCAACGCCGGCAGGCGCGGCGGGTCGACGTGTTCGACGACCTCCGACAGCACGATGGCGTCAAAGCCGGCGATGCGCGGGTCCGCGTAGGTGATCGAACCCTGGTACAGCGTGACCCTGGCACGCTGACGTTCCGCGAAGCGGTCCACGCGGGAGGCGGCCGTGAGCAACGGCCTGGCCGCGACCTCCATGCCCACGATCTCCGTCAACGTCGGCTCCTTGACGAGTTCCCGCAGCAGGCGGCCCTCACCGCAGCCCAGGTCGACGACTCGGCGCACACCAAGGGCACGCAGTTCGTCCACAATGGCCTCCCGGCGCAGCTGCGCCAGTGACGGCAGGCGTTCCTCCCGCTCCGGCACGTCCGCGTCCTCGGCGGGCCGGTCGTCCAGCTCGGTCAGCCTGGCAAGCGCCTCGACGGTGTACCGGCGCTTGTGTACCAGGTAGCGGGTGGTGATCAGCTCACGGTCGGGGTGCGTGGCCAGCCAGTTCTTGCCGGCCCGCAGCAGCTTGTCGATCTCGTCGGCCGACACCCAGTAGTGCTTCGCGTTGTCCAACACCGGAAGAAGGACGTAGAGCTGGGTGAGCGCGTCCGCCAGGCGCTGCGTGCCGGACAGGCGCAGGTCCACGTACGGGCTCTCACCCCAGTCCGGGAACGCCGAGGCCAGCGGGATCGGGGCGGCCTCGACCGTCCAGCCCAACGGGCCGAACAACCGCTCCGCGTGCGCACGCGGGCAGGCCGGCAGGTGGATCTCCAGCGGGATCGCGGTCGCGGCCAGCTCGGGGCGGGCGTCGCAGCGGCCGCGCATGGCCGTGCCGAAGACCTTGCCGATGGCCACCGAAAGCAGCGACGACGCCGCGTAGGGCCGGTCGTTGACGTACTGGCCCAGCGTGTCGCCGTCCCTGCGCGCGAGGCCCACCGGGTCGACCTCCAGCAGCAGCGTGGCCGTCGCGCGCTCCTCCGTGACCTCCGGGTAGAAGACGTGTGCCGTGCCGGTCGACACGTCGAACCGCTGGGCGCGGTCGGGATGTTTGTGCAGCAGGTACCCGAGATCGGCCGCGGGTCGGTGCGTGGTCGTGATGTTGAGGAGCACGGACCGAGTATTCCGGAGGAGGCGGACGACGTCCGCCGGTTTTGTGATCGCGGGGAGGGTAACCGAACCTTCGAGGACACGGCCGCGTTTGAGTATGTGTAGGCCGCAGGTCCTCCGACAGTGGGTCATGGGACGGGACTAGGTGGGCGCCAGTGTTACGCCTCGAAGACCGGGCACAGGACGACACGGTCGTCGTTCACCCCGTGGGGCGGCTCGACGTCGCCTCCTACCGGCAGCTGCGTGACCACCTGCTCAAGGTGGGCGCCGACCACCCACGTGCGGTGGTCGTCGACCTCACGGCCGTGGACGTCGAGTCGGGCGCTCCCCTGGCGGTCTTCCCGGTCGTCCACTCGCGACTGCAGCAGTGGCCGGGTGTGCCGCTGCTGCTGGTCACCGGCATGAAGCAGATCAGGCGCCTGCTCGCCCGCAACCGGTTCCTCCGCGTGCACGACAGCGTCCCGGAGGCCATGGCGGCCATCGCCGAGCCGCCCCCGCGCCGCGTCGCCCGCCTCCAGCTGCCCAACGCGGTGACGAGCCCGAGCATCGCCCGCGAGTTCGCGCGGCGGACGTGCGCGACCTGGGATCTCGTCGAGCTGATCGACGACGCCGTGCTGCTGGTCGGGGAGCTGGTGACCAACGCGGTCATGCACACGTCGTGCCAGCCGGACATCCGGCTGGAGCTGTGCCGCGACCTGTTCAGCGTCGCGGTGTACGACGACGCGCCTGGCGAGGTCGCCGTGCGTGACCCCGGCGCGGGCCTCACCGGGATCCACGGCCTGTTGCTGGTCGCCCAGATCGCGACCGCATGGGGCTACGTGCCGACGTCGTCGGGCGGCAAGGTCGTGTGGGCGACGCTGCGTACCGTCTAGAGCGTGTTTCAGATGTCATAGCCATTCGTTGATCGAAGCGATGACGAGGACGGCTTCGTAGCGGACGGCGAGTTTGTCGTAGCGGGTGGCCACGGCGCGGTTGCGTTTGAGGCGGTTGATGCAGCACTCCACGGCATGGCGTTGTTGTAGATCTCCTGGTCAAACGTGGGTGGTCGTCCGCCAGCGCTGCCTTTGTTCTTGCGGTGGCGGATCTGATCGGCGGGTTGCGGGATCGTGCACGCGATCCCGCGTCGGCGCAGGTAAGAGCGGTTGGCCCGGGAGGAGTAGGCCTTGTCGCCCAGAACCCGATCCGGTGTGGTTCGCGGTCGCCCACCCCCGATCCGGGCCACGCAGATCCCCTCCAGCACGGCCTCGAACTGCGGACTGTCACCCCGCTGACCGGCAGTGACCACCAACGACAGCGGCTTGTGCCCCTGCTCCGAGGCGAGATGGGTCTTCGTGGAGAACCCACCCCGCGACCGGCCCAGCCCGTGATCAGCCGGCTCGGTGTCGACTCCACCTGGCGGTTCGACCTGCAGATCCGCGTCCTTGCGTGCCCCCGCGGCATGCTGATGCGCCCGCGAGATGGTCGAGTCCACACTCACATCCCAGGCGATCAACCCCGCCGCGTCAGCGAGAGCCCGCAACGAGGCCAGGATCCGCTTCCAGGTCCCATCGCGCTGCCACCGCCGGAACAACCCATACACCGTCTGCCACGGCCCATATGCTGGCGGCACATCCCGCCACGGCGTCCCAGCCCGAATCCGCCACCGGATCCCATCGATGAGCTGTCGTTTGCTCCACTTCGGCGGACGTCCTGGTTTCTTTCCCTTGGGCAGCAACGGTTCCCACACCGCCCACTGCGCATCAGTCAGGTCAGCCCGCCCCGTTACCGCTACGCTGGCCACGAGGTCTCCGAGAGAATGGTCCTTCTTGGTCGAAGAACCACCTATCGGAGACCTCACCCATTTCGATCAACGACACGCCGCGATCCCCGCAGGTCAGGCCTTTGAAACGCGCCCTAGGGCGTGACCATCCCGGACTCGTAGGCGAAGATCGTCAGCTGGACGCGGTTGGTGACATCGAGCTTGGCGAAGGTCCTGGTGATGTGGGTCTTCACGGTGGCCTCGCTGAGGAACAGCTCACCGGCGATGTCGGCATTGGACTTGCCCTGCGCGACCGCCCTGACCACCTCCTGTTCCCGTTCGGACAGCACGCCGAGCTTGGCGAGTGCCCGCTGGCGACGCGGGTTGGCGCGCGCGGCGACGAAATGGCCGACGAGCTTGCGGGTCGTGCCCGGGGACAGCATCACGTCCCCCTTCGCGACGATCCGGACGGCCTCGATGATCTCCTGCGGTGAGCCCTCCTTGAGCAGGAACCCGCTGGCCCCGGCGGCGAGCGCGTCGAAAACGTACTCGTCGAGGTCGTAGGTCGTCAGCACGAGCACCTTCGGCGGGTTCTGCAGTGCGGTCACGGCCGCGGTGGCGGCGATGCCGTCCATCCGTCTCATGCGGATGTCCATGAGCACCACATCGGGCACACTGGCCCGCACCTGCCCGACCGCCTCGTCGCCGTCCCCGGCCTGCGCCACGACGACGATGTCCGGCGCACTCCCCAGGATCATCGCCAGCCCGGTCCGCACGAGCGGGTCGTCATCGACGAGCAGCACCCGCAGCTGAGTCACCGGATCATGGTAGGGATGTTCCCGAAAACGCAACTCACAGGGGCCGAACGCGCGACTCGCGGGGGCCGAACGCGCGACTCGCGAGTATTAGGGCCAGGGTAGCCAGGCCTGTACTACGAAGGTGATGTTCGTCGGGCCTATGGTCACCTTGCCGCCCAGTGCGGCCACGCGTTCGGACATGCCGGTCAGACCAGAGCCGGAGCCTGGGGACGGTGGGGCGTTCGGGGTCAGGAAGTTCACCACCTCCAGGGTCACGCCGGCGCCGGGGCCGCCGCGGACCGTGACCTCGGTGGGAGCGCCCGGGGCGTGGCGGATCACGTTGGTGAGGGACTCCTGCACGATGCGGTAGACCGCGATCGCGAGTGGAGCGGGGGCGGCGGTCGCCTGGTCCAGCATCACCGTCAGGTTCACCGGCACGCCGGCCTTCCGTGTCTGCGCCACCAGTTCCGGCAGGTCGGCGAGGGTGGGGACCGGGCCGTGCAGCTGGAAGTCCCGACCGTCGCGCAGTACGCCGATCACCTGGCGCAGGTCGTCCAGTGACTGCTTGGCCGTGGTCCGCACGGCCGCGGCCGCGTCGCCGGCGGCCGGCGCGGACACCTCCAAGGCCCCTGCCTGCAACGAAAGCAGCGACAGCCGGTGGCCCAGCACGTCGTGCATCTCGTGTGCGATGCGGGAACGCTCCTCCCGCCTGGTCATCTCCGCACGCATCCACTCCTCGCGCCGTTCCCGTTCACGCAGTTCCGCCCGCGTGCCCCGCGTGATGCCCACGATCAGTGGCACCGCCGTGAACACGGCGGCCGTCAGCAGCACGACGATGACCTTGCCCGCCCCCGACGACGGAATCCACGTCCCGACGATCTGGTCCGACTCGTGCCAACTCGCGTCCCGCCACACCGCGTACGCGGTCGCCGCGTAGACGAGCGCGCTTCCGAGCCATAACAGGTGATCCCGCCGCTTCGCCGCCAGCGCGGCCAGTACGATCAGCGCCGCCATCGCGTCCGAGGCCACCAGTGGCGGCACCAACGCGATGCCGCACACCAGTTCCGGCCACCGATGCCGCCAGACCAGCATCACCGCCGCGCCGATTCCCAGGAGGAAGCTGAACCCTGACAACAGCGTGGGATGCAGCTTCTCGTCGTACGGCACGGAACTCTCGCCGGCGAACGAGATGATGCTGCTGAGCACGCCGAAGAACACCGCGAACACGGTGGCCACCACGCCGAGTACGGGCCGTCCCATGGGAAGAGCGTACGGATCGGCGGTGGCTGTCCTCATCAACCTATCCGCTCTGGACGATTACGACGAAAGTCGTAACGGCTAGCTGCCCACGAACGACGCGGGACCCAGTTGCCCGCTGCTTGTATTCCCGGCAGCAAAATCCCCGAAAGGACTCACCCTGTGACTCAGTACGCCCCGAACCCGCCGCAGCCGCCCGTCGCGAAGCCGAGCAACGGTCTCGGTCTGACCGGTTTCATCCTCGGTCTCATCGGGCTCTTACTCTCTTTCATCCCGCTCATCGGTGTCGTGGCCTGGCCGCTCGTGATCCTCGGGATCATCTTCTCGGCCATCGGCATCGCCAAGGCCAGCAAGGGCCGCGCCACCAACAAGGGCCTGTCGATCGCCGGCCTCGTGGTGTCGGTGATCGGCCTCGTCATCTGCATCGTGTGGGCCACCGTCATCAACAAGGCGGTCGACGAGGTCAACGAGGAAGCCGCCCGCGAGGCCGTGATCGTTTACGAGGTCACCGGCGACGCGGCCAACGTGGACGTCACCTACTCCACCTTCGGCGACGAGATGACCACGAACGACGAGACCGTCGCGGCCCTGCCGTGGACCAAGGAGGTCAAGACGAAGGGCCTCGTCAAGGAGGGCCAGCTGATCGTCACCACCGGCGAGTCGGGTGGGACCGTCACGTGCAAGATCACCGTCGACGGCAAGGAAGTCGAGACGGCGACCGCGACCGGCCCCTTCCAGATGGCCACGTGCGACAGCATCTGAGCTGGAAACCCGCACACGGGGGGTGGTGCCCTTCGGGACTCAGGTCCCGAAGGGCATCGTCACGTCAGGGGACGACCTGAACGACGTCACCCGGCTGGAGCGTGTTGTAGAACGTCCGCGCCGCCTCCGGGGAGAGGTGGATACAGCCGTGTGACTGCTGGCTCAGGCTGCCCTCGTGGAACGCGATGCCGCTCCTGGTGAAGAACACCGAGTACGGCATCGGCGCGTCGTAGGCCTTGCTCCAGTGATCGATGTCCTTGTACTTCACGGTGAAGGTGCCAGGCGGCGTCTCGTACCCCGGCTTCCCCGAGGTGATCGGCACACCGCCGTAGGTCACGACTCCGTTGTCCATCAACCATGTCGTGTTCGCGCTGAGGTCGATGCACGCGTCGGCCCGTGCGCCGCATGGTGCCGGCGCGGCGTTCGCGATGCCGGGTAACGCGAGCAACAACCCCGCCGAACCGGCGGCCACACCCAACGTGGTCCGCAGCTTTCCCATGATCGGTCCTCCCATCCGCCCGTCGAAGCGGGCTCGTGTTCGGTGCTGCGATGATCATTGGGTACCACGGCGGAGCGCGCTTTAAAGCTTGGAAAGGTCGACGGCGTTCGCCATCGCCCGGTAGCCGGCGTCGTTGGGATGCAGGTGGTCACCGACGTCGTACGCGGGCAACATTCGTTGCGGGTCAGCGGGGTCGCGGGTCACCCTGTCGAAGTCGATGACCGCGTCGAACTCGCCGCTCGTGCGGATCCACTCGTTCACCGAGACCCGCGTGGCCTCGAGTGTCTCGTCCCACACCCGCCAACCCTTGAACGGCAGCATCGTCGCGCCGATGACCCGGATCCCGCGTGCCTTCGCCTGTGAAAGCAGCTGCCGGTACGCGGAGATGAGCATCGCGGGATCGGTCTGGTGCGGGGTCTGCTGGATGTCGTTGATGCCCTCGAGGATGATCAGCGTGCGGACGTCGCCCTGGCTCAGCACGTCGTCGGCGAACCTGGCCAGCGCGTTGCGCCCGAACCCCGAGCCCGGCACGTCGAGCAGGAGACGGTTGCCGCTGATGCCGGCGTTCAGCACGCCGAGCCGGCCGCGCAGGCGGTCGGACAACAGGTCAGGCCAGCGGTTGTTGGAGTTGTTGGTCATCCCGACGCCGTCGGTGATCGAGTCGCCGAGCACCATCACCGAGCCTGGCGCGCCGGACCGCACGTCCACGCCGGTGACGTAGTGCCACACGGAGGTCTGCTCGGTGAAGGCGGCGCCGGACTCCTGGTCGGCGAAGTCGCCGTTCGGCGTGAAGAACGAGGTCTGACCGGTGAACGCGTGGAAGGTGGCCGGCCCGGACGGGGTCGGCGTGAAGGTGGTGACGAGCAGGTCGCCGTCGCGCGGCACGGTCAGCCGCACCGGGTCGCTCAGCACCTCGGCCGCGGCTGGTACGACCACCGACCGCTGCCCGCCGAACGTGAGCGTGCGCATCGTGCCCGGTCTCGCCGCCGGCGAGGTGCCCGACGCGGCGACGGCGACCGTGACGTGCCCGAACGTCAGCGGCGTCGTGCCGAAGGTGTTGGACAGCCGCACCCGCGCGTGCGTGCCACCGATGCTGGTGTGGACCACGTTGCGGATCGAGTGGTTCGGGAAGCCGTTCGGCGTGTTCGCGACCCCCGCGCCGGGCGAGGCGGCCCATGTGCCGACCCAGCCACCCGGTGGTGCGTGCCGATCGGTCCCGGTCGTGCTGGAGGCGATCGCCCCCGAGCCGACGAGCGTGACCATCACTGCCCCGAAAACCAGTAATCGCCGCATGCCGATCACCGTGTCTTTCTGGCGGCGCCGGCAGCAACCGCTGACCGGGTGACGGACCGATTTCGGTCGGTAACCGGGTGGAGTCGCCGCGGGAGGACTAGTTTGACTGGCATGACCACAGTCGCACTGCTCGGCACGGGGATGATGGGCGCCGGCATGGGCCGCAGCATGGCCCGCGCGGGGCTTTCCGTCACCGTGTGGAACCGGTCCGCCGACAAGGCCCGCGAGGTCGGCCTGCCGGTCGCCGAGGACCCCGCCGCGGCCGCTCGGAACGCGGACGTCGTGGTGACGATGCTGTTCGACTTCGAGTCGGTCGCCGAGGTGATGACCGAGGCGCTGCCGGCGATGCGCCCGAACACCGTGTGGTTGCAGACCAGCACGATCGGCCTGGACGAGACGACCGCGCTCGCCAGCCTGGCCGCCAAGCACGCGGTGTCCTTTGTGGATGCGCCGGTGCTCGGCACCCGGCAGCCGGCCGAGAACGGACAGCTGACCGTACTCGCGGCAGGACAACGGGACGAGCGGCTCGACCCCGTGCTGGACGCGATCAGCGCCAAGGTCATGTGGGTCAGTGACAAGCCTGGCGACGGCCACCGGCTGAAGCTGACCATGAACGCCTGGCTGCTGACCACCGTGGCGGGAACCGCGCAGAGCCTCGCGCTCGCGGAGGCACTCGGCCTTGACCCGCAACAGTTCCTCGACCTGATCGCGGGCGGCCCGCTGGACTCGGGATACGCGCAGCTCAAAGGAAAAGCCATGCTGGCGGGTGAGTTCACGCCCGCGTTCGCGCTGGGCGGCGCGACCAAGGACGCCGGGCTGATCCGCGAGGCCGCGGCGGACGTCGGCGTGGCCACGGACCTGATCGCGGCGCTGCAGCGGTTGTTCGGCGCGGCGGGCAACCCGGCCGACGACATGTCGGCGGTCATCCGCGCGCTTCGCGTGGAAGAGAAGTAGGCGGGTCCGGGTTGGACGGTGCGCCTTCCGGCACCACGTATGATCGCCCGATGACGACGGTCTCGCGACGGGAAGGCATGCTGGCAGTCGCGGTCGTCGCCGTCGCACTGGGATGGTCCGCGATCGGCGCGAAGAGCCTTGGCACGTGGGCACTCGAGGTGGTGTGGATCCTGCTCGGGTTGCCGCTGGTGCTGTACTTCCGGCGACGCTTCCCCTTGACCCGCCTGGTGTGCTGGCTACTGGTGCTGCACGCGATCGTGTTGTGTTACGGCGGCCATTACACCTACGCCGAGACCCCACTGGGCAACTGGTTCCGCGACCAGTTCGACCTCTCGCGGAACCACTACGACCGCCTCGGCCACTTCGTGCAGGGCTTCGTGCCCGCCGTCCTGGTGCGCGAGCTGCTGCTCCGCCTCACCCCGTTGCGCCGCGGCGGGTGGACGTTCACGCTCACCACCGCCGTGTGTCTGTCGGTCAGCGCGTGCTTCGAGTTCGTCGAGTGGGCGTCGGCGCTGATCCTCGGCGCGGGCGCGGACGCGTTCCTTGCCCCACAAGGCGATGTGTGGGACACGCAGTGGGACATGTTCCTGGCCCTGTGTGGCGCGATCCTGGCGCAGCTACTGCTCGCCCGTGCACACGACCGACAGCTGGGCTCCGCGACAGTGCGATAACTACGCAGCGCTACCACTTGACTGCGGAAGAAAGATGGTCTAAACCATAAGTGTGGTCTAGACCACAATCTCCGGTTGAACCCTGCACTCCCGGGAGATTCGCATGAGCCTGAAACGAAAACTGATCATGTTCGCGTCAGCGGTCCTCCTCGCCCCCATCGGGCTCGTGGTGCTACCCGCGGCGACGGCGAACGCGCACGGCTACATCTCGAGCCCGCAGAGCCGGCAGGCGCAGTGCGCCAGAGGCACGGTGAACTTCTGCGGTGACATCAAGTACGAGCCGCAGAGTGTCGAAGGGCCCAAGGGCCTGCGGAACTGCCACGCCAACGTGGGCCGCTTCGCCGAGCTGAACGACAACAGCAAGCCGTGGAAGACCACGTCGGTCGGCCGGACCGTCGATTTCACGTGGACGTTCACCGCGCGGCACGCGACCCACAGCTTCGAGTACTTCGTGGGCAACACGCGTGTCAAGGAGTTCCGCCTCAACAACCAGCAACCGCCGGCGACGCTGACCCACAGCGTGAACCTCGGCAACGTGAGCGGCAAGGTGCGGCTGCTCGCGGTGTGGAACATCGGGGACACGACCAACGCGTTCTACTCGTGCGTCGACCTCCAGGTCAGCGGCGGCGAGGAGGCGCCAGAGCCGGCACCGGAGCCCCAGCCGGCACCACCACCCGCCACCGGCACCTGGGCGGCGAACACGGCCTATCCGGCCGGGTCGATCGTGACCTACAACGGTGCCACCTACCGAGCCGCGCAGAGTCACACCGCGCTGCCGGGTTGGGAGCCGCCGAGTACCCCTGCGCTCTGGCAGGCCTCTTGACCCATCCGGTAGTGCGAGCCGGCCGGCCCATCACGCACCCGGGCCGGCCGGCCTCTTTTTCGGGAGTGTGCCGATGAAAGCGTGGCTGCTCGCCCTGTTGTTCGTGCTCGCCGGCTGCGGCGTCGGGGTCACGGAGACCACCGGCGTCTCGATCAGCGCGCCACCGCCGCCCGGCGGGTTCAACGACACCGACGTGATGTTCCTGCAAATGGCCGTACCGCAACACGAACAGGGCATCGAGATGGCGCGGCTCGCCGAGAAACGCGCTGACCGCAAGGAAGTCCGCGACCTCGCCACCGCGATCCGGCTGACACAGGCGGACGAGGTCGAGGCGATGAAGAAGTGGTTGGTGGCGTGGGAACAACCCATCGCACCCGACCTCGACCCCAACGCCCACACCGCACACGGGGGCATGCACGGCACCGACCCCGCCGTCCTGCAGATGCTGCGTGACACGCCGGCCGGGCCGGAGTTCGACAACCGGTTCCTGAACCTGCTGACCGGCCACCAGCACGGCGCGGTGGAACTGGCCCGCATGGAGGAGAAGGACGGCCTCAACTCCGACACGCGTGCACTGGCGACCCGAATAGTCCAGTCCCGCACGGCACAGATCCAACAGATCGGCACCTACCTCTAACCCGCGCGTGTCCAACCAAACAGACCCGCGTGTCCAACACTGGTGACCGGTGAGTTCAACAAACGCGCCGACCAAGCGGTAAGCAGGTTTGTCGAACTCGCGGGTCCAGATTGTTGGACACGCGGGTTCTGGGCGTTGGACACGCGGGGCGCGGGGGTCAGTCGCCGAAGTTGCTGGCTGCCAGGTCCTGGAACGTGCGGAGGGCTTCGGTGGCCTGTGGGCCCGTGGCCTCGACGCGGACCTCGTCGCCGCCGCGTGCGCCGAGTGCCATGAGGCCGAGGACGCTGCGGCCGTCGGCCTTGGCGTCGCCGAACCGGACGGTCACCAGGGCGTCGAACCCGGTCATCGCACGCGCGACCACGGCGGCCGGTCGCGCGTGGAGGCCGATCTCGTTGGTGAGCGTGACCACCACCGCCTCTAGCCTGCCCTGCGTGGCCGCGGCCACGCTCGCGCCGCCCGCGATGTCGATGGCGCCCGCGACCACCCGGTCTCCCTCGGCGGATCCCGGCTCACGCGCCGCGTCGGCGGTGATCAGTTCGGCCTCGGTGCGGACCGCTTCCTTCGCGGCGTCGACCACCGCCGCGGCGTCCGCTCCGCCCTGCGCCGCCACCGCTGCCGAGACCGTGCCCTCCACCAGCGGCGCGTCGGCCAGGTGGGCGTTCTCGGCCGTCTCGATCGCCATCTCGGCGACCATGCGTGCGCTGCCCAGGTCGTAGAGCACCACCACGCCAGCACCGCTGTCGGCCCGCTCGATCGCGGCCGTGACAGCGTCGAAGTCCGTGCCGATGCCCCCGTCCGAGGTGCCACCGGCGGCGACGACCACGACGTCCGGCGCCATCTGCGCCGCCACCTCCACAACCCCTGCCGCGAGTGCCGCACTGTGCGACACGACGACCAGCCCGACCCGAGGACTCACGACCACCCCTCACCCACCGTCCGACGGTTCACGACGCGGCCACTTCCGCTAACGCCCGCAGCAGCAGGGCCGTCGAACGGGCGCCGGGGTCCATGTGGCCGGCGCTGCGTTCGCCCAGGTAGGAGGCACGGCCTTTGCGTGCGACGAGCGGGACGGTCGCGTCGGCGCCGGCCTGCGCGGCGTCCGCGGCCGCCGCCAGTGCCTCCGTCACGGTGTCGCCGACCGCGGCCTTCACGGCCGGGTCCAGCGCGTCGACCATCGTCTTGTCGCCGAGTTCCGCCTTGCCTCGGGCGACGACACCGCCGAGCGCGGCCGTCAGCGCGTCCACCACGTCCGTCACGTCCAGCTCGGCCTTGTCCTTCACCGCGGTCGAGGCGCGCAGGAACGCCGTGCCGTACAGCGGTCCGGCGGCGCCGCCGACCTTGGAGATCAGCGTGGTGGCGACCGTCTTCAGCACCGCGCTCGGGCTGTCCGGTGTGGACGCCTCGAACGCGGCGAGGACGGCCCTGAACCCCCGGTCGAGGTTCTCGCCGTGGTCGCCGTCGCCGATGGCACGGTCGAGCTGGATCAGCTCGACGCGGTGTTCTGCGACGGTCGCGGCGATGGCACGGACTGCGGTGACCAGGTCAGCGGCCGTGCACCCCACGTCAGCGCCCCCACCGCAGCGCCGCCGTGTGCACGGGCGCGTCCCACAGGTCCCGCAGCTCGTCGTCGAGTTTCAGCAGCGTGAGGCTCATGCCCTGCATCTCCAGGCTGGTGACGAAAGGCCCGACGAGCCGGCGCTCGACCACGATGCCGCGGTCCGCGAGCAGCCGCTCGGCGATGCCGTGTGCGAGGTACAGCTCGAGCAGCGGCGTGCCGCCCATCGAGTTTGTGAACAGCAGGACCCGGTCACCCTCGCGGAACGGCAGGTCCTCGACGATCGGTTCAAGCAGGCGGGCGACGATGCCGTCGGCGTTCTCCGCCGGCATACGCGCACGGCCGGGCTCGCCGTGGATCCCGATGCCGACCTCCATCTCGTCGTCGGCGAGGTCGAAGCTTGGCCCACCGACATGTGGCACGGTCGGCGCGGCCAGCGCCATGCCCATGGACCGCACGTTGGCGACGACCCGCTGCGCGATCGCGTACACGGCGTCGAGGCCGTCCCCACGCTCGGCCGCGGCGCCGACGATCTTCTCCAGCGGCACGGTGCCACCCACGCCACGCCGGCCGGCGGTGTAGAGCGAGTCCTGCACGGCGACGTCGTCGTCGATGACGATCGTGCGCACCTCGCCCTCCACCAGCTCAGCGGCGGTCTCGAAGTTGAGCACGTCCCCGGTGTAGTTCTTGACGACGAGCAGCGCGCCGGCCCCACCGTCGGTCCGCTCGATGGCGAGCTGCATCTGGTCGGGCGTCGGCGAGGTGAACACGGCACCCGGGCACGCGGCGTCGAGCATCCCCGGCCCGACGAGGCCGCCGTGCATGGGCTCGTGCCCGGACCCACCGCCGGAGATGATCGCGACCTTGCCCTGCACGGGCGCGTCGGCCCGCAGGATGACGGCCGGGTCGTGGACCACGGTCAGCAGATCGCCGTGGGCGAGCTCCACCCCACGCAACGCCTCGGCGACCACTGTGGACGGATCATTGATGATCTTCTTCATGCGAGCTCCCGGTTCGTGGCGGCGCTGCCCCGGCGTTGATCGTAGTCCCGTTAGCCGTGCGACACGATCAGGCGAAAGCCGGCGTCCCACTGGTCGAGGGCGAGCAGGTCCTGGTGTCGTTCGTGCCACCGGCCGCTGTGGACGTCGGCGCGCAGGCGGCTTATGCCCCGTTCCACGGCGGCGGGAGCCGTCTGCGCCAGGGCGGAGCAGGCGCTGCGGACGCGGGGGTCGAGATAGGCGGCTGGGCGTCGCCAGTAGGCGGGGAAGACGCCGTCGGTGAAATCCCAGGGCAGTGGCAGGGGCGTGACGCTGCTGGCGCCCAACTCGTTCGCGATGTCGGGCGCGGAAGGCCGGGTGAGCTCCAGCGCGGCGACCTCGGGCACGTACTCGCGGACGAACCAGAACTCCGTGTGCCGGCGCGTGTCGTAGGCGAGGACGATCTGTCGTGGGGCCACCCGGCGCAGCTCGGCGAGCCCGCGCCGCCAGTCGGTCCAATGGTGGACGGTGAGCACGGCCAAGGCGACATCGGCCGCGTGGTCGCGAACCGGCAGCGCCTCGGCGACCGCCCGCACGGTGGGGCACGCACCGGGTGGCCGTTGCCGAACCATCTCGCCGGACGGTTCGACCGCGAGCACCGTCCGGTCGTTCGGCTCGTAGGAGCCGGTGCCCGCACCCACGTCGATGATCGAGCCCGCGTCCCCGACCGCGGCGAGGATGGCCGCCATCCACCGCGGATCCGTGCGCCGTCCGAACGAGTACTCCGTGCCGATCTCGTCGTACAGCTCAGCCCCAGTCATCTACCCAACAGTAACAAACAAAGTGACCCCGGTCACCACGCTTCACGTCTGGTTCGGGTCGGCTCGTCTCGTGGTCAGGTCAACGCGAGAAGGGAAAGAGCGATGCACAAGATCGTGATTCTTGGTGGCGGATACACCGGGCTGTCGGCGGCCGTGAACCTGGCCGGGCGCGTCAAGCGGCGTGACGACGTGCGGATCACCGTGGTCAACGCCGCCGAGCGGTTCACCGAGCGGTTGCGGCTCCACCAGGTGGCGTCCGGGCAGCGGCTGGCCGACCTGCGTATCCCGGACCTGCTGGCCGGCACCGGGGTGGAGTTCGTGTGCGGGTGGGTCACCGGCGTGGATGTCGAGGCGCGGACCGTGCGGATCGACGACGAGACGGTCCTCGGGTACGACACCCTCGTCTACGCGCTGGGTGGGGTCGCCGACACCGGCAGCGTGCCCGGCGCCGACGACCACGCCCACACGCTGAACAGCGCACAGGACGCCGCGGTGCTCGCGCGGCGGCTGGCCACGGCCCGCACCGTCGCCGTCTGCGGTAGCGGGTTGACCGGGGTGGAGGCGGCCGCCGAGATCGCCGAGCAGCACCCCGGCCTGGACGTCGTGCTCCTCGGGCGGGACGAGCCGGGGGCGGCGATGGGGCCCAAGGCGAAGGCGTACCTGCACGCGACGCTGGCGCGGCTGGGGGTTCAGGTCCGCGGCGGCGTCGAGATCACCAAGGTGCTGCCGGACTCGGTCGAGCTGGCCGGCGGGGAGAGCGTCGCGGCCGACGTGATCCTGTGGACCAGTGGGGTGCGGGTGTCGCGGCTGGCGGCGGCGCTGGAGACCGACGAGCGTGGGCGGATCGTCACCGACGCCGCGTTGCGGTCGGTGTCGCATTCGGACGTTTACGTCGTCGGCGACGCGGCGTTGGTGCGGCAGGGTTTCGGCGTCCTGCACGGCACGTGCCAGAGCGGCATGCCGACCGGCGTGCACGCGGCGGTGTCGATCGCGCGGGAGCTGAACGGCAAGCAGCCCAAGGCTTTCCGCTTCGGCTACTACCACACGCCGGTGAGTCTCGGCCGGCACGACGCCGTGGTGCAGTTCACCAAGCCCGACGGCAGCCCGCGACGTCTTTCGCTGACCGGGCGGCGTGCCACCTGGTACAAGGAGACGGTGAGCTCCGCCCCGTGGCCGACCTACGGCCAGATGCTGAAGCACCCACGAGTCACCTCGATCTGGCCGCGTGGCGGCCGGCACACGCGATGACGGCCGACATCTTCGCGGAGTACCGGAACCTGCTGTTCTCGGTGGCCTACCGCGTCCTCGGCACCGCCGCCGACGCCGAGGACGCGGTGCAGGACGCGTGGGTCAGGTGGTCGGCCGCCGACCGGTCGCAGGTGGCCGACCCGAAGGCGTACCTGGTGCGGATCGTCACGAACGTCGCGATGGACCGGCTGCGGTCGGCGGCGCGGCAGCGGGAGACGTACGTGGGGCCGTGGCTGCCGGAGCCGGTCATCACTGATGACACTGTGGACAGTGAGTCCGTGTCGATGGCGCTGCTGGTGGTGCTGGAGTCGCTGACTCCGTTGGAGCGCGCGGTGTTCGTGCTGAGGGAGGCGTTCGGCTTCACCCACGGCGAGATCGCGGAGGCCGTCGAGCGTTCGGAGGCCACCGTGCGCCAGGCCGCGCACCGGGCCCGCGAGCACGTGCAGGCGCGGCGGCCCCGGTTCCACGCCGGCCGCGCACGGCAGCGGGAGGTCACCGAGCGGTTCTTCACCGCTGCCGGGGGCGGGGACATCAACACGCTGATGCAGCTGCTGGCCCCGGACGTGACACTGTGGACGGACGGCGGCGGCAAGGTGCGTCAGGCGATGCGTCCGGTCACCGGCGCGGAGCGGGTGGCGGCGTGGTTCGCCGGTGTCGCCTCGCGTCCGTACGAGGGCGTCGATCCCGCGGACATGACGACCGAGGTGGTCGACCTCAACGGCACGCCGGGCATCGTGTTCAGCGGCGCGGGCCGCGTGCTCGCCACGCTCACCCTCGACCTCGACGAGCAGGGCCGGATCATCACCATCCACAACGTCGCCAACCCGGACAAGCTCCACGCGGTCTCGACTCGTACGATCCACCCGCTGCGTTGAACTCGCGGGTCTCCAGTGTTGGACACGCGGGTCTGCGACGTTGGACACGCGGTTAGCCTGGTGTTGTGGCGCAGACTGAACAGCGGGCCCGGCCCCGCGTGCGTGCTGGGTTCCTCGTCGTGGTGGTCGTCGCGATCGGCTTGTTGTTCGGGGTGCCGTGGCTGACGCTCGTGCTGCCCTGGCCGCCGGTGGTCGTCGTCATCGGCGCGGTGGTGTTCGTCGGGGCGGCGATCGCGTTCCCGTTCCTCATGTTCCTCGGGCACGGGCGTGGTCGTGACTGGGCGGCGCGTGTCGGTGACACTCTGCTCGGCGTCGTGTGGGTGCTGTTCGCGTGGTCGGTGCTGGGGCTGGTGGCACGGCTGGTGCTGCCGGGCCGGGCGGTGGCCGTCGCCGTGCTCGTGGTGGCCGTGGTGCTGATCGCCTGGGGTGTCCACGAGGCCATGCGGGTGCCGAGGGTGCGCCGGGTGGACGTCGTGCTGCCACGCCTGGGGCCCGACCTCGACGGGACGACCGTGGTCGTGCTGGCGGACACGCACTTCGGGCCGATCAACCGGGTCCGCTGGTCGGAGGGGACCGCGGCCGCCGTGAACGCGCTCCGTCCCGACATCGTGTGCCACGCCGGGGACATCGCCGACGGCTCGGTGGCACAGCGCCGCGAGCAGGCCGCGCCGCTCGGGACGATCGAGGCGGGCCTCGCGCGGGTGTACGTGACCGGCAACCACGAGTACTTCGGCGAGGCGCAGGTGTGGCTGGACCACATGGCGTCGCTGGGGTGGGAGGCACTGCACAACCGCCACGTGGTGGTCTCGCGGGGCTCGTCGCGTCTGGTGCTGGCCGGCATCGACGACGCCACCGCCAAGGCGTCCGGTCTTGAAGGGCACGGCGCGCAGTTGGACGCCGCACTGGCCGGGGCTCCGGAGGACGCGCCGGTACTGCTCGTCGCCCATCAGCCGCGGCAGGTCGTGCAGGCCGCGGCGGGAGGCGTTGACCTGCAGGTGTCGGGGCACACGCACGGCGGCCAGATCTGGCCGTTCCACTACCTCGTCCGCGTCGACCAGCCGACCGTGCAGGGCCTCACCCGGCACGGTCAGACGCAGCTGTACACGAGCCGCGGCGCCGGCTTCTGGGGGCCGCCGATGCGGATCTTCGCACCGAGCGAGATCACGCTGATCACCTTACGGGCCACACCGAACGGGTGAGACTCAGAGCGGGTCGAGGCGGGCCGTGAGCAGGCAGAACACATTGTCTTCCGGGTCGGCCAGGACATGCCATGCCTCCTCGCCCGTCTGGCCGATGTCGGCGGGGCGCGCACCGAGCGCCAGAAGACGTTCGAGCTCGGCGTCCTGATCGCGGTCGGTGGCGTTGACGTCGATGTGCAGCCGGGACTTCCCCTTCTCCGGCTCGTCCCGGCGGCTGAGGAAGAGCGTCGGCTGCGCACCACCGAACCCTTCGCGCGGCCCGATCTCCACCGATCCGTCGTCCTCGCGACCGAGCACGACGAAGTCCAGGACCTCGCACCAGAACCGCGCCAGCAACTCAGGGTCGCGGCAACCCAACACGAGCTCACCGATACGACATGCCATTCTTGGGACCGTACCGGACGAGACGAGCACAGGCGCGGCCGGACAAGCGCGATGGCCAACTAGGCGTCCCGCAGGCGTAACACCGCGGCACCGGCGAGCAGGGCCGCCGCCGCCCATCCCGCCAGCACACCCAGACCTTCCCACGGGCCAACGGGTTGCGCCACCACGTCTACTGTGGACTGAACGGCCAGTCCCGCGGTCATCGGGCTCAGCCGGCGCAGCCGGTCGTGCCAGTCCGGGTCGGACACGAGCGTCGTGACGATCGGGGTCAGGTACAGCAGGCCCAACACCACGCCGATGGCCGCGGCCGCGTCACGCACGACCACCGCCAGCCCGAGGCTCAGCAGGCCGATCAGCGCCAGGTACAGCACCGAACCCACCGACGCGCGGAGGACCGGTCCGGTCAACGTCAGGTCCGGCAGGGCCAGGAGCCCCACCACGATCGACCCGAGCACGGCCACGGTGCCGGCGACCAGCACCAGCGCGCTGACGACGATTCCCTTGGCCGCCAACATGTCCAGGCGTTTCGGGACGGCGATGAGGCTGGTGTGGATCATGCCGGTGGCGTACTCGCCGCTCACCATGGCGACCGCGAGGATCACCACGATCGCCTGACCCAGTGCCACGCCGGTGAGGGCCGACTCGGCCGGGTCGCCGCCGGGCGCCATCGCGTTGGTGGCCAGCGCACCCAGAAGGACGGTGAGCGCCACGGTGCCGAGCAGCAGCCAGATCGTGCCCGGCACCGTACGAACCTTCGTCCATTCGGCATGCAACGCGCTCACGCCGATCACGCCGTCCCCTCGCAGGCTCGGTGACGCCGTTCGTCGGCGTGGTGCCCATGGTTCGCTCCGCAAGCTCCGCTCACGCATCCCTCCTACGGAGCGCAGCGAACGCGAACCCGACGGCGACCGCCGCGTACACGCACAGCACCGCGAAACCGCCGGCGGGAGACAACGGGAAGAAGCCGTCCGCCGTGACGTAGTCGGATGCGACCTGCGGGTACTCCACGGCGGTCTGCTGCAGGGCGAACGCCGCCGCCGGGGTGACCGTGGTGAGCCAGTCCGCCGGGCCCGGCGGAAGCATCGACGCGATCGCCAGCAGGTACGGCAGGACGATCCCGACGATCACGACCGTGACCGTCCCCCCGCCGCGGCGCAGGAGGGTGCCCACCGCGACCGCGAGCACGGCCGACACCGCGAAGAGCAGACCGGTGCCGCCGATCACGCGCAGCTCGGTGAGCGTCGAGGTCGGGAACAGGAAGAAGCCCTTCGCGACCTCGAGGTTCTCGACCACCGGGATCGTGATCGCCGCCGCCACCACACCGACCACAAAGGACACTGAGCCGATCACGACCGCCTTCGCGGCAAGCAGTTGGCCGCGGCGCGGGTTCGCGGCGAGGCTGGTGCGGACGAGGCCGCGCCGGAACTCGCTCGTGACGAACATCGTGGCGACGACGAGCACCGCGATGAGCCCGGCGAAGACACCGATCAGCGTGCTCTCGACGGTCTTGCCGAGGCTGCCGAGGGACGGCGTGATCGGGACGATGTCACCGGTGCCGGTGATCGTGAACTCGCCACCGCTCTCGGTGAACCCGGTGGCGTCGTCCGGCGACCCACCGACGTCGGCGCCCTGCCAGTCCGCCGACCAGTCGCCGTCGGTGCGCACCTCGTCGAACGTCGTGGTCGCGAGGGTCAACCCGCCCGTCGCGTCCACGCCGCCGAACGAGCGGTTGATCTCGACATGTTGCGGCGAGGAGACGAACATGCCGGCCTGGACCCGCTCCCCCAGTCCCAGTTGGACGGTGCTGATCGTGACCCAGCGTTCGCCGTCCAGCGAGACCTCGCCGGTGAGTGAGTCACCCTTGCGGGACAGGCGAAGCCACTGGCTGTCCTGATTGGACGAAGGGCCGGCGACGTCCTCGGTGTAGTTGTGCTGCATGCGCACGCCGTGGTGGCCGGTGAGCAGCACCGCCGCGTACGAGGAGCCGGGTTCGGTGCCCTGCTTGAGGATGACGCCCGCCTTGGCCCACGGTTCGGCGTTGTCGGGAAGGGCGGCGACCCGCGCGGTGATGCTGCCGTCGCCGGTGAGGGTGCGGTGCACGAACGTGAACGCGTCGATCACCGGGATGTCGCCCGGTCCGGTCGGCGGGTTCCGGCCGGCGCAGGATTCGCCGTTCGGGCCGGCGCAGCTGAAGTTGCTGGTGGCCGGACCCAGAAGTCCGATGAGGACGGTCAGTGGGATCGCGAGGAGCATGCCGACGATCCAGCCGCGGACGGTCCGGAACTTGGTCCACTCGGCGTGGATCAGCGACCTCATCGCTCCCCCGCCCTGAACTCGGCGGCTTCCCGCGTCAGCTCCATGTAGGCCTCCTCCAGCGAGGCGCGATGGGCGCTGACCTCGGTGAACGGCACGCCTCCATCGGTGAGCAGCGCGATGACCGTGGCCGCGGGCAGCCCGGCGATGGTGATGGTGTCGGCCCCGTCCACGGTCACGACCGCACCGGCCCGCGCGAGCACGGTCATCGCGGGCTGGCGTGCGGTGGTGCGCAGGGTGACACGGTCCCCGGACGCGGCGGCGATCAGCTCCGCGACACTGGCGTCGGCGATGACCTTCCCGCGCCCGACCACGACCAGGTGGTCGGCGGTGTCCTGCAGCTCGCTCATGAGATGGCTCGACACGAGCACGGCGCGACCCTCGGCGGCCTTCTGCCGCAGGAAGGTGCGCATCCAGATGATGCCTTCGGGATCCATGCCGTTGAACGGTTCGTCGAGCATGAGCACGGGCGGGTCCCCGAGCAACGCCGCGGCGATGCCGAGCCGCTGACGCATGCCGAGGGAGAACCCGCCGGCCTTACGCTTCGCCGCCGAGCCGAGCCCGGTGATCTCGATGACCTCGTCCACCCGCCGGGCCGCGAGCCCCTGCGAGTGCGCGAGCCAGAGCAGATGGTTCCGCGCGGAACGGGACGGCTGCAGCGCACCGGCGTCCAGCAGTGACCCGACGTGGGTGAGCGGCCGCGACAGCTCCCGGTAACGGCGGCCGCCGACGAGCGCGTGCCCGGAGTCGGCGGCGTCCAACCCGAGAACGACGCGCATGGTCGTGGACTTGCCGGCACCATTGGGCCCAACGAACCCGGTGACCTGCCCAGCGCCGACGGTGAAGGTCATCCCGTCGAGCGCGGTGGTGCCGCCGAAGCGTTTCCGCAACCCGGCGACCTCGATGGTGGCTTCCATACCCAAGGAGGCTATGGACCAACAGCCCCCGAGTCGTCCCAACCCGGAGCGATCCTCACAGTCCCCGACAAGAGCGAACGACATAGCTCCCACGAGTGACACCGACGCCGCTACCAGCAGAGACAATGCCGGCCATGCGGAAAGGTCAGGCCGGCCGGCGAGTTGGCCCCCACGTGCTCCACATCGTCACCTGCGCCACGCTGGCAGCCCGTGATGTCGGCAAACTGGTCGGCCAAGCGCAGGATGCGGGCTGGGTCGTCTGTGTCATCGCAACGCCCATGGCCCTGCGGTTCGTCGACCAACCCGCCCTGGAAGCTCAGACCGGCTATCCCGTGCGCAGCGAATACAAGCAGCCCGGCGCGCCTGACGCCCTGCCCCGGCGACCGCCATGATCGTGGGCGGTGCGAGTGCCAACACGATCAACAAACTGGCGACCGGCATCTCCGACAACCTGGCGCTCGGGGTGCTCAACGAAGCGATCGGGCTTGGGCTACCGCTGGCGGTCCTGCCGTTCGTGAACACAGCCCTCGCCGCTCATCCCGCTTTCACGCGCAGTGTCCGGTTACTGCGGGAAGCCGGGGTCGAGGTGCTCCTGGGCGAGGGTGGGTTCGTGCCCAATCCACCCAACCAAGGCGAGAAGACGCTGCCGGACTACCCATGGGAGACGGCACTACGGGCCGTGACGAAGCGGCTGAACGAGGACTGAGTCGATGCCGCGTGGAGCTGACGCCGCTGGGCTCGGCACGGCGAACGCAGGTCGCTCCCACGAGTGACGCCAACGCCGCTGGCAGCAGAGACAATGGCAGCCATGCGGGAAGTTGGGGCCAGCCAGCAAGGACAGGCAGACGAGTTGTCCACAACGGACCCTCGAACACGCCAAGACTGTCGGTGCCCACCGGTAACGTTGAAACCGGGGGACCCCCGGATGCACCAATGGGACATTCGCTCGGAGTCGGCGGGTGAACCTGTTCCCGATTGCCGGGCGCAGGGCCGGAAATGTCGGTCGTCGCGGGTAGCGTTGAAACCGGGGGGCCCCCGGCGCACGAGTGGGACTTTCGTGCAGCGGTGGGAGCCGGGACCTTCGTGGGGCAGGCGGTGAGAGTGCTTGGGCGCGAAGCGAGGGCGGTCGAGCACGAAGCGAGCCTGGCTGGACGCGAAGCGAACATGGCCGGGCGCGAAGCGAGCGTGGCCGGGCGGGCGGTGAACATGGCCGGGCGGGCGGTGAAGGCGGCTGGGCACGTGGTGGGGGCAGGCCAAACCGTGGGGGTCGTGCTCGGGGTTGGTGCCTTTGGGGAGGCGATCGGCCGGGCGGTGGAGACCAGTGTCGAGGCCGGGCTCATGCTGTGCCTGCTCGCCGTGGTGGGGTCGGTTCCTGTTGGGGTGGTTCGCCCAGTGGGGGCCGTTGCGCTTGTTGCTGCTGCTGGGTTTCTTTCGCTCGCACTGCTGGACGTGCTCACGGTCGCCGCGGCGGTGGCGTTTGTGATCGCCCTGTTCAGGGTTGGCGCCGTGTGGGCGCAAGCGCTTGCGGCGCCCTTTGTGGTGCTTGCGCTCATCCGGCCATCCGTCGTGACGGTGTTGCTCGCCGCGGTCGGGCCGGCCGCGGTTTGGGCTGGGGTGGCGGCCAAGGCGCGCAAGGAGGCTCTGGTGCACCGGGCCGCGCGGCAGGCGGTCGCGACCACGCTTGTCGAGCACACCGCACGAGGCGAGCGGGCCCGGATCGCGCGGGAGTTGCATGACGTGGTCGCCCACCACATCTCGATGATCGCGGTGCAGGCCGAGACCGCGCGGCTCACCACGCCCGACCTGCCAGCCCTTGGCGCGCAACGTTTCTCGGAGATCGGGGACCGCGCGCGGGCCGGGCTCACGGAGATGCGGCGGCTGCTCGGTGTGCTCAAGGACGGCACCGGCACCGCCGACCTCAAGCCGCAGCCGGGGCTTGCCCAGCTCGTCGAGCTTCTCGACGACGCACGGCAGATCGCGAACGCGCGGCTCATCGTGTCCGGGGCGCCCGTCCCCCTCGATCCGGGGGTCGAGCTGGCCGCCTACCGGATCGTCCAGGAGGCTCTCACCAACGCCCGCCGGCACGCGCCGGGGGCCGCCGTCGATGTCGAGTTGCGGTACGGGACCGAGCTGAAGGTACGGGTCCGCGACAACGGGCCGGGGCCCGCCAACCCTGACGGGCACGGGCTCACCGGCATGCGGGAACGGGCGGCCGCCGTCGGTGGCACCCTTCGGGTGGGTCCCGCCGCGATGGGTGGGTTCCTCGTCGAAGCGATCCTGCCGGTGGAGGCATCATGAGCGCAGCTCGCGGAGCGAATCATCGACGTTCGCGGCGCCAACTCGCCCGAGGAGGGCGACGATGCAGCGGAGCCTGCGGAGCGGGTGAGTTGGTGGTGGCGGAGTGATCACGATCGTGGTGGCCGACGACCATGAGGTCGTGCGGACGGGGTACGCGGCGCTGCTCGACACCCAGGCCGACTTCACCGTGGCCGGTACCGCCACCGACGGCGCCGAGGCGGTGCGGCTGTGCCGGGAGCATCGGCCGGACGTGGTGCTGATGGACGTCCGCATGCCCGGCACGGACGGCATCGAGGCCACCCGGCAGCTGGCCAGTGCCGACGAAACGGGCCCGCGCGTGCTCATCCTCACCACGTTCGACCTCGACGAGTACGTCTACGACGCACTCCGTGCCGGCGCGAGCGGCTTCCTGTTGAAGGACGTCACCGCAGAGCGGCTGTTCGACGCCGTCCGCGTGATCGCCGCCGGTGAGGCGCTGCTCGCGCCGACCGTCACCCGCCGGTTGATCGGCGAGTTCGCCCGGCAGAGGCCCCAGCCCCGGCCGCCCGAGCTGACCATGCTCACGCCGAGGGAGACGGACGTCCTGCGGCTCGTCGCGGAAGGGCTCTCCAACACGGAGATCGCCCAGCGGTTGGTGGTCACCGAGGAGACCGTGAAGACCCACGTCAGTCGCATGCTCGGCAAGCTCGGCCTGCGTGACCGCACACAGGCCGTGGTGGCCGCGTACGAGTCGGGGCTGGTCGTGCCGCGGTCAGAACGTCGGTAGGTACCCGCCGTCCACCTGGATCATCGTGCCCGTCAGGTACGACGCGGCCGGCGACAGCACGAACGCGGCCACCCGGCCGAACTCGTCCGGCTCGCCGTACCGGCCGAGCGGGATCGCGGCACGGGACGCCTCTCGCTGCTCCAGAGTCACCTGCGCGTCCAGGTAGGTCATCCGGTCGGTCGCGATACGGCCCGGCAGCAGGCCGTTCACCCGGATACCGCGCGGCCCCAGCTCGGTCGCCATCGACTTGGCGACCATCGCGAGGCCCGGCCGCAACCCGTTGGAGATGCCCAGGTTGCCCAGCGGCACCCGCACCGACGACGACAGCACGAACGCGATCGACCCGCCGGTCCCCAGTGACGCCGCGACCGTGCGTGCCAGCCGCACCGCGCCGAGGAACACCGACTCGAACGCGGCGCGCCACTGCTCGTCGGTGGCCTCGATGACGGTGCCGGCCGGCGGTCCGCCGACGCTGACGAGCAGCCCGTCCACCCGCCCGTACCGCTCCTTCGCGACGTCGAGCAGCCGGGTGGGCGTGTCCGGGTCGGCGTTGTCGCACGCCACCCCGACGGCCCCGAGCTGTTCGGCCGCCGCCGACGCCGTCTCGGCCGTGCGTCCCGTCAGCACCACCCGCGCGCCCTCGCCGACCAGCGCGGACGCCGTGGCGAAGCCGAGCCCCCTGCTGCCGCCGGTCACCAGGTAGACGTGGTCCTTCAATCCAAGATCCATACGGCTATGTAACCGGCTGAGAGCCGCTGAAACCACAGTGAAACCCCGCTGATCCGCGCCGACCGCAACCTTTCCCCATCGAACACGGAACAAAACAGGGGAAACACCATGACTACCGCGATCGGGGCCACCGGGCTCCGCAAGAAGTTCGGCGACCACGTGGTCCTCGACGGGATCGATCTAGAGGTGCCGGCCGGCACGATCTTCTCGCTGCTCGGCCCGAACGGCGCCGGCAAGACCACCGCGGTGCAGATCCTGTCGACGCTGATCACCGCCGACGCCGGCACGATCACCGTTGCCGGGCACGACGTCGCGGAGAACCCGCACGCGGTCCGCGAGGCGATCGGCGTCACCGGCCAGTTCTCGGCGGTGGACAACCTGCTCACCGGCGAGGAGAACCTGCGCCTGATGGGTGAGCTGTACCGGCTGCCGAAGCCGGAGGTCCGCCGCCGCGCGGCACACCTGCTGGAGCAGTTCGACCTGGTCGAGGCCGGCAGGAAGACGGCGGCGACCTATTCCGGCGGCATGCGGCGGCGCCTGGACCTGGCGATGACGTTGGTCGGCGAACCACGCGTGATCTTCCTGGACGAACCGACCACGGGCCTCGACCCGCGCAGCCGCCACGCCATGTGGGACATCATCCGGAAGCTGGTCTCCGGTGGCGTGACGATCTTCCTCACGACCCAGTATCTGGAGGAGGCCGACCAGCTCGCGGATCGGATCGCGGTGCTGGACCACGGCCACATCGTCGCCGAGGGCACGGCCGCCGAGCTGAAGCGGCGCATCCCCGGCGGGTACGTCCAGCTGCAGTTCGCCGACGTCCGCGAGCTGGACACCGCCGCCCGCATCCTGGGCAACACGTCGCGTGACCTGGAGGCGCTGACGCTGACCGTCCCCAACGACGGCAGCCGCCGCGCGTTGAAGGCGCTGCTCGACCGCCTCGACGACGCCTCGATCGAGACGGACTCGCTCACCGTGCACACGCCCGACCTCGACGACGTCTTCTTCGCACTGACCGGCCACAAGGCCGACCACGCACCGGAGGTGCAGACCCGATGATCGACTCCGCCACCATGTTCCGCCGCAACCTGCGGCACGTCCTCCGCTACCCCAGCATGATCGTCGGCACCCTCTCCGTCCCGGTCATCATGCTGCTGCTGTTCTCCTACATCTTCGGCAACACGATGTCCGCCGGTGTCGGCGCCGCGGCCGGGAGCGCCGACTACATCGACTACCTGGTCCCCGGGATCCTGCTCATGACGATCGCCTCCGGCGCCGTGCAGACCGCGGTGTCGATCCGGATGGACATGAACGAGGGGATCGTCAACAGGTTCCGCACCATGCCGGTCTCCCGCACGTCGGTGGTGACGGGGCACGTGTTCGGCAGCGTGGTCCAGAACGTGGTCGTCGTCGTGCTGGTGATCGGCGTCGGCCTGGCGCTGGGCTTCCGGCCCACGGCGGGGCTCGTCGAGTGGGTCGCGGTCGCCGGGCTGGTCCTGCTGGTCTCGTTCGCGATCACCTGGCTTGCCGTCGCGCTCGGCCTGGTGGCGAAGACGGTGGAGGGCGCCAGCAACACCCCGCTGCCGCTGTCGTTCCTGCTGCCGTTCGTGTCCACGACGTTCATCCCGCTGGAGTCGCTGCCGTCGGGCACCCGCTGGTTCGCGGAGTACCAGCCGTACACGCCGATCATCGAGACCCTGCGCGGCCTGCTGATCGGCGGCCCGATCGGGCACAACGGGTGGCTCGCCGCCGGGTGGGGCGTGGTGCTCACCGTCGTCGGCTACCTGTGGTCGAAGAAGCTGTTCAACCGGGATCCGCAGCCGCACTGACCCGTGAGCGCAGGACCGCGAGTGCCTCGGCCCGCAGTTCGGTCCGGGTAAGGCCGGTGTACTCCGCCAACGCGGCGGAGTACACCGGCCCGTCGGCGTTCTCGGCCGCGGCGCGCACGTCGGCCGGGGACATGCTCGGCCGGAATCCGCGCAGGAACTTGAAGTGCTCGGCGAGTGCCAGGAGCCGAACCCCGGACGCGGTGTCCCCGCTCGCGAGGTCGGTCATGCCGACCGCGACCAGCAGCGCGCCGGCCAGCTGCTGTTCGAGGACGTGGACCGACGCTCGCCGGAGCGGGTTCGACAGCAGCAGCGTCAGCTTGCGCGGCAGCTCTGACAGCAGGTCCGCGACAAGGTCCAGCCTGCCGAACCGGGCATGGGCGGTGACCGCGCCCGCCTGTGTCTCCAGTGCCCACGGCGTCAGACCGTCCGGGTCGGCGAGTTGGAGGTCCACGGTGTCCAGCGCGACCGAGGCCTGACGCCACAGCCGCAGGCCCGTGTCGACGTCACCGCGGGCCAACGCCAGCTCACCCCGCACGACGAGCCCGAACATGACCGCGCCTGCCTCGACCACCGGGCCCTCGTCGGTCGGGGTGCCCGCGTTGTCGGCCGTTGCCCGGCCGACCCAGTGCTCGGCCGTGTCGAGCTCGCCGAGCTGCAGGTTGGACACGGCCATGCCCCAGTACACGCCGACCACGTCACGGGGAGCGCCGATCTCGTCGAGCACGCGGACCGCCTCGGTGAAGTAGGCCCGGGACTCCTCGTTCCGCTCCACCCGCAGGGTCAGCTCACCGATCCGCGAGAGCGACAGGATCCACATCCACGGCGTGGTTCTTGCCGCCCACGCGTTCCGGAACAGTCGGGACGCCTCGATGGCGGCCGGCAGGTCACCGGCCTGCTCGGCGTAGTAGCTCAGCACCATCCCGGCGAACGCGGCCACCTGTGGTGAACCGCCGGCGACCAACTGCCGCAGCGCGGCGTGGTCCGGGGCGAAGACGTCGGGGGTGGCGAGCACGGCCGCCGCGGCCCGAACCGGCGTGTCCGGGACACCGGCAGGCAGCCTGCGCAGGGCGTACAGCATGCGTGCCACGCCACCCTGCTGGACGGCGATCGCGTTGACCAGGCACAACGCCGCCGCGGTGCGGGTGACCTCGACGTGCTCGGGCGCGGGCGTGTAGTGGGCCAGCACCTGGGCGACGTCCTCGGCGAGCGCGCCGGCACGGATGTAGCTGGCGTTGACGGCCCACACGCCGGCGAGGACGGCGGCGGCCGCGGCGACCGACGCGCCGTCCCCGCGGGCCAGGCCGTGGCGCAGCACGAGCAGCAGGTTGTCCTGCTCGGCCGCGAGCCGGTCGCCGACGGGGACCGGGTCGGGCCCGAACACCGCGTCGTGGTGGCCGGCGGCGAGGTCCCGCGCCCACGCGAGTACGCCGTCGATCACCCGATCGGTGTCGCCGGACTCGGCGAGCCGGGCCGCGCCGAACTCGCGGACGGTCTCCAGCATCCGGAACCGGACGCCGCTCGGGGTGTCGGCGACCTTGAGCAGCGACTGGTCGACGAGGTGCTCGAGCGTGTCGAACGAATCCCGGTCGAGCACGCGGTCGGCGGCCTCGACCGTGAACCCGCCAGGGAAGATCGACAGTGCGCGCAGCGCGGCCTGGCCGTCGGCGTCGAGCAGGTGCCAGCTCCAGTCGACGACCGCGTGCAGCGTGTGGTGTCGTTCCGGCGCGTCGCGGCGGGCGCCACGCAGCAACGCGAACCGGTCCGCGAGCCTGGCGTTGATCTCCGCGACCGGCAGCACCCGCACGCGGGCGGCGGCCAGCTCGACGGCGAGCGGCAGCCCGTCGAGGCGGGCACACAGTTCGGCCACCGCCGCGTCCGGCAGATCGACGCCGGGACGGGCCGCCCTGGCCCGCTGGTGGAACAGCTCGACGGTCGTGGGCTGGTCCAGCTCCGGCAGCGGGTACACCGACTCCGACGACAGCCCCAGCGGTGCCCGGCTCGTGGTGAGGATCCGCAGGTCCCGCGCCATCGCGACGAGCGTGGCGACCAGGTCCGCGGCCTGTGCGAGGACGTGCTCGCAGTTGTCGAGCACGAGCAGCGCGCCGGTGCCGAGGGTGTCGACGATGCCGGGGACCACGGCCTTGCCGCCACGCGCGAGCCCGACCGCGGACGCGACCTCGGCGGCCACGTCCCCGTCCGCCGCGACACCGGCGAGGCTCACGAAGTGGACGGACCGCCGCGTCCAACGTCGGCTGACGGCGTGCGCGAGCCGGGTCTTGCCGAGCCCGCCGGGACCGACGACCGACACGACCCGGGCGGAGTGCAGCAGGTCCGCGACCGTGGCGAGGTCGTCGTCCCGGCCGAGCAGCGGGTTCGGCTCGTGCGCGACCCCGTGCCGGACGGTGGGCTGCTCGTCCTGCAGAAGCTCCTGGTGTGCCCTGCGGAGCGCGGGGCCCGGGTCGGCACCCAGCTCGTCCCGCAGTGCGCGGCGGTAGGTGTCGTAGCGGGCCATGGCCACGGCCGGGCCCCTCGTGGCGGCCTCGGCGCGAAGCAGTTCCAGCAGGATCTCCTCGTCCCGCGGGTACGCGGCGGCGAGGTCGGTGAGCGGTTCGACCGCGTCACCGTGGCGGCCGAGCCGGGCGAGCGCGAGGGCACGAGCCCTGGCGAGGGTGCGGTAGGTGACGGCCCGCTCGGCACGTAGATCGGCGAGCGGGTCGCGGGTCTCCTCCGGTTTCGGCGGGCCGTCCCAGAGCGCGAGGCCGACCTCGGCGTGCTCGAGCGCGCCGCCGTGGTTGCCCGTTCTGGCGCGTTCCGCGGCCGCGGCGGCGTGCTGGAGCACGGCGGACGCGTCGATCTGGGTCTCGTCGAGCGCGAGCCGGTAACCGGTCGGCGTGCGGACGACGAGGCCGTCGCCGAGCTGTGCGCGGATGCGGGAAACGAGGATCTGCAGTGCTTTCGCGGGATTGTCGGGCTGGTCGTCCGGCCAGAGCCCGTCGATCAGCCGTTGTGCGCCACAGCCTTTGGGTTCGCCGGCGAGCAGTGCGAGCAGCCCGCGCAGCCGCGGTCCGGTGATCTCCTTCCCCCGGTAGGCGACACGCGAGAGCACGGTCAGCTCGACGGTCACCTGGCAAAGGCTAGATGATGTGCCCGTGACACGACGTGCGGTTGTCCTTGGCGGCGGAGGCATCACGGGGATCGCGTGGGAGTGGGGTGTGCTCGCGGGTCTCGCCGAGGCCGGGGTCGATCTCCGGGACGCGGACGTGGTGATCGGCACGTCGGCGGGTTCGGTGGTCGGCGCCCAGCTGGCGAACGGCCTCGACCCGCGAGAGCGGTACGAGGCACAGCTCACCCCACCCGACGGGGAGGTCGCCGCGGCGCTCGGGCCGCGCGTCATGCTGCGGTTCGCCCTCGCGATGGTCGGTTCCCAGGCGCCGCAACGGATCCGGCAGCGGATCGGCAAGCTGTCCCGCAGCGCCGGGAGCGGCACGGAGGCGGACCGGATCGCCGTGATCTCCTCCCGGCTGCCGGTCAAGGAGTGGCCGGAGTCGCGGCGACTGCTGATCACCGCGGTCGACACGGAAACGGGCGCCCTGCGGGTGTTCGACCGAGATGCCGGTGTGCCGCTGACGCTGGGGGTCGCCGCGAGCTGCGCGGTGCCGGGTGTGTGGCCCCCGGTCACGATCGAGGGCAAGCGCTACATGGACGGCGGAGTGCGGTCGAGCGTCAACGCGGACCTGGCGTCGGGCTACGAGCGCATCGTCGTCCTTGCCCCGATCCCCCGCGGCTTCACGGCGATGAGCGGCGCCTTCGCACAGGTGGAGGACCTTCGCCGGGACTCACAGGTGGCGCTGGTGACCCCGGACGCCGCCGCGGTGGCGGCGATCGGGCGCAACGTGCTGGATCCGGCGCGTCGGGCACCGGCCGCCCGCGCCGGTCTCACCCAGTCAGCGGACGTGGTGGCGCAGGTTCGTGAGGTGTGGGATTAGGTGGCCACGACCGTCAGGGCGTAGGTCACCGACAGCGAGAAGCCGGTGCCGCTTCCCTCGATAATGAGCTCGTGGTCTCCCGGCTCGAGCTGGTCCACCGAGAACCACAGGCCGCAGCCGTAGCCCTCGAACTCACCGGCCTCGCCGGTCACCGGGTTGCCCGCCACCGTGTCGAAGGTGATCGGCACGGGGTTCGCCTTGTGCAATGGCAGTTCGGTGCCGTTCAGTGTCACGACCCCTTCGGCGTCCCGCATGAACTGGTCGCAGTCCGCCCGGGTGTCCGACACGAGGTTCACGGCAGGCCCGGCCACCGGGACACCGGCCGGCACGGTGCACTCGCGGGACACGGTCTCCCCGAAGGAACCGGCAAGGAGCCAGACACCGACCTGCTGGTTGTCGTCGCAGTACTCACCGGTCGTGTCGCTGACCGGGTTGCTCTCCTCCGGTGCCGACGCCGCCCACGTCCACCACGTCGACTGCAGCAACGTCATGTCCGTGACGTCGAAGCCGTCCTCGACCATCATCGCGGTCCCGTCGGTGGTCACGGCCGTCCCCGCGAACCCGCAACCCCCGGCCGCCAGCACCAACGCCAGCACCACGATCAGCTTTCTGTACAACGTCATCACCCCAGGACTTCGGATAATCGATCAGGCAGCACCGCGGTGGGCACCAGCGCGTGCAGGCGGTCGCGTAATCGGGTGTCGTGGACCAGCTCACCCAGGGCCAGCTGCCGCTCGACATCCCGCGCGGTGCGCTGGCGGCTGGCGTAGACCTCGGCGAAGGTGCCGGCGTTCTGGCGTTCGTAGTCCTCGCGCCAGTGCCAGCCGACCTCCGCGCCCACCTCGGTGTTCGCCGCGTACGCCGAGCCGCCGTTCGCGATCTTGCGGGCGTACTGCTGGAAGCCGCGGTCCGGGACGTGCAGCATGCGCAGCGGGTGCTCGCCCGGTGCGGCGAAGGGCGGGCGTAATCGGGGCCCGGTGGCGGTGTGGTTGCCGTACGCCACGGTCACGTCCGGATCGCCGATGTGGCAGAACTTCGGGCCGATCCTGGTCCCGCGCGGGGACAGGGACAGCTCGTCCCGCAACACGAGGCGATCCGGCCACGAGCCGGTGGCCGCGGGGTCGGCGACGAGGTTGTCCCTCGGCACGGTCATCCCGTCGCCCGTCACCGCCGCGAACACGTCCGGCAGCGGGACGTCCGTCCACAGGAACTCGTCCGCGTCGGCGTTGATCACCCAGTCCGCGCCGTGCACCCGCGCGGCGCGGCGGGCCATCCGCGTCACCCACTCGCCCTGGCGGTAGTCGCGGCCCGGCTCGTGGTGCAGCTCGACGACACCCGCTTTCTCGTACGCGGCAAGGATGTCCACTGTGCCGTCGACGGAGCCGTTGTCGGTGGCGACCACCAGGTCCACACCGGCGGCGAGGTGGTGCTCGACGACCGCGGCCACGATGTCCGCCTCGTCCCGTACCAGCAACGTCATCACGACCGTCATCGCGTACTCCACATTGGACCGATCACCACATGTCCTCGAACCGGGAGCCCAGCATCACGCGGGCCATGGTCGCCTTGATCACACGGCGCAGCTCGGTCGGGCTCTCCAGCTCCGGCAGCGTCTCGAAGATCGCCCTGCTGACGTCGAGCAGCGTGACCCCTCGGGTGCCCTCCTCGGTGCCGAGCACGAACCACGCCCAGCACCGGTACGACTCCGGCTCCGTGATCGGTCCACCGTTACGCAACATTGGACACAGGAACACGCCGGCGACGGACTCGACCTGACGCAGCAACGCGCCCTCCGAGCTCCAGCGCCGCGACCAGCCGTTGGCGGTGTTCTCCCGCTGGACGCGCAGCAGATCGTCGGTCGCGGCGACACGGACGGTGAAATCGGGGTCACCCCACTGCACCTCCGACCGCTGGCGAGATGGTCTGTCCTGTGTCAAGGTCACCGATCCACGGGAGTTACGCGAGATTGGCAGGGTAGCGGGCGGGTACTCAGGGACGAAGAGGTCCGTCTCCTTGAAAGGATCCGACATGCTGGCCATCGTCGCGGCGATACTGTTCGCCATTGCTCTCATCATGGACTTGGCAGACGCCGCCCCAGCAGTGGGTGCGAGCGTGTTCATCACCGGTGGCCTGCTCTGCCTCGCGCTGCACGCCGCCGGCATCGGCGCCCGCATGCCCGTACGCAACGGCCGCCGCTGGAGTTACCGCCGCTGACGGACGGGCTGCGACATCGGGGTGATGTCGCGGTACCGCGGAGTGACATGTGCGCTTCGCCCAGGTGGCACGGGTTACGTTCGAAAACTGTGCGAACTGGCGACCTGCTCGAGCGACACCCTCTGCCCGAGTCGCTGTTGCCCGCGCACGCCGCCGACGGAACCCGTGTCACCTACCGCGGCGTCGGCTACGACGGGACCCGGCGCGCGGTCAGCGGGTCGGTCTTCGTGCCGTTCGGGTCGGCGCCGCCCGCCGGGTGGCCGGTGGTCAGCTACGCCCACGGCACAACGGGTCTGGCGTCGAGGGCCGGGCTGACCCGCCGCGAACGCGAGCACGTGGCCCGCTGGCTCGCGGCAGGCTATGCCGTGGCCACCACCGACTACGAAGGCCTCGCCACACCGGGTCCGCACCCGTACTTCCACGGCGAGGCCGTCGCCGACGACGTGATCGACATCGTCCGCGCGGCCCGGAACCTGGACGACCGGGTCGGGCGGACGTGGCTCGTCGCCGGTTTCTCGCAGGGCGGGCACGCGGCTCTGTTCACCGGGTTGGTGGCCAGCCGGTACGCGCCGGAGCTCGACTTCCGCGGCACGGTCGCGCTGGCGCCACCCGTGCACATGCCGCAGCTGGTGCGTTTCCTGACCTCGTCCGGGGACCGGCCGGTGTCGCTGCTGCTGCCGTACCTGCTCGCCGGGGTGCGTGCCGACTTCCTGACTCCCACCGGTCGCGAACTGGTCGACCTGGCGGCACACGCGACGCTCGCGGAGATGGACCACGCGGTCCGCGGCCGCGTATGCGACGAGGCCGGGCTGACCGATCTGTCGTGGCGCCCGGGCCTCGCGTCGATCCTGGCGGCGTGCCGGGTGCCGGTGACCAAGATGGACCGTCCGGTGTACGTGACGGCGGGCTCGGCGGACGTGACGGTGCCGGCGCCGGTGGTCTCGGCGTTCGCCGCGGACCTGCGCGCGGCCGGCACGGACGTCCACTTCGTACGGCACGAGGACGCCACGCACATCGACCTGCTCGACACCGGCCTGGACGAGATCATCGCGTGGGCCACCCGCATCATGCGCACCCGCACGGGTTTCGACTGGTTCGACTCGGACCACGACGGCCACCTGACCGGAGACGACCTGGCGGTGTACGCGCTGCGGCTGGCGCAGGCCTGCGAAACCCCACCGGGCGCGCAATCGGCCCGCGCCGTCCGCGACGCCTACGCCGCCCTGTGGCAGGCCATCGCGACCCGCGCCGACACGAACGCCGACGGCGCGGTGGACCGCACGACGTTCCTCCACGACGTGGAAACCGGCGACGGCTTCAGCCCCGAGATCACCGCGCTGGCCGAGGCGGTGCTCAACCTGGCCGCCGGCAGCGACTCGGTACAGGCCACCGAACTAGCCGCCGCGGTAAGAGACCCAGGCAGAACAGACCACTGGCTCTTCGCCCGCCTATAACCAGCCGACGACACCAACCCCTGGCCTCCGGCCCCCGGTTCCACGCTACGGCACACCACCGACAAAACCGGCCGGCGCGGGCAGGCGACTGTGGACAACCGCGTGTCCAACACTCAGGACCCGCGAGTCCAACGCCGGAGACCGCTGAGTTCAACACAACGGTCGCTTCCGACCACGTCAACCGGCTCGGACACCAGGATGTCGACCGCCGCGAAAGGCGCCGGCGGTCCTGCTGTGAAAGGCGCGCTGGGCACTCCCAACGCTATGAACGCGCCGGTCACCACAGCGGGAGTGTGATGACCGCGCCTTTCACAGCGCGAACGGCGAGACCCGGCGAACGTGGTCGGTCACCGCGCTACATCCCGATCGCGCCGTCGATGCGTTCGCGGAGTAGGTCGGCGTGGCCGTTGTGGCGGGCGTACTCCTCGATCATGTGGATGAGCACCCAGCGCAGCGATACCGTCCCCCGCCAGACGTCCTCGCCTGTCACGTCCAGGTCTGGCGCCGTGTCGACGAACGCCTCGGCGAAGGTCACCTCGTCCCGCCACGCCGCCCATGCCTCGTCCGCCACGTCCGGGGTCGCGCCGTCGAAGTCGCCGTCCGGGTCGGCGGCGGAGGAGAAGCGTGGCGGAGCGTCCTCTTTGGCCAGTACCAGGCGGAACCACCGGCGTTCGACGTCCGCGAGGTGTCGTACCAGGCCGAGCAACGACAAAGTGGACGGCGGCACGGACCTGCTCGCCAACTCGGCCGACACGCCGGCGCACTTCATCGTCAACGTTTTCCGCTGAGCGCCGAGCATGGCGGCGAGCATCGTGCGTTCGTCACCCGTCGTCGGTTCCTGGAACCTCGGGTCGTCCGCGCCGCCGAACAGGTCTCCTCTGCGACTGGCCATGCCGCAGGTTAACGCCCGACCAACCGCCTGCCGGCGAGCAGCATCGGGAGCAGCTTCGTGAACTGGTCGCGACGCCAGATGGCACCGCTCGTGGCGGGGACCAGCATGCCGGCCCCACGCGAGACGCTCGCCTGCGCCTTTGTCACGAGTGGACGGTGCGCCTGCTCATACCTGGCCAGCGCGTCCTCCCCCGACTCGAGCGCCTCGGCGAGCGCGGCCGCGCCGACCATCGCCAGCGTGGTGCCCATTCCGGACAGTGGTGACGCGCAATAGCCCGCGTCGCCCACGAGCGTCACGCGGCCACGCGACCATGTCGACATGTGGACCTGGTTCACGGCGTCGAAGTACAGGTCGTCGGCGGCCGCGACCGCGTCGAGCAGCGCCGGTACCTGCCAGCCCTCGCCGGAGTACACGTCCGACAGCAGCTTCTTCTGCTGGTGCAGATCGTGGTGGTCGTAGCTCAGCTCCGGCGACCGGAACATGAACACCGCGTCGGCCTTGCCGCGGTAGCGGTACACGCCGGCCAGCCTGCCCGGCGAGTTGTACATGACACCCCGGTTCTCCGTGCCCAGCGCGGGGTCCACCGACACGATCGAGACGTACAGGCCGAGGTGGCGCAGGAACCGCGACTCCTCCCCGAACACGAGGCGGCGCACGATCGAGTGCGTCCCGTCCGCGCCGACGACCAGATCGAACCGTTCTGGCCCGCCACGCACGAACGTCACGTCAACGCCGCCCGCGTCCTGAGCCAGCGTGGCGATCGATTCCTCGAACCGGTATTCCGTGTCGTTTTTCGTCGCGTCGTACAGCAGGTTCACCAAGGCGCCACGTTCCACCTCGATGTCGCGGCCACCCGGCTCCGCGTACGCCTCGGGATGAATGCTCGCCTTCCGCCTGCCACGGCCGTCCACGTACTCGATGGCCTCGGTGCGCACCCGCGCGGCGGAAATCGCTGGCAGCAGCCCCATCCGGTCGGCCACGTCGACGGCCGCGCCACGCACGTCGATCGGCGAGCCGCCTTCCCTTGGCCGCGCCGCACGCTCGACGATCGTCACGTCGTGCCCCCGGCGGGTCAGCCAGTATGCCAGCGTCGGACCGGCCAGGCTGGCGCCAGAAACAAGTACCCTCATTGTTTTATCCCCTTTCCTGACCGTCGGTCAGTAACTCAGACGGTACATAACTGACCGCCGGTCAGGCAACGTTATGCTGAGAACATGCTCAGCACCCGCGCGCAGATACTCGAGGCCGCCCGACGCCTGTTCGTCCGGCAGGGCTACCAACACACCTCGATCCGGGAGATCGCCGAGCAGCTCGGCCTGACCAAGACCGCGGTGCTGTACCACTTCCCCACCAAGGCCGACCTCCTGTCGGCGATCGCCGAGCCGTTCGTCGACGACCTGACGACGGCGGTCGACGGCGCCACCTCCCGCCAGGAGGTGTTCGAGCGCCTGCTCGACGTCTACTTGCGACACCGCGCGCTGTTGCGGGACAACATGATGCACGACCTGGCACTGCTGGCGCAGGGTCCGATCCTGCGCCGCTTCACCGAGGTGCTGCTCACCGCCAACCGGCTGGCCGCCGGTCCCGACCCGACCCTGCGGGAGAAGGTGCGAGCCGCGCAGGCCATCGCCGCGCTCAGCGATCCGGTGATCGCCTACGCGGACGAGCCGGGCGACCAGATGCGCGCGGAGGTCCTGCGCGGCATTTCCCTGCTGTACTCGGAGTGACCGGATGAGCGCGTGGCAACGAGTGATCGACGACTTCGACTACTACCTCGACGCGCCCGGGCGGGTGAGCGACCGGGCGATGGACGCGTTGCTGGCGTTCCTGGACATCGAGGTCGAGCTGTCACCGCACGCCATGGACGACTGGGCGGTACGGGTGGCGGCCGCGGCAGGCGCCGGTCCGGCGCGGCTCGTGGAAGCACTGGCGCACAACGACCTGAGCCGGATCGCGGCCTTCGCGCTCACCTACTGCGGCGCCCCTGGCCCGGTCGATCTCACCTCGGACGACGAGCCGACCCGGCTGGCACTGCACATCGCGGCCGGTGTGCACGAAGGCTGGGCAGCGTCCGATGACGACCTCGCCCGGTTCGGCAGGGCGTTCGGTGCGCTGCTCGTGTCGCGAAACGTCCAGCCGGGCATGCTCGACGCGCTCACGCTGTGCGCCGGCACGCCCGGCGACGTGCTCGCTGAGCTGCCGTGGGCCGAGCCGGAGTGGGACACACCGGTCGCGGCTGTCGACGATCTGGTGCGCCGAGCGCCGGAGTCGCACGTCGAGTGGTTGCTGGCCATGGCGGCGCGGCACCCCGCCCAGGCGCCGAGGCTGGCGGACTCCGCCGCACGCACCGAGGACTCGCGGCTCGTGGAGCCGTACGGCATCGCGCTGCTGGCGCACGAGAACGTCGAGATCCGGCGTGCTGCGGTGAGCCGGCTCTCGCGGTCGTGGCGGACGGCCGCGTACCAGGACGCGGTGGCCGCGCTGCTCACGCACGCCGAGTTGGCGGACGCCGCGGTGACCAGGCTCGCCGCGCTCGCGGACCGCCGCTGCCTGCCGCACCTCGTCGAGCGGATCGAACGGGTCGAGAACGTGGGCGTGGGGCGACAGTTCAGCGCGGAGCTCCTGCCCCACATCCTGCGGAAGCTCACCGAACCCACGCTTGCGGAGCACGCGGCGAAGCTGCTGCTGGCGACCGCGACCTGGGGTGATCCGCAGCTGCTCATGCGTCCGGAGGCGGCGGACGTGGTCGACCGGCTACGTCGCGCCGGCGCGAACTCCGCGCTGATCGAGATCAGTCACCGCGTGTCTGGGTGGCGCCGGGCGAGTCCGGAGATGATCGCGCGCCTGCGGGTGCTGGCGACCGAGGCGCCGGCTCGGGTGCGGCAGTACGCGCAGCACGCGTTGCTTTCGGTGGGAGACAAGGAAAACCTGGTGCCGGTGCTCATGGCCGAGATCACCGAACACCCGGTCCGCACCGGCGAGGCCGCACAGCACGACGTCGGCTTCGGCTGGCGGACGGACGCGACGGCGTGCGTGTGGCTTGGCACGATCGGTGTCGCCGCGGCACAAGCCGTGCCTGTGCTCCGCGCGATGTTGACCGAGACCGGGCCCGCGGGGGAAGCCCGGGCCGAGGCGGCGGAAGCCTACTGGCGTGTCACGGGCGACGCGGACACCGCGTTGTCCGTTGTGGACTCGCTGGCGTCACTGCCCGGCGACCTCGGCGTCCGTGCGCGGGAGGCCGCCGGTCGCATCCGATCGTGACGTGGCGCGGATCGCGGGGATCGCGAGGAGCAGCGCGAGCCCGCAGCCCACGCCGGCCACCAGGAACGCACCACGTGGCCCGACCGCGCCGATGAGCGGACCCGCTGCCGCGTACGCGACCGCGGAGCCCAGTTGTGCCGCCGTGGCAACGGCGCCGAAGGCACGGCCGAGCATGTGCCGGGGCGTGAGCCGCTGCACGAGCGTGTCCGTTGCGACGTTCTCCATGCCGTTGCCCATCCCGGCGATCAACTGCGCGGCGGCGACGGCCAGGATCGTCGGTAGCAGCGCGGTGGCGACCGTACCCGTGGCGGACAACGCCAGTCCGCCGATCACCAGCGCTCCCGCCGCGCCACGGCCGAAGACCAGCAAGGTGGACGCCGCGAGCATCCCGACCCCGAACGCGGCCTGCGTGAAACCGAACTCGGCCGCCGAGCCGTGCAGTACGTCGGACACCAGGAACACCAGCGCCACGTTGTCGATGGCCGCGAAGGACACCGCGACGAACAGTGACAGCACCAGTGCACGCGGTCCCGGCGTGGTGGCGACGAAACGCAGTCCGGCCACCATCTCCGTCCACAGTCCACTGTGGTGGCCGGTGGGTTTCAGCGCCGGCAGGCGGGTGAGGATCAGTGCCGAGACGAGAAAGGTGACCGCGTTGGCGGTGAACGCGACCCGCGCGCCGCCGAACTCGACGGCGAGCCCGCCGATCGTCGGTCCAATCGCGACCTGGAGGTTGAACGCGGTGCCGAGCAACGCGTTGGCACGTCCCAGGTCCTTGTGCGGGACCAGTGCCGGCACGGCGCCGCGGCCCGCCGGCACGAACGCGGTCGCGAACCCGCCGGACACCAGCACGAACGCGATCAGCACCGGCAGCGGCGGCAGGAACGCGGCCAGCACGGCGAAGACCGCGGCCTGTCCAATTTCGCACACGGCCATGAGCCGCCGCTGGTCGAAGCGGTCCGCGAGCGCGCCCGCGAGCGGCCCGAGAAACCTCGGCAACGCGACCGCGAGCAGGACGAGGCTGACCGCCGTGGCACCCTGCGTCGCCGCGTGCAGCACCAGTGCGGTCCGACCGATCCCGTCCCCGGCGAACGAGACCGCGCGAGACCACCAGAGCACCCGAAAAGCCATGCCGCACAGGTTGCGGCACCCGCCGCCGGGTACCCATGATTTCGACTGACACCGAAATGGAGGCTGCTCGGCATGCCGGTCACGTTCCGGATCACCGACCCGGCGTCCTGCCGCTGGGCGATCTCGCCGCTGCGGGAAACCCTGAACGCGGTGCGGTTGCTGGCGCAGCCGCACCGGCAGGGCTACCACCAGCCGTGGCTGCGGGAAGTGGCGCCGGCGCTGGACGAACTGGACCTGACCCCGCTGCTGCAGGTCATGCCGAGGACGACGTACAACCCGGACTTTCTCGTCCCCGCGCCACCGGGACCGTCCGCCCGCTTCGGCGAGGAGCTGGCGGTCGTGCGGCACACCCCGGCCAGACAGGTGCGCTCCGAGCTGGGGCGCTGCCTGCGCGGGCAGCACGGCCGCCGGTTGCCGCCGCCGGCGCAGTCACTGGTCAACCACCCGCTGCGCGCGCGACGGCTGCTGACCGACACCCTCGAAGCGTGCTGGGAACGGCTGATCGAGCCGTGGTGGCCACGGATCAACGACGTGCTGGCGGGCGACATCGCGTACCGCACCCGGCAGCTGGCGGACGGTGGACTGGCGGCGGTGCTGTCCGACCTGCACCCGAAGATCAGCTGGCAACACCCGAACCTGGTGATCGACCTGGAGACGACCGGCTTCCGCGACGCGGACGCTGGCCTGGTGCTGATGCCGAGCACGTTCGAGTGGCCGAACGTGGGCGTGGTCCTGGACCGGCCATGGCTGCCGACGATCGACTACCCGGCCCGGGGCATCGCCGCGCTGTGGGAGCCGCGCTCGGACCCGCCGGACGCGCTGGCCAGGCTGATCGGCCGCACCAGAGCGATACTGCTGGCCGCGCTCACCGCACCGACGTCCACCACCGGCCTGGCCCGCCAGTGCGCCCTCCCGAACAGCACGGTCAGCGAACACCTGAGCATCCTGCGCGACGCGGGCCTGATCACCACCTACCGCACGGGCCGCTTCCTCCAGCACAGCCGCACCCCGCTGGGCACCCAACTGGCGAGCCAGTGACCCGCGCGTGTCAGTGCCGCATGAGGGCGTTGAGTGAGGCGTAGTCGAGGGCGTCGGTGAGCGTGGTGTACGTGCCGGCGCCCTGCGCCTCCTCGGTGGCACGTCGTACGACCGCGTACGCGGACTCGGCGACCGACGAACCGAGGCTCACCCGGGCCACGCCGAGCTCGGCCAGTTCCGCCACGGAGGGCGCACCGGGACCGGCGAGCACGTTGACCGGCGCGGACACAGCCTTGACGAGGGTCGCGATCGTCGCGGGGTCGCTGACGCCCGGTACGAACACGCCGTCGGCGCCGGCGGCGAGGAAGGCGGTCGCACGTGCCACGGTCTCGTCGACACCGCCGACACCACGCAGGAAGGTGTCGATGCGCGCGTTGATGTACAACGGCAGGCCGGCGTCGTCGGCGGCGGCGCGGGCGGCGGCCAGCCGGGCGCACTGGTCGTCGACGTCACGCAACGACGCCGGGCCGGTGTGCAGCGCGTCCTCGATGTTCACCCCGGCTGCTCCCGCGGCGACGACCCTGCTGACGGTGGCGCGGACTTCCTCGGGTGTCACACCGAAACCGGACTCGATGTCGGCGGTCACCGGCACGGACACGGCGGCCACGATCCGGGCGATGAGGTCGACGGCGAGATCACGGCCGAGCGCGTCGCCGTCGGGTGCGCCGAGACTCCACGCGACGCCGGCGCTGGTCGTCGCGATCGCGGGGGCACCGGCGGCCTCGGCGATCCGGGCGCTCGCGACGTCCCATGCGTTGACCAGGACGAGGGGCCCCTCGCCGGTGTGCATCGAGCGGAACAGCTTGGTGTTGAGGTGTTGATCGGTCATGCCCGTGAGTCTGCGGCGCTGGTCGCGGCGACGGTATTGTTTCAGCTCCAGCTGAAACGAAGGGCCGTCGTGGTTGCCATCGGCTTGTCGGCGAACGCCGTCGCCCGTATCCGGTTCGCGGTCTCGTGTCTGTGGGAGGTCGTCGCGAGCGTGCGGGTCCTCCGCCACCCGAGCGGCCACGTCGTCCACGTTCCTTGGGTGGACAAGGTGCGGCCCCGGCTCGTCGACGCCGGCCTCATGGAGGGTCTGCTCTGGCGGCTCATTCCGGCTGAGCCGCGATACCTGCCCGACTTCCTCACCCCGCCGCCCGACGGCCTGACACCCGACCTCGACACCGAGCTGGCGGTACTGCGTGCGACGCCGCCCGAGGTGGTCCGCGCCCACCTCGACCTCTACGAGGACGTTCACACCGGTGTGGTTCAAGACCTGTACGCGGACCCCGAGGCGGGGCTGCGCCGTCTTGCCGACGAGATCACCGAGTACTGGCGCATCGCCATCGCCGCCGACTGGCCGCGAATACGGGTCCTGCTGGGCGCCGAGGTACACAGCCGTTCCCGCGTGCTTGCCGAGAACGGCGCCGCCGTACTACTCGACAACCTTCACCAGCGAGTCCGCTGGCGGGGCGACGGGCTCTCGATCACCCAGCCGTACTGCTCCGCCGCCGATGCGCCCCATGGTGGCGGCATCGTGCTGATCCCCTCGGTCTTCGTCTGGCCGTCTGTGCTCAGTGTCTGGACCGGCGACTCGCCCCAACTCGCCTTTCCAGCCCAGGGCGCGGCCACGCTGTGGGAAGGGCCGGCGCGGGCATCCGAGGCGTTGAGCGCCGTCATCGGACGTGGCCGAGCCCAGCTGCTGGTCGAGATGCGCGCGCCGGTGTCCACCACCGAACTGGCCCGCCGCACCGGGATGTCCGCCAGCGGCGTGTCACAACACCTCGCCGCGCTGCGTGCCGCCGGCCTGGTCACCGCACACCGTGACGGCAAAGCCATCCTCAACACCAGGACCACCGTCGCCGAAGCGCTGCTGGCCGCCGCGGTTTGTTGAACTCAGGGGGCTATCCACGGGCCCGCTATGGACGGGTCCAGCACGCCCTCCTCCAGCCAGGTGTAGGAGTCGGCCAGCACTCGGGTGGCGACCGTGCCGTCGTGGTCGTCGGTGTTGACCCACAGCTGGTCGGACAGTGCGGCCACGCGACGCCGGGCCTGTCGGCAGAAGGCGTCGGCCAGTTCGACCGCCGAGTCGCCGAGTGCCTTGGCGTACACGCAACTCGCGGTCATCGCGTACAGCTCGGCGGCGGTGTCCACGATCCGGCCGAGGAACATCTGCCGTGACCCGAGTGCCGATCCCCACCGCGCCTTGCCGGTGTCGATGTGGCGCTCGAGCCGGCGCGCCGCGCGGTCGACGAAACGCACGTGCTGGGCCAGCACGCCGAACGACCCCGCCAGCGACGAGGACGGCACCGGCCGACCGACCACAGTGGACTCCCGCAGCGCGTCGGTTGCGACGAACACCCGCAACGCCTCGGAGGACCCGTCGAAGATCCGCGCGATCCGCACGTCCCGCAACAACTGTTCGACCGGGACCCCGCGTTCCCCACGCGCCGCCGCGGACTCGGCCGTCTCGTAGCCGCGCCCGCCGCGGATCTGCACCAGCTCGTCGGCGATCCGCCACGCCTTCTCGGACGCGAACAGCTTCGCGAGATCCGCCTCCAGCCGCGTGTCGAACCGCCCGGCGTCGGCGTGCCGGCCGGACACCTCGACCATGGCCCCCAACGCGAAGGCCGTCGCCGCGATGAAGGAGATCTTGCTCGCCACGGCCGCGTTGGCGCCGATCGGCCTGCCCCACTGGACCCGCTCCCGCGACCACTCCCGCGCGACCTTCAGGCTCCACTTCGCCGCCGCGGCACACATCGCCGGCACCGACAGCCGGCCCATGTCCTGCGCCGCCAACGCGATCTCGAGCCCCTGCCCCTCCACGCCGATCCGCCGCGACACGGGAACGAACACGTCCCGCAGGCGGATCACCCCGGTCGCCGACCCACGCAGACCGAGGAACGAGCTCCGGTGCTCGACGGTGACACCCGGGGAGTCCGCCGGCACGACGAACGCGGACATCCCGCCCGGCCCTTTCGCCATCACGACGAGGAAGCCCGCGCGCACCCCGTTGGTGGCCCACAACTTCACCCCGTCGAGCAGGTAGCCGCCGGCCACCGCGGTGGCCGTGGTGCGCAGGCGGAACGGATCGTTGCCGGTGTCCGGCTCGTTGAGGACGAACGCGGAGATCTCCCGCACGCACCGCGGCAGGAACTCCTTGCACTGCGCGTCGGTGCCGAACAGCAGCAACGGCTGGACGAGCCCGATGGACTGGTGCGCCGCGAGCAGTTCCCCGAGCGACGAGTGCGCGCTGCTGACGATCATCAGTGCCCGGTGGTAGCAGGTATTCGGCAACCCGAGCCCGCCGTACTCCTTGGGAATCCTGATACCGAAGGCGCCGATGTCCCTGAGCCCGTCGACGACCTCGTCGGGGATCCGGTCCTCGCGCTCGATGACCCGTCCGTCCACTGTGTCCACACAGAACGCCCGCAGCCGCGCGAGGAACGCCGAACTGTCAGCGTCGAGCGCGAATGACGGGATCGAGTCGATGAGGTCGAGCCTGAGCCGGCCGGCGAACAGTTCCCTGCCGAAGCTCGGTTTGGCCACTGTGTCCGTCCAGACCGGCTCTTCGTGTCCCGTCGACATCGGACTCTTCCTCCTGGTAGCTACCCCATCAGGGGATCACCAGGAGGCGCACTGCGCGGTAATTGTCCGGTAACGCTCACTGGTAGCTCAGCAGCACGGCACGGTTGTCGAACCCGCGCGTCGCGACGAGCCTCAGGTTGAGCCGTTCCCCCACCGGGAACAGCCGCTTGCCCCCGCCCAGCACCACAGGGTGGACGACCACCTGGTATTCGTCGATCAGGCCGATACGCGCGAGCGCCGCGGCGACCTCGGCACCGCCGGTGAGCACCATGTCCTTGCCCTGCTCGGCTTTCAGCGCGCGGACCGTGCCTTCCAGATCGGCGCTGACCCGCGTGTTCCAGCCGGCCTCCGTGAGCGTGCGGGAGAACACGACCTTCGGCGTGTCCCGCCAGATCGGCGCGAACCTCAGGTCGTGCGGGTGGTCGGAGACCTGGTCGGCGGTGGGCCAGTAGCTGGACATGAGATCCCAGACCACCCGGCCGTACAGGTAGGTGTCGACCCGCTCCGTCAGGGCGTCGGAGTACGCGGACAGCTCCGGCGTCAACTCCGGCCAGTCGAACTCCCCGTTGGGCCCGCAGATGAACCCGTCGACCGAGGCGTGCACCCAGTAGATGACCTTCCGCATTGTCCCGCTCCTCACGCTTGATGGTTGTGACACCAAGTCGGAGCGACGCCCGGGTTCTCGACATCTACGGTGAGACCATGATCGCGGACGGCTGGCTGGAAGACACTCGAACGTCGTACGACACGGTCGCGACCAGCTACGTCGACATGGTGCCCGACCTCGTGGCCGCCGACCCGTTCCTGCGCGGGGCGCTGGCGTTGTTCGCCGACATGGTGCCGAGCGGCGGCCCGGTCGCGGACGTCGGCTGCGGCCCGGGACACGTCACCGCACGCCTACACGACCTGGGCATCGACGCCTTTGGCATCGACCTCTCCCCCACCATGATCGAGGTGGCCCGGCGAGCCCACCCCGCCCTGCGGTTCGAGGTGGGCTCGATGACCGACCTGCCCCTGGCCGACGCCTCGGTCGACGGACTACTCGCCTGGTGGTCACTGATCCACATCCCCGACGACGCGATGCCCGCGGTCCTCGCACACTTCCGCCGCGTACTGCGCCAAGGCGGCCCACTGCAAGTCGGCTTCCACGTCGGCGACGAGTCCCGACTGAAGACGGAAGGCTACGGCGGCCACCCGATGAAGGTCCACGTCCACCGCCGCCAGCCGGACCAGGTGGCGACCTGGCTGACGGACGCCGGCTTCACGGTCAAAGCCCACCTGAACCTCGACCCACACAGCACCCGCCCACAAGCAATCATCTTCGCGACCTGAGGCTCCCTGCGTTCCGGCAATGCCACGGGTGCGGTGAAGGGAGCCTTCCTTTTGCTGGGCATTAGGAAGGACGCCTTCCTCGTACGGCCACCTGCTCGAACCGCCCGCAAAACGGACGCTTCCCGCCGTCAGCCCGCACAACCGCGAACCACCACACGGGTTCAACGCCCCGACGTAGCTCGAGCGGTTCCATGATCAACGCCAACACAGATGGTTGCGCAGGCATCCCCACCCATACCCCGCAGGGCTCCGTCAAAGTCTTGCTTCTCGGGCGGGCGAGCTGGGTTGCACCGTCAGGTGGTGGCTGATGTCCCGAGGGTGCCCTTCAGGGCATCCGGGAGCCGGCCCTGGCCGAGCGCGGTGCGGTGCGGGGAGCCTTCCTCACCGTGGGCGTGATGAAGGACGCCTTTCCTCGCGCAGCAACCGACTCGAACCGCCCGCGAAACGGGCACTTCCCGCAGTCAAACCACGAAACCGCCGCCCGGGCTCAACGCCCCGACATCGCCCGAGACCGTTTCATGATCAACGCCAACACAGATGGTTGCGCAGGCATCCCCCACCCATACCCGGGGGGCCACCCCGAGGCCATCGTACCAACCGACACAGACAAAACCCCAGGTCGCAAGGGCCTGTGGACAACTTTCGGGGGCCAGTCCGAGCGAATGGGACACTCGTGCGCCACCGCGGATCCGAACGTCGCGCCAGAGAGATGGCGGTTTGTCGGCATAGGGGGAGTGGGTTCGGGCCGGTGTCTGGGGGAATTCGCGGCCCGAACCCACTCCATCCGGTCAGCCACCCGGAGACGGCGGTATGGCGCCGCTGGGGGGCACGGCGGTCGCGGCGCCGCGGGCTTTGCTGGCCGGAGTTCGGGGGCCGGTCGACGGTGTCGGGGTCTCGACCGGCGGTTTGCCGGAGTCGGTCTTCGACGGCTTGCCGCCGTCCTTGTCGTTATTGCCCGGGTTGTCCGTCGGACTGCCGTGGGACGACGCCGGGGTGTCCGTGCAGGACGCCGGGCACGGGACGGACGTCGGCGGTGTGACCTCGTCCGTGGTTCGCGGGTCGAGCCCGGGCGACGAGGGCACGGCCGGCACGGACGCTGGTTCGGTCACCGCCGGCGGGTCGGCCGGAGGGACGGGCGACGACCACGGCAATGCGCCGCCAGCCGCGGCGACCACCACTCCCGTTGACGCCACCAGACCTCCTATGACCATGGCCTTCACTGTCAGTGCACGTGCCAGGAGCGACCGGCGTGGCGGGGCGGACGCGGCCGCCCGGAAGGCGGCCACCGCCTGGTGCTCGCCGGTCAGCTCCTCCGGATGCGCGGGCGCGCTCGCCGCACGCAGCACTGCCCCGAGTGGGTCGGGGTCGTTGCCTCGCGCGTGCATAGTCATCTCGTCTTTCTTGGCGTCCCGGCGCCCGCGTGTGTCACACCCGCGTCCGCGCGTTGCTGTTCGAGTCGTTCGGCCAGGGTGCGCAGCCCGCGCCAGACGGCGGTGCGCACCGCGCCCGCCCGCTTGCCCATGACCTTGGCCGTGGCCTTCACGTCGAGACCGAGCACGATTCGTAGCAGCACCGCCTCGGCCTGGTCTCTCGGCAGGGTGGCGATGAACGCGACGGTCGCGTTCGTGGCCGCGAGTCTGATCACCTGTTCGGCCGTGTCCTGCCCGTCCGGCAGATCGGCCACCATGTCCAGCGACACTCCGGTGACCGGCCGTCGCTGGTTGCGGCGCAGGTGGTCCAGCGCCCGATGCCGTGCGATGGTGGCCGCCCAGCCGCGGAACCCCGCGCCCTCGTCGCGGAACGATCGGATGTCCCGCGCGATCTGCAGCCACGTCTCCGACGCCAGATCCTCCGCGTCGTCGCCGACCAACCCACGCAAATACCGCAATAGTCCTGGCTGTACCTCCCGGTACAGCAACCGGAAAGCCGCCTCGTCGCCGCCGCGGGCCGCACGCACCGCGGCGGCCAGATCAGCCGCCGCCTGACCTGCTGTCACGAACATCCTCGTCTGTTGAACGGCCCCCTGCCCGTTAGGCGTACAACGGTGCAGAAGTGTCACACACGAAGGAACGCGCGGACCGCGGAGCCCTCCTGACCAGCGTGAATTCGGACAAGGTCGGCCAAATCGTTGACCAGCAGGAGCCCGCGCCCGTTGGGGTTGTCCGGGTCGGCGGGGTGCCGGCCTGCCATCGGGTCGAGCTTGCCTGGCGAGCGGACCTCGCACACCACGTGGGTACCGTCGGAGAACACGACCAGGTGACCAGGCCCAGGCGTGTGGACGATGCTGTTGGTCACCAACTCGGTGACGATCAGGGCAAGGTCCTGCAGGCGTTCCTCGCCCAGCCCGAAGCGCTGGCCCTCCGCGACGGCGAACCGGCGGGCGGTGCCGACGTCGGCCGGCACGGCGATCCGGCAGCCTTCGACGGTCGGGGTCGTCATCGGCTGGTTGTAGCGGCTCACGACGTCGTCGGGGTCGTACCGGTCGCTTCGGCTCTGGCCGTCGACGTCCCAGACCTCCGGGTGCGTGGCGTACGCGTCGGCGATGGCCGTCTCGTCGAGCCCGGCGAGGTCGTACGGGCACAGGATGGTGACGTCCCGTCCGGCGAACGCGGCGTTGATCAGCGCCTCGTGCTGCACACACGCGGGGTACTCGGTGTCGCTGCGGCCCTGCCAGATCGGCTCGCCGACGATGCGGACGTGCCGGTCGGGATGGGCGTCGGCGAAGCGCCGCAGCACGCCGGCGATGATCCGGCCGGGGTTGCGGCCCTCGTGGGTCATGTCGAGCAGCTTCACGTCGCCGGCCGCGTCGCCGAGCGCCTCGCGGACCAGCCGCAACCGGGGGCCGGGCACCGAGACCGCGACCGGCTGCCCGAGATCGAGTCCTTCGGTCACGAAAGGCACGATGGTGGCCTGGTACTCGTCCTCTGAGCGGTAGAACAGGGCGGGGTGCACGAACCGTGTACTCACCAGACGCCCAGACATACTGACGAACCTACACTTGCCGGCCGGGAAAGGGCCGGGCCGAAAGGAACAAACCGTGCCCCGCATCGGCATCACCGGCCACACGAACCTGACGCCGGCATCGTTTCCACTGGTCAGCGATGCTATGCGGAGTGCACTGGCCACCCACGCCGCTGGCGGGCTGTCCGGCGTGACATGCCTCGCTCAGGGTGCCGACCAGGTGTTCGCCCACGCGGTGCTCGACCTGGGCGGGACGCTGCACGTGGTGCTGCCCTCGGCGGACTACCGGGAGAACCAGGTGGGCCCCGACAACCTGCCGGAGTTCGACGCCCTCCTCGACCGCGCGGCCACCGTGCACACGATGCCGTTCCCCCGCTCGGGCCCGGCGGCCTACATGGCGGCGAGCGAGCACATGCTGGCGAGGATCGACACGCTGATCGCGGTGTGGGACGGCAAGCCGGCGACGCACTACGGCGGCACAGCGGACGTCGTGGACGCTGCCCGCCACTGCGGCCTCCCCGTCGCGGTGGTCTGGCCACCAGGCGCCAACCGCGCCTGAGCCGCTCTCCCGGTTTTCGGGTTGTCGAGCCCCAGATCTGTCGTAGAACCGTGAACCCGGTCTGGCGGCAGTCCTCCGGTGACGTGGCGCTGCGCACCCGACCCCCGCCAGGCACCGACGAAGCGGGCCGTCCCGAAGCAACAACAGCCGCCCGATCACCGGTAGATCCGAGTGACCCACGCGTCGGCACCCGACCGTCGAGGCAAGATCGCGTTCATGATCAACGCCAACACAGATGGTTGCGTAGGCATCCCCCACCCATACCCGGGGGGCCACCCCGAGGCCATCGTACCAACCGACACGGACAAAAGCCCTGGTCGCGGGCCCCTGTGGACAACTTTCGCCAACGAGTCCGAGCGAATGGGACACTCGTGCACCGGCTGGCCCTCAGGGCTTACCCAGGCCGTGCTCAGTGCTTCTGTGCCACACCCGCGTAGAGGCCGTCCCGTTCTGGTGCGTCGTCCTCGTCCGGGAGTTCCGGGCGCCACTGGGAGGTGGTGACCAGGCCTGGGTCGACCAGCTCGAAGTCGCCGAACAGGCGTAGCACCTCGTCGCGGCCGCGGGCGCACACGTTGTTCTGCGAGCTTTTCATGATCTCGGTGAGCTCGTCGGCCTTGACCGTCGCGAAGTCGTTGGTCAGGTGGCTGATCGCCAGGTAGCTGCCCGACGGGAGGGCGTCGCGGTAGGTCGCGAAGACGCCGTACGGGTTCTGGTCGGGGAGCACGTAGTGGCCGATGGTGATGGCCAGCAGACCGATGGGCTTCGTGAAGTCCAGGAGCCGCTGCGTGTCGTAGTCGGTGAGGATCAGGCCGGGCTGCGTGATGTCGGCCTGCACGATCGCCGCGTTGTCGTTGTCCTCCAACAGAAGCTGGCCGTGCGCGACCGCGACGTGCTCGTTGTCGACGTACACGACCCGTGCCCTCGGGTCGACACCCTGTGCGATCTCGTGCACGTTGCCGACCGTGGGGATGCCGGAGCCGAGGTCGAGGAACTGGCGGATGCCCTGGTCGAGCATGAAGAGCACAACACGCCGCATGAACGCGCGATTCATGATCGCGAAGCGCTTTGCTTCGGGCTGGACGGCGAGGATCTTCTCGAGGAACTCCCGGTCCACCGCGAAGTTGTGGCTGCCGCCGAGCAGGCAGTCGTACATTCGCGCGGCGCTGGGCTTGTCTATGTTGACAGTTGTCGGTACCCAGTTGGTCTGTTGTGACACTTGTTCGACCTTAGTGGCAACGTTGACCCGGATGGTAGGAACAGCCGGGTGACCAACTTCGCCGATCTCGACGAGTACGTCGCTCTCCCCCGCGCCGCCGGTCTCTGGCTCTCCCCTGACGGACGCCGGCTGGTCGTCGGGGTGTCCGCCCTCGACGAGAAGAAGACCAGGTTCGTGCCCGCGCTGTGGGAGGTCGACCCGGACGGGAACCGGCCGGCCCGCCAGCTGACCCGGGGCGAGGGTGGCGAGACCGGTGCCGCGTTCACCCCCGATGGTGACCTGCTGTTCGTCTCGGCGCGGCCCGCCGAGGAAGCGAAGTCATTGTGGCGGCTGCCCGCAGGCGGCGGTGAGGCGGCACAGGTCGCGTCCGCGCCCGGCGGTGTGCGGGGTGTGGCGGTCGCGCGGGACGCGGGCACGATCGTGTTCGGCGCGAACATGTTGCCGTCGGCCACGACCGCGGCGCACGACGAGGAACTGCACAAACAGCGCAAGGACGGCGCGGTCGTGGCGATCCTGCACGACGAGTTCCCGGTCCGCTTCTGGGACCACGACCTCGGACCGGCCCGCACCAGGTTGCTCGCCTCCGCACCGGGCCAGGAGTTCAGCGACCTCACCGGGCACGTCGGCCGCGCGCTGCATGACGACACCGCCTGGGACATCACGCCGGACGGGCGGACGGTCGTGACCATGTGGGCGGTCGCCGAACCCGGTGCCGCGCAACGCGACACGCTCGTGGCCATCGACGTGGCGACCGGTGAGCGGCGCGTTCTCGCCGACCACGCGGACCACGACTACAGCGAACCCCACGTTTCCCCGGACGGCACACAGGTCGCTGTCCTCGTACGGAAGCTGCCCACACCCGAGCGGATCGGGGACACCTGGCTGGCCGTCGTTCCGATGGCCGGCGGCGAACCACGCGCGCTGACCAACTCCTGGGACCGCTGGCCGGGCTCGCCCCGGTGGACGCCGGACGGCACCGCGATCGTGGTGGTCGCCGACGACCACGGGCACGCACCGCTGTGGCGGGTGGACGCGGCGACCGGCGACGTGACCCGGCTGACGGAGACCGGCGCGTTCACCGACCCGTCGGTGTCGCCGGACGGGCAATGGGTCTACGCGTTGCGCTCGGCCGTGGACCAGCCGCCGACCCCGTACCGGGTGGCGCTCGACGGCGGCGAAGCGCGACCGCTACGCGGTCCCGCCCCGGCCGTCGACGTGCCGGGAACGCTCGTCGAGGTCACCGCGACCGCCGAGGACGGCGCACCGCTGCGGGCATGGCTCGCCCGACCGGCCGGCGAGGAACCGGCTCCGCTGTTGCTGTTCGTGCACGGCGGCCCGCTCGGGTCATGGAACGCGTGGCACTGGCGGTGGAACCCGTGGCTCGCGGTCGCTCGCGGTTACGCCGTGCTGCTGCCGGACCCGGCTCTCTCGACGGGCTACGGGCTCGACTTCATCCAACGCGACTGGGGCGAGTGGGGCGGTGCCCCGTACACCGACCTGATGGCGCTCACGGACGCGGCCGTCGCGCGTCCCGACATCGACGAGACTCGCACGGCGGCGCTGGGCGGCTCGTACGGCGGGTACATGGCGAACTGGGTGGCCGGCCACACCGACCGCTTCCGCGCGATCGTCACGCACGCGTCGCTGTGGCAGATGGAGCAGATGGGCTCGACCACCGACTGGGCGTTCGAGTGGGTCCGCGAGATGACCGCCGAATCGGCGGACCGCAACTCACCGCACCAGTTCGCCGACCGCATCACCACCCCGATGCTGGTCATCCACGGCGACAAGGACTACCGCGTCCCCATCGGCCAGGCGCTGACCCTGTGGCGGGACCTCACGTCCCGCGAACCCGGCAGGCACAAGTTCCTGTACTTCCCGGACGAGGGCCACTGGATCCTGAAGCCCAACCACGTGAAGGCCTGGTACGCCACGGTGTTCGCGTTCCTGGCACACCACCTGCACAACGAGGAGTGGCAACCACCGAAGATCCTCGGCTAGCGAACTGTACGGTCGACCGTATAGTTAGTTTTGAACTATACGGTCGACCGTATGTTTAGTTACCGGGAGAACTTCATGGCGCCGTCCTCGAGGGGGCGGTGGCGCAGCGCTACCACGTCGTGGGGGTAGCTCATGCCCAGCTGCCATGGCTTGCGCGAGCCCGCCTTCGGGAACTCGTCGATCGACCGCAGCACGTAGCCGGCCTGGAAGTCCAGCAGCGGGCGCTCGGTGATCGTCGGGTCCTCGTTGGTCGGGACGAACCGGTCGTAGCCGCCCGCGTCCATGTGTCGCAGCAAGCGCGTCGTGTACTCGGCCACCAGGTCGGCCTTGAGTGTCCACGACGCGTTCGTGTAGCCGATGGTGAACACGAAGTTCGGCACGTCGCTCAGCATCATGCCCTTGTACGCCATGGTTTTCGGCAGCTCGACCGCCCGGCCGTCCACCGACAGCTCGATCCCGCCGAACACCAGCAGGCGCAGACCCGTTGCCGTCACGACGATGTCGGCATCCAGCGAGTCGCCCGACTCCAGCCGCACGCCTGTCTCGGTGAACTCCTTGATTCGGTCGGTCACGACCGAGGCCTTGCCGTGACGGATGGCCGTGAACAGGTCGCCGTCCGGGATCAGGCACAGTCGCTGGTCCCACGGCTGGTAGGTCGGCTTGAAGTGAGTGTCCACATCGTAGCCTGGCGGGAGCTGCTTGATGATCGCCTTGCGGATCAACGACTTCACGAGCCGTGGGCGGCGCCGGCTCAGCTGGTAGATCAGCGTGGCGGCCAGGACGTTCTTCCACCGCGCCAGGAAGTACGCGCGCTTCGCGCCCAGGAAGCGCCGCAGCGTGTTCGCGATCGCGTCCTCCGCGGGCAGCGACATGATGTACGACGGCGAGCGTTGCAGCATCGTCACATGCGCGGCCCGGTCGGTCATCGCCGGCACCAGGGTCACGGCCGTGGCGCCGCTGCCGATCACGACCACGTTCTTGCCCGTGTAGTCGAGATCCTCCGGCCAGTGCTGCGGATGCACGAGCGTGCCGCCGAAGCGCTCGATACCCGCGAACTGCGGCAGGTGCCCGGCGTCGTAGTGGTAGTAGCCGCTGCACAGGTACAGCAGGGACGCCGTCAGCTCCACCGTTTGACCGTTGTGGACCGCTGAGACCGTCCACCGTGAGTCTTCTGTGGACCAGCTGGCGCGTACGACCCGGTGACCGAAACGAATATGGCGGTCGATACCGGCTTCCCGCGCGGTGTCCCGGACGTACTGGAGGATCGACGGCCCGTCCGCGATGGCCTTCGCCTTGGTCCACGGGCGGAACCGGTAGCCAAGCGTGTGCATGTCGGAGTCGGACCGCACACCCGGGTACCGGAACAGGTCCCAGGTGCCGCCGATGGTCTCGCGTGCCTCGAGGATCGCGTACGTCCGGTTCGGGAACGCTGCCTGGAGCTGATAAGCCGCACCGATGCCGGACAGCCCGGCACCGACGATCAACACGTCAACATGCTGCGTCATGCCGTCTCCTCACCCGCTCCGTGGCGCCGGAACGCTCCGCAAGCTCCGCTCCACCGGCGCCCTCCGCGGGCTCCGAGCCGGCCTGAACATCGATGGTTCGCTCCGCACGCTCCGCTCACGCCATCTCCTTCTGCTCGGGGCGCAGGAGCTTCTGCACACGGGAGAGCACGTCGAAGTAGTGCGTCGGCGTGAGGCGGGCCAGCGCGTCGAACACGTACGCGTCCGGACCGACCAGGATCCGCGCCTTCCCGGCCTCAAGACCTTTGTGGATGATCGAGGCCGCCTTGTCCGGCGAGGTCATCGTGATCGCCTCGAACTCCGCGGCCAGCTGTTCCCTGCTCCGGCCGCGCCCCTCCGGGTCCTTGCGCATCCGCATGTTGCGGGCGATGTTCGTGGTGATGCCACCCGGGTGGACGGTCACCGCACGTACTCCGGTGCCCCGCAGCTCCTGCCGCAAGGAGTCGGTGAAGCCGCGGACGGCGAACTTCGCCGAGCAGTAGGCACTCTGGTACGGCATGCCCACGAGACCGAACACACTGGACGTGTTCACGATGGCGCCGTCGTCCTGCGCGACGAGGATCGGCAGGAACGCCCGCGTCCCGTTCACGACGCCGTGGAAGTTGATGTCCCACAACCAGTCGTCGTCCTCGGGCGTCGCGTCGAGGACGGTGGACGTGACCGCGACCCCGGCATTGTTGAACACGGCGGCGAGCGGCGCCGGCAGCCAGTCCCGCACCTCGTCGGCGAACCGTTGCACGTCCGTCGCGTCGCGGACGTCGAGGGCCCTGGTCAGCACCCGCCCGGACAGGGAGGCCGCGGTCTCCTTCAGACCGGACTCGTCGATGTCGGCGATGGCGACCGGCGAACCGAGCCGGGACAACCGCTGCGCCAACGCACGGCCGATCCCCGAGGCGGCGCCGGTGATCATCACCGGTCGGCCGGTGATGCTAGATCGTGGCATCCTCGCTCCTTTGCCGTGCGTGGTCGTCGATCAGGTCGAGCAGGCGCGGCCACGCGCCCTTCGGTAGATCGTGGCCCATGCCGGGGATGGTCTCCAAACGAGCGCCGCCGATCGCGCGTGCCGTGGCGGCGCCGCCGGTCGGGTGCACCATGCGGTCGCGGTCGCCGTGGATCACCAGCGTCGGCGCGGTGATCGCACGCAGCCGCGACGTCCGGTCGCCGGAACGGAAGATCGCCGCCAGCTGGCGGCCCACGCCGGCCGGCGACGGGTCCCGGTCCCAGCCGGACCCGGCCAGCTCGCGGACCGCCGCCTCGTCGAACGGGAAGCCGTGCGAGCCGATGTGCCGGAAGATCCGCACGGCTCGGTCCTCGGCCTCCGCGCGGGTCCGCGCCGGCTTGCCGCCCATCAGCAGCCATGTCGACAGCGCCGGCCGGCCGGCCTTGCGCGCGCCGGTGTTCGACATGATCGACGTGAGCGTGCGGACCCGCTCGGGACGCAGTGCCGCCACGGTCTGCGCGATCATGCCGCCCATCGACACGCCGGCAATGTGGGTGTCCGCCAGGTCGAGCGCGTCGAGGAGCCCGATGGTGTCGGTCGCCATGTCGGTCAGGTCGTACTGTTCCGCCGGCCACTGTCGCAAAAGGATCGCACCGGGGCGGGGCGGCCGGAACCTCATGTGGGTCGAGCGGCCCGCGTCGCGGTTGTCGAAACGGATCACCCGGTACCCGCGCGCGGCGAGCTCCTCGCAGAACGCCGTCGGCCAGCTGTGCAGCTGCTGCCCGAGCCCCGCGACGAGCACGAGCGGCTCACCCGTACCGATCTCCTCGTACGCGAGGGAGATCCCCCGTCCGACGTCGGCGATTCGTTCGGTCACGAGTGTGCTCCCCTCGAGGTGGTGGTGGCGGTCGGTGCGGCACCCGTGGTGCGGCGGTGGACGACCGCCAGGCCACCGTCGCGTGGCGCGCTGGCCACGCCGCGCGAGTGCCAGCGCTCGTCGGGCTCGCTCGTCGGCGCCAGCGTGAAGTCCCGCAGCATCGTGCGAAGAACGACGTTCATCTCCATGACGGCGAACGCGGCGCCGATGCAGCGACGGGTGCCGCCACCGAACGGGATCCACTGGTACAGGTCCGGCCTGGTGCCGGTGAACCGCGACGGGTCGAACGCCCTGGGGTTGGGGAACACGGCGGGGTCGTCGTGGATCAGGTCGATGCTGACCAGCACGTTCATCCCCTTCGGCACCGTCCACCGGCCGAGCTGGAAGCCGTCGGTCCTGATGTTGCGGCCCACGAGGTCGATGACCGGGCGGACTCGCTGCACCTCGGTGATCACCGCCTCCCGCAGCTCCTTGCCGCCGGCGTCCACCTCGTCGACGAGGGCGTCGAGCACGTCCGGGTGCCGGCGCAGCCGCTCGACCGCCCAGGCGAGCGTCGTCGCCGTCGTCTCGTGCCCGGCGGCCAGCAGCGTGAGCAGTTGGTCGGCGACCTCACTCCGGGTCATCGCCGAGCCGTCCTCGTAGCGGCTCTGCAGCATCATGGCGAGCACGTCGTTGCGATCGTCGAGGTCGGTCGCCTTGTCGATCAACCGGTTGATGACCGCGTCGTACTCGCGGCGCAGGGCCCGGAAGCGGCCCCACGGGGTCCACGAACCGTAGTCCCGCTTCGGGATCGGCAGCAGGGCGAGCTTCGAGCCGAGCGCGACCAGCTTCGGCAGCAGGTCCCTTAGGTCGGCGAACTCCGCGCCCTCCGCGCCGAACACCGCGCGCAGGATCGCGTTGAGGGTGATCCGCATGGTCGACGGCATCACCGGGAACGGTCGCCCCTGCGGCCATCCCGCCAGCTCGTTGACGGTCTCTTCCTCGACGATCTGCTCGAACGCGGCGAGGCGGCGGCCGTGGAAGGGCGGCACCAGCAGCTTGCGCTGGGCGCGGTGCGCCTCGCCCTGTAACGCGAACAGCGAGCCGGGGCCCAGGATGCGGCCGAGGTTGGGCTCGACGTTCTCCGCGATGTCCGGACTGGTCTGGAACAGCTGCCTGATCTCGGCCGGGTCGCTGATGACCAGCGCGCGCCCGAAGATCGGCGTCTTGACCACGAACGCGTCGCCGTACCGCTTCCGGGTCTCCCGCATGCCCCTGTGCGGTCTGGTCATCGCGTAGAGCACCTGCACGAGTACTGGTGTGGACGGACCGGGCGGAAGCGTCGTCATCTGCGCAACACCTTCCTCGGAGTTGGTACGCGGCCGTACCATCGCACGGTACGCCGCTGTACCATCGATCACAAGCGGCCGGGCGATCGTGGGAGGACTAGCGTGACCACGGTGATGACGCGGGACCCGTACCGGCAACGACTGCTGGACGGCCTCGCGGAGTCCATTGTGGAGATCGGCTACCTTGACACGACGGTGGCCGACATCGTCCGCCGAGCCCGCACGTCGCGCCGCACGTTCTACGAGCACTTCGCCGGCAAGGAGGAGTGCTTCGTCGCGTTGCTGACCGAGGCCAACACGGCGATGATCTCCGAGATCGCGGCGTCCGTGGACCCGACCGCGCCATGGCGGGTACAGGTGCGGCAGGCGGTCGAGGCGTGGATCGGGTGCGCGGAGTCGCAGCCTGGGATCGTCGTGAGCTGGATCCGGGACGTGCCGGCGCTCGGCGTGTCCGGCCGGACACTCACACGAGACCTGATGGCCGCGTTCACCGACATGGTCCAGACCTTGGTCATGACGGAGCGGTGGCGGGCGATCCGGCCCGACGGCGTGCCGAGGCAGCTGGCGATCGTCCTACTCGGCGGGTTGCGTGAGCTGATCGCCACGACGGTGGAGGAGGGCGGACACCCCGCCGACATCACCGAAGTGGCCGTGAGTGCGTCAATCGCGCTGTTGGCGCCGCCGGGGAACTAGAGTTGCGCGTGTGAGCAAGGACGAGCCGGTCACGCTGATCGCGCTGGCGCGGGCGGCCGGGGTGTCGAAGACGACCGCGTCGGACGCGTTGCGCAACTCCGGGCGCGTTTCGGAGCAGACCCGCCAGCACGTGGTCTCGGTCGCCACCCGGCTCGGGTACTCCCCCAACCCGTCCGCGCGGTCACTGCGCCGGGGCAGCACCGGGGCGATCGGGCTGCACCTGCCGGAGATCCTCACCCGGTCGGAGTACTACATGTCGTTCGTCTTCGGCGTGGTCGACTTCGCGGCACGGCAGGACTACGACGTCACGCTGATCACCTCGCGGCGTGGCACGTTCCCCCGGGTGGACGGCATCGTGCTCGGCGACCCGCTGGAGGCCGACTCGGTGGCGAGCCGCCTCATGACGTCGTCGGTGCCGGTGGTGACGTGCGAACGGTTCACCGGCGACTCCGAGCCGGCCGGCATAGTCCGGTCCGACCATGCCGCGACGCTGGCTTCGCTGCTGGATCACCTGCGTGCCGCGGGTGCCCGCCGCATCGCACTGCTCGCGTCCAGTGTGGTCACTGACTGGGGCGCAACACTGCAGCACGCCTACCGGTCGTGGTGCGCTTCTCATGGTGTGCCGGTTTTGTTGCGTGACCTGCCGTTCGGCTCTCCTGCCATCGCCGTACAGGATACCGTCCGCGCCTTGCTGGCGGCGGACATCGACGCACTGGTCTGCGCCCCGGACGGCTCGGCGATGGCGGCCCTTCCGGTCCTACGCGCGGCCGGCCGGGTGATCGGGAAGGACCTGCTACTGGCGTCCTGTGTAGACAGCACACCGCTCGGACACGCTGACCCACCGATCACGGCCATCGACCTGCGCCCTCGCGAGGCCGGCGCCGAGTGCGCGAAGCTGCTGTTCGAAATCCTGAACGGCGAGACTCCCCACGGCGCGGTGCGAGAACAACCCATCGACCTGATCCCCCGAGCCTCCACCGTCTCGTGAAGGCGTCGCCCGTTCAGGTCCACATCTCGACTGAATGTGATAAGCGCTCTTCTTCATCACCCCATCAGGGCTGATTTCGAGGCTCGATAGTGATTTGACTGGCACCCGGCGCGCCTTGATGTCACTATGCCGATTTGGCTGAATCAGGCATTGATCGGCTTCTGGAATATATTCCTGACCGAGCATATGGAGGGGACTGATGAATTCCACGTGGTTGAGAGCTGGACTGGCCATCTCGGCGACACTCGCCGTCTCCATCGCGGGGCCGACGACTGCGCAAGCTCAGGCTCCGGCAGCTTTTCAGTTCGCCCTGGCCAATTTTGGGGTTAATCAGGGCTGGCAGGTAAACGCACATCCACGATTCCTGGCGGACATCACTGGCGATGGCCGGGCCGATGTCGTTGGTATGGGTAACGCCGGCGTCTACACCGCGGTCGCATTGGGGAATGGCGGCTTCGGACCCGCACAGTTCGTGTTGTCGGGCTTCGGCGTCAACCAGGGTTGGCAGGTGAGCGCGCATCCGCGATTCCTGGCGGACATCACCGGTGATGGCCGGGCCGATGTCGTTGGCATGGGCAACGCCGGCGTCTGGACCGCGATCGCATTGGGGAATGGCGGCTTCGGACCCGCACAGTTCGTGTTGTCCGGTTTTGGCGTTAATCAGGGCTGGCAAGTGAACGCACATCCACGATTCCTCGCCGACATCACCGGCGACCGCAGGGCCGATATTGTCGGTATGGGCAACGCCGGGGTATGGACAGCAGTCGCCCTGGGCAATGGCGGCTTCGGACCCGCACAGTTCGTGTTGTCGGGCTTCGGCGTCAACCAGAGCTGGCAGGTGAGTGCGCATCCACGGTTCCTCGCGGACATCACCGGCGACGGCCGGGCCGACATTGTCGGCATGGGCAACGCCGGCGTCTGGACCGCGATCGCCCTGGGCAATGGCGGCTTCGGCCCGGCCCAGTTTGTGTTGTCCGGCTTCGGCGTCAATCAGGGCTGGCAGGTAACTGCGCATCCACGATTCCTCGCCGACATCACCGGCGACCGCAGGGCCGATATTGTCGGTATGGGCAACGCCGGGGTATGGACAGCAGTCGCCCTGGGCAATGGCGGCTTCGCGCCCGCACAGTTCGTGTTGTCCGGCTTCGGCGTCAACCATGGCTGGCAAGTGAACGCACATCCACGATTCCTCGCCGACATCACCGGCGACCGCAGGGCCGACATTGTCGGCATGGGCAACGCCGGCGTCTATACCGCAGTCGCACTGGGCAATGGCGGCTTCGGCCCGGCCCAGTTCGTCCTGTCCAATTTCGGAGTCAACCAAGGCTGGCAAGTGAACGCACATCCACGATTCCTCGCCGACATCACCGGCGACCGCCGAGACGACATCGTCGGCATGGGCAACGCAGGCGTCTACACCGCCACAGCCCAAGGCAACGGCCACTTCTGACGAGCGTCAGCCGCGAGTCGCGCTTTCGGCCCCTGCGAGTTGCGCTTTCGGGAACACCGGGGCGTACGAAAACGCAACTCGGGGGTGCTGAACGCGAGACTCGCCGGGGCTGAACGCGCGACTCGCGGTGTTACCGGCGGGGCAGGTGCCACGGGTTGGACTCTTGTAGCGCTGGTGGTAGCGCTGCCTCTGGGACGTTTTGGTAGGCGACTGGGCGGGTGAAGCGGGTCAGGGCGGCCGCGCCTACCGATGTGGTGGCCGGGTTCGTTGTTGATGGCCATGGGCCGCCGTGGTGTTGGGCGCCCGAGACGGCGACGCCGGTTGGCCAGTCGTTGACGGTGACGCGGCCCGCCAGTTTGCTCAGGCGGTCGACCAGCCAGGGCACGTCCGGGTCCGCGTCGCCGGCCATCACGGCCGCGGCCAGTGTGCCCTGCAGTTCGTCCAGTGCCGCCTCCAGTTCGGCGCGGTCGCGGTACTCCGTCACGATCGCCACCGGGCCGAAGCACTCCTCCAGCAGGCGCGAGCCGCTCGTCAGTTTCTCGATCGGCACCGTCAGCACCGTCGCCGGGGCCGTCCAGCCGGACTCCGGTGCCGGGACCTGGCCGGCGATCGTGCCGCCGGCCGCCACCAGTTCGCCGACGCCCTCGACGGCCGCGTCCGCGATCTGCGAGGTCAGCAGCCACGCGCTCGGCGCCAACCCGCGCAACGCCTCCGTCACCTGGGTCGCCATGTCGCTGCCAGCGGGGGCGAACAGCAGGCCCGGCTTCGTGCAGTACTGGCCGGTGCCGCGGGTGAACGACTCCACGAACCCCGTCGCTAACGACGAGGACACGCCCGCCGGGGTCACCACGACCGGGTTGACCGTGCCCATCTCGGCGAACACCGGGATCACCACGTCCCGCTCGTTCGCCATGCGCCACAAGGCAAGGCCGCCGCGCTGCGAGCCGGTGAACGCCACCGCCGCCGTGTTCGGTGAACGGACCAGTCGGGAACCCGCGTCGAAACCGCTGACCAGGGCGAACAAACCGGCCGGCGCGTCGTCCGAAGCCAGCGCGGCCAACGCCAGTTCGCCCAGCCGGGCACTCAGCGCCGGGTGGGCTGGGTGGGCCTTGGCGACCACCGGACAACCGGCGGCCAGTGCGGAACCCGTGTCCGTACCGAGAACGCTGAACAGGAACGGGAAGTTGCTCGCGCCGAACACCGCGACCGGGCCGAGCGGCACACGCATGCGGGCCAGCCGCGGTGGGCCGGCGTCGACCGTGACGTCCACATAGGAGCCCTCGACGGCGACATCCGCGTAGTAGCGCAGCTGGATGGGCGCGCGGCCGACCTCCATGCGGAGCCGTTCCTCACCGAGGCCGGTCTCCCGGTCGGCGAGCGCGACCAGCTCGTCCACCGTCTCCGGCACTTCCAACGCGGCGGCGATCGCATACAGCCACGACTTCCGCGTGGCGGGTGGGGTCGCCGCGGCCACCGGGGCCACCGCGGCGGCCGCCGCGAGTACCGCGTCCACTTCGGACAGCGTGCTGGTCGGGATCTCCTCGACGACCCTGCCGGTCCGCGCGTCGTAGCTGACATCGGTCATGAGATCTCCTTCGCGGACAGGGACTGCCACGTATCCGGGGTCACCTGGCACGGACCGCCCTCGTGGACGTCGACGCGGCACTCGACGACGTCCAGGCTGATCGTCGCCAGGCTTTCCCAGCGGGTGTACGGCGGCAGCGACGGGTCGGCGTGCGCGCACAGCGGTGTGTCGTCGTGGGACAGCAGGGCGGCGGCGCGCTCGTCCCGGTCCGCCGATCGCAGCGCGTCGGTTCGGGTGCTCAGGAGCGCGAGCCGGTCGTGCGTCGTGGACTCCGACGGCACCGTACGCTCCCCCGGCGACAGCGCTGGATCCAGGAAGTGGTTGGTGTGCAACAGGGTGGCACCGGACAGCTCGGCCACCCCCGCCGGGCTCAGTTCCAGGCCGCGGGCCTCGTCCCGGGTCACGACCGTGATCACCGACGGCGCCGACAGCCTGGCCGAACGCGCGATGGCCACTGCCTCGTCCACAGTAGACGATTCGTCGAGGATGCGGCGTGCCACCACGTGGACCGGGACGCCGATGTCCGCGTGGTCGCTGCCATGCCGCAGCACGTTGAAGTGGATCCCGAGGCCTGCGGAGTTCACGCCGATCTTGCCGGCGATGCCGAACTCGGTGAAGACGCACACCCCGAACTCCGGGCGTACCTGGATGGCTCGCATCAGCATCACGTGCCGCAGGGTGTCGTGCCAGTCCCACGTCTGCACGGTACGGGGCGCGATCCCGTCCAGCACAACGGACGTCGAGCACTCGCCCTCACCGGTGGCGGCCGCGGCGGCGAGGATCTCGGTGCGGCCGTTGAGCACGCCGAGCTGCCAGGGTTCGAGTCCCGCGCCGACGGCGACCCCCTCGATCTCCGCGGCGATGTCCGGCGCCCACGACCAGGTCTCGACGAGTGCCCGCTCCCCCAGCTCACGTACGCGCGACAGCCCGTGTGCCGCGAACAGGTCCATATAGGACTCGAAGGTGCGTTCGAGTTCCGGCCGCCACGTGGCCCCGAGCGCCAGCCCACGCTCGGCCGGCAAGACCTCGCGGGAGACGTGCAGCGGGATCATCGCACGCTCGACAGCACGGCGTCCCAGGCGACCTCGGAGGCCAGCGCACCGAGTCCGGCAGACGTGCCGGTCAGCTCGACCTCGTCCGTGGTCAGCGCGAACAGGGTGTCACCGTCCAGTTCGGTGTGGAACGGCTGGATGGCGCGGTGCATGGAACTGTGGACCTGGGTGGCGAGCTGGTTCAGCGCGAAGTCGGTGAGCTTGACGTTCGTGACCAGAACGGTGAGCGTGGTGTTGCCGGCGACCGTGCGGGCCTGCACCGGTGCGGCGTAGTCGAGTGCCGGCATCCGGCGCTCGCCGGTGTCGCTGTGGTAGTTGCCGCGCACGACCGTGCCGTCGCGGTCGACGACCACACCGACCGCGTTCACCACGGTGACGACGAGCACCTTCGCGTCGCCGAATGTGCCGAACGTGGCACCCTGGCCGGCGAACTCGGCCCGATCGTAGTCGATCTTCCCGACGGACGTGGCGCGGCCCGCGCCGCACCGTCCAATCGAGACCTTGCCCTCGACGGAGTTCTCCAACGCGGCGAGGCCAAGTGCGGCGTCCGGCGCGATCGCCGTCTCCCGGGTGGAGAAGTCGTAGACCACGGCACCGGACACGTGCGCGAGCGCCGCCCAGTGCGTGCGGTTCTCCGCGCGGTGCAACAGTTCCGTACTCACCCCGGCCGCCGCCTCCAGCCCGTACACGGACCCGCCGGCGAGCACGACCGCGTGGTGGAACTGGTACCCGCCGGACAACCCGACCGCGCCGCCGCGTGCGTCGACCGCGGTGCGCGCGCCCTTGGGCAGGTAGATCACCGTGCACCCGGTCGGTCCCTCGCCGTACTCGGCGGTCCCGACGTACACCCCGGGCAGGTCGAACTCGACCACGTCGCTACCGGGGCTGGCCTGTGGGACCAGCGGCAGGTCGTGGTTGCTGAGCGCCGCCGGCGCGAACGTGGACCTCTTGGCCAGCCTCGGACCTGTCACGAAATGTCTCCTACCGTCTCGACGATCTCGCCGTGCTCCATCATGACCGTACGATCGGCCACGTACCGCACGGCGGCGAGGTCATGGCTGATGAACAGCGCAGCGAACGCGAACTCGTCCCGCAGGTCCGTGACGAGGTTGAGGATCTGTGCCTGCACCGAGACGTCGAGCGCGCTGACCGCCTCGTCGAACACGATGAACGGCGGCCGGGTGATCAGCGCCCGTGCGATCGACACCCGCTGCCGCTGCCCGCCGGACAGCTCGTGCGGGTACCGCTGCGCGAACGACGCCTCCAGCCCCACCTGGTCGAGACTTTCCTCGGCGCGACGGGCGAGTTCGGCCTTGGTCGTGCCGCCGAGCATCGCCAGCGGCTCCGCGACACACTGGCCGACCCGCATCCGTGGATTGAGTGACCACTGTGGATGCTGGAGCACGGCCTGCATCCGTCCGGCGAGTTGCCTGCGGCGCCGGGGAAACGGCTTCCCGTCAAAGAGGACTGTGCCGGTGGTCGGACGTCGCAGGCCGAGCGCGACTATGCTGGTGGTGGTCTTGCCGGAGCCGGATTCTCCTACCAGGCCAAGGATCTCTCCCTCGGCGAGCTGGAGTGAGCAGTTCCGCATCGCGTGCACGATGCGCCGGTGCCACGGCGGCCCCGACGTGACCGTGACGTCGTCGAGTTCGAGGATCATCGGCTCGCTCCCACCGGTGCGCGAAGGCACAGCACGTCCCGACCGCTGAGGCGGACGACCTGCGGTCGGGACGTGCCGCACCGCTCGAGGGCGTCGGAGCAGCGCGGCGCGAACGCGCACCCCTGTGCCGGTCCAGTGAGGACTGGTGGTTGGCCGGGGATCGGTTCGAGCCGTTCCCCTTCGGTCGCGACGGCGGGCACCGCGCGGACGAGCGCGGCGGTGTACGGGTGTTCGGGCGTGTGCAGCACGTCGGTGGCGGCACCCGACTCAACCACGCGGCCGCCGTACATCACCGCGACCCGTGAGCACCGCTTGGCCACCGCGGGCAGATCATGGCTCAACCACAGGATCGTGGTCCCCGACTCACCGGCCAGCGAGAAGATCACGTCCAGCACGTCCTCGCGGATCTGGGCATCCAGCGCCGCGGTGGGCTCGTCGGCGACCAGTGGCGCCGACCGCGCGCCGGCACCGGAACTCACCACGCGCATCGCGAAACGCTGCCACCAGGAGGGCGTGCTTGTGTTGACAGCCGGCACCTACGGAAACGTGCTGCGCCTCCTACCCCCACTGTCCATTCAGGACGATCTACTGCGGGAGGGCCTCGCGATACTGGCCGATGCAGTGACCGCCGAAGTGTGATCGTGCCAGACGTGAGATGTTGCGCCATCATGTCACGTCGAGCACGATCACAACCACTCAGAAGAGCGACACTGCCTTGTCCAGGCCGGGGTCGCGGCCGGCGGCAAGGTCCGCCGCCGTCATCGGGGCGTGGTGGTCCGGTGCCACGCCGACCGTGTTCACGACCTCCTTGTTCGCGCCGATCTCGTGGTGCTTTGGCAGCACGAGAACAGTTCCGTTGTCCAGCAGGTACGGGGCTCCCGGGCCGGAGACGGCGCCGGCAGTGCGCGTGCCGACGAGCTTGCCCAGCTTCAGGTCCTTCACCGAGCTGGTGAAGGAGTCGCACGCCGAGGCGCAGCGGCGGTCGGTGAGTGCGACGAACGGCAGGTTCCACAGCTCGACCGAGTCGTCGGTGCGGTTGGGGGTGCAGCGGTCCCGGACGTCGCACCAGTAGCTGGTGGTCTTGCCGTGCGCGAGGGCGCCGAGCAACTTGGCAACCGCGGCCGGGCTGCCGCCGCCGTTGCCGCGCAGGTCCAGGATCACGCCCCGCAGCCCGGTTTGCGCACGCAGCGCGGCGACGGCGGCGAGCACCTGGTCGGCCGTCGCCGGGGTGAAGCCCGGCAGGGTCACGTACGCGATGTTCCCGTCCACCAGCCTGGACTCGACCGCCGGCCGGGGCGCCTGGAACCGCGCGGCGGTCACGGACGCGGTGAACGTCTCGCCGGTGGTGGGCCGGCGCATGGTCAGTTCCACCACCGAACCGAGTGGGGCGTCCATGAGCCAGGACAGCGCGCCCTTGGTGAACACCCCGTTGATGAACAGCGGCACGCCGTTGATCGCCAGGAGCTCGTCCCCCAACGCCACACCGGCCACCGCCGCCGGGCCGTCCACGGCGATCCGGTCGACGTAGACCGGTTGTGTGGCCACGGGATCGATGTCGCCCGGGCCGACGATCGCGGACAGCGTCAGTCCGACCAGGTTCTGGCTGGACTTGTTCTGCCACCGGGCGTGGTTGTCGTCCAGTTCGTCCACCATGGCCTGGATGGCGGCCGCGGCGATCGCCCCACGTGCCTCGTCGTTCGGGAGTGCGTTCGCGATCCGCTGGTAGACCTTGCTGAACGCGCGCCAGTCGGGGTCCTTGCGGCCGGTCAGTGCCGGCAGCGTCGCGTCCGGCTGGTCCAGGCCGCGGCGTTGCAGCTCCTGGGTGAGCGCGGCGAACGCCGGCACCAGCAGGTCACGGCTGTCCAGCACGGGGCCGCTGAAGTAGTTGTCGAAGATGCAGTAGTAGGCCTGGCCGACGGTCGTGAGCGTGGCCGGCGTCTGCTGCGGCGGTTCCGGCGAGTTGGGTTCCGCGCAGGCCGGGGGCCGCTCGTAGTTGGCGGTGGCGGTGCCGGCGCTGACCAGTGTGGCCGCGACGGCGAACACCGCGGCGGCCAGCGGCAGCCATCTGTGTTTCACGAGATCTCCCCTGTGTCGAAGGATTCGAGCAAGGGCGATTTCTACGCAGGTGATGGTTTCGGGACGGTTTCGAACCCGACGAGACCACTCCGAAACCTCCGGCCGGCAATACTGACGACCGTGCGAGTGCTGGTGGTGGAGGACGACGAGGAGATGGCGCACACGGTGGCGCTCGGGCTGCGGCGGGCGCACATGGCCGTCGACGTCGCGTTGGACGGGGACAGCGGGCTGGAACGCGCGCTGTGCAACGACTATGACGTGATCGTGCTGGACCGCGACCTGCCCGGCAGGCACGGTGACGACGTGTGTGCCGAGCTGATCGCGACCGGCTGTCGCAGCCGGATCCTGATGCTGACGGCGGCGGCCACCACGGAGGACCTAATCGACGGGCTCGGTCTTGGCGCCGACGACTACCTGCCCAAGCCGTTCGACTTCCGGGCGCTGGTGGCGCGGATACACGCGCTGGCGCGGCGTGCCCACCCGGCCGCGCCACCGGTGCTGCGGCACGGTGACCTCGTGGTCGACACCGCGCGGCGCCATGCCACGCGTGGGGATCGGATGCTGGAGCTGGCACCGAAGGAGTTCGGTGTCCTCGAGCTTCTGCTGGCCGCCGCGGGCCGGGCGGTGTCGGCGGAGGAGCTGCTGGAACGCGTGTGGGACGAGGCGACCGACCCGTTCACCAACGCCGTGAAGATCACGGTCAGTCGGCTGCGGGCGAAGCTCGGCGACCCGCCCGTCATCGAGACCGTGGCGAAGAGCGGGTACCGGATCTGATGTTCGCCAAGACCGTCCGACTGCGACTGACCCTGATGTACGGCGGACTTTTCCTGCTCTGCGGCGCCGGTCTGCTGGCGGGCACGTACTTCCCGGTGCGCCACCAGGTGACATCGAGCAAGGTGCGGATGTTCGAGTTACCGCAACCGCCGACGCCACCGGCTCCGCTGCCGTCACCCCCTCGGCAGCCCTTCCTGGAGGCGGCGGAGCGCGCGCTGGTGGCGGATCGGGAGAACGTGCTGCACCAGCTGCTCGTCCAGTCCGTGATCGCGCTCGCGATCATGATGGTGCTCGCGCTGGCACTGGGTTCGTTCGTGGCAGGACGGATCCTGCGCCGACTCCACACGATCACCACGACGGAGCGGGACATCTCGGCCACCAACCTGCACCGCCGCCTGGCACTGCCCGGCCCAGCCGACGAGCTGAAGCAGCTCGGCGACACGTTCGACGATCTGCTGAGCCGGCTGGACGCGTCGTTCCAGGCACAGCGCCAGTTCGTGGCGAACGCCTCGCACGAACTACGCACCCCGCTCGCCCGGCAGCGGGCGATAGCCCAGGTGGCACTGGACGATCCGGATGCGACGGTGGAGTCGTTGCGCGCCGCGCACGAACGGGTCCTGGCTGCCGGCACCCAGCAGGAGCGGCTGATCGAGGCCATGCTCACCCTGACCCGCGGCCAGGCGGGCCTCGACGTCCGGCACCCGTTCGACCTGGCCGAGGTGGTCCGCGAGGTCGTCGGCAGCCGGTCCTCCCCCGTGCCGATCCGCACGTCGGTCGCCGAGTGCGTGGTGTCGGGTCACCGCGCGCTGGCCGAGCGGCTGGTGGTGAACCTGGTGGACAACGCGGTGCGGCACAACGTCGACGACGGTTGGGTCGAGGTGTCGTGCGGCGCCGGCGTGCTGACGGTGTCGAACACGGGCCCGGTCGTGCCGGCAGACGCGGTGGAGCGGCTTTTCCAACCGTTCCAACGCCTCGGGCCCGCCCGCACCGGCGAGGGCCTCGGCCTGGGGCTCTCGATCGTGCGCGCCATCGCAACCGCCCACGACGCGACGGTCGAGGCCGTCCCCCGCCAGGAAGGTGGCCTGGTCGTGACGGTCACCTTCGCCCCGCCGCCCTGACGACTAACTGTACGGTCGTCCGTATAGTTCAGAAAAACAATACGGACGACCGTACAGTTAGCCTCGACACCAGCGCCGCGGCATCCTCAGATGTCGTTTGCCGCTATGTAGCCGAAGGTCATTGCCGGGCCGATGGTCGAACCGGCGCCCGCGTAGCTGCGGCCCATGACCGCGGCGCTCGCGTTGCCGGCGGCGTACAGACCCGGGATGACCGTCCCGTTTGAACGGAGTACTCGCGCCCTGGCGTCCGTGCGCATGCCGCCCTTCGTGCCGAGGTCGCCGGGGACGATCTTGAAGGCGTAGAAGGGCGGTAGCCACAGCGGTGCCAGGCAGGAGTTCGGGAAGATCGCCGGGTCCGTGTAGTAGTGGTCGTAGGCACTCGCGCCGCGGGCGAAGTCCGAGTCCGTGCCGCTCAGCGCCTGGCTGTTGAACCGGGAGACCGTCGCGCGCAGTGTCGCCTGCGGAACACCGATGGCCGAGGCCAGGCCGTCGATCGTGGCCGCGCGGTGCACGGCACCGGAGGAGTACCAGTCGTTCGGCAAGGGGAACGTCGGCACGACATCCTTGAACAGGTACCGGTTCCGGTAGTTCTGGTCGACGATCAGCCAGCCCGGGATGCACTGGTCGGTCGGGTTGCGTTCGTACATCACGTGCACCACGTCGCTGTACGGGGCCGCCTCGTTGACGAACCGCTCGCCGCCCGTGTCGACGATCATGCCGCCGGGCAGGGTGCGCTCGGCCAGGCAGAAGTACGGCTCACCGGGCAGCGGGATGGCCGGACCCCACCACGCGTCGTCCATCAGGTCCAGCGCGGCCCCGGCTCGTTGGCCCGCCTGGATTCCGTCGCCGGTGTTCGATCGCGCGCCGACCGTCCACTGTGTTCCGATGGGCTGCTGCTGGTACTGGTTGCGCATGGCGGCGTTGTGCTCGAACCCGCCGGAGCCGATGATCACCCCGCGCCGCGCCTTGATCACGCCAGCCGGTACGCGGACACCGGTCACCCTGCCGTTCTCGATCACGAGGTCCTGCAGCGGGGTGTTCAGCAACACCGGCACGTTCGCCGACATCAGCCCGGCCCGCAGCCCGGCGGCCAGCGACTGCCCCATCGTCAACGGCTTCTCGCCGCGCAGTGCGGCCGCGGTGCCCCTGGCGAGACACTCGGCGGCGACCGCGGCGCCGCGCACGTTGACCGCGGACAGCGCGAGCCACTTGTAGTCGGCGCTGAACACGACCATCCCCGCCGGCGTGGCCAGGTACGGCGGGTTCAGCTTGGCCAGCTCGGCGCCGAGGATGTTGCCGTCGAGCTGGTCCGGCTCGATGGAACGCCCGTTCGGCAGGCCTCCCGGCAGCTCCGGGTAGTAGTCGCTGTAGCCCTGCATGAACCGGAACCGCAGCGGGCTGTTGGCCATGACGAACGACAGCATCGCCGGACCGTTGTTGAGGAACGCCTGCTGCCGGGCGGCGGGAATCGAGGGTCCGACGACGGCCGCGAGATACGTGGCGGCCTTCTGCGGCGTGTCGGGGACGCCCGCGCGGAGGATGACCTCGTTGTTGGGAATCCAGATGCCGGCCCCGGACCGGGCCGCCGAGCCGCCGAACGTGGCGGCCTTCTCGATCACCACCGTGCTGAGTCCACGGCGGGCGGCGGTCAGCCCGGCCGTCATGCCGGCGGCTCCGGCGCCGACCACGACCACGTCGTACTCGCCGACAACGGCGGCGACCTCGGCCTCGGCGACGGTGTTCGCGGTGACCGCGAGTGTGGCACCGACGGCGGCACCGCGAAGGACTTGCCTGCGAGACAGCTCCATGTCGGCAAAATTAGAACCTGTTACAGCAGTATGGCAATCAGATTGCCCTTGCCGCACTAACACCTACGGCCAAACGACTGAAATTCGTTCTATCAACGATGGCCGCGGCGGGGCGACACGGAGGGCGATCGCACCGCTCGATCCCGGAGGGCGGCTTGCCTCGGCGACACCCGGCCACGCACACTGTGCCCCGTGCCTCTGACGGCCCGGCGACGCCGGTACCTCACCGACGGCGTGCTGATCCTCGTCGTGGCCGTTGCCTACTTTCTCGCCGCCAAGATTGGACTCAATCTCGCTCTTGTGCGTGGCCAGGTCACTCCATTGTGGCCACCCACCGGCATCGCGGTCGCGAGCCTGCTGCTGTTCGGTATCCGCTGCTGGCCCGGCATCACGGTGGCCGCCTTCGTCGTCAACGCCGGGTTCGGGCCGTCGATCCCAGCCGTCATCGCGATCTCCGCGGGCAACACGCTCGGGCCCGTCTGCGCCTACCTGCTCCTCACGCGGTTCGGTTTCGACGCCGACCTGAGGCGGCTCAAGGACGTCCTCGCCCTCATCTTTCTCGGTGCCTTCACCGGCATGTTGGTCAGCGCCACCATCGGCGCCGGCACCCTCGTGCTGGCCGGCGCGCTACCCGCCCGCGACTTCTGGTCCACCTGGTCGGTGTGGTGGACCGGCGACGCGATGGGCGTGCTCGTCATCACCCCCGTGCTGCTCGTCGCCGCGACCGCCCGCTTCAGCCGGCGCATCCCGCTCGCGCGCTGGCTGGAGGCCACGGCCGCGTTCGCCGGCCTCACCGCGGTCACGCTGATCGCGACCAGTACCGCCGCACAGCTGTTGTTCCTGATCTTCCCCATGCTGCTCTGGGCAGCACTCAGGTTCCGGCACAAGGGCGCGGCGCCGGGCAACCTGATCGTGTCGATCACGGTCGTCGCCGCGGCGGCGGCCGGGCAGGGCCCGTTCGCCGACCTCGAGCTGCTGCCGATGATGATCACTCTGCAGGCGTTCAACATGTCCGCCACCCTCACCGCCCTCCTCCTGGCCGCGATCACCTGCGAACGCGACGAGGCGGAGCACACCCTGCACCGCGCGGTGGCCCAGCTGTCCGACGCCGTCGCCACGCTGGAGCCGTACAGCCTGCTCCGCAACGCCCGGTTCCAGCAGGTCATCCACCAACGCACCGATCGGCCCTAGAGCCTGCGATGAGCAGGCGAAGGAACCCGCGAATTCGGAGCGGCATCCTTCGCGGCGTGGGCGGTAGCCGCCTCTCGCCGAGACGGCGAATGCCCCGACTCGCTGGCAGTGCTCGTTGATTTGACAGAGCAACCCGCCGCATGAGCAGCTGCGCGTGGCGAGACCTCCCTGAACGGCGCGTGCCACGGTCGAGGTCATGATCACGGTCGAGGCCGCAGCATGAGCGGGATTCCATCGGGCGATGACGGCGAGACTTGATCTTTCAGCCCAAAGGTGCGTCCAGTCGTTCGATCGTAAGGGCGGACAGGTAGAGCGCTCACGAGAGGAAAGAAGGAACGTTTACTCGCCCAGCACGAGCTACGTACCAATCGGGTAGACGACTTTCGGGTGGCATATGTCGGACGGCCGAAAACATTCTGGATTCAAGTCATCGCAAACCTTGTGACCCTAGTCACTCGTTTCGATTTGCAGTAGCTCCAAAGGAGGCCTTCAATGGAGCCTCCCGCAGTCAAGGAGAAGAATGGACGAAAAGGAGCCCGCTGCAGTGGGACAAGATCCGGCCAGCGGCGGTCATGATCCAAAAACCAAGAACCCCGCACACGAAGGCCGCACACTGCATTGGACCCGCGTCGCTGCGGTACTTACCGGTGTCGGCGCGGTCGGTACGCTGGTATTCGGGATAGCGAGTGCTTGCGGAAGCGATGATCCATCAACACCAGACGTGAGCCAGAAGGGTACCGGGAACAACTACTGCACAGAGGGCTCCACATGCCCCGTCAACGTCACGCAAGTGCAGCAGATCGTGCAGGACGCTGAAAGCGTGGCCGGCAGCAATGACACGGAGATGAGGAAGCAACTCCGAGCGGCGCCCGACGCGACGAAGCCGCCGACCGGGTCGGGGCCGTATCCGTTCCTCGTGGTCGACACCGGAGATCTTGGGTTGTTCGCGCGTACCAGCAATGTGGTGAACGGCGTGCGGGTTGGAAACTCCGGCAACCATGAATTGGTTTGGGCCGATTGCATGGAGCAGAGCGACTTCACCCCGAGTGATGTCTCCGGGGAGACGAATGTCGGGCCCCTGTGGGTCCAGGTTCGCTGGAAGCATCTGGACGGCGGTCAAGTTCGGGGCTTGTCGGAACCGAACGAGACCCAGACTGCTTGGATGTACCGGGGAGACCTGGAGCCTGTGGGTCACAACGGTGACATTCCTACCTGCTAGGGCGCGAAAGGCGGAAGGCGATCGGCCTCGCATCCGAGAGGAGTGCGAGGCCGATCTCTTCTGGTCAAGGGGACGGTAGTTACACCGGGTAGGTCCACTCCCAGCCGCGCTGACCGTCCTCCTCGGCGCTCATGAGCTGGAGGGCGATGATCCCGGATCCCTCGGTCACCTCGAGGTCCATCACGCCCTGGTACTGCTGGTTGGGGCCGTATGTGTCCGGCAGATTGTTCGTCGTGGGGTCAGCGCACATCCCGAAACTGGTGTCGCGGGTGACACCGTCCTTGCCGATCTCCACGAAGTTGAACGGGTTGATGACCCCGCCAACCCGGTCCACCACCTTCAGGTCGTTGCCGGTGGCGATCCGCAGATGCAGCAGCAACGTGTGCCCGTTCTCCGGATGGGAACCGAACTCGCCGCACGGCGGATCCACCTCTACCTGGTCCACTGCGAAGGACACACCACCGTCGCAGTTCTTGCCGGCTCCTCCGAAGCACGCCAGTTCGCCGAGTTGCTTGACGATGAGCCCGCGCTCGTTGGTCTGCTGGGCCTGTGCCGTCTCGGCCGCGGCGCTGCCGCCGGCGTCGGGCAGTTTGGGTGCGTTCTCACCGTTTCCTGCGCTGGTCGTGTCGTTGGCGCAGCCGGCAAGGGCAAGCACCGCGCATCCGATCAGCGCCAGACGCTTCACGAAGTTGTTCACGTTCCCCAGTCCTGTCTGTTAGGTGATCTCGGATCATCGCATCGCTGTGCGCCGAGCCGTGGTTACAGGCGTCGCTCGGGCCACGGCTACTGCGCGTTCCAGATCAGCGTGGCCGTCGGCGCGGTCGCGGTGACCAGTCCGGCCGCCAGCCAGAACGCAGGTGTCGGAGAGTGGCTGTGCAGGAATGCCGTGCCGAGAAGCGCGGTGCCCAGGGTCGCGCCCAGCTGCTGCACGGCGTTGAGGAGTCCCGCCGCCGATCCGGTCTCATGTGGACGGACGCGGGACAGCGCGGTCGTGAAGAACGGCACCGTGAACAGACCGAGCCCCAGCCCACCGAGCGCCAGCGCGCCGAGCAGCGTCGACGGCGACGCGATGGCCATCAGGATCCCCGCTAGCAGGAGCCCGAGCCCGGCGAACGCCACTCGTGGGCCGGGCACGAGGTAGCGTCCCGCGACCCAGGACGACACCGCCAGCCCGCCTGACCACGGCAGCAGCGTCAAGCCCGAGGTGAGCACGTCCCGGCCCTGGTTCAGCTGCAGGTCCAGCACCACGACGAGCACGAGTCCGTTCATCACCGCGAAGAACAGCGTCGACGTGACGAGCGCGGCGGGGAAACCGCGGTGATGGAACAGGCTCAGCTCGACGAGTGGGTGCCGGCGGGTGCGTTGGTGGTAGCCGAACACGAGCAGCACCAACACACCCGCGCCGACCATCGCCCAGTTTCGTTCGGTGCCGATCAGCGGATACACCACGAGGCCCGTGCCGAGCATGGCCAGCCCCGTGCCCTGGAGGTCCAAGCGCGTGCGGCGGGTGGCGCGGTCCTCGGGAAGCAGCCGGCCGGCGGCGAGCACGGCGAGCGAGATCGGGACGTTGACCAGGAACACCACGCGCCACGACGTGACGTCGGTCAGCACGGCGCCGAGCACCGGGCCGGTCACCGCGGAAAGTCCCACCACCGGGCCGTTCCAGCCCAGCGCCGCGGCCAGTTCCTGGCCGGTGAACATGGTCTTGATCAGCCCGATGGTCTGCGGAACGCACAGCGCCGCGAACGCGCCCTGCACGGCACGCGCGCCGATCAGCACCGCGGTGGCCGGCGCCAGCGCGCAGCACAGCGAGGCGAGCGCGAACCCGGCGACCCCGATCAGGAACATCCTCCGGCGGCCGGCCAGATCACCAAGCCGGCCGCCGGTGATCAGCAGCACGGCGAACGGCAACGTGTACGCCGCGCCGAACCACTGGATGTCGGACGCGGGGCCGCCGAGGTCGGCGTGGATCACCGGCGCCGCCACCTGCGTGATCGTCGCGTCCAGCACGTTCATGGCCTCGGCCGCCAGCACGATGGCGAGCCCCGCCTGCTTGGTCATCATGCGAGCTACCCTGAGATCGATGTAGCACATGTTCCATCGAGCGCGGGTTGATTGGACGGAATCTTCCATGCTGGACGCGGTCGACCGTGGTTTGATCCACGCACTGAGCATCGACGGCCGGGTGGCGTTCAGCCGGGTCGGGACGGTACTCGGGGTCTCGACGCAGACCGTCGCCCGTCGCTACCAGCGGCTACGCGCCGAGGAAGGGTTGCGGGTGGTCGGCCTGCCGGACCCGGACCGGACGGAGCTCACGCAGTGGCTGGTCCGGCTCACCGCACAGCCGGCCACAGCGCGGACCCTCGCCCGCTCGCTGGCCCGCCGCTCCGACACGTCGTGGGTCAAGGTCACCTCGGGTGGCACGGAGATCGTGGTGATCGTGCACGCGCCGGCCGGCGCGCCCGCGCTGCTCAACGACATCCCCCGCACGGCAAGCGTCACGGCCGTGTCGGCGCACTTCGTGCTCCACACCTATCTCGGCGGCCCGACCGCCTGGCGCGGCCGCCTCGCCGCCCTCGACGACGAGCAGCGGAAACTGTTGCGGCCACCGGACATCGTGCCCGGCGACGAGCCGCTGACGCGCGACGACCACGCCATCATCGATGCCCTGCGCCACGACGGCCGCCTCAGCAACACCGACCTGGCCGCGGCGACCGGTCTGTCCGCGGCGACCGTGGCCCGCCGGCTGGGCGACCTGCGCGGCCGCGGCGCGCTGTTCTTCGACGTCGAGATCGACGCGGCCCGCTATGGCGTCACCACGCAGGCGTTCCTGTGGATGGCCGTCGCGCCGGCCGAACTTGACGAGGTGGCAACGGCTCTCGCCACGCACGACGAGCTGGCGGTCGTCGCCGCCACCACGGGCCCGACGAACCTGATCGCGCACGCGTTGTGCCCGGATCCGCCCGCACTGCACCGGTATCTGACACGGCGGCTCGGCGCGCTGCCCGCCATCCACACCCTGCACACGGCCCCGGTACTGGAAACGTTGAAAGCGACGGGGCCGATCAACCCATAAGGGCGTTCCGGATATACCACACGACATAATGGCGCTGGGGTGAGCCGGATGCGATTTCGGGTCCTTGGTCCGATGCAGGTCTGGCACGGCGACGGGTGGCAGTCCATACGGGCCGCGCAACCACGGGTCGTGCTGGCCGTCCTGCTCGCCGAGGCTGGTCAGGTGGTCAGTGCGGACCGGCTCGTCGACGAACTGTGGGGTGAACGCCCGCCGAGGACCGCGCTCAACACCATCCAGGGATACGTTGCCCGGCTGCGGAAACTGCTCGGCGGCACCGCGGAATCCCGCCTGTTGACCCGAGATCGCGGCTATCTGCTGGATGTCGCCGACGGCGCACTGGACTCGCACGTGTTCGAGCGGCTCGTCGAGGCCGGGCAACGCAGTGTGGCCGCCGGCGAGCTGGCCGCCGGGGTGGACCTGCTGGTCGAGGCGCTGGCGCTGTGGCGCGGGCCGGCGCTGCACGACGTGCCGACCTCCCCTGTCGTCACCGCCGAGGCGAACCGCCTGGAGCAGCGACGGCTCACGGCGCTGGAGGCGCGGCTCGGCGCGGAACTCGCGCTGGGCCGACATGTCGAGATCGTCGACGAGCTGCAGCGCCTCGTCGACGAGTTTCCGTTGCGCGAACAGCTTCGGTGCCAGCTGATGCTCGCGATGTACCGGTGTGGCAGGCGGGCCGAGGCGCTCGACGTCTACCGGAACGGTCGTGCGGTGCTGGTCGCCGAGCTCGGCATGGAACCCGGGCCCGAGCTGCGTGAGCTGGAAAGGGCAATCCTCGCCGACGACCGCGCCCTCACCAACACGAGAACCACGCGGCGGGTCACGCCAGCGCAAATCCCCGGCGGTGTCGCCGGGTTCACCGGCCGGCACACGCTTCTGCGGCAGCTCGACGGCTTGTCGCCGCAGCGGGGACCGGCGGTCGCGATCGTGACGATCACCGGGACGCCCGGTGTCGGCAAGACCGCGCTCGCCGTGCACTGGGCGCATCGCGTGCGGGACCGGTTCGGCGACGGCCAGCTGTACGTGAACCTGCGCGGGTACGCGGCCGGCCAGCCGGTGCGGCCGATCGACGCGCTCGCCCGGTTCCTGCACGCGCTCGGGGTGCCGGCCGAGCAGGTGCCGACCGACGTCGACGAGGCCGCCGCCCTCTATCGCAGTGTGCTCGCCGACCGGCGCATGCTCGTCCTGCTCGACAACGCGCACCACCCCGACCAGGTCCGGCCGCTGCTGCCCGGCGCGCCCGGCTGTCTCGTGCTGGTCACCAGCCGGGACGCGCTGACCGGCCTGGTCGCGCGGGACGGCGCGCGGGGACTGCGCCTCGACGTGCTGACCGGGACCGAAGCGAACCAGTTGCTCACCTACCTGCTCGGCGACGACCTCGTACGAGCCGAACCCGCCGCGGTCGCCGAACTGGCCGAGCTGTGCGCGTACCTGCCGCTGGCCCTGCGCATCACGGCGGCCAACCTCGGCGAGCACACCGTGGCCGAGTACTGCGAGCTGCTGCGCGCCGGCAACCGGCTGGCCGCACTGCAGGTCGACGGCGACGAACAGGCCGCGGTGCGTGCCGCGTTCGACCTGTCCTACGCCGCACTGCCGGACGACGCGCGCCGGCTGTTCCGGTTGCTGGGCCTGGTGCCGGGCACGGACGTGACAGTGGAGGCGGTCGCCGCGCTCGCCGGCATCGACAGTGCCACAGCTGGCGACCTGCTGACCCGGCTCGCCGCCGCACACCTGGTCGACCACCACGCGGACCGGTACGGCTGCCACGACCTGCTTCGCCTGTACGCCAGCGAACGGGGCGAGCAGGAGGACAGCGCAGCCGAACGGGACGCCGCGGTACATCGGCTGTATGACTGGTACCTGCGCACCGTCGACGCCGCCGCGACCCTGCTGTACCCGCAGTCGCGCCGGCTCACGCTGCCCCCGGCCGACGGCGCCGACACAGCCGGCAGCGCCTTCGCGGACAACACGGCGGCACTGGCGTGGTTGGACGCCGAGCGGCACAACCTGGTCGCCGCGGTGCGGCACCGACCGCTGCCCGTGGTGGCCCTGCTGGCCGACGCACTGCGCGGCTACTTCTGGCTTCGTATGTACACAGTGGACTGGCTGGCGGTCGCGCACGCCGGCCTCACGGCAGCGGAAGCCAACGAGGACCTCACCGCGCAGACCGGCGCACTCCTCAGCCTCGCCGACGCCAACTTCCGGATGGGGAACTACCAGCAGGCCATCGAGTTCTCCACCCGCGCACTCGACACCGCACGAAGAACCGGCTGGGCGGAAGGCGAAGCCGCCGCCCTCAACAACCTGGGCAACCTGCACAACCTCTCGGGCCAGCCGCGAGCGGCCGTGGAGTTCTACCAGACCGCCCTCGCGCTCAACCAACGAATCGGCCGGCTGACCAGCCAGTTCAACAATCTGGGCAACCTGGGCATCGCCTACCAGCACCTGGGCGACCTGCAGGCAGCCCACAGACGGTATGCCGAGGCACTGGCGATCGGGCGTGAGATCGGGGCGCCCCACGCGGAAGCGGCCAAGCTCAGCGATCTCGGTTCGGTACTGCACGACCTCGGCCGGCTCAACGAGGCACGAGATCACCTGCTGCGCGCGCTGACCCAACACCGTGAGGTCGGCGACCGGGCCACGGAGATCGAAACCCGCAACCGACTGGCCGACGTTCTCAGCGATATCGGCGAACAAGCCGTCGCGCTCGAGCACGCACAGGCGGCGCTGACCATGGCACGGGAGATCGCATACCCACACGGTGAAGTCGACGCGCTGAACACATTGGGCACCGTCCACCTGCGCCTTGGGCACAAGAGCACCGCGGTCGACCATCACCAGCAGGCGGTGGCTTTGGCCCGCGACACCTCCCATCGGCACGGCGAGGCTCTCGGTTTGATCGGTCTGGCCGCCGCACGCCGAAGACCCGAAGACGCCACGCAGACAATCGATCTGGCGAACAAGATCGGCTACCGGGTACTCGAAGCCCGGGCCAGGACCGTTCTGGCGGCCATCCAACTCGACCGGGACGAGTTGTTCGAGGCCGAGGACCTCGCACAGCTCGCGCTCACCTCGCATCGGGAAACCGGCTACCGCCTGGGTGAAGCGCAGGCACTGCTGGTCCTGGGTGAGGTCGCTGAGCGAACCGGCAACCCCACCCAGGCATCGGAACGGCGGCGCGATGCGGCCATACTGCTGGCCGACATCGGCGCCGCCGCTTCGGACACCGCGCACTCACCAGGCCGGGGGCTGGGGTGGGCAAGTGCGGCTGCGGTGTCACGTCATGAGGGTGAGTAGTAGTTCAGCGTGAACACCTGGTTGGCCGGCGCGCCGGCCCCGTCGAAGCAGGCGACGTCGACCGTGCCCGGCCACTCCGGATCGGCGAGGTTGAAGTTCCAGCCGGTCGGGACGCAGAAGCCGGCGGTGTCACCGTTGACCGAGACGTGCAGCGTGAACGCCTCCGCCAGCGCGCCATGGACCCGAACCTGGTAGGTGCCCACGTTGGGGACGGGCCGCCGCACGACGTGCGTGTAGCCGTTCGGCCCCCGGTTGCGGTTGGGGTCGGGAGGGTAGGGATCCGGGCTCGACCAATCAGGCCGGTCAGCCTGGAGGTAGCCGAAGTGCTCCGTGTCACCCCCGATGATCGACCGCTCACGCGCGTAGACGAGTGTCCACTGTGGCGGGACGGGTGACTGCCCGAACAGGTTCTTGCACTTGACTTGTGCGGTCACACCGGACGTCGTCTGGACCCACGACATGACCGAGCAGCGAGCAGGCGACCGCCCCACCGCGGTCACCTGTACGTTTCCGCCGTTGGTGAAGCCGGCTCGGGTGAACTGGACGGTCGAGACACCCGACGACGCGTCGGTGGAGATACTCGTCCCGCCCGGGAAGCTCGTCGCCTGGGGTCCGCTGAACGCGAAGCCGTAGGCGCTGTTCGCCGGAGAGTCCGCCGGCGGCGAGAAGAACGTCAGCATGAACTTGCTGTTCTTGCGGGCCGTCCCGGCGTAGCAGTCGACATACATCAGGCCGTTCGAACCGAAGGACGCGAGCTGGCAGTGCACGCCGTTCCCCCCGACAGCGGTGACCATGGGGACACCAGGCGCTCCCACGCCGTCCAGTTCCACCCGGTAGCGGCCGTCGGCGTACTTCGTCACCGAACCCTTGGCGCCGTCTTGGTTCTCGGGCACGTATGTGCCCGTCAGCGACTCCTTGTCCGCGTAGAGAAAGGTCCAGACCCCCGGCCGGACCTCCGCCTGGACGGGCGCGGCTACCGCCAACGCCGACAAGACCGTTACCGCTAGGACTACCGCTCTCCTCACTTCCCCCATCTCCCCTCGTGCACTGCTCAGCTGCGTGAGAGAACCTTCGCTGTCCTCGCTGAGTTGGCGCTGAGTTGGCGAGTCAGGTGTGCGTGAACTAAACGTACGGTCGACCGTATGTTTTGATAATGGGTGTACGGTCGACCGTACGTTTAGAGCGCGGGAGGCTGGATGAGCAAGACCGATGGGCGGCTGCTGCGCGGCGCCCGGTCCCGGCAGACGATTCTGAAGCACGCTGTCGACCTGGCCTCGCACGACGGGCTGTTCGGTCTCAGCTTCGGCCGGCTGGCCAGCGACCTCGAGGTCGGCAAGAGCAGTGTGCAAACCCTGTTCGGCAGCAAGCAAAAGCTGCTGCTCGAGACGATCGAGACCGCGGCGGCGGCGTTCCAGGACGCGGTCGTCAAGCCCGCGCTCCAGGCACCACGCGGGCTGACGCGTCTGCGAGCGATGATCGACGCCTGGATCGTCTACGCCGAGGAGCCGCTGTTCTACGGCGGCTGCTTCTGGGCCGCCAACCTCGCCGACTTCGATGACCGTCCCGGGCCGGTCCATGACGCGTTGTTCCGGCATCGGCGGGCCTGGCGGGATGGCCTGACCGCGGAAGTGCGGCACGCGATCGACTCCGGCGACCTCACCGACCGCGACCCGGACCTCACGTCGTTCCAGCTCGAGGCCGTGCTCCTCGCCACGAACACCGCGTTGCGGCTCGGTGAGAAGGGCGCGGTGTGGCGGGCGCGCTACGCCATCGACGCGCTTCTCAAGCCGTGATCACTCCGCCGGGTGCCAGCCCAGCGCCGGGCCGAGCTTCTCGGCGATGTCGGTCAGGATCTGCACGTAGTCCTCGTGGTCGAAGCTGAACGGCAGGGCGAAGGCGACCTCGTCGATCTCCCGGTACGCGGCGTGCGAGTGCAGCCGCTCGGCGATCTCGTCGGACGTGCCGACGTAGTCCGGGGAGAACAGCAATCGCGCCGGGCCCTGCGGGGACGCGGTTCTTGGCAGGCGTTTGGCCGCGTACTCCGCGTACTTGTCCCGTTGCGCCGCGGTCGCGCTGTCCGTCGGGACGACCACCAGGCCCTGCGACACGCGTGCCCGGTCACCGTCGGGATGCTTGGCGCGGAACGCGCGCACGTGTGACAGCTGGATCTCCGCGAAGTCGATCGACTCGCCCTCCGCCTTCACCACGCTGCTGGTCAGGAAGTTCATCGCGTGCTCGCCAGCCCACTCCGCCGACCGCAGGCTGGCGCCGCCGTACCACATGCGGCTGCCGAGTCCGGGCGAGTGCGGCTGCACACGGTCGGAGAACACCTCGAAACCCTCGGTGGCGGGGGCCGCCGTCGCGGGCTCGCCACGCACGAAGCCCAGCAGCCGCTTCACCCGCTCGTAGCTGAAGTCCTCGACCTCGGCCGTGTCCGGGTACAGCGCCTCCTTGACCTCCTCGTACCGCATCGGCGGGCCGACGCTCAGGCCCGGGTTGAGCCGGCCGCCGGAGAGGATGTCGACGGTCGCCCAGTCCTCCGCGAGGCGCAGCGGGTTCTCCCAGCCGAGCGGGGTGACCGCGGTGCCGAGGTGGATGCGGCTCGTGCGCTGGGACACCGCGGCGAGAACCGCGACCGGCGACGAGATCCCGAACTGCAGATGGCGGTGACGCACCCACGCGCTGTCGAAGCCGAGCCGCTCCCCCAGCTCGATGATCTCCAGCGTCGACTCGTGGCCGCGGCGGGGATCAGCCTCGTCGAACAGCCCGATCGTCAGAAAACCCAAGTTCCGCAGCGGTTTCGGCACGCCGCCGATGGTACGGCGCTGGCGGGCTCGCGGTGGCGCGCCCAACATGTGGAACGAGGATCCCGGCGAGCACCAGCGCCAGCCCGCACAGCTGCCGGAGGCTGAGCGTCTCGGCGGCGATCGCCGTGCCCAGCAGCACACCGGTCACCGGGTTCAGCAACCCGACGAGCCCGACGGTCCCCGCGTCCAGGTGCCGCAGACCCGCGAACCACGCGGCGAAGGCCAGCGCCGTCGCGATCACCGTCACGTACGCGAAGCCGAGCACGGCCGGCCCGTCGAGCACCGGTACCGGCTCGGCCAGCACGGCCACCGGCAGCAGGACGAGCGCGCCGGCGATCAGCTGCCAGGCGGTCAGCGACAGGACGTCCACACCGTCACTCCACTTCTTCGCCAGCACGTAGCCAAGCGAGGACATGACCATCGCGCCGATCGACGCCAGCACACCGCGCGGGTCGGCCGCCACCACGCCCGAGAACAGCATCAACGCGACTCCCGCGATCCCCAGGGCGGCGCCGAGAAGGTGCCGGGGCCGTGGCGGGGTGGCGACGAGCAGCCACGCGAACAACATCATCACGATCGGCGAGGTCGCCATGACCGTGGCCGCCACACTCGTCGGCAGCAGCTGCGCGGCGACGTAGATCAGGACGAAGAACGCGCCGACATTCAACGTGCCGAGAACCAGCGACCGCCACCACCACGACCCGCTAGGCAGCCGTCTCCGCAGCGCGAGCAGGAGCAGGCCGGCCGGCAGCGCACGGAGAAGAGCACCGTACAGAGGGTGACCGGCGGGCAGGAACTCGTGCGTGACGTAGTAGTTCGAGCCCCAGGCCACGGGCGCGACCGCGGTGACGAGCACCCATTTAGCTTCCACGGAAGCTACTATAGCTTCCCGGGAAGGTATATTGGCTCTCGTGAAGGACCACGTCGCACGAATACAGGCAGAGTGGGCACGTGAGCGCCCTGACCTGGACGTTCGTCCACAGGGCGTGATCGGGCGGCTGCACCGGTTGGCCGGGCACCTCACCGAGCAACTGTGTGTCGTGTACCGGCGCTACGGCCTCGGCGAGGGCGAGTTCGACGTGCTCGCGGCGCTGCGCCGGGCCGGGCCACCGTTCGAGCGGGCCCCTGGCGAGCTGGCGCAGTTCACGATGGTCACCACCGGCGCGATGACCAAACGCCTCGACCGCCTGGAACGTGACGGGCTGGTCGCCCGCCGACGCAGCGCCGCGGACGGCCGCGGACGGGTCGTCGCCCTCACGCCCGCCGGCCGCGAACTGATCGACCGCGCGTTCACCGAACACATGGCCAACGAACACCGCCTGCTGTCCGATTTGACCGACGAGCAGGCCGCCGAACTGGAGAAACTGCTGACCCAGTGGCTGACCCGCTTCGAAAGCTGACCAGCTGAGGGCGGGAGCAGGGTCAGCGTGGCCTGTTGTTGCCGTTCTGCGTGTTCTGCACGCGGCCTATCAGGCGGTAGAGGTTGGCCAGTTCGGCACTCAGTGCGTCACGGATGCCGCCGATGCGGGTGCCGACCGCTACCGCGGCGGCCGCGAAGTCCTCACCCTGGGCCATCATCGGCATGGCGCCCGCGCGTTGGGACGCCTCGGCGACGATGCGGGCCGCTCTGGCGCGAGCCTCGTTCTCGATCTGTTCGGCGACGGCCTGGGCGCGCCGGACGATCGCCTCCGCGTTCCGTTGGGCTTCACCCATTACTCGATCGGTGTCCGCCCGCTTTTCCGCGAGTTTTGCGGTCAAGTCCTCAATCGTGTCGGCGACCAGGTCCAGGAATGCGTCGACCTGCTGCTCGTTGTACCCGCGAGAGAGCCGGCTCGACTGGTCGAAGACGACCGACTGGACGTCGTCGGAGGTCAACTTGCCAGGTCTGCTCACTGCACTCCACCCACTCCTGTGACATCACGAAGTGATATCGCTGGCCCCGGTCTCGAACGAGATAGTAGGCGACCTGTCAATGGTCTGACCGGATCGAAATCCAGGGAAATGGAATTCCGCCGTTCAACTTCGCACTCCAAAAGCCTTTCGCTCCTCCGCGGTGAGCTCCCGGGTGGCGCGCGTTCTGACCAGCGCGAGGACCTCCCGAGTGTCGCCGCAGACTTCGCAGTCTTGCACGCGGACCGAGCCGTCGTCGTGTGTCGTGAGTAACTCGTCACGCCAGCTGCTCACACTCTCCACGGTCGCCTGGTAGCCGCGGAACACGACCTCGCCCTCCTCGCCATCGACCGGCCAGCACCCGCACCGAACCACCACCGCCCGGCCGGACACGTACGGTCCCCTCGTGCCCACCGCTTGCCACCAAGCGCCCGTCCGCCGAGACCGCGACGGAGGAGACCGGGCCGCTGTGTCCATCTTGGATGGTCGGCTCGCCGGTCACCGTGGCGGGCCAGACACACACCGAACCGTCGGCACAGCTGGTGACGACACGGCGACTGTCCGGGGTGAACGCGACCGTCGACCGCGCCTGACCGGTCAACTCCCGTTCCAGCGCGCCCGCGCTGCTCATCACCGGGCGCTCTGGTCGGGGCATCGGACAAGTATGCCGCCGAGCCAACACTGTGCGGAGTTGTTTGTCCGGGCTGGTCACCGGAAACCGCACAACTCCTTGGCGACTACACCTGTTCAGGGGCAGCCGCTCCGTCACCGCCCGAGGGGAGGTACCAGGAAATGATCGGCACGAGGGACTTCACGTTCGTGGCCATGAGCTGACTGTCACTGGGGGTACGGCCAGGTCCGGGTCATCTGGGGGATCCGGACCTGGCCTTCCCGGTCGGTCACGTCGAGGCGGCATCACGGATGGCGCGCCATCCTGCCTCGACATGACGTTGTTCGGTTCTGGTGCCGCCCAACGCCATCCGCAGCACAACGCGACCCGCGATCTTCGTGTGTGTCAGGTACAGCGCGCCGCTGTCGTTGAGTGTCTCCATCAGCCGCAGCGTCGCGGCGTCGGCTTCCTCTGGTTTGCGGCCGGGCCAGCGGGGACGGAAGCACACAAGGCCAAGCGTTTGCGGCTCGTGCAGTTCGAAATCCGGGTCCTCGGCGACCCACGCCGCCAACTTGGCCGCCTGCGCGAGACCGGTGCGGATGTGGGCACGAAGGCCTTCCGCGCCGTACCACCGCAGCACGGTCCACAGTTTCAACGCGCGGAACCGGCGCCCCAGCGAGATCTGCCAGTCCCGGTAGTCGACGACCGCCCCGGTGGACGTCGCCGCGTTGCGGAGGAACTCCGGGTGGATGGCCAGCGCGCCGAGCAGCGGCGTCCGGTCGGCCACCCACATCACGGTGCAGTCGAAGTTGGTGAGCAGCCACTTGTGCGGGTTGGTGGCGTAGGAGTCGGCGTACTCGGCCACCCCGTCGTGGAGTGAGCGCAGCTCCGGGCACACCGCGGCGACCCCCGCGTAGGCGGCGTCGACGTGCAGCCACACCCCGTGCCGGCGGCACACCTCGCCAACGGCCCGAACCGGGTCGACGGCCGCCGTGGACGTGGTGCCGACGGTCGCGCAGACGAGCACGGGCACCGCCCCGGCGGCGATGTCCTCGGCCAGCATCCGGTCAAGTGCCACGGGATCCATCGCGAGCGTCTTCGGATCGACGTCGACGATCCGGACGTTCTCGGCACCCACCCCGGCGACCCGGGCGCCCTTGGCCAGTGAGGAATGCGTTTCGGAGGACACGTACAGGGTGTGCCGTCCGGTGAGGCCGGCCTGTGCGATCGTGCCGCCGCTGCTGCGGTGCAGTGCCGCGACGATCGCGAGGAGGCTCGCGCTGGACGCCGAGTCCTGGATAACGCCGCCGCCCGCGTCGTCGGTCCGGAAGTGCGCCGGCAGACCGAGCAACTCGGCGAGCCAGTCGACGACGACGGTCTCCAACTCGGTGCACGCCGGGCTGGTCGCCCACAGCATTCCCTGGACCCCGAGGCCGGAGGACAGCAGGTCGCCGAGGATCGCCGGACCGCTCGTGTTCGACGGGTAGTAGGCGAAGAAGCTGGGATGCTGCCAGTGGGTGATGCCGGGCAGCACGATCCGGTCGAGGTCGGCGAGGATCTCCGCGAAGCCCTCGCCGTGCTCCGGCGGATGCTCGGGCAGCGCACGCCGCACGTCCCCCGGCGCGACCTGAGCCCGCACGGGCAGCGACTCGACGTTCGTGAGGTAGTCGGCGATCCAGTCGACGACCTGCTTGCCGTACTCGCGGAACTCGTCCGGCGTCATGTGCTGGTTCATGGCGTCCTTCCTGTTGCCGCTCGCATTGTGGCGGCACAGGCCACCACGACCACGGCCAAGGCCAGCAGGCCGGTCGTCGTGTTCGTCGCCACGGCGATCGCGCCGACGAGGAGTGGTCCGCCCGCGTCGCCGAGTTCGCGGCCGACTTCGGCGCTGCCCATGGTCTGGCCGAGGCGTTCCGGTGGCGTGGCCGCCGCCAGCGCGGCGAACCCCAACGGCGTGACCAGGCCCGTGCCGGCGCCGATGACCGCGGCGGCGGGGAGGAGGCCCAGCAGACCTGGCACGAGGGCGGTGATCGCGAACCCCGCGGCGGCCACGAGTAGTCCGGCCGTCATGCCGGCGCGGGCACCAAGTTTGCCGCTGTCGTGGCGACGGCCGGCCCACGGTTGGACCAGTGCGGCCGTCGCGGCGAGCACCGACACCACCGCACCGGTGACCACGGGGTGCAGGCCCGCGCCCTGGACGGGCAGGAACCCGACGCCGACGGCGAGGCAGGCGGTGGACGCCGCCAGCGCCGCGGTCGGGGTGAGGAAGCCGGGGTGCAGCAGCCGGCGCGCGAGGTCGACGACCGTCTGCCGTGCCCGCGGCAACGGCGGCACCACGGGCGCGACGGCCAGGGCCCAGAGCGCGACCCCGGCCGCGAGCACGGCAAGCGTGGCGAACAGGAGGGGAAACCCACCCAGGGCGATCAGGACACCGCCGAGCAGCGGGCCGAGCGTGTAACCGATTCCTTTCCACGCGCCATACCCGCCGAAGGCACGGCCCTGGCTTGTGGCGGGCGTGAGCCGAGCGACCATCGCACTCGCGGCCGGCGAGAACGCGGCCGCGGCCGCACCCTGCCCGAACCGCGCCACCCCAACCACGGCCGGCCCCGTCGCGAACACACACACCGCCGACACCGCCGCGAACGCGACCAACCCGCCGAGCAGCACCGGCCGCGGCCCGATCCGGTCGGCCAACGACCCGAAGACCGGCTTGAGCACGACCTCCGCACCGTCGTAGACCGCGAGCAACACCCCGAGCGTCAACAACGACGCCTGCTCGGCCGACGCGTAGCCCCCGAGCCCCGCCGCGATGCTGTGCGCCCCGAACGCGGTCACGAACCCGGCCGCGTACAGAGGGAACGTGGTGCGCATGATCTGCCATGCTCGCATGTCATCCACGGCGACGGCGTACATGCCCGCGCGCTGGACTTGTAGGCACTCGCGGCGTTCACCGCGGGCCTCTCCGGGTGCACGAGTGTCCCATTCGCTCGGACTGACCCCCGAAAGTTGTCCACAGGGGCCCGCGACCTGGGGTTTTGTCTGTGTCGGTTGGTACGATGGCCTCGGGGTGGCCCCCGGGTATGGGTGGGGGATGCCTACGCAACCATCTGTGTTGGCGTTGATCATGAAACGGTCTCGGGCGATGTCGGGGCGTTGAACCCGGGCGGCCGTTTCGCGGTCTGACGGCGGGAAGTGCCCGTTTCGCGGGCGGTTCGAGTCGGTGGCCGTGCGAGGAAAGGCGTCCTTCATCACGCCCACGGTGAGGAAGGTTCCCTTCACCGCACCGAACCGCATCGCCCTCGACCAGGCCCTGAAGGGCACCCTCGGGACGGTCAGCGTCCTCAAGGGCACCCTCGAGACATCGGGAACGCCCGGCCCGCGCCTGGTGGTGCTATCAGCGTTGTCTTGAAAGACGCTCTCGTGTCATTGAAAGTCTTGAGCGCGTCGTTGATGACAACGGCGATGTCCCGATCGCGTCTTTCGAGACAGCGGTGTGCCCGCTGGACGCTACGCACTCGGCGCCCGCGAGGCAGCCAGCCTGACCAAGCCCGCGCCCCTCGCCCAGTTTGACGTAACCCCGGGCCTACGCAACCATCTGTGTCGGCGTTGATCGTGAACGGCGCATCCGCGAGGCGGTTTCACGGCGGTTGGGCCGGATCCGGCTTCGGTTCCTGAGGGGCACCCCCGGGACGTTCAGCGCCCCCAGGGGCATCCTTGAGGCATCGCAACGCTTAGTGGGCCGGGCGCGCGGTGCCCGGCCCACTAAGCCCGAGGTCGGAACCCCGCGCGCACCTCACTCCATCGCGTCGATGAGGCTCTGTGGGCGCATGTCCATCCAGTTCTCCTCGACGTAGTCCAAACAGGACTGGCGGTCCGCAGGGCCGTGTGCGGTTCGCCAGCCGGCGGGGGCGTCCACAAAGGACGGCCACAGGCTGTGCTGGTTCTCGTCGTTGACCAGTACCAGGTAGGTGGCCTCGGGGTCCTCGAACGGGTTGGTCACGTCGCCTCCACGGTGTTGATGGTTCGCTCAGCAAGCTCCGCTCACGAAGCGATGTCGGTACGCGCGTTCTTGATCGCCGTGCTCAGGTCGCGGATCACCGGCGCGGCCAGGGTGTAGTTGAACCGTGGCTCCGCGGACCAGTCGCCGAGCTGTCCGGCGGCCACCGCGGGCAGGGCCCGCCACGTCGGGAACTCGTTCATCTGTTCCTTGCTCAGCGAGAACGTCCTGGTGTCGGTCAGGATCAGGTCCGCCGGGTACTTGCCGACCTGCTCCCAGCTCAGCTGTTCCCAGTAGTCCTCCGACCCGCCGCCCTCGACGATGTCCAGGCCCAGCTCCTTGTAGTACGACAGGTCCGCGAAGAACTCCGGCTTCGCGATGTAGATGCTGTCCTTGTCCGAGTACACGACCAGCACCTTGAGGCCGGCCTTCTCCTTGGCCACCGTGCGCAGTTCGTCGGACGCCGCCTCGAACTCCGCCTTCGCGTCGGTGACCGTGGACGACGTCACGTCGGCGCCCAAGGCCTTGGCCAGTTCCTCGTACCGCTCGATCACCTTCGGCAGCGTCACCTTGTACTCGGAGAGCGCGAGGATGGGCGCGACCTTCTCCACCTTCGGGCCGGTTTCCGTGGTGATCGCCCACAGGTCGGTCGGCTTGGTGCCCGTCAGGCCGGTGACCAGCAGGTCCGGCTGCATGCCGATGAACTTCTCGACGTCGAAGTCGTCCCAGACGACGCCCAGCGAGGTGGTCTTGTCGAGGTCGACGTTGCCGGCCTGGATCTCCTTCTCGCCCGACTCGGTCTTCTGCGGTCCGAACACGCCGGCCGCCTCGATACCGAAGTCCCACAGCGCCGCGGCCGAGCTGATGTACGCGACGACCTTCTGCGGCTGCTTGTCGCGCGTGACCTTGGTGCCGCGGTCGTCGGTGAACTCCCACGCGCCGCCCCCGGAGGAAGAGGAGTTGGCCGGGGTGTCGTCACCGCAGCCGGCGAGTGCCGCGGTGGCGGCCAGACCGCCGGTGGCGAACAGGAAACCGCGGCGGCTGATGGGGCGGAACGGCATGGCAACCTCGCATCGTCTAATTAGGGTAGGCACACCTTACTTCAATGGCGCCGGATTCTCGCGTGTGGCCGACCACGCCTGCCAGAGCGTCGCGTAGTGACCGCCCGCCATGACCAACTCGTCGTGCGTGCCGGACTCGACCACCCGGCCCGCATCGAGCACGACGATCCGGTCCGCCGACGCCGCCTGGGTGAGCCGGTGCGCGACGACCAGCGCGCTGCGGCCTTCCAGTGCCGCCACCGTCGCTCCCTCCAACAGCCGGGCGCCCGCGCTGCCGGCCTCCGCGGTGGCCTCGTCGAGGATCACGATCGGCGGGTCCGCGAGGACCAGACGCGCCAACGCCAACTGCTGCGACTGCGCGGTCGTGAGTCGGTGACCGCCCTCCCCCACGACGGTCGCGACCCCGTCGGGCAACGCACGCACCCACGGGAGCGCGCCGACCTTCTCGAGCGCGGCGTCCAGCTCGTCGTCGGTGGCGTCGGCCTTCGCGAGGCGCAGGTCGTCGGCGAGCGGGCCGGCGAACACGTGCACCTCCTGCGTGACGAGCACGACCGCGCGGCGGGTCGCCGTGGGCCCTAGCTCGTCCAGATGTGCGCCGCCGACGTGGATGTCGCCGCTCACCGGGGTGTGGATGCCGGCGATCAGCTTGGCGAGCGTGGTCTTGCCCGCCCCGCTGGCGCCGACCAGCGCCACCCGCTCCCCGGGCCGGATGTCGAGGTCCACGCCGTGCAGAACCTCCTCGCCGGCACGGTAGGCGTGGTGCACGCCGTTGACGTTCACCGACGCGTCGCGTGGCTGTGGCGGCTGGTCCGGCTCGGCGGGTGGCGGCGTCTCGACCACCCCGACCAGGCGGGCGAGGCTGGCCATCGCGGCCTGCGCGTCGTCCACAAGGGACAGTGCGACGTTGATCGGGTTGAACAGGCCGTGGAAGTACAGTGCCGCCGCGGTGGCCGTGCCGACCGACACGTCACCGCTGCGCACCAACAGGAACCCGACGGTGAGCACGGCACCGAGCCCGACCAGCTCGGCGAGGTTGAGCCGGGCGAAGAACCGCGTCCACAGCCGGGCCGCGCGCAGGGCGATGTCGATGACGGCCTGGGACTTCGTGCCCACGCGCCCGAGGTGGTCGTCGGCGAGCCGGAACGCACGCACGGTCGAGCCGGCGCCGATGGTGTCGAGCAGTTGGTGGGACAGCACACCGACGGTGACGCGCTGGCGTGCGTACATCGGGCCGGCGTTGCGCGCGTACCAGCGGACGGTGTGCGCCTGGATCGGCACGGCGAGCAGCGCGGCGAGGAGGAAACGCCAGTCCAGCACGGCAATCCCGCCGAGCGTGAGCGCGATGGTCAGCGACGCGCGGGCCAGCGCGGGCAACGCGTCCCGCACCGCCTCGGCGATCACGGTCACGTCGTCGGTGACCCGGGAGGTGAGGTCGCCGGAGCCGGCCTTCTCCACCTGTTCGAGCGGAAGCCGCAACGCCCGGTCCACGAACCGCTCCCGCAACCGGGCGAGCACCCGTTCCCCAACGCGCGCAACGAGGTTCGCGCCGAGCCCGGTGAGCGCCCCCTGCCCGATGGCGGCGAGCATCAGCAGGATGACCGGCAGCGTGATGTCCCCAACGGGCGACCGCGCGACGACGATGTCCACGATGCGGCCCAGCAGGGGCGCGGTGGCGAGCCCGACCGCGGTGGCGGCCACCAGCACGGAGAAAGCCGCGATGGCGAGCCCGCGATGCGGTCGCAGCATCTCCCACACGACCGCCCTGGTCCGCGCCGGGGTGGCGGTGGGCAGCAGGTTCTCACTCATGCCCGACCCCCTGTGCCCTCGAGAGGTGCGGCGCGTGTCCCCTTCGGGGCATCGCCGATGTCTCGAAAGACGCGCTGATGACGTTCAACGACCTGAAAGCGTCTTTCGGGGCATCGCCAGTGGCACACACGCGCCGTTCGCGGCGCTGCGCGACCGGTGGGCGAAGTCCGCTCGGCGTTGCTCGCGCGTGCAACGGACGCACTTCGAGAAGCGGCCGCACCGGCTGCGGGGCCGACACCGCGGGCTCGATCACGCACGACTGTCCCATTCGCTCGGACTCACAAGAAAAGTTGTCCACAGCCCCTGCCGACCAGCGGTTTTGTCGGCCCCCACTAGTAGAATGGCACCGGGGCCGGCCCCCGGGATCGGGTGGGGGCTGGGTACGTACCGCTACGGCCGCTTTTCGCGGGGCGTGGTGGGTTGGGGTCATGCCAGCACCGCCGATCGGTAGGTTTCGTTGGCGGCGGCCAGGTTGTGGTGGTCGCCTTCCGCGGTTACCTGGCCGTCCGCGACAACGACGACTCGGTCGGCGGTCGCTAGTAGGGCTGGGCTCGTGGTGACCAGGATCGTGGTTCGGCCCGTGCGTAGTTCCTTCACGCCGGCGGCGATGCGGGCCTCGGTGACCGCGTCGACGGCGGTCGTCGGGTCGTGTAGGACCAGGACCGGGGTGTCCACGGCCAGTGCGCGGGCCAGTGCCACCCGCTGCCGTTGCCCGCCCGACAGCGACCGGGCGCGTTCGGTCAGTTCGGTGTGTACGCCGTCCGGCAGTGCGTGTGCCACCTCGTCGGCGCCGGCCGCCGCGAGGACTCTTTCTTCCGACGACGACACGTTGCTGATCAGGCTGCCCTCGAACAGGTCCGCGTCGTGGGCGGCGACCAGCATGGCCGCGCGAACGGCGTCGAGACGCAGCTCCGGCAGCGGCACCCCGTCCAGCTCCACGGTCCCCGACGACGGGTCGACCTCGCGGCCCAGACATGCCAGCAACGCGTTCGCCACCGCGGGGTCCGGAGCCACCACCCCGAGCAACTCCCCGGCCGGCACGTGCAGGTCCAGCTCACGTAGTTCCGCGTGCGACACCCCGCGCAACCGCACCTCGCCGCGTACCGGGGTCGGCAGCTCCGACGAGCCGGGCGTCACCGCGGGCGGCGTGGACAGGAGGGTCGCCAGCCGTGCCGCCGAGCCGCGGGCCTGTGCGACCTCGGAGCTGACCCACACGAAGCTCGTCAACGGTCCGATGAGGAACTGCGCCAGGCCGACCGCCGCGATCAGCCCGCCGATGCTGACGTCACCCGACGCCGCGAGCCGTCCACCCACGAGTGCCACCAGGGCGAGGAAGATCCCGTTCAACGCGAGCATTCCGCCGTCGTGCCAGGCTTTCGCGCCCGCGGAATGCACGGTGGCCGTGAGTGCGTCCTGGCTGGTACGCCGGTACCGGCTGATCGCGACCGGTTCCGCGCCCAGGCCCTTCAACACCCGCAAACCGCTCACCAGGTCCGCGGCCACCCCGGACGCGTCCGCGGCACGCTCGCGTTCGGCTTCGCTGCGACGTTCCAGCGGTCGGCCCAGCAGATGGGCCAGCCACAGCAGCGGTGGCGTGCCCAGCAGTACCAGCAGTCCCAAAGGGACGGAGATGGTCAACAGCGCGACCGCCGCCACCACGACCGCGGTCAGCGCCGCGACGCCGTACGGCAGGGCACGGTTGAGCGAACCGACCCGCATGGCATCGCCGGTCGCGAGGCTCGTCAGCTCGCCGGGCAGCCTGCCTTTCTCGGCACCGCCACGAGGATCGAGCACGCGGGCGGCGAGTGCGAGCCGGAGGTCGTGCGCCGCCTGCTCGACAGCTCGTTCCGACTGCCGCGCCCCGAACCGGAAGCTGTTGGACAGGACCGCGAACACCGCCGCCAGCACCGCCAACCACAGCAGCAGGCGCCCGTAACCGTCCGCGGCCGCGGCATCGTCGATGATCACGCCGATGAGCACGGGCACGAGTGCTTCGCAAGTCTGGTGGGAGGCGAAGAGCGACGAGGCGAACGCGACGTGCCGACGCTGCCCGCCGACCGCCCGCCGCACGACGTCCCAGCTGGACTCAGCCACGACCACTCACCTGTGCCGTACCCGGCACCGGGCGGGCCGGGTCGGTGTCGATGAGGACCTGACGGTTCGCCTCGTCCACGTGCACGACGGTGGGCTGGTGTTTCGCGATCTCGTGCTGCTCGAGTTGCGCGTAGCTCATGATGATCACTAGATCACCCGGGTGCACGAGGTGCGCGGCGGCCCCGTTGATCCCGATGACGCCGGAGCCGGGCTCGCCGGTGATCGCGTACGTCTCCAGCCGCGCGCCGTTGGTGATGTCGACGACCTGGACCTGCTCGCCCTCGACGATGTCCGCCGCCTTCATCAGGTCGGCGTCGATCGTCAGCGAGCCGACGTAGTGCAGGTCGGCCTGGGTGACGGTGGCGCGGTGGATCTTGGCGTTCAGCAGGGTGCGGCGCATCTACGGTCCATTCTCGTGAAGGCGGGCGGCGAGCCCGGCCACGGTCGGGGTGCGGAAGAACTCCGCGATGGGCAGTTCGGCACCGGTCTCCTCGCGGATCCGGTTACGCAGCCGGACGAGCAGCATCGAGTGCCCGCCGAGCGCGAACAGGTCGTCGTCGATACCGACCGACGGTAGGTCGAGCACCTCGGCGAGCAGTCCACACAGGACAGCCTGCATCGGCGTCTCGGGCGGGCGGCCCACGGGGGTCGGCTCGGGTGCCGGCAACGCGGCGCGGTCGAGCTTTCCGTTGGGCGTCACGGGGAACGCGGCCATCGGCACGATCGCGGCCGGCACCATGTACTCCGGCAGCGACCGGGCCGCGAAGTCCCGCAGCCGTGCCGGGTCCGGTCCGTCCGGCACGGTGTACGCCACGAGCCGCCGGTCGCCGGGCCGGTCCTCGCGGACCACGACCACGACGTCGGTCACCTCGTCGTGCCTGGCCAGCACGGCCTCGATCTCCCCGGGCTCGATGCGGAACCCGCGGATCTTGACCTGGTCGTCGGTGCGGCCCAGGTACTCGAGCTGTCCGTCGCGCCACCGCACGAGGTCCCCGGTCCGGTACATCCGGGTTCCCGCCGGCCCGAACGGGTCGGCCACGAACCGTTCCGCGGTGCGGGCTGCCTGTCCGAGGTAGCCTCGCGCGAGCCCGGCTCCGGCCAGGTACAGCTCACCGGGCACCCCCTCGGGCACGGGTTCGAGCCCGGTGTCGAGGACGTACGCGCCGGCCCCGTGCACCGGCCTGCCGACGACGGGTCGCGCGGCGTCGACCACGTTGCCCACCAAGGCGTCCACTGTGGACTCGGTCGGGCCGTAGAGGTTATAGGCGGCCGTGTTCGGCAGGTCCCGCAGCTGTTCCCACAGCTGCTGCGGCACGGCCTCGCCGCCGACGCCGACGACCCGCAGCGCACAGGACCCGTCCTCGATCACTCCGGCCGCCGCGACCTGCGCGAAGTGCGACGGCGTCAGCTCGATGAAGTCGATGCCCCTGGCCCGGATCACGGCGGCGAGCCGCGCCGGGTCGCGCCGGGTGTCGTCGTCGACCACGTGCACGGAGTGCCCGTCGAGCAGCCACAGCTGCGGTTGCCAGGACGCGTCGAAGGAGAACGACCAGGCGTGCCCGACCCGCAGGTTCCGGCCGGCGGGCCGGTAGAGGGTTTCGCGGTGGCTCCGGAACAGGTTCGCGAGACCGGAGTGCGGCACCACGACACCCTTGGGCCGCCCGGTCGAACCGGACGTGTAGATCACGTAGGCCGGGTTCGCCGCCACGGGTGGTGTCACGGGCGCCTCGGGCAGGTCGTCGATCTCGTCGAGGTGAAGCCGTGTCGGGCCGTCCGGCAGCTCGACTCCGCGTTCGGTGATCACGAGCACGGGTGCGGCATCGGCGAGCATCCCGGCGATCCGGTCAAGCGGCTGGTCCGGATCGACGGGCAGGTACGCGGCCCCGGCCTGCATGACCGCCAGGATCACCTCGAACACCCGGGCCGACCGCGGCAGCGCGATGGCGACCACGCGTTCGGGCCCCGCTCCCGCGGCGGCGAGGACCCGCGCCAGCCGGCCGGTCCGCTCGCCCAGCTCGGCGAACGTGAGGTCGACGTGGTCGTCGCTCAACGCCGGCGCGTGCGGCGTGGCGGCGACCTGTGCGGCGAACAGTTCGGGAATGGTGTCGAGGTCACCGTCCACTTCGGACGTCGTGCCCCACTCGGCCAGGAGCTGGTGGCGTTCTGCGGGGTCCAGCACGTCGAGGCGGCCGATCGTGCGGTCCGGATCCGTGACCGCCGAGGTCAGCAGCCTGGCCAGGCGGGTGGCCAGGGCCTGGGCGGTGGCCTCGTCAAAAAGGTCCACACTGTACTCGATCGTGCCCTCGATGCCGGCCGCGGCGCCATCCGCGTCCTGCCGTTCCACCAGATCGAACGACAGGTCGAACTTCGCCTGCCGCAGCCCCGTGTCGGTGTACTCGGCCTCCAGGCCCAGCAACCGTTCCCGTTCCGTCGACGCGTGGTAGAAGGCCAGCATCACCTGGAACAGCGGGTGCCTTGCCAGCGAGCGCGCCGGGTTGAGCAGCTCGACCAGCCGCTCGAACGGCAGGTCCTGGTTGGCGTAGGCGGCGAGGTCGGTCTCCCGCACCCGGTGCAGCAGCTCGCGGAACGTCGGGTCGCCGCTCGTATCAGTGCGCAGCACCAGGTTGTTCACGAAGAACCCGGCGAGGTCGTCGAGTGCGTGGTCGGTACGGCCCGCGATGGGGCTGCCCAGCGGGATGTCCGTGCCGGCACCGAGCCGCGTGAGCAGGACAGCGAGTCCTGCCTGCAGCACCATGAACAGGCTGGCGTCGCTGCCGTGCGCCAGCTCCCGCAGGCTCCGGTGCACCTCCGGTGAGATCTGGAACGGCACCGTGCCGCCCCGGTTCGTCGAACGCGGCGGGCGCGGGCGGTCCGTGGGCAACGCCAACTCGTCGGGCAGGCCGGCCAACGTGCCGCGCCAGTACGCCGCCTGCCGGCCAAGCACGCTCGTCTCGTCGCTGTCGTCACCGAGCAGGTCTCGTTGCCACAGCGTGTAGTCCGCATACTGGACCGGCAACGCGGTCCACTGTGGTGCGAAACCGGAGAGGCGTGCCGCGTAGGCCGTGTCCAGGTCGCGGCGCAGGGGCGGCAGCGACCAGCCGTCGCCCGCGATGTGGTGTACCAGCAACACGAACACGTGTGTGTCCGAGTCGACCGTCAGGAGCGCCGCGCGGATCGGGATCTCGCTGTCGATGGCGAAGCAGTGGTTCGCGATCGACGCGAGCCGGTCGGCCAGGCCCGACTCGACGATCTCCACGTCCAGCACGGGTTCCGCGGTCGGCAGGATGACCTGCCGCGGGGTGCCGTCGCTGTCGTGGATGAGCGTGCGCAGCACCTCGTGTCGAGCGACCACATCGGACAGTGCCGCACGCAGCGCGTCCACGTCGACCGGTCCTGACAGTCGCCATGCCCACGGGATGTTGTAGGTGGCGCTCGGTCCGGACAGCCGGTCGAGGAACCAGAGACGTTGCTGTGCGGAGGAAAGCGGCAACTCGTCCGGCCGCTCCCGCGGACGCAGCGCGGGTCGGGCGTCGCGGTCCGGGTCCAGAAGTTCGGCCAGCCGCGCGGGTGTCGGCGCGTCGAACACCGCGCGGATCGGCACCTCCACGCCCAGCACGCCACGGATGCGGCTGACCAGGCGGGTGGCGAGCAGCGAGTGCCCACCGAGGGCGAAGAACCCGCTGTCGGGACCGACTCGTGGCACGCCAAGCACTTCCGCGAACAGCTCACAGAGTGCCTGTTCGGCCGGAGTGCGTGCCTCGCGGGTGACGACCTCGGTCAGCTCGGGTTCCGGCAGTGCGGCCCGGTCGAGCTTTCCGTTGGGATTCAACGGAAGTGCATCCAGCACGACGATGTGTGCCGGCACGAGGTGGTCCGGCAGCTGCCGCGCCAGGAACTCGCGCAGCCGCGTCGCGTCGATGGACGTGACCGCGTAACCAATGAGACGGTCGTCGCGCGCGAGCACCGCGGCGGCGGTCACGTCCGGGTGCGCGGTGAGCGCGGCCTCCACCTCACCTGGCTCGACGCGCATGCCGCGGATCTTGACCTGCTGGTCGGCGCGGCCGAGGAACTCGATCGCCCCGTCCACGCGGCGGCGGACGAGGTCGCCGGTGCGGTACATCCGGGCACCCGCCGGGCCGAACGGGTCCGCGACGAACCGTTCGGCCGTGCGGTCCTGCTGGCCGAGGTAGCCGCGGGCGAGGCCGTCGCCGGCCAGGTACAGCTCACCCCGGACACCGGGTGGCACCGGGCGCAGGGCGGTGTCGAGCACGTACGCCCGGGTGTTCGCGATCGGCCGGCCGATCGGCACCGGACCGGTTTCGCTTGGCTGCCAGACGTGTTCGAGGCTGTCGCCGGCGGCTTCCGAGCAGCCGTACAGGTTCACGAGACGCGCACCTGGCCAGCGAGTGGCCACCGCGTCGGCCAATGTGGACGACAGCGCCTCGCCGCTGGTGATCCACGTGGTCACCGAGTCGAACCAGCCGGCCGGCGCCTCCGTGACCAGAGTGGACAGCAGACTCGGGACGACCGTGAGCATGGTGGCGCCGTGCCGGTCCACCAGCCTGGCGAGCGCGAACGGGTCCTTCGCGGTCGTGTCGTCCGCGAGCAGGACGGTGTCACCGGCGACCAGCCCGCCGAGCAGCTCGGTGGAGCCGTCGATGAACGTGAGCGCGCTCTTCGCGACCCGGATGCCGCCGCCGAGGTTTCGGCCCCAGTGCAGGCGGTTGGCGAGAGCGCGGTGTGTGCCGGCGACAGCCTTGGGCCGGCCGGTCGAGCCGGAGGTGAAGATCACGTACGCGGGGTTGTCCGGGTGCACGGCCGGCAGTTCGGCGTCGCTCGACGCGAACTCGTCGATGTCGTCGATGACCAGGTGTGGCCGGGCGTCGGTGAGCATCAGCTCGATGCGCTCGGCCGGGTGGTTGAGGTCGAGCGGCAGGTAGGCGGCACCGGCCTTGAGCACCGCGAGCAGTGCGGTGACCAGTGCGGGTGAACGCGGAAGTGCCAGCGCCACGACCTTTTCCGGCCCGACACCCCGCGCGGCCAGTGCCCGCGCGAGCCGGTCGGCGGCGGCGTCCAGTTCGGCATAGGTGAGCGTGGTGTCGCCGAAGAGCAGCGCCGGGTGGTCCGGGATACGGGCCACCTGCGCGGCGAACAGTTCGGCGACACTGCGTGCCGGCACGGCGGTGACGGCGTCGGCCCACTCGGCGACGAGCCGTTCGTGCTCGTCCGCGGTGAGCAGGTCGATGCGGCCGATCGGTTGCGCCGAGTCGGCGATCACGGCCCGCAGCAGGCGTTCCTGCCTGGCCAGCAGCGAATCCACTGTGGAGCGGTCGAAGATGTCGGAGTTGTACTCGGCCGCGCCACGGATGCCGTCGCCGTGTTCGCCAACGAAGAAGGTCAGGTCGGCGCGGGCCGTGCCGGTGCGGACCGGTTCCTCGGTGACGGTCAGGCCCGGCAGGCGCAGGTCGGCGACCGCGTTGTTCTGCCAGGCAAGCATGGTCTGGAACAGCGGGTGGTAGGCCAGCGACCGGACGGGGTTGAGTGTCTCCACGAGCCGCTCGAACGGCACGTCCTGGTGCGCGTAGGCGTCCAGGCCACGCTCGCGGACGCGACTCACCAGCTCCCGGAAGGACGGATCGCCCACGGTGTCGACCCGCAGCACCAACGTGTTGACGAAGAACCCGACGAGGTCGTCGAGCGCTTGGTCGGTGCGGCCGGCGATCGAGGTGCCGACGGGGATGTCGGTGCCGGCGCCGAGCCTGGTCAGCAGCGCGGTCAGTCCGGCGTGGACGACCATGAACACGCTGGCCCCGCAGGCACGCGCCAGTTCGGTGAGCCCGTCCCGCAGATCGGCGTCCCATTCGAACGGCAGCATCTCACCGCGGTAGGACGCCCGTGCGGGGTGCGGCCGGTCGGTGGGCAGCTCGATCCGGTCCGGCAGGCCGTTGAGGGTCTGTCGCCAGTAGTCCAGCTGCGGTTCGATGTCGAGGTCGCGTTGCCACAGCGTGTAGTCCGCGTACTGCACGGGCAGCGGCGCCCAACCGGGTGCGTGGCCGGCGGAGCGGGCGGTGTAGGCGGTGGCGAGGTCGCGCCAGAGGGGCGCGGTCGACCAGCCGTCGGAGGCGATGTGGTGGAACACGAGCACGAGCACGTGTTCGGAGCGGTTGAGCCGCAACAGCTCCGCGTGAAGCGGGGCCCGGGTCTCCAGGTCGAACACGGTCCGCGCGACGTCGGAGATCGCGTCGGCGAGCCCCGCCTCGGTGACGTCCCGCTGGGACAGTGGCACCTCCGGGTCGTCGAGGACGAGCTGGTAAGGCTCGCCATCGTGGTCCGGGAAGACCGTGCGCAGTGCCTCGTGCCGGTCGAGGACGTCGCCGAGCGCGGCCCGCAGGGCAGGCACGTCGAGCCGCCCGGACAACCGCATGGCGCTGGGCATGTTGTAGGTGGGTGATGGCCCTTCGAGTCGGTGCAGGAACCACAACCGCTGCTGGGCAAAAGACAGCGGCAGCCGCTCCGGCCGCTCGAGGGGAACCAGCGGCGGACGTACCGGCGTGTCCCCCGTGGACAGTGCGGCGGCCAGCCCGGCGACCGTGGGCGTCTCGAAGACGGCCCGCACGGCCAGCTCGACCCCGAACACGGCCCGCAACCGGGCGACGAGCCGGGTGGCGAGCAGGGAGTGCCCGCCGAGTGAGAAGAAGTCGTCGTCGACGCCAACGGCAGGCACGCCAAGCACCTCGCCGAAAAGTCCACAGAGCACTTCCTCGACAGGTGTGCGTGGCGGGCGTCCCACGCCCTCGGCCTGTCGCTCGGGTGCGGGCAGAGCCTTGCGATCAACCTTGCCAGAGGGCAGCAACGGCAACCGATCAAGCAGCACGAACGCGGAAGGCACCATGTAGGCAGGCAGATTCTCCCGCACATGCGCCCGAAGCGCCGCGACAAGCGACCCGACCTCCCGCCGCCCAGCGGGGTTGTTGCCCAGCACCCCGCGCACGGCCGAAGGCCGATAGACATGTGAGGGCTCACAAAGAGCGAAGACGGCCTCGAGAGCAGTACCGGCCCCGAGGGTCACACCGACCCGGTACCCACAGCGCTCGGCAAGCGCGAACAGCTCCTCCGGCTCAACCCCAACGAACCCGTCAAGATCCCCAGCAAGCCGCCCGTTGGGAATACCAGTAACCCGAACCCGCTCAGCCCCACCCCGAAGCACCCGCTCAAGCCCCAAAACCCGCGAGTCTCGCGTTCGGCCCCCGCGAGTCTCGCTTTCGGCCCCTGCGAGTTGCGTTTTCGTGTACGCCTCATCGGCGAGATCGTCGAACGCGACCAATGTCTCCGCCGGCCTCGGCGCGGGAGCGGCCTTGCGGAGGACGGCGTCGTAGCGGTAGCGGGTCAGCTCGTTGTGAGCCTTGCCGCGCTTCGCCCAGAGATCGGTGGTGCCGCCCAGTTCTTCGGCCATCGCCGCGAAGAAGTCGGGGTCCAGCACCAGTTCGCCCTCGTGCGCGACCGACCGGCCCGTGGCCTCCGCGAAGAGAGGCAGGAGCCGCAGGTTCCGGATGTCGCCGAGGAAGATCGCGCCGCCGGGCGCCAGCAGCGCGTAGGCCCGGCGGACCACGTCGGCCAGGTAGTCGACGCTCGGGAAGTACTGCGCCACCGAGTTGATGATCACCGTGTCGTAGTGGCCGTCCGGCGCGTCGCCCAGGTCGTGGGCGGGGCGGCACTCCAGGTGGATCCTCGGGTCGTCGCCGACCTCCCGCAGCAGGTTGGCCACTGCCCGCTCGGACAGGTCCACGCCCCGGTACTCCTCGGCCACCGGCGCGATCCGGGACAGGATCAGGCCGCTGCCGACGCCGATCTCGAACACCCGGCGTGGCGACAGGGCGAGGATTCGCTCAATGGTCGCCGCGTGCCACTCCCGCATCTCCGCGAGCGGGATGGGAGTGCCGTCGTAGCTGGAGTTCCAGCCGGCGAAGTTCTCCTCCAGGCCGCCGTCGGCCGCACCCGCGAAGACGTCCTCGTGCAGCTCCTGCCATTCGGCCACGTGGTCGCGTTCCGCGTTCGCGTCGCGGACACCGGCCGGAACCGCGTACGCGATCAGCTCCCCGTCCCGCGCGATCACGACCGGTTGTCCGACGGCCGGGTGGGCGGCAAGCACGGACTCGATCTCGCCCAGCTCGATCCGGTACCCACGGATCTTCACCTGGTCATCCGCCCGACCCAGGAACACCAGCCGGCCGTCCGGCAACCACCGGACCAGATCGCCCGTGCGGTACAACCGACCACCGGCCGGACCGAAGGGATCGGCCACGAACCGTTCCGATGTCAGGGAAGGACGGCCCAGGTAGCCCCGCGCGAGACCGGACCCACCCAGGTACAGCTCGCCGACGACCCCCGGCGGCACCGGCCGCAACGCTCCATCCAGGACGTACGCGCGGGTGTCCGGGTCCGGGATACCAATGGGGACAAGGGAAGCACCCGGCGTGCACTCGCCAAGCGTGGAGTTCACCGTGGCCTCGGTCGGTCCGTAGGCGTTGAACATCCGTCGGCCCGGTGCCCAACGAGCCACCAACTCCGGCGACACCCGCTCGGTACCCGCCAACAACACCGAATCCCGGGGCAGGTCACACTCCGGCGGCAGAGCATCCAACAGCGCGGGCGGGAGGATCATGAAGTCGACCTCGTGCTCGAACGCATAAGACGTCAAGGCCGGGCCCGCGACCCGCCGTTCCGCCGGTACCACGACCAGTCGCCCGCCGGACAGCAAGCCGAGACACAGGTCCCAGAACGCCACGTCGAAGCTCGGCGACGCGAACTGCAGCACCCGGCTGTGCGGACCGACACCGAATCGTCGGACCTGCGTCGCCACCAGCTTCGCCACGCCGGCATGCGAGACGACCACGCCCTTGGGCCGCCCGGAGGAGCCGGACGTGTAGATCACGTACGCCGAGTTCTCCGGACGGATCACGACATCCGGGTCGGTCGACGGCACCCCGGCCGCGTCCTCGAGCCCGAGCGCGACACCAGGGAAGCGCTCCGGCTCGGTCGTCACCACACACACCGGGGCCGCATCGGCCAGCATGAACGCCACGCGCTCGGCCGGATAGTCCACATCGATCGGCAGGTACGCCGCGCCAGCCTTCAACACGGCCAGCTCCGCCACGATCATGTCCAGCGACCGAGGTACCGCCAGCGCCACGACCTTCTCCGGGCCGGCGCCGCGAGAGATCAGCAGATGCGCCAACCGGTTCGCCCGCCCGTTCAACTCCCGGTACGTCAGCGACGACGACTCGAACACCACCGCCACCGCATCCGGCCGAGCCCGCACCTGAGAGGCGAACAGCGAGACGAACGTCGACGTGCCCATGCCTTCGTCGACGCCGGCCCACGCACCCAGCACCTGATCGCGCTCGCCGGCCGCCAGGAGATCCAGGCCGCCGACAGGGCGGTCCGGGTCGGCCAGCGCCGAACGCAGGAGCCGCTCCAAACGGGACAACACGGCATCCACAGTGGACTGGTCGAGCACGTCGGTGTTGAACTCCATCACACCGTCGACGCCGAAGTCGCGCTCGGTCAGCGAGATCGACAGGTCGAACTTCGAGGTGCCCGTGGTCACGGGGATCTCGGTGACCGTGAGGCCCGGCAGTCGCACGTCCGCGCGGGTGTTGTTCTGGCCGGCGATCATCACCTGGAACAGCGGGTGGTACGACAGCGATCGTGCCGGGTTCAGCGCCTCCACCAGCCGCTCGAACGGCACGTCCTGGTGAGCGTGGGCGTCCAGGTCGCGTTCCCGCACCCGTTCCACCAGCTCGCGGAACGTCGGCTCGCCGGAAGTGTCGACCCGCAGCACCAACGTGTTCACGAAGAAGCCGACCAGATCGTCGAGTGCGTGGTCGGTACGACCGGCGATCGGCGAGCCGATCGGAACGTCGGTGCCCGCGCCGAGTCTGGTCAGCAACGCGGCCAACCCGGCATGGACGACCATGAACACGCTCGCCCCGCAGGCGCGAGCCAGCGTCACCAGCTTGGCGTGCAGGTCCGCGTCCCAGGTGAACGTGAACAGCTCGCCGCGGAACGTGGCGACCGTGGGGTGTGGACGGTCGAGCGGCAGCTCGATCCGCTCGGGCAGACCGGCCAGGGTGTTCCGCCAGTAGTCGAGTTGCGCGGTGATCTCACTGTCCGGATCGGACTCGTCACCGAGCAGTTCCCGTTGCCAGAGCGTGTAGTCCCCGTACTGCACCGGCAGAGGCGTCCAGTCCGGCGCACGACCGTCCAACCGTGCGGCGTAGGCGGTCGCGATGTCCCGCCACAACGGCGCCATCGACCAGCCGTCCGAGGCGATGTGGTGGAACACCAGCGCCAGCACGTGCTCGCCAGAGCCAAGCCGCAACAGCTCCACCCGCATCGGTGCGCGGGTCTCCAGGTCGAACGCGCCCCGCACGAGCCCGGTCAGCACCGAGTCCAGGTCGGCCTCGGTCACGTTCCGAACCCGTAGCGGCACGTCCGCCGCCGGGAGAATCCGTTGGTACGGCACGCCGTCCCGCTGCGGGAAGACTGTGCGCAAGGCTTCGTGCCGGGACGTGACGTCGGCCAGGGCCGCGCCGAGTGCCGACACGTCCAGCTCACCGGACAGCCGCATGATCAGCGGCACGTTGTAGGTGGCGGACGGGCCTTCCAGGTGGCGCAGGAACCACAACCGCTGCTGGGCAAAGGAAAGCGGCAGGTACTCCGGTCGCGTGGCCGGCACGAGCGGTGGCCGGGCCCGGGCGGTGGACTCGGTGAGCAGGTCGGCGAGGCCGGCCGGGGTCGGTGTCTCGAACACCGACCGGACCGCCAGCTCGGCGTGCAGGGCAGCGCGGACCCGGGCGATCAGCCGGGTGGCGAGCAGCGAGTGGCCGCCGAGGTCGAAGAAGCTGTCGTCCGGGCCGACCTTCGGCACGCCCAGCACCTCGGCGAACATCTCACACAGCTGGCGTTCGCGCTCGTTCGCCGGTTCACGGTCCGAAGTAGACACGGCAGGGTCGGGCGAGGGCAGTGCGCGACGGTCCAGCTTTCCGTTGTCGGTCACCGGAATGGCGTCGAGCACGACGATCGCCGACGGCACCATGTGTTCCGGGAGCCGTCGCGTGGCCAGCTCGCGCACGGCGGCGACCAGGTCCGTGTGCTGACGCATCCGCAGCGGGTCGTTGAACCATGACTCGGCGTGGCAGCCGACGAACGTGTTGACCGGCACACCACGGCCGGTGAAGAAGATCGCGTCGAAGCTGCCGTCCCCCGCCTCGAACCAGGTGGTCACGGTGCGGTAGCCGAGCGCCTCACCCAGCTCGTGGATCTTCTCGGGATCGATGCCGTCGGTGATGCGCCCGTTCGGCACTCCGGTGACACGCAGCGCCTTCAGCCGCTGCCGCAGCAGAGCCGAGGTCGCCGTGAGACTGTCCCAGGCCACCTCGGGCACGTCACGCAGGTCCTGGAACACGGTCGGTTCCTTGTGGAGCACCACGTCGTAGCGGAACTGGCTCAGCTCGTTGACATGCCGTGCCCGCTTGATCCGGACGTCGGCACTACCGAAGTCGGCGAACAACTCCGGTGCGACCAGCAGTTCCTTCTCCCGGGCCAATCCCTGTGCCGCGGTCCGGTCGCCGCGCCGGGCCGCGACCTCCGCGTGGAAGGCCGACAGCTGGCGCAGGTCACGCACGTCGCCGACGAACACCGCGCCGTCCGGCACAACGAGGTCGAGCGCACCGCGCAGCACCGCGCGGAGGTAGTCGCCGCTCGGGAAGTACTGCACCACCGAGTTGATCACGATGGTGTCGAAGAAGTCCCGTGGCAGCCCGGAAAGATCGGCCGCGTCCCGTTGGTACAGCGTCGCGTCCGGATACCGGTGGCGCAGCCCGTCGACGGCGGCGGCGGAAACGTCGGTGCCCCAGTACTCCTCGCATTCCGGCACCAGCTGGGACATGATCAGACCGGTTCCGACGCCGATCTCCAGCACGCGCCGTGGCCGCAGCTCGCGGATCCGCGTCACGACCGCGTCCCGCCACTCCCGCATCTGTTCGACGGGGATGGGTTGGCCGTCGTAGCTGGAGTTCCAGCCCGAGAAGTCGTCGGGGCTGGCGGAGTACAGCGAGTCGTACAGCTCCCGCCACTCGCCGACGTGTTCGGTCGCGCCGGCGTCCAGCGCGCCCGGCACCACGTAGCCGACAAGGCGCACGTCGCCCGGCCGGTCCTCGCGGGCCACGACCACGGCCTGGTCGACGTCCGGGTGGTCGGCGAGCGTCGCGGCGATCTCGCCGGGTTCGACGCGGAACCCGCGGATCTTGACCTGCTCGTCGGCGCGACCGAGATACTCGAGCACTCCGTCCGTGCGCCGTTTGGCCAGGTCGCCGGTGCGGTACATCCGGGCGCGGGGCGGCCCGAACGGGTCCGCGACGAACCGTTCCGCCGTCAGGCCGGGACGGTTCAGGTAACCGCGGGCCAGCTGTACGCCGGCCAGGTACAGCTCGCCCGGTGTGCCGGGTGGAACGGGCTGGAGGCGGGCGTCGAGCACGTAGGTGCGGGTGTTCCACACCTCGCGGCCGATCGGCACGGTCGGGTCGGCCGGGTCGCACGGCCAGTACGTGACGTCCACAGAGGCCTCGGTCGGCCCGTACAGGTTGTGTAGCTCGGCGTCCAGCACCCGGCTGAACAGCTCGACGGCGTCGACGGGCAGGGCCTCGCCGCTGCAGATGACGCGGCGAAGCGTCGTGCACCCGGCCGCGGTCGGCTCACGCAGGAACACCTGCAGCATCGACGGGACGAAGTGGACGGTGGTGACGCCGCGTTCGCGGATCAGCGACGCCAGGTAGGCGGGGTCCTTGTGGCCGTCCGGGCGGGCGACAACCTCGGTGGCGCCGGTGATGAGCGGCCAGAAGAACTCCCAGACCGACACGTCGAAGCTCGACGGCGTCTTCTGCAACACCCGGTCGGCAGGGGTAAGTCCGTACTCGTGCTGCATCCACAACAGACGGTTGACGATGCCCCGGTGCGACACCAGGACGCCCTTGGGCCGACCGGTCGAGCCGGACGTGTAGATGACGTAGGCCGGGTGGTCCGGGCGGAGGTCAACCTCCAACGGCGTGCTGGGGAAGGCGGACAGATCCGCCTCGGCGAGCACGTCCTGCGACAGCACGATTGCCGGCCGGGCGTCGGAAATCATGAACTCGACGCGGTCGGCGGGGTAGTCCGGGTCCACCGGCAGGTAGGCGGCGCCGGTCTTCAGCACGGCGAGCAGGGCGGTGATCAGCTCGACCGAGCGCGGCAGCGCCACGGCCACGACCTGCTCGGGTCCCGCGCCCTGGCTGGCCAGCCAGTGGGCGAGCCGGTTCGCGGCCGCGTCCAGTTCGGCGTAGCTCAGCTCGACGTCCTCGAAGCAGAGCGCCGGATGCTCGGGAGTGGCGGCGACCTGCGCGGCGAACAACTCGGGCAGCGTCGTCTCGGGAACCGGTGTGTGCACCCAGCTCTGCTCGCGCTCGGCAGTGGTGAGCAGATCGATCGCGCCGACGGCGGCGTCCGGGTCGGCGACGACCGCACGCAGCACCCGTTCGAGCCGGGCGAGGATCGCATCCACAGTGGACCGGTCGAAGACCTCGGTGTTGTACTCGGCGAGTCCCTGGACGCCGTGTGGTTTCTCGGTGAGCGAGAACCACAGGTCGAACTTGGCGGTGCCGGTGCCGACCTTGATCTCGTCGACGGAGAGCCCCGGCAGCTCCACCCCGGCGGTCGGGGTGTTCTGCCAGGCGAGCATGGTCTGGAACAGCGGGTGGTAGGCCAGCGAACGGGCCGGGTTCAACGCCTCCACGAGCCGCTCGAACGGCACGTCCTGGTGGGCGTACGCGTCCAGGCTGCGTTCCCGCACCCGCGTGACCAGGTCGCGGAACGACGGGTCGCCGGCCGTGTCGACCCGCAGCACCAGCGTGTTCACGAAGAACCCGACCAGGTCTTCGAGGGCCTGGTCGGTGCGGCCGGCGATCGGCGTGCCGACCGGCACGTCCGTGCCCGCACCGAGCCGGGTCAGCAACGCGGCGAGGCCGGCGTGCACGACCATGAACACACTGGCCCCACAGGCACGAGCCAGGTCCGTGAGACCGGCGAGCAGCTCGGCGTCCCACTCGAACGTGAAGAACCCGCCGCTGTACGAGGACACCGCGGGATGCGGCCGGTCGGTGGGCAGCTCGGTGCGGTCGGGCAGGCCACTCAGGGTCTGCCGCCAGTAGTCCAACTGGGACTCCATGCCCGGCAGCTCTCGTTGCCACAGCGTGTAGTCCGCGTACTGCACGGGCAGTGGTGCCCAGCCTGGCGCGCGGCCGGCCACACGGGCGGTGTAGGCGGTGCCGAGGTCACGCCACAGCGGCGCCATCGACCAGCCGTCGGCGGCGATGTGGTGGACCACCAGGACGAGCACATGCTCACTGGACCCAAGCCGCAGCAGCTCGGCCCGCACCGGGATCGTGGTCTCCAGGTCGAACACGCCACGCACGACGTCCGCCACCGTGTCGTCCACTTCGGACGACGGAACGGTCCGCGTAACCAGCTCGACCTCGGCGGCCGGGAGGATGTGCTGGTACGGCACGCCGTCCGCGGCCTGGAACACCGTCCGAAGTGCCTCGTGCCGGGCCACCACGTCGTTCAGCGCCACCCGCAACGCGGACACGTCCAGCTGGCCGGTCAGGCGGAGTACCAGCGGCACGTTGTAGGTCGCGGAGCCGCCTTCCAGCCGGTGGAGGAACCACAGCCGTTGCTGGGCAAAGGAAAGCGGCACCCGCCCTGGCCGAGCGGCGGCGACCAGCTCGGGACGGCTCTCCGCGGCGACCGTGCCGGACAGCAGCTCGGCGAGCCCGGCCGGGGTTGCCGTGTCGAACACGGCACGAACCGACAGCTCCGCACCGACCGCCTTGCGAATCCACAGGAGCAGTCGCGTGGCGAGCAGGGAATGCCCGCCGAGGTCGAAGAAGTCGTCGTCCGCGCCCACTGAGGACAGGCCGAGCACCTCGGCGAACATCTCGCACAGCATCTGCTCGACCGGCGTGCGAGGGGCCCGACCACCGGTGACACGCGGCTCGGGGTCGGGCAGCGCGCGCCGGTCCACCTTGCCGGATGCCAGCACCGGCAGCCGATCCAGGACCACGAACGAGGACGGCACCATGTACTCGGGCAGGCGCTCGCGAGCGTAGGCACGGAGTGTGGCCGTGAGCGTGGCGGTTTCCCGCCGACGGGCGGGGTTGTTGGCGTAGGCGGCCCAGGCCGTGCCGAGTGCGCCAGGCCGGTACACGTGGCCAGGTTCATCGAGCGCGAAGACGGCCTCGAGCGCCTTTTCGTCGGCCGACCACGTCACGGCGACGTGGTAGCCGGCCGGCGCACCGAGCTGGTGCAGCAACTCGGGATCGACGCCGGTGAACCCGTCGAGGTCGCCGGCGAGGCGTCCGTTGGGAATGCCGGTGACGCGCAGGCGGGTGGGTCGCTCGTCGTGGAGCAACCGGTCGACGGCGGCGGGACATTCGAAGGCGACCACGGTCTCCGCCGGGGTCTGCGCGGGAGAGTCCTTACGCAGCACCACGTCGTAGCGGTAACGGCTCAGTTCGTTGTGCGCCTCGCCCCGCTTGACCCACAGATCGGCGTGCCCGCCCAGTTCTCGGGCGAGGGCAGGGAAGAAGTCGGGATCGAGCAGCAGCTCACTTTCCTGCGTACGACCCGTGGCCGCCTCGAAGACCGGCAGGAGCCGCGCGTTCCGGATGTCACCGAGGAAGATCACGCCGCCGGGCGCCAGGAAGTCGTACGCCTTGCGGATGACCTCGACCAGGTAGTCGACGCTCGGGAAGTACTGCGCCACCGAGTTGATGACCACGGTGTCGAAGAAGTCCTCCGGCACGTAACCGAGATCGTGCGCCGGTCGGCTCTCCAGGTGAATCCGAGGGTCGTCGCCCACTTCCCGCAACAGGTTGGCCACTGCCCGCTCGGACAGGTCCACGCCCCAGTACGCCTCCACCCGAGGCGCCACTTTGGACAGGACCAGCCCGCTGCCGACGCCGACCTCGAAGACCCGCTGCGGGGACAGGGCCAGGATCCGCTCGATGGTCGCCGCGTGCCACTCCCGCATCTCCGCGAGCGGGATGGGGGTGCCGTCGTAGCTGGAGTTCCAGCCGGCGAAGTTCTCCTCCAGGCCACCGGATGCCGCGTCGGTGAAGACGTCCTCGTGCAGTTCCTGCCACTCGCTGACGTGCGCCCGCTCGGCGTCGGCGTCCCGACCGGCCACGGCCGCCGCGTACGCGACCAGCCGCCCGTCCCGCGCGACGACGACCGACTGCGCCACCGACGGGTGCTCGGTGAGCACGGACTCGATCTCACCCAGCTCGATCCGGTACCCACGGATCTTCACCTGGTCGTCCGCCCGGCCCAGGAACACCAGCCGGCCGTCCGGCAACCACCGCACCAGATCGCCCGTCCGATAGAGCCGACCGCCCGGTGCCCCGAACGGATCGGCCACGAACCGTTCCGACGTCAGGGAAGGACGGCCCAGATAGCCCCGCGCCAAACCAGAACCACCCAGGTACAACTCTCCCACCACACCCGGCGGCACCGGCCGCAACGCACCGTCCAAAACGTACGCCCGCGTCCCCGGGTCCGGGATACCAATCGGCACAAGCGAAGCGCCCGGCGCGCACTCCCCCAGCGTCGAGTTCACCGTCGCCTCGGTGGGCCCGTACGCGTTGAACATCCGACGCCCCGGCGCCCACCGAGCCACCAACTCCGGCGACACCCGCTCGGTACCCGCCAGCAACACCGAGTCCCGCGGCAGGTCGAGGTCCGGCGGCAGCTCGGCGAGCAGTGCCGGCGGCAGGATCATGAAGTTGACCTCGTGCTCAAACGCGTACGAGGTCAGCTCGGGCCCGGGCACCCGCCGGTCCGCCGGCACGACGACCAACCGCCCGCCGGACAGCAAACCAAGACACAGATCCCAGAACGCCACGTCGAAACTCGGCGACGCGAACTGCAACACCCGGCTGTGCGGACCCACCCCGAACCGCTCCACCTGCGTGGCCACCAGCTTCGCCACGCCAGAGTGCGACACCACGACACCCTTGGGCCGCCCGGTCGACCCGGACGTGTAGATTACGTACGCGGCGTTGTCGGGCCCGACCGCGACGTCCGGATCGGTCGACGGCATCCCGGCCGCATCGTCGAGCGGGCCCGTGATCACGCACACCGGCGCGGCATCGGCCTCCATGAACGCACGCCGCTCGGCCGGCAGGTCCGGGTCAAGCGGCAGGTAGGCCGCGCCCGCCTTCAACACCGCCAACTCGGCCACGATCATGTCCATCGAGCGCGGCACCGACAGTGCCACCACCCGCTCGGGCCCGGCGCCGCGAGAGATCAGCAGGTGCGCCAACCGGTTCGCCCGCTCGTTCAGCTCCCGATACGTCAGCGACGACGACTCGAACACCACCGCCACCGCGTCCGGTCGCGCCCGCACCTGTTCGGCGAACAGCGAGGGCAGCGTCCGGCGGGCGGCCATCCGGTCGGTGTCGTTCCAGTCGACGAGGATCCGCTCGCGCTCGTCGTCCATGAGCAGCGCCAGTCGGCTCACCGGGCACGACGGCCGCGCCTGCCCGTCGGCCAGCAGCACGTCGAGGTGCGCGAGCATGCTGTCCACGGTCGCCGCGTCGAAGAGGTCGGCCCGGTAGGTCACGGTCAGCCGCGTGCCGGCCACCTCGATCGCGAAGTCGGGCAGCGCCTCGTCCTGGGTGACCTGAACCCGCTCGACCGCCGCCGCGAAGGTGGGGTCATCGCCGAGATCGACGCGCACCAACACGGCGCCCATGCCGATGACGAGGTCGGTGGTACCGGTGTACCGCGACAGCAGCGCGGCGAACGCGGCGAGAACGACCAGGTCATCGCAGGGTTCGGCCAGCTCCCGGTGATGTGCCGCCGTCTCTTCCACCGCTTCGCGACCAGACACGCGCGCCAGCCTCCCCGGACTCCGAACCAACGACTTAGGGGAGCCTAACAAGAATTAGGTTAGGGACACCTAATGCTAGGTTTCACACCGTGGGAACTGACGACGCGCTGACGACCAGGCGAGGCCCCGCGCTCCGTGCGCTTGGGCTGCTCGCAGCGGTCGCGGTGCTCGCCGTCCTGTGTCTACTCAGCGTCTGGTTGGGCTCGAAGGAGATTCCCGTCACGGCGGTCTGGGACGTGCTGTGGCACAACGACGGCTCGGCGGACGCCGTGGTCATCCACAGTGTCCGGATCCCCCGGACACTGCTGGGGCTCGCGGTCGGCGCCGCACTCGGGCTGGCCGGTGCGTTGATGCAGGCACTGACCCGCAACCCGCTCGCCGAGCCCGGCCTGCTCGGCATCAGCGCGGGGGCCGGCTTCGCGATCGTGTTCGCCATCGCCGTGCTCGGTGTCACGTCGCTCTACTCCTACATCTGGTTCGCCTTCGCTGGCGCGCTCGCCGCGAGCATCGTCGTGTACCTGCTGGGCAACCGGGGCCGGACGGAGGCGAGCCCGGTGCGGCTCGCACTGGCCGGCGTGGCGGTCACGGCCCTGCTCACGTCGTTCACCAGCGCGCTCGTGCTGACCGACCCCGTTGCGCTGAACCGCTACCGCTTCTGGTCCGCTGGGTCGCTGGCCGGCCCGGTGTCCGGTTCGCTGGTCCGCGTGCTGCCGTTCCTGCTGGTCGGGATGGTGCTGGCGCTGGCGAGCGCACCGGCGCTGAACAGCATGGCGCTCGGCGACGACACCGCGACCGCGCTGGGCCGCCGCCTGGGACTGGTCCGCCTGCAGGGCGTCATGGCGGTGACCCTGCTGACGGGTGCGGCGGTCGCCGTGGCCGGGCCGATCATGTTCATCGGCCTGGTGATCCCGCACGTGGCCAGGTTCATCACCGGGCCCGACCATCGCTGGCTGCTGCCGTACTCGATGGTGCTGGCGCCGTGCCTGCTGCTGGCCGCGGACATCGTGGGCCGCCTGGTGACGCGCCCTGCGGAGACACAGGTCGGCATTGTCGTCTCGCTGCTGGGGGCACCGTTCTTCATCGCGCTGGTCCGCCGGCGCCGTCGCATGGCGGAGCTGTAGATGCTGCGACTGGACCGTGCGCACGGCCGCACCACGTTCCGCACCGGACGCCTGTCGGGTGTGGTGCGCCCACGGATGATCATGGTTGGGCTCGTCATGCTCGTGGTGGTGGCGGTGCCGTTCTGCTACGGCATGACGATCGGCAGCTTCCCGATCAGCCTGCCGTCGGTGGTGTCGGCGGTCTTCGGCGCCGGCGAGCCGGGCCCGGTGTACATCGTGCGGGAGCTGCGGCTGCCCCGCGCCGTCGTGGGTCTACTCGCGGGCCTGGCGTTCGGCATGAGCGGTGCCATCTTCCAGACGGTGACGAGAAACCCGCTGGCCAGCCCGGACATCGTGGGCATCAACGCCGGCGCGGCGGCAGCGGCGGTCGCCGGGATCACGCTCGGGTTCGGGTCCAGCGCGGTGCTGGGGGTGCTGGGCGGTCTCGGCGCGGGTCTGCTGGTGTACCTGCTGTCGTGGCGACGCGGCACGACCGGCTACCGCTTCATCCTGGTGGGCGTCGGCGTGTGGGCGATGTGCACGAGCATCACGGACTTCCTGATGGCGAAGGCCCAGATCTTCGAGGCACAGCGGGCGATGGGCTGGCTGGTCGGCAGCCTCGACGACCGCGACTGGTCGGCCGTGCAGCCGCTCATGATCGCCCTCGTCGTGCTGACCCCGGCGGCGCTGGTGCTGGGCCGGTGGATGCGGCTGCTGCAGCTGGGCGACGAGGTGGCGACCGGGCTGGGCACCCCGGTCCGCGTCGCACACCTCGCGTTGCTGGTGACCGGGGTGGGGATGGCGACGTTCGCCACCGGCGCGACGGGTCCGATCATGTTCGTCGCCCTTGTGGGGCCACAGATCGCGCAACGGCTGTGCGGGATGGCGTGGCCGCCGCTGGTGGTGTCGGGGCTGACGGGTTCGGCGGTGGTGCTGTCGGCGGACGTGCTCAGCCGCGTGATCCTGCCGTCGGCCAGCCTGCCGGTCGGCGTGGTCACCGGTGCCCTGGGCGCCCCGGTCCTGCTGTGGCTACTGACCCGCCGCTGAGCCGAACACCCAGTGCCGCATCAGCACGAACCGCACGGCGCCCGCCACCGCGCTGGCCACGATCAGCACGGCCAGCTCGGCCAGTTGACCGGCGCCGACGACCATGTCCACCGCGGCGGTGGTGATCACGACACCGAGCCCGGTGACCGCCATGCTCTTGACGTGGTGTCGCATGTGGACCGACCCGCCGAAGGTCACCCTGCCGTTGGCGCTCGTGCCGGCGATCGTGGTCAGCACCGTCGCCAGCACGTTCGCGGCCGTGGCGGACAACACCGTCCGGAAGAGCAGGTAGACGGCGAGGGACAACGCCGTGTTGACCACCCCGACGGCGGCGAACCGCACGAACTGGAACCGGAGGACTGCTGGCGCGGTGATGGTCACGGCGACAAGAGTGCGCCTCGGTCCTGTGTGTTCACTGTGCCGCCGCTGAGGGTCAGGTCAGCGGATAGTCCATCACCATGCCGCCGAGGACGACGCCGTTCGGCAGCGGCACCTCGGCGGTGCGCACGTCGCGGAAACCGAAGGACCGGTAGAGCGGCACCCCCGGCAGCGTCGCCATCAGGGTCAGGTCACTGAACCCCGCGGCCCGCGCCGCCGCCACGCACTCGGCGAGGATCCCGCGGCCCAGACCCCGACGCGTCCAGTCGCCACGGACGAACATCGCACGCACCCTGGCCGGTTCGGTCGCGGGGTCGAGCAGGCGGTCGTCGGTTGGCGCGGCGCCGGAGCCGGTGTAGAGCTTGTCCCGCTTGCTCCAACCACCGCAGGCGGCGATCACTCCGTCCACTTCGTACACGTAGTAGGTGCCGTCGTCGATCAGCGCCGTGTCGGGCTCGGTGAGGTAGACGGCGGCGGCCGCCGTCTCCCGCTCGTCGTGGAACGACGGGAACACGTCGAGCACCGACTGCCTCATGAGGACGGCCAAAGCGGGCACATCCGCGCGAGTGGCCGCGCGCAGCACCGGAGTAGCTCCCACAAGATCGATGATAGGCGCTCACTGCCGTTTCTTGTCGGCGCCACGCACGCTGTCGAGCACGGTCTGTCCCTGCCGGTCGACGAGGCGGGTGAACAGTTGTTGCGCATAGCCGAACACGAGCGCCCACGCGAGGATCTGCGCGGAGGTGTCCAGCGCGCTGAGGCCGGGCACGAACTGACCACGCATGAGCAGCACACCCAGGAACGCGGTCACGGCGCCGGTGGGGAGTTTCAGCGCGGCCAGCGCGACGGGTAGGCCGTAGCGCTCTGAGGAGCCGCGCATGCCCCGGATCGCGGCAGCGGACGCGACGGCGGCGGCGACCATCCCGACCAGTTCCACGAGGAACAGGTCATACGGGGTGACGGTCTCCAGCACCTGCCGGTCGATGTCCTCGGTCTGCGTGGGGAACGGTGCGGACTGCTCGGTCGGGCAGATGATCACCGTCTGCGTGGACTCCTCCGGCGCGAAGCACATCGGGATCAACGTCGGGTTCAGGAACCCCGTGAGCGCCAGGCCGAACGCGATCAGCGTCATGGCCAGGGCGGTGGCCACCAGGATGTTGCGGAAGCTGCGGACCCGCACCTGTTCACGCAGCGCCGCCGAGCTCGCCGCGCGGGTGATGGACACGATCCGCTCCCGCTCCTCCCTGACCAGCGTCAGCTTGTCGGGACGTTCCCGTTCCGCGGTCGGGATCAGCGGGTCCCGCACGTCGAGCCTTCTGGCAATGCGCTCGAACTCCTGCCGGCGCGGGTCGGACGGCACGAGGTGGCTCCGCGCGTGCCGAAGCAGGCCGGGAAGCTGCCCGAGGAGGTACTCGGGTGGCGCGATGCTGAGCAGGTGCGCCTCGGCGGCGTCGAGGTTGCTCATCGCGCGTTCCAGCAACGACCCCTGGCGGAAGAACCGTCGCACGGGATCCGACTTGGTCGCGAAAGCCGCCTGCCTGGCCGCCTCGATGTGAAAAAGCACGGACCGCGCCAGAACGTCAGGGTTTTCGCCAGCCAGGTGGGCACACAGTGATTCGAGTTCCTTCGCCCGCGTCAGCGTGCCTTCCCGCCAGCCCGACCACACCGGCCCACCAACCGGCCGTTCTCGCACAGCGTCGAAGATGTCGGGAGGCTCTTCGGTGGTCATCGGCGGCCCTCTCATCCACACCAATGACAGAATACCGCCTTCCGCGAGTAAATTAATTCCTTCAGCCGTTCAATGTGCTGTCGAGAAGCTCCCACAGGTTGTCGACCTGGATCGGAGCGTCCATCCACACCAGGGACATCGGCTCCGGACGGCCGGAGTAGCGAGCCAGTGCGGCGTCGGCGGAGTCGTGCACCGCGTGCAGGGTCTGGCCGGTCACCGGATCCCGCCGGTAGATCACCGCCTCGCGTTGGCCCGCGCCGATGATCTCCATTCCCCACGCGAAGATCAGATCGTGGTCGTCCGCGCTCGTGAGCGTGAAAAGCCTTCCGTACATCAGCTTTCTCCTTTCCGATGGTTACACCACATCCTTTCCAGTACGTACCCATCCGCACAATGCACCTATCGTGGGATTGCCGACCCACCCGTTTGCGCAATTAGAATTGCTACATGGCAGTTATCAGCGGTACCGCCGAGTCGCGCGACCTGGGCGCGGAACTCCGGCGACTGCGCACGGAGGCCGGCCTGAACACCAGGACCATGGCCGAACGCGCCGGTGTGTCGAACGCGAACATCTCTTTCTGGGAGACTGGTAAGCGGCTCGTACCACTGGAGAGGTTGACCGCCATCCTCGATGCACTGAGTGTCACCAACGACGAGCGCGAGCGCATCATCGGCCTACGCCGCAAGGCCGACGGCCCCGGCGAACTGACCACCGGCTCCACCAGCATCGGCGAACGCATCACCCGGCTGATCGAGTTGGAACGCACTGCCACCCGCATCACTGAGGTCGCGCCGTTGCTCATCCCGGGTCTGTTGCAGACTGGCGACTACGCCCGAGCGATCTTCGGTGAGGCCCCCGACATCGAGACCAAGGTGGCACTACGGGCCGGACGCCGTGAGGTGATCACCCGCAGGCGCAACCCGGTCGCGTTCCTGGCGCTCATCGATTCCGAGGCTCTCGTCCGACCGATCGGCTCACCGGACGTCATGGCGGACCAACTCGACCACCTGGTCCATATGGCGGAGCTGCCAAGCGTCACGGTTCAGCTCGTCCTGAGCACGACACCCGGCTACCACCCGATGCTCGCTGGACCGTTCATCCTGTTCGAGTTCCTCACGGCGACACCGATCGTCCTGCTGGAACACCACCGCACGAGCGCCTTCGTCTGGGACCGAGAGAGCGTGGCGACGTACCTTTCCGCGCCGGAGGAGATCCAGCGGATCGCAATGACCCCGGAACTATCTTTGAAGATGCTCAAAGAGATCGCGAAGGGAATGGAGACACCATGATCAGGTGGCGCAAAGCCAGCCGTAGCGCCCAGGACACCGCCTGCATTGAGCTGGCACACACCGGCACCGCCGTGCGCGACAGCAAGAACCCCAACGGTCCCACCCTCACCGTCGCCACCCACACCCTGCTCACCGCCGTCAAGACCGGCCGACTCGACCGTCCCTGACGCTCAGCTTTTCTCTCCCCGCAGCGGGCCTGACGTGGCCAGGTCCGCTGCGCGGGCGGCGGGCGATTCGCTTCCGGTGAGGTTGCGGATGGCCGGTACCAGTAGCAGGAGAACGCACGCCACGAGTCCCGCGCCTGTGGCGATGAACAGGACCGGGCCGGCGCCGATGAGGAGTGCGACAGGGCCGGACACCGCCTGGCCCACCGGTTTCATGACCAACGAGCCGGCCGCGTCGAACGCGTGCACCCTGCCCAGCACGTCGAGTGGGACGTGTGTCTGAACGCTCGTGTGGAACATGACGCCCCAGAAGGCCATGCCAGCGCCGGCCACGAGGCAGAACCCGCTGAGGGCCACGGCCGGCAGATCCAGAGCCGTGCCGAACGGCAGTAGCAGGAACACCGCAAGGCCGAAGGTGGCGGCACGCAAGGGATGTCGTGGCCGGAACCTGATCGCGATGAAGCCGCCCAGGACGTTGCCGACACCGAGGGCGGAGATGATCAGCCCGAGGACGGCGTCCCCGTGTTTCAGTGCGATCGTGCTGTACGCGACGGTCAGGGTTGGCCCCGCCGCCGTCACCTGCCACAGCATGAACACGACGATGACGCTCCACAGCCACGTACGGGAAACGAACTCTCGCCAGCCCATGATCAGGTCAGCGCGGAAGGTGTTGCGCTGGCTCGGCGCCACGGGGTTCGTGCGGATGAAGTAGAGGCAGACGCCGCTGACGGCGTAGGTCACGGCATCGAGTGCCATGACGGCCGACGGCGACAGGAACACCAGGAGCAGGCCCGCCACCGACGGGCCGACGACGACGGTCGAGGACTCCGCGACACGCAGCACCGCGTTGGCTCGCTGCACGTCCTTCGCCAACCGGGGGATCATGCTGGCTATACCGGGTGTGAACGTCGCTCCCCCGGCCCCGAGCAGTGCGAGCAGAACGAGCATCTGCCACAACTCCGGTTCGCCGAGCGCGAGCAGCACCGCGAGCGCCGCCTGGAACACGAACCGCGCCGCATCCGAGACGATCATCAACCGCTTCGCGCCGAGCCGGTCGGACAGAACCCCACCGAAGATCAACAGGATCGCGAAGGGCGCGATGTGCGAGGCCAGCGCGTAGCCGACACCGCTCATGCCGTACCGCGTGTGGACGAGCGCGACCGTGATCGCGATCGGGAGCATCTGGTCCCCGAGCAGCGACGTCGTGCGGGCGATGAAGAACCGGCGATAGTCCGGCGTCCACAGCGTTTCGGCCCGTCGATCAGCACGGTTGCGCAACGTCGAGGCTGACCCCCTCGCTCGACCTGACGTCCAGATACCCCCAACCTTCATACCAGTTCCGGATATGAGAGTGCCAGGGCGGGCGCAGGCGTCGGTCTCTCAGTCCTTCCAGGGGATCGAGTCTCGCATTCCGGTGTGGATGGCGTACGCGTTCTTCACGGCGGCCTTGATCGCGCCCTCGGCCCAGCGGCGGTGGCGGCGGTCGCAGGCGTCGTTGGCGAACCAGACGCGGTTGACCGGGCGGATGACGTCGTCGTAGAAGGACTCGTTCATCTCGAACGCGCGGAACAGCGGGCCGATGCCGCAGGCGAACCAGTCCAGTGCCCAGTCCTTGTAGACCCCGAACTCGAAGGTCTCGCGGGCTTCCGGGTGGATCTTGGACAGGTCCTCGAGCGCCTGCGCGATGCTTTCCTCGGCCGCCAGCGGGGTGTACGGCATGCTGTCCTGCTCCCAGCAGTACGACGCGATCAGCACTCCCTTGTGGTAGCGGGTGTCCTGCCCGGCCGGCGGGTAGACCACGTTGCGGATGGCCAGATCCGTGACCGTCAGGCCGTGGGAGATGTCGTACACGCTTTCCCACCAGCGCTCGCTGAACTGCATGAACAGCTTGTGCGCGCGGCCGTAGTAGGTGTTGCGGATGGCGGTCCACTTGTCGGGGTCCAGGCCGCGGATCTCCATGTGCCGCAGGCCCGCGAACGGCGCCGTCACGATGCACTCCTCCGCCGTGAGCTGGTGGGCGGCGCGGCCCACCCGGTAATGGACCTCGACCGAGGTGTCGGTCTGGTCGACGGCGTGGACCTGGGCGCCGAACCTGATGTCGTCCATCAGGAACGGCTCGAACGCACGCGGCAGGGAATCAGCACCGTTCACGAGGTAGACCAGATCGCCGAACACGTCCTCGTAGTAGTGCGAGAACCACTCGACGAGTGAGAAATGGTAGCGGCCCTCCAGGTTGAACAACGGGCCGAGCATCGACAGGGCACCGTCGGACAAACCGCGTTCTTTCAGGTATCCCACCAGCGTGTAGCGATCGTAGTCAGTGAGAATTCGCCGCCAGGCCGCGGTTTTGTCCTCGGACTCCATGATGGTCACGAGCGGCTGCACCGTATGCCGGAGCAGGTCGTGCGGCGTCAGGCCCGTCTCGCCGCGTTTCAGGTCGTACGTGAACTCGCCCGCGTCGAAGCTCTGCCGCCGGACTCCCTTGCCCTGCAGGTAGATGAACGTGTCCTCGTCGTACATGGGGAACGGTTTCGTGGCCAGCCCGAAGTGCTGGATCAGCCACTGGACGAGCGGATGCTGCTTGGGGAAACGCATCGCGCCGAACTCGCCGTACATGTCACCGGCGAACCCGCGATACGTCAGAATGCGCCCGCCGGTCCGGTTCTGTCCTTCGAGGATCGTGACGTCGTGTCCGGCTTCCTTCAGCAGCAGTCCCGCCGTCAGACCGGCCATTCCTGCCCCGACGATCGCGATTCGCCGCCGGGGCACCGCACTGTCGGGAAGTCCTTCGGTGAGCAGGGCCTGAACATCCAGTTCCATCGGCACCCCCAAGATATTCTCGGAATTCGAGAATATCTGGCTGTTCCGCCGCGAAACCACTACCCATAGGGGTGACCACGGCTCACCCGAAACGCGGAAAGGAGGCAGTGTTTCAGTAGAACACCAGCGGTGTCATTACGCTTTGTGGGGCACGGCAACGGCTTCGCGTACGGCTGGGACGATCTCCCTGGCCCACCGGGCGATGGAGACGGCGTCCTGCGTGCCGCCGCTGGGCGAGAAGAGCATGAAACCCGACGCGTCGTGCTCCAGCACCGCTCCGGTCAGCTCCTCGATCCACTGGTCGGGGGAGCCGCCGATCCAGCGGCCGTCGCGATCGCGCGTGGCGGCCAGCGGCTTCTCGGTGATGCGGCCGGGGAAGTTGAACACCGTGCGGACCTCGCGTGGGTCGCGACCCACGGCGGCCGCCGCCTCGTCGATGATCAGCCGCGAGGTCCGGTACCGCTCGCTGAGCCAGTCCGCCGCGTGGCCGGGGATCCAGCCGTCGGCGACGCGGCCGGTGGCGGCCAGGGACTTCGGGCCGACCGAGCCGGTCCACACCGGCGGCGCGGCGACGGGCGCCGGCTCGATCTCGTCCACCTGGTAGTACCGACCATGGTGGGTGACCGGCGGGCCGCCCCCGGACAGCTTCTTGACCAGCACGATCGCTTCCTCGAACGCGTCGACGGCCGCGCTGGCGGACAGGCGTGGCACACCCAGCGCGGAGATCCGGTCCCACAACCCGCCCGCACCCATGCCGAGCACGACGCGGCCGCCGGAGAGCGCCGACAGCGACGTGACCGTCCGCGCCAGCATGGGAGCGGGCCGGGTGGGCAGGTTGGTGACGTTGGCGAAGCCGGCGATCCGCTGCGTGCGGCCGAGGATGTACCCGACGGTGGCGTAGGCGTCGAGCCGCTCGCCGAGGTAGGGGTGGTCCGACAGCGAGAACAGGTCGAGGCCGTCCTGGTCGGCCTGTTGTGTCAGGCGCAGCAGCTCCGGCCCGTCGTCGATGCCGCTGTGCGCGCCGAAACCAAAGAGTACGGACATGGTCCCGCCTTCCATGCAGTTCGTAGTACGAACCATATTAGTTCGTACTACGAACTGCAAGTCATGCGCGGTGCTCGTCCAGCTCCAGGAAGATCTCGGGGACCTTGTTCTCCAGCACGACGCGGCTGAGCAAGCCGCCGAGCGTGTCGCGCTCGGCGTCCGTGAGCCCCACCGCCAGCTTGTCGACCCGGCGGCACGTCTCGGCGTAGAACTCGTCGACGAGTCGGCTGCCGCGCGGGGTGAGTACCACCCGGACGGCGCGTGTGTCCTGCGGATCTGGCTCGCGGCGGACCAGACCGTTGCGTTCGGTACGGTCCACCAGGCCGGTGACACTCGACTTGGCCAGCCCCAGAATCGTGCCCAGCTCCCCCATGCCACACGGTCGCGCCATCAGCACGCACAACAACTGCCCCTGCTGCGAGGTGAGGCCGAACTCCCGTCCCGACTCGGTGTACACGGCATTCACGAGGAACGCCGACCGCACCAACCCGGCCACCACGCCGACGTGGCCGTCACCCTGCTTGCTCATTCAGTCAGATTAACAGTTCGTGAGACGAACTACCTGGTCAGTACTCGTCCAGGTCCACGAACGGTCGCGCCCAGGTGCGGAACCGTTCGTTCAGAACCTTGTCCTCGGTCGAGAGCTCGTCCATGTTCGCCGGCGCGGCCAGCCCGAAGTTCTGGTCGAGCCAGGCGAGGTAGGCCTCGTGGCCCTCGCTGTGTTCCTCGACGCTGGCCGGGTCGAGGAACTCGCTGTCGATGGCGAGGAGTTGGAGGAACTCCCGCACGTCGCACGCGACCACGTACAGATCGCCCTCGTCACCGACGAACACGACGGGCAGCGTGGCGAGATCGGTCCGGTCGTCGCAGCGCCACAGCGCGTACGAGGAACCGGAAGGCGTGGCCTGCGCGAAGGGAATGAACGCGCTCACGAAGTCCGGGTGGTCCGACCAGGTGTGAAGCCCCGCGTCCATCCCGAACTCGGCCAGCTCGAAGCCGTCCGAGAACTCGACCCGGCCGAGCCCGTCGGCGAAAGCCTTGAGCTGGTTGAGTTCCGCGACGGGTGAGTATTCACTCATGCGCCGCACGTTAGCAGGCCCCTGCCGCCGGCGGGCGTGGTCGCGGTTCGGTCCGCGCGGTTGACACATGGGCATCTGCTCAACGAGGATTGACTCAATGAACGTTGACCTGTCGACTCGGGCGCGGTTGCACGCCGCACTGGGTGAGCCGACCCGGCTGGCCATTGTGGACCGGTTACTGCTGGGCGACGCGTCACCCGGCGAACTCGGCCATGCGCTCGGGCTGGCCAGCAACCTGTTGGCACACCACGTGAAACTGCTCGAACAGGCCGGCGTGGTGGAACGGTCCCGTTCGGAGGGTGACCACCGCCGCACGTATCTTCGGCTGCGGCCGGCGGTGCTGGCCGGGCTCCTCCCGGACGGGGCGGTGCGGGCGCCGAGGGTGGTGTTCGTGTGCACGCACAACTCCGCCCGCTCGCAGCTCGCCGCCGCGCTGTGGCGGCGGCGCAGTCGCGTCCCGGCCGCGTCCGCTGGCACCACACCGGCACGGCGTGTGCACCCGCTGGCCGTCGCGGCCGCCCGTGCGCACGGCCTGTCACTCGGCCGCGCCCGGACCGCGCATGTCGACGAGGTGCTCCAGTCCGACGACCTCGTGGTCGCGGTGTGCGACACCGCGCACGAGGCGCTCACCGTGGAGCGGCTGCACTGGTCGGTGCCCGACCCGGCGTCCGCCGGCACCGGCGACGCGTTCGACCGTGCCCTTCGCGACCTCGCCGACCGGGTGGACCGCCTGGCCCCCGCCGTCCATGGAGAAACACGATGACTGAGCAGAAACCGACCGTGCTGTTCCTGTGCGTGCACAACGCCGGCCGCTCCCAGATGGCGCTCGGCTTCTTCCGGCATCTGGCCGGGGACCGCGCGGAGGCCTGGTCGGGTGGTTCCGAGCCGGGCGACGCGGTCAACCCGGCCGCGGTCGCCGTGATGGCCGAGCGGGGCATCGACATCTCCGCAGAGTCCCCCAAGCGGTGGACCAACGAGATCGTCGCGGCGGCGGACGTCGTGATCACCATGGGCTGCGGCGACACGTGTCCGGTCTTCCCCGGCAAGCGGTACCTGGACTGGGTACTCGACGACCCGGCGGGCAAGGGCGTCGCGGAGGTCCGACCGGTCCGGGACGAGATCGAGCGCCGCGTCCTCGGTCTGCTCGACGAGCTCGGCGTCCCCACCCCGTGAGCCGCAAGCTGCTCGCCGAGTTCCTCGGCAGCCTGCTGTTGGCCGCTCTGGTGATCGGCTCCGGCATCGCGGCGCAACGGCTCTCGACGGACACCGGACTGCGGTTGCTCGAAAACGCGGCGGCGACCGCGGCCGGGCTCTTCGCGATCATCCTCATGTTCGCGCCCGTCAGCGGCGCGCACTTCAACCCGGTCGTGTCGCTGGCCGACGCCGCACTGGGCGGTCTGTCGTGGCGGCACGCGCTGGCCTACGTCCCCGCGCAGGTCCTCGGGTGCGTGGCGGGCGCGGTGCTGGCGAACGTGATGTTCGCCCTCGACCCGGTCAGCATCGCCACCACCCAGCGCGCGACAGTCGCACACGGCGTGTCCGAGGTGGTGGCCACCGCCGGACTCCTGGTCGTGATCTTCTCGCTCGTCCGTTCCGGCCGGGCAGATCGGGCGCCGGCCGCCGTGGGCGCCTACATCGGCGCCGCCTACTGGTTCACCTCGTCGACCAGCTTCGCCAACCCGGCGATCACGATCGGTCGCATGTTCAGCGACTCCTTCGCCGGCATCGCGCCCGCCTCGGCACCGCTGTTCGTCGCGACGCAGCTGGCCGGGGCGGTAGTGGCCGTGGTCCTGCTGCGGGTGCTCTACCCGGTGGGCAGTGGATCGCCGGCAGGGCGAGTGAGTACGCCGGCCAACCGGTCCATGGTCTCCGGGACCAGCCAGTAGTACACCCACGTCCCGCGCCGCTCGCAGTCGATCAGGCCCGCCTGCCGCAACAGCTTGAGGTGGTGGGAGATCGTCGGCTGAGACAGGTCGAACGCCGGGGTCAGCTCGCACACGCACACCTCGCCCCCGTCCTCTGAGGCGATCATCGACAGCAGCCGCAGCCGCACCGGGTCGCCGAGCGCCTTGAACACCGAGGCCAGGTCGGTGGCGGCCTCCTCGGACAGGGGCGCGGACGTCAGATCGGCACAACAACGCTGCTTCGACACTCTTCTATATTGACAGTCTTCGATCCGCGGTGCAAACATGACATAGACAAACTTCGAATCAAGGAGTGTCCATCATGAATGAGCTGCGCGAAGAGGTCCGTGCCCGCTATGCCGCGGCGGCGGTCGCTGTCACCGAGGGCGGGAGCGGCTGTTGCGGACCGCAGGCGGACGGTGGGGGTGGTTGCTGCGGGCCGCAGGCCGTGGAGGTCGACGAGAACTTCGGCGCCACCCTGTACGCGGCCGACGACCGCGACGTACTGCCCGTCGAGGCGGTCGCGGCGTCGCTCGGATGCGGCAACCCGACCGCGGTCGCCGAACTGCGGGAGGGCGAACGCGTGCTGGACCTCGGCTCGGGCGGCGGCATCGACGTCCTGCTGTCCGCCCGCCGCGTCGGGCCGACCGGCAAGGCCTACGGGCTGGACATGACCGACGAGATGCTCGCCCTCGCGCTGGCGAACACGGCCAAGGCAGGCGCGACCAACGTCGAGTTCCTCAAGGGCACCATCGAGGCCATCCCGCTGCCCGCCGCCACCATCGACGTGGTGATCTCCAACTGCGTGATCAACCTGTCGGTCGACAAGCCGGCCGTGTTCGCCGAGACCTTCCGCGTCCTCGCGCCCGGTGGCCGCGTCGGCGTGTCCGACATCGTCGCCGACGACGGCCTCACCGCCGAGCAGCGCGCCGAACGCGGTTCGTACGTCGGCTGCATCGCCGGCGCCCTGAGCTTCACCGAGTACCGCGACGGCCTGGCGGCGGCCGGCTTCACCGACATCGAGATCACGCCGACCCACCAGGTCGCCGACGGCATGCACTCCGCGATCGTGCGAGCGGTCAAACCGTGACCGTCCAGAGGCAACCGTTCGGGTCGTTCTGGCGTGATCGTCGGGAATGATCCGAATCGGTAGTCATGGTGACTACCGGAACTCTGGGGGAACACCGATGAACAGACAACGATTAGGGGTTGTGGCGGCTGTCGCGGCCATCCTGTTGGCCGCACCGGTCGGCGCGGGTGCCGAGCCGGTGGCGGAGAGGCAACCGGCGCCGCCCACTGCGGAACCGACCACGCCGGCGAAGTACGTCCCGGTGATGCCACAGCGTGTGCTTGACACGAGGAACTTCGGGACTTCCCTCGGTCCCAACGAAACGGTCACGTTGGACTTGGCGAAACAGACGGCCCCGGACGCCACCGCGGTTGTGCTGAACGTGACCGGGACAGAGCCGACCGCCGACACGTTCGTGACGGTCTACCGGGCCGACGAGCCAGTACCAGGGACGTCCAACCTGAACCTGAGGCGCGGCCAGACCCGGGCGAACGCGGTGACCGTCGCGGTGAGCCCGCTCCGGGCTGTGACGCTGGACAACTTCGCGGGCGAGGTTCACCTGGTCGTGGACCTCGTCGGGTACTACTCGATCAGCGAAGGGGCCGGGTACCAGGCCCACTTCAACCCGCAACGGATGCTGGACACCCGGTCCGGCGCGCCGGTCGGGCCTGGCGGCGTCATCTACGTGGATCTCGGCCTGCCCTCGTGGTTCCGACCCACCGCGGTGACCCTCAACGTGACCGCGGTGGACGCGACGACGAACACCTTCGTCTCGGCCTACACGGCCGGCCGCCCGGTGCCGGCCACGTCGAGCCTGAACCTCGGGCCCGGCGAGGCGGTGCCGAACCAGGTCATCGTGCCCCTCGACACCGATCGGAGAGTGAACCTGTTCAACAGGTTCGGCAACGTGCACCTCATCGTGGACGTCGTCGGGTACTACGTCCCGGGTGACGGCGACGCCTTCGTCGCCATTCCCCCGAACCGGCGGATGGACACCCGGCTCGACGGCTCGGGCCTGCGCCCGGACGCCCCCATCACCCTCGGCGACTGGGCCCCTGAGGTGAAGACCGTGGTGGCCAACCTGACCGGCACCAACGCCACCGCTGCCCAGCACGTGGTGGTGTGGCCAGGTGTCAGCCAGCGGCCCAACGCGTCGAACCTGAACCTCGTGCCCGGCCAGACCGCCGCCAACGCGGTCACCGTCGGGGTCGACTTCACGCCGGACGTCCCGGAACGGTCGGTGAAGTTCGCCAACAACGCAGGCTATGTCGACGTGATCTTCGACGTCGTCGGTTACTTCGTCTCGACCGAGTAACCCTCGCGGCCCGGGCGGTGCCCCCGCCCGGGCCTCAACCCGCCGCCTTGCGGCTGAGGTGCTCCCAGGCCCGGTACAGCTCGGTCCTGGCATCGTCCATCTGCTGGACCATGTCGTAGGAGGCGCTGCCCACGATGAGGCGGAGCGGCGGGTCGGGCAGGTCCACCAACTCCATGATCACGGGGGCGGCGGTACTCGGGGCCGGCCCGGCGTCATCGCCCCACATCTCGGCCAGCTTGGCCCGCAGCGCGTCGTAGGCCGGGTTCTGCTCGGTGGCCGTGGTGCCCACCGTGAACAACCCGGTGTCATAGCCGCCCGACTGGACGATGGTGACCTTGACGCCGAACGGCTCCAGCTCCATGGCCACCGAGGCGCTGAGCGAGTCGAGTGCCGCCTTGCCCGCCGCGTAGAACCCCACCGAGGCCATCCCTCCCCCGGTGCCCATCGAGGTCACCTGCAGGAGGTGACCGGAACCCTGCGCACGCAGGTGGGGGATGACAGCCTGGGTCACCCAGACCGCGCCGAAGAAGTTGACGTCGAAATGCGCGCGGGCCTGCTTCTCGGTGGCCTCCTCCACCATGCCGAACAGCATGCCGCCGGCGTTGTTGACCACGACGTCCAGCCGGCCGAACGCGCCGACCGCGTTGTCCACCGCCGCCATGACCGCGGCCCGGTCGGCGACGTCGAGCGGCAGGCACACGAGCCTGCCGGCGTGCTCCTCGGCCAGGTCGGCCAGCGGCTCGACGTTGCGTGCCGCGCCGACGACCCGGTCCCCCGCGGCCAGCGCCGCCTCGGCGAACGCCCTGCCCAGGCCTCGGGAAGCACCGGTGATGAACCACACTCGAGAGGTCGTCACTGACGCCTGTCTCCTTTGTTGAACGAGACGGACCGTTCCGTCTCAGGTAGGAGCAACTTTGACATGGGGTCCACCAGTCTGTCAAGACGGAACGTCTCGTCTCGCGAGTGCTATGCTCCGGCCATGCCCGATCCCACGCGCCGCAGCGAGCACTCGCGGCAGGCCGTCCTCCAGGCCACCCGCGAACTGATCTCCGAGTTGGGCTACGCCAAGGTCTCGATCGAGGGCATCGCCGCGCGCGCGGGCGTCGGCAAGCAGACGATCTACCGGTGGTGGCGGTCCAAGGGGGCGGTCGTCTTCGACTCGTTCCTCGCGCTGAGCGAGGGCGCGGACGGGATGGCGCTGCCGGACACGGGTGACATCGAGGCCGACCTCAAGGCCGTGATGCGCGCGACCGCCGCCGAGTTCACCGATCCCGCGTTCGAAGCACCGATCCGCGCACTCAACCTGGAGATCGCCGGCGATCCCGAACTGGCCGCCCTGTACCGGGAAAAGCTCGCCGGCCCGGTCGACGAGGCCAAGAAGGAACGACTGCGCAGCGCACAACGAGCCGGACAGTTCGCCGAGGACGCGGACCTGGACCTGGCGCTCGAACTTCTTTACGCGCCCCTGTACCAGCGCTGGCTACTCCGCACGGCACCCATCACCGAGGAGTACGCCGACGCCCTCGTCGACCACCTGCTCAAGGCATTCCGCCCGTAGCCGGAAAAAATTTGATCTCGCGGGCAACCAGTCGGACCGTTCGAGCGTGGGCGTAGGGAACGATCCGCAACGGTGGACATGCGACTGTCCACCGGCGACTACTGGGGAACTGCTGATGAACAAACGACAACTGGGTGTCGTGGCGGCTGCCGCGGCCATCCTCCTAACCGGAGCGGCGACGGCGGGGGCCGAGCCGGACGACCAGCTCAGACCGGTGGCACCGGTCCCTTCTGCGGAGCGTGATTCCGCCGGTGGGGAAAGGGATCGGGCGAGACTGGTCACGATGACACCGCAACGGGTGCTGGACACACGGGACGGCAGAGGCGCGGTGGGACCAGGCGGCACGGTCACAGTGGATCTGTCGGCGCTGACGCCCGCCACCACCACCTCGGTGGTGTTGAACGTGACCGGAACGGAGCCGACCGCTGCCACGTTCGTGACGGTCTACCCGTCGGACGAACCCAAACCCGAGACGTCCAACCTGAACCTGGTGCCAAGACAAACGCGGGCGAACTCGGCGACCGTCGTGTTGAGCGCGGACCGACGCGTGACGCTGCACAACTTCGCGGGCAACACGCACCTGGTCGTGGACCTCGTCGGGTACTACGCGACCGACAAGGGCTCCGGGTTCGAGCCCGCGACTCCGCTCCGGGTGCTGGACACCCGGGTCGGTGCGCCGGTCGGTCCTGGCGGCGTCGTCGACGTTCAACTCGATATGGAGACCTGGAAGCGTCCCAGTGCGGTGGTCCTCAACGTGACCGCGGTGAACGCGACGACGAACACCTTCGTCACGGCGTACACGGCCGGCCAGCCGGCACCGTCCACTTCGAACCTGAACCTCGGCCCCAACGAAGCGGTGCCGAACCAGGTCATCGTGCCCCTCGACGAGAACAAGAAGTTCAGTCTTCGGAACAAGTTCGGCAATGTGCACCTCGTCGTGGACGTGATGGGCTACTACAGCGACTTCGGCTGGGATTTCGTCGCCATGAGCCCGATCCGCTGGATAGACACCCGGCCCTACCACTCCGGGCCGCAGGGTGGCACCGCCGGCGTGTACTTCTACGGGTTCGGGTACGGACGCGGTGTGGAGGCCGTGGCGGCCAACCTGACCGGCACCAACGCCACCGCTTCCCAGTACGTGGTGGCATGGCCGGGTGGCAGCAACCGTCCCAACGCGTCGCAACTGAACGTCGTGCCCGGTCAGACCGTGGCCAACGCGGTCACGGTCGGGGTCAACTACGAACCCACAGCGGGGTACGACACGGTGAACGTCGCCAACAACGCCGGCTACGTCGACCTGATCTTCGACATCGCCGGTTACTTCCGCCCGTAACCGACGCACGCGACGTCGCCCGGGCGCTTACCGCGCCCGGGCGGTGTCGCTCAGGGTTCTGGGCGAGCGTTCATGAGTAGCAGGCACAGGATGGTCACGCCGGCCACCAGGCCAGCCACCAACAGCATCGGGTCCAGTGACGCGGTCATCGCCGCCTGGGCCGGTTGCGCTGTCTGCTGTGCCGGGACCGCGGTCGTGGTGGTCGGTGCCGGCAATGGCGCAGCCGCGGTCTCTTCCGCGGGCGGGGCGACCGTCGTCGTGGTTTCCGGGGCCGGGGCAACGGTTTCCGGGGCGGGGGCCGGCTCAGGAGCCATGACGACGATCTCCGCGCGCATGTCCGGGTGCACGGAGCAGTAGTACGAGTACGTGCCGGGCACGGTGAACGTGAACGACCACGTCTGCCCGGTCTCCAGCAGCGGGGACCGGAACGCGGCCGGGGCGCTCGTGGTCACCACGTCGTGCGGGGCCTGGTCGTGGTTCGTCCAGGTCACCGTGTCGCCGACCTGGATTGTCAGAGACGCCGACGAGTAGGCGTAGTTCTCCATCGCCACGTGTTCGCTCGCGGCCTCGGCACGGGCCGGAGCCAGCAGGAACAACAGGCCGACGATCAACAGAACCCGTTTCATAAGACGAACTCCGCGGCCAGTTCCACCCGCAGGAACCGTCTCGGCAAGCGGCCGGACGCGGTCAGCACGACCGTCTCCTCGTCTGTGTGCACGCTTCTCGCCCGCATGGCCAGTGGCGTGTCCAGGTCAGGAAGGCGCATGCCGAAGTGCGGAGTCTCCGGCACCAGGTCAAGTTCCAGAGTGCTCAGCTCGCCGACCGTCAGCGTGCCGCCGACCGCCTGAGCGCGGCGACGCAGCACTGGCCGGCGCAGCACGCACAGGGCGAACTCCACCACGCACTTGTCCGTGCGCAGGCGGTAGCGTCCCGCCGGCAGATCGCGGGCCGGACGCAGCGTCGCGACGAGCTGGGTGGCGGCTATCTCGATGGTGTCCAACACAGTCCTCTCCCGCGAGGCACAATGGGAGTTGGTGGCCCGGCCGACCTCTCTTCGGCCGGGCCACCACCCGTCAACAGGTCAGCTGCTCCGCGGCGGGCGCCAGCACCTGCTCCAACCACACGGTGTGGGTCAGGATGTACTGGTCGGTCGCCAGGATGTCGTCGACCTGCTGGAGCGGAGAGCGCTCCAGGTGCGCCGCCTCGATGTGCGCGATGATCGGCGCCAGTGTGTCCTTGACGACTTGGTCCGCCGTGCCGTCGTAGACCGGTTTGAGCACCTGCTCCAACCACACGGTGTGCGTCAGGACGTACTGGTCGATCGCCAGGATGTCGGTGACCTGCTCGAACGGCGAGCGCTCGAGGTGGGCCGCCTGCACGTGCGCCATGAACGCGCTCAGCACCTCCGACGACACGCAGCCGCTGCCTTCGCTCGGCGGCGGAGGAGCCGGCGTGTCGCTGCCGCCCTCGACCGTGATCGACGCCTTCATGTCGGGGTGGATCGAGCAGTAGTAGTCGTACGTGCCCGCCACCGTGAAGGTGTAGGTGAACGTGTCGCCCTGGTTCAGTGTCGGCGACGTGAACTTCACCGGGCCGTCGCTCACGACCACGTTGTGCGGCGCGGTGTCATGATTGGTCCAGACCACCGTGTCGCCAACGGAGATCGTCAGGTTGGCCGGACTGAAGGCGTAGTTCATGATGTCGACCGAAGTGGACGACGACGCCGTGGACGACGGCGCCGCGGCCGGTGCGGCAGCGGCCGGCTGAGCCTGCGCGACCCCCGGCAGTGCGACCGCCGGCGCCTCCTCCTGTGCGCCCGCCATCTCGGCGTGCGCCTCGTTCGCCGCGGCCAGGTCCACGTCTGCCGGCCCCGCTGACTTCAGGGCGGACAGGGCGATCAGGAACCCGGCCATGGCCACCAGAGCCAGCAGTGGCAGCAACCTGTTCCGCCGGCGTGGAGCCGGTGGCTCCCGTTCCTCCGCCGGCGTGAGGTTGTCGGATGAGTCCATCCGGTAACTCCTTTCCTTGACGGTCAACGGCCGGGACTGGCCGTGACGAGGAGGCTCGCCGCGACGAGCACGAACACCACGAGGGTCGTCTCGGCGGCGACGGAATAGACGAAAGGACGGACGGTGGCGGCGTCCCCGCGCAGCACGACCGCGAAGTCGAGGCGGTGCGCCACCCAGCTCCGGCTGGCCTGCGCGATCACCAGCACCAGCGCGAAAATCGCCACCTTGACCAGCAGCAGGCGGCCGTAGTCGGTGGCGAACAACGCGCCGACCGAACCGACGAGCTGCCAGGTGAGCACGAGCCCGCCGGTCACGATCAGCGCGACGGACACCATCGCGAGGCGGGAGTAGCGGGGCACGACCGCTGCCAGCTCCTCCGGGCGCCGCCGGGGCAGCAGGCCGAGCAGCAGGACGGCGAGCCCACCGACCCACAAGACGATGCCGGTGAGGTGGAGGATTCCGGCCAGCTGCGCCCAAAGCGGCGTCGGCGCGTCCATTGTGTGCCCGACCATTCCGTTGGTACGCAACAAACCCAGGCCCACCGCGCCGGCGCCGACGCGCCACGCCGCTGACCGCGCGGCGTGCTCGCCACGGCGCAGCAGATCGGTGAGCACGACACCGGCCAGCACCCACAACAGCGCTCTGGCAAACCAGACTCGGCCGAAGTCGAGGTCGAGCACCTGACCGAGCAGGTCGGTGCGGAACGCGTCGCCGAACGGGCGATCGCTCACCCACACACCTTCGAGCCCGATGGCCGCGACCGTCCCCAGTAGACCGAGGAGCCAGCCGGTGACGACCACGCGGCGCGTGCCGATGGCACGGGCGCCCTCCGGCCACAGCAACGCGACGAACGCGAGCCCGCCGAGGAACAGTGCGCCCCCGAAATAGTCGAAACCGCGTGCGAGCACGTATGCCGCACGCTCGACAGTGACCGTCATCAGCGATGCCCGGGCGGCGTGGCGGTCGTCGTGGTCGGTGCCGTGGAGGTCGTCGGCGCCGGGCAGGTGGCGACGAACTGGTCGAGTGGCGTGCCGTCCGGCAGGAGTTCCGGGACGGCCGTGACCGAGGTCAGCCCGGCGACGGGCGCGGCGCCGAGCAGGCCGAGTGCTTCCGTGGCACGGTCGAGCGTGCCGAGGAGCGTGTCGAGTGCCTGTGGCACAAGACCCGGTTCGCACGGCGTGCCCGGCGGTGTCGTGCCCGTCGTCGGCGGCGTGGTGGTCGCGGTCGCGGGCGGGTGCACGGTGTGGTTGGTGCCCGGTGGCCTGTTCGTCGCGGTGGCGACGGGCACCGCGCCAACGGGGTTGCGAGTGGACCCGCCGCTCGCGGGCCGCTTCGTCGTCGTGGGTGCCGGCGCGGTGGCCACCGGCTGGCCGCCGCCGTCCGGCGCGGGTGCCGCGCTCGCCCCGGTACCCGGCCGACTGCCGAGCCCCGACGCGAACCCGACGACGACCACCACCGACCCGACCAGGCTGGCCGCCACGATGTGCTCACGACGCAAAAGTCGCTTCGCCAAGTTGATCCCTCCACATAACGCCGCTTGAGCGTTCCCCGACTGGAACAGATCGAGCGAATGTCCTCGCCAGAACGTGCCGATTCGGCGGGACGGGATTAAGTTGGCAGAAGTACGTGTTACTCGCGGTATCCCGCGAATGACTGCTCAGTTAAACAGATCTCACGACCGTTCGGCGGCTCCCGTGAGGACCATTCGGCGGAACCTGCAATGTTCCGGAAACAGCCACGTCATTTTTCGTGTATTGGGCGGACGTGTTAATTCCGCGAACATTCCGGTCGGCAAATTGCCGTGTTCACGTCGGCCGGTCGTCGCGCTCCGTGATCACACTCGGCCATCCGTTGGTATAGCCGGGTTAACCGGACCCCTCTGGTGGCGGCTTGTCGCGCTGGGGGTCGATCCAGAAGGCTTCCCACGTGCCCTCTGCTTGGGGATTGGGGAAATCCATGTCCAGACGTGTCCGTGCGGGTGTGGTGACCGGCCTGCTGGTCGCCGGGTTCGCGTTCGTCGGGATGCCGAGTGCCGCTGCCGAGGTGCAGCAGGGCATCGGCCACCTGACCAGTCCGGCGCAGCCGTACCTGAACAACCCGGACCCGTCCGACTGGCTCGGCTCCTATGTGGTCAACGGGAAGCAGGTGTTCTGCGTCCAGTTCGCGCACCTCGCGCCGGACAGCAACGAGCAGTACCAGCCCGGCACGCCGCTGAAGACCAAGTGGGGCACCGATCTCCCGCCGGACGTCGCGGCGAACATCTCCTACCTGCTGCTGCGGTACGGCGACACGAAGAGCGCCGACGAGGCCGCCGCGCTCGCGCACCTGTTGCACAGCTGGACCGCGGGCCCGCAGGACCCCGCACAGCTCGCCCCGACCAACGACTTCAGACACATCGCCTACGACGCGCCGTTCCACCTGACGAAGCTGCCGGCCAGCGCGCAGGCGGCCGTGCAGGCCCTTACCGCGGACGCCACCGCCAACCGGGGCCCGTGGACGGCCGAGGTGATCACACCCACCGCGCAACAGACGATCGGGGTCACCGCGGACTGGGGCATCACCGTGAACAACGCGGGCGGCAAGGGAGTCGCCGACGTGCCGGTGAAGGTCAACGCCGTCGACGCCACGTTCACCGACTCCACCGGCGCCCAGGTCTCCACGGGCACGGTGATCACCGGTGCGAGCGGGCCGCTCGTACTGAAGGTCACGCCGACCGGCACCGCACCGAAGATCGACATCCAGCTCGCCAGCCCGGCCGAGGTGCCGGTCGTGCAGCAGGCCGTCGAGATCGACACGCAACGGGTCGTCAGCACCGGCGGCGAGACGCAGCTGACCAAGTCCGGGGAGACGAAGGCGTCACCGCCGCCAACGACCGCCACGCCGCCGCAGGTGCCGAGCAAGATCCCCGCCGGCGCCAGCCCGGACGCGCCGGTCGCGCAGGCGTCCATGGACAGCAAGCTTTCCGGCGGCGCCATCGCCGGCATCCTCGGCGTGCTCGTCCTGGCCGGACTGGTGATGTGGCAGCTGGTGCTGCGCAAGCGCGAGCGGGTCTGACCGTGCCCGGCCGTCACCGGACACCGCGCCGGCTGTCGCGGCTGGTCGCGGTGCCGGCGACGGCGGGTGCCGTGCTGATCGCCGCGACGGTCGCGGTGGCCGGCGGGTCCGATGCGGTCACGGGGACGCCGTCGGCGGCGGCCGACACCGTGGACCGGCCGTCGAATCGGTCCTTCAAACCAGCGAAACCAAGCCCATTGCCGAACACCACGACCACGACCCCACCCGCGCCTCCCCCACCGCCAGCGCCGCCGGCCGCCGAGCCGGAGGAGGAAGCGCCGCCACCGGCCCAGCCGGCCAACACCGTGCGACTGGCCCACGGCGGCACGGCCACGTTGGTACCCAAGGAAGTCGTCGACGGCGTGCTGCCCGTGCCGGACGGGGTCCGCGAGGCGGCGTGGTGGGGCGCGCCCCTCGACGCGGCGAACGGCGCGACGGTGTTCGCGGGACACGTGAACTGGCGCGGCGCGACCGGCCCGTTCGCCGAGCTGTGGCAGGCGAAGGTCGGCGACCTGGTGACCGTGGTGGACAAGGACGGTGGCGTGCACCAGTTCCGCGTGCGGCAGCTGGTGACCGTCCACAAGAACGACCTGCCGAGCCGCGCACAGGAGCTGTTCGGCCAGGACGGTCCACACCGCCTGGCCCTCGTCACGTGCGGCGGCCGCTGGGTCGGCGGCAGCGACGGCTACGAGGAGAACCGCGTGGTAATAGCCGACCGAGCCTAGAAACTCAGGAGAGCACGCGGTAGGTCACGTGCGTGACCGAGCTTGCCGCTCGCGACTCCACCTGCTCGAGGTTCAGTGGTGGGACACCGTCGAACAGCCGCGTGCCCGCGCCGATCGTGAACGGTACGAAGTGCAGCCGCAGCTCGTCGATCAGGCCCGCCGCGAGGTACTGGTTGACGGTTGTCACGCCGCCATGGATCGAGATGTCGCCGTCCCCGGCCGCTTCGCGCGCGCGTGCGAACGCGGCTTCGATCCCGTCGGTGACGAAGTGGAACGTCGTGCCGCCGTCCATCGGCTGCGGGTCGCGCGGGTGATGGGTGAGCACGAAGACCGGCCCGTGGTAAGGCGGATTGTCGCCCCACCAGCCGTTCCACTGCCGGTCCCACTCACCACGCACCGGGCCGAACATGTTGCGCCCCATGATGAATGCCTTCGCCGTCATCATTCGGGCGAACTCGGCCGGATGCACCTCGGGGCCTTCGGCGAACCAGGCGTGCAGCTTGTCGCCCCAGCCGTCGCCGCCATCGTCGCCGAACGGGCGCTGCTCGGTCTGGTTGAGCCCGGCCGCGTACCCGTCGAGCGAGATCGACAGGTCACAGGTCACCTTGCCCATAGTCATTTCTCTGTCCCCTCTCGTGGCGCGAGGCCGTCGAAGACGATGGAAAGCACCCGGTCCTTCAGGCCCGCGTGCGCGGCGGTTCGCGAGGTGGCGACCAGCAAGGCGTAGACCTCCGGCAGTTCCACGTCGTCGCGGACGGCGCCGGCCTGCTGGGCATGCTGGAGAAGTGCGCCGACGGCTCGGCGCAGTCCGTTCGAGGCCTGCGCGGCCTCGCCGTCGCTGTCGCCGCCGGCGTCGAGCAACGCCTCGCCGATGGCGATCTTCGTGGTCGCGTCGGCGACGAGGTGGCGAAAGAAATCGAAGAACGCGATGCCGGGATCCGTGGTGTCGAGCAACGCCTCGGCCTGCTCGCGGAGACGGTCGAACCGCCGGACGAGAACGGCCTGCAGCAGCGCCGCCTTCGTGGGGAAGTGGCGGAAGACCGTGGCGATGCCGACCCCGGCCAGGCGGGCAACCTCCTCCGTCGACGCCGACTCGCCGCCCTTGCCGAAGACCTCCTCGGCGATGTCCAGAATGCGGCCACGGTTGGCCCGCGCGTCGACGCGTTGCGCCCGCCCGCTGCTCGAAGTACCCATCGCCCCTTCGCTTGATATCCGGAGTCACGACTCCATATAATCCGGAGTCGTCACTTCGGATCGTACTCGGGGAGAGCTCCATGGCCAGAAGCCCGCGGGAAGTCCTTCTCGCACTCGTGCACGGGGTCGCGGAGGGCCGGTGGGACGAACTTCCCAACCTCTACGCGGAACAGACGCACGTCACACACCCGTTCGACCCGCTACGCGCCCCGGCCCTGCGCACCCGCGAGGAGCTTCGCGAGCACTTCCGGCCGACCGACACCAGCCGTCGGCTACACCGGCGACCGGCCGACATCACCATCCACGAGACCGCCGATCCCGAGATCATCGTCGCCGAGTTCGAGTACCGGGGCACCATCGCCGACACGGGTGAGCCGTTCGCGCAGCCCGCCATCTTCGTGCTCCGCGTACGCGACGGCGAGATCGTCAGCTCCCGCGACTACTTCGACCACCTCACCACCGCCCGAATCCGCGGCCAACTGGACGAACTCGTCGCGGCTGTCAGCGCGACCCCGACCACCTCGACGTAGCACCGTTGGGGGACACGGCGGTGTCCTGAACGACGCGATCGGGACGTTCAACGACACGAGCGCGTCTTTCGGGACACCGCCCGCAGCGTGAACACGCCATTCGTGCGCGGCCGGCACGCTTGAGCGGTGCGAGGAAGGACGCCTTCCTCACGCTGGCGGTGAAGAAGGACACCTTCCTCGCACGGCTGCCCGCCGAAGTCGCCACCACCCCGTGACGTCAGGCGGTTTCGGGCGCTTCGCGCCCGAAACCGCGCAGCGGGCCCAACGAGCCGCACCCTGGCGCACCGCAAGCCATCAAGACCATCGGTGGGCTCAAACGTCCCCAGGTGCCCCTCAGGACATCCGTGCCGGCTATGCGCACACGCTCTGGGTGCTGTTGACCAGTGTGTTGTTGCGGAAGACCGTGTTGGTGCCGCACGGGCTCTCGCGGATCGTCTGGTTCGTCACCCGCAGGTTCTGGACGTAGATGTCGGCGTTGTTGGGGAACTCGGTGCGGGCCGCGAGGCGGATCTCGCCGCCGCCCGTGATCGTGCCGCTCTGGCCGGCGATCGTGACGTTGTAGCAGTTCTCGATCAGGATCGCGTTGTTGCCGGTGTTCGCGATGTCGACGCGGTCGATGACCATGCCGCCGCTCTCCGAGACGCAGAAGATGCCACGGCCGCCGCCGCGGGCGCGGACCGTGCCGACTCGGATGTTGGTCGGGTAGCTGCTGCCGACGCGGCCGTTGCGGTTGGCGACCCGGAACGCCGCGTACCCGGTGCCGGCGCCCGCGTTCTCCGCGTCCACCGTGCCGACCGTGGCGTTGATGGTGTCGTTGAGCAGCAGTCCGGAGTCCCGCGTGTTGCGTGCCGTGACCGTGCCGATGGTGAGGCCGTCCACGCCGTAGGTCTCCACCCCGTGGGTGCCGCTGCCGGACACGAACACGTTGTCGATGCGGATGTTGCGGCTGCGCACGCTCGTGTCGCCGCGGTTGTCGACACGGATGCCGAGGCCGCCGGACAGGCGCATGTCGATCTCGCCGAGGATCACGTTGTTGACGTTGCGCATGAAGATGCCGTACAGCGGGGCGCCGGTCAGGTACAGGTGCTGCACCTCGACGTCCCGCGTGCCCCGCGAGTACACCGGCGCCTGGTCACCGGAACCGGAACCGGTCACGTTGATCGTGCCGCACGCGTCCAGCACGGTGTAGCTGGGCAAGGAGATCCGCGAGCCCGCGCTGATCGTGCCGCCCTGCCAGACCACCACCCGCTCCTTGGCCGTGCGACCTGGGGTGAGGCTGTTCACCGCGGCCTGCACGGCCGCGCGCATGTCGCTTCCCGTGTAGACGGTCGAACCGCCTCGGCGGGCGGTCCATGTGCCGCCGTTCAGGTACGCCTCCGCGTGGAAGGTCCCGCTGCCGCAGGTCGCGGCGATCTCCGTGTCGTCCGCAGAAGCCGCCGGCACCGTGACGAGACCGCCGGCCAAGGCCAGGACGACAGCCGCTGACGCGCGGCGAAATGAGGTTCGAGGCATCGTTGCCACTCTCCGTTGAATGGGCCGCCATGCTTTCCCTCCGGCTGCAGGAAAGCGTTTGCCTCCAGCAGGGTAAGGGCGGAGCGTGACGGCCGTCAACGGTAAGTGATTTGTGAGCGCTCCCAACAGGCGTTTTCGGGAGCGCTCACAAGTGTCAGGCGGCGACCCAGAAGGTGTAGTCGGCGGTGTAGGGCACCGACGCGGTGGCGCCCTCGGTGCACGCCCCGGTCGGGGCGACTCCGCCGGTCGTGTTCAGGCGCTGGATGAAAGTGACGCGCGCGAACAGCCCTGGCCCCCGGTTACCGGTCGCCTTGAGCAGCAGCTGCGGGATGGTGTTCGGCACCGGCGAGTTGGCCTGCGCGGCGGCGGTCACCGAGCTCCCGTCCCGCACCGACGTCCACACCGGACCCTTGCTGTGCAGCACCTCGGGCCGGCCGTGGTACCGCAGAATGGCGTCCGGCTGCAGGAAGACCCAGGCCCCGCCCGTGCACTGGTAGGTCTGCACGCCGTTCGCCGGCATGACGGCGATCTTCTTGTTGCCGGCTGGCACCTTGATCACGTCCGGTACCTGTGACCGCTGTGCGGCCGGCACGTCCTCCATCGCGCCGGCCGGCACAGCCGCTCCCCCAACCCCCACCGCCGCTAACGCCGCGACGGCCAGTCCAGCTATGACCCGTCTCATGTGTACGCACTCCATGTTCGGATTGGTGCCGGCACGCGCCGGCACCCTCGGAGACGAACTGGCCAGGCCACCTGTTCACACCGTTATCCGCTTGTTGCTGATCCACTTCAGACACGACGAAGGGCGCCTTCCTCGGCGGGAAGGCGCCCTTCGGGGCATGGAGTCAGCCGATGGTCGCGCCGATGCCGGTCACCGAGCGGACCTCCAGCTCGTCGGAGCGGTCCTGGTCGGCGCGGTCGCGGCTGAGGACCGTGCCGAGGAAGCCCAGCAGGAACGACAGCGGGATCGACACGATGCCCGGGTTGCTCAGCGGGAACAGGCTGAAGTCGACGCCCTTGATGATCGAGTTTGGACCACCGGAGAACACCGGCGAGAACACGATCAGCAGGAGGCACGTGCCGAGCCCGCCGTACATGGAGAACAGCGTGCCGGTGGTGTTGAACCGCTTCCAGAACAGTGTGTACAGGATGGTCGGCAGGTTCGCCGACGCGGCGATCGCGAACGCGAGCGCCACCAGCGAGGCCACGTTCTGTCCGATGGCGAGGATGCCGCCTGCGATGGACAGGCAGCCGATGACCACCGCGGTGATGCGTGCCACCCGCAGCTCCGAACCCGGGGCGGGACGGCCGTGCTTGAGCACGTTCGCGTACACGTCGTGGGCGAACGAGGCGGACGCGGTCAGGGTGAGACCGGCCACGACCGCCAGGATGGTGGTGAACGCCACTGCCGCGACGATCGCCAGCAGGATCGGGCCGCCCACCTCGAAGGCCAGCAGCGGCACCGCGGAGTTCTCCTTGCCCGGGGCCGACACGATCGTCTCGGACCCCACGATCGCGCTGGCGCCGTACCCGATGATCAGCGTGGACAGGTAGAACAGGACCATCGCCCAGATCGCGGACAGCACGGACCGGCGGGCCTGGTAGGCGTTCGGCACCGTGTAGAACCGCATGAGGACGTGCGGGAGCGCGCCCGCCCCGAGCACCAGCGCCAGTGACAGCGACACGAAGTCGAGCTTGGTCGTGTCGGTCTTGCCGTACTGGGCGCCCGGCTGGAGCACGGCGTCACCGAGCGAGTTGTTCTCGGCGGCCCGGTCCAGCAGGTTGCCAAGGCTGAACCCGAACTTGCCGAGCAGGAACACGGTCATCAGCAGCACGCAGACCAGCAGCAGGCTGGCCTTGATGATCTGCACCCAGGTGGTGCCCTTCATGCCGCCGACCAGCACGTAGAAGATCATGACCGCGCCGACGGCGATGATCACCAGCGCCTGGCCGCCGCCCGAGCGCACGTCCAGGAGCAGCGAGATCAGCACGCCGGCGCCCGCCATCTGCGCGAGCAGGTAGAACGCCGAGATCACCAGGGTCGAGTTGGCCGCCGCCGCGCGGACCGGCCGCTGCCTCATCCGGAAGCTGACGACGTCACCCATCGTGAACCTGCCCACGTTGCGGAAGCGCTCCGCGATGAGCAGCAGCGGCACCAGCCAGGCGACGAGGAATCCGATCGAGTAAAGAAAGCCGTCATAACCGTGTACCGCGATAGCGCCGGAGACGCCGAGAAATGACGCGGCGGAAAGGTAGTCGCCGGAAAGCGCGACACCGTTCTGCACACCGGAGAACGCGCCGCCGGCCGCATAGTAGTCGGCGGTCGTGACGTTTCGGCTACTTACCCGGTATACGACGAAAAGGGTGACCGCGACGATCACCATGAAGATGCTGACGTTCAGCAGCGGCTCACCGGTCATGATCGTTCTCCCCGGCCATCGCGCGCAGCCTTTCGATCTCCGGGTCCACCTTCGTCCTGGCGAAACGCGCGTACCACAACATGATCACGACCGTGACCACGAACTGGGACAGCCCGAGCAGGAGCGCGACGGTGACGCTGCCGACCACCCGATGGGACATGAAGTCGTGCGCGTACGCCGCGAGCAGCACGTATGTCATGTACCAGGTGAAGAAGAGCACACTCGCGGGCACCACGAACCGCGTCAGTCGACTCTGGACACGAACGAAATCGGGATGATCACGCAGTGTCGCGTAGTCGAGTCCACCTTTCCCAGATTCTGGGAGATCACCCGAGAAAACGTCCTCCCCCGACTCGAAGGCGACATACCGCCCCGTCTCCGGCGCACGCGCGAAGGAGGGTGGGTGAGTCATACGGGATTCCCTTCACGAGCAAATGGGTGGCGACACAGTGATGCGCCGTCGGAAGCGTAACCACCGGACGCGCAGAGTCAAGTCCCCTGTAGCGTGAAACTTTCGACATAGAACATGATCTAGAAAACTGCTGTCCTTGATCGTGTTAGCAACAGAGCGTGCTCAGTCGGTGGCGTAAACGGAGCTTGAACATTGCGCCAGGCGATCCCTAAATTAACTGGGATTGTCGGGCCGGCCGGGCGTGCCCGAGAGCCAAATCCCTGTGTGAGGTGCGAACTCGTGAGCTCGGTCGAGGAGACTGGCCCCGACCACACCGGCCGTCGCGGAACGTGGTGGTCGGCTGTCGTCCAGTGGCGTAACTGGCCGCTGCTGGTGAAGCTGGGCGTGGTGCTCGTCGTTCCGGTGGTCAGTGCGTTGGTCCTTGGCGTGCTCAAGGTGAAGGCGGACGTCGACCTCGCCGAGTCGTACACGGCCACCGAGCGGGTCGCGGAGCTGCGTGCCCAGTTCGAGCCGGTGCTGGCCGGCGTCGAGCGGGAGCGCGCCGAGGCCCTGCGCGCCGGCGGGCAGTTCGACGAGGCCGTCAAGGCCACGGACAAGGCCGTCGCCGACCTCAGGGAGATCATCCGCGACAACCCGGACCTCGGCGCCGCGGAGTCCGGCTACGCCGCGGTCACCCGCGCGCTCAACTCGCTGCCGGCGGCCCGCAACCAGGTGACCGTCGAGTCCGGTGACGCGCTGGTCGTTCTGAGCGCCTATAACGCTGTGATCAACACCGTGCTCGAGTTCGACCGCTCTCTCGTCGGCCGCTTCCCCGACGAGAACCTGGCGAGTACGTCCATCGCGCTGAGCGAGCTGCTCGGCATGCGTGACCAGGTCACATTGCGGCAGGCGATCGGGAACCTGGCGCTGCGTGACCGCTTTCTGCCGAACGCCGCGCGGCAGCTGCTGATCGAGACGGACGTGCGGCTCGACGACAAGCTCGACGACTTCCGTTCGCAGGCCCCGTCGGCGCTGGAGGCCCGCTACGAGGACGCCGCCGCGGCTGACAGCATCGCGGACTTCCAGCAGATGGTGGACGCGGTGCGCACCGTGGACCCGACCGTGCTGCCGTTCAACCAGGAGGAGTGGGACACCGCAGGCGCCGCCAGCGCGACGATGATGTCCGACCTCACCCGCCAGGCCGCGAGCGACCTGCGGACGGACTCGAACGAGCTTTCCGAAAGCATCGGCGACCGCGCCGGTCTCGAGTCGGTTCTGCTGCTGCTGATGGTGCTGCTCGCCGCGGGCGTCGGCGGCGGTCTTGGTCGCTACCTGCTGCGTTCGGTCGGCATGCTGCGCCGCACCGCGCTCGACGTGGCGAACCAGCGGCTGCCGGAGGCGGTCGCGAGCATCCGGGCAGGTGAGGGCGCCAGGGTCGTGATCGAACCGGTGCCGCTGCGGACCACAGAGGAGTTCGGCCAGCTGGCGCGGGCGTTCGACGCCGTGAACGACCAGGCGGTGCGGTCGGCGACCGAGGAAGCGAGCCTGCGCAGCAACCTCGCCAACATCTTCACCAACCTCTCCCGCCGCAGCCAGGGGCTGGTCGAGCGGCAGCTGCGCCTGATGGAGCAGCTGGAGCAGAAGACCGAAGACCCCGAACAGCTCGAGAACCTGTTCAAGATCGACCACCTCGCGACCCGGATGCGGCGCAACAACGAGAACCTGATGGTGCTCTCCGGCACCGGCTTGCTGCGCCGGTTCACCGAGCCGATGCCGCTGCCGGACGTGCTGCGCGCGGCGATCTCCGAGGTGGAGCACTACCAGCGGGCCGTCGTGCGGTCCGTGCCCGAGGTCCGGGTCGCCGGCTACGCGGCGGGCGACCTGATCCGCTCGGTCTCCGAGCTGATCGAGAACGCCACCGCGTTCTCCCCGCCGGAGGCCCAGGTCGTGGTCAACAGCCGGATGCTGGAGGACGGCTCCGCGGTGATCGACATCCTCGACGAGGGCGTCGGCATGAGCGACGCGGACCTGCGGGACGTCAACGAGCGCATCGCCGGTGGCGGCGGCGTCGACGTGCCGATCTCCCGGCAGATGGGCCTGTTCGTGGTCGGCCGCCTGACGGCCCGGCACGGCATCGGGGTGCGCCTGATGCGCCGCGGGGAGGCCGGGTTGTGCGTGTCCGTCACGGTCCCGCCCGGCCTGGTCACGGTGGCGCCGGGGCAGACAGTCACACCCTCCGCGCCGGCCGAGACGACCTCGGTGCCGGCAGTCGACTGGCCGGTCGAGATCCCGGGGGCGGCCGAGGCGACGACGCGGTTCCAGCCGGTCAGCCCGGTCCTGGTGGGCGCGAGCCACTCCCCCGCGGAGGCGTTCGAGCCGGCGGCGGTATCCAGCCGCCTCGAGACAGCGGGTATCGTTGTGTCACTGCCGGAACTGCCGCCGGCGACCACGCCCGCATCGATCCTGTTCGCCGCGAGCACCCCGGTCGAGGACAGCGGCGGCGAGGAAGCGGCAGGAAGCCAGGAACCGCGGCGCGGTTTCACGTGGCTGCAGACATCGGCCGACGGTGGCAGCGAGGACGCTGCCGAGTCGGCGCCCCAAGCGCCGGTGGTGACCACCGGCCCGGCCGGGTTACCCAAGAGAGTGCCGAAGGGACAGCTGCGCGCGCCCGCGCGTGGGCAGCAGCCCCAACAGCCTGCGACCACACGTAACGCCGCACGGGCCAAGGGTTTCCTGACCGGCTTCCAGGCCGGCATCCGCCAGAGTGAGAATCGCAAAGGGGAGACTGGGTCATGACGGGTGCCCCCAGGTCGGAACAGACCCACCAGGTAGGCCAGTTCGGCTGGCTCGTCAACAACTTCGCGAACAACGTGCCGGGCGTCGCACACGCGGTCGTGGTGTCGGTGGACGGGCTGCTGCTCACGAAGTCGGTCCGCCTCCCGCTCGACCGCGCCGAGCAGATGGCGGCGATCGCCGCCGGTCTCGTCAGCCTCAACCTTGGCGCGGCGAGGCTGCTCGGCGCCGACGAGGTGATCCGGGCGATCGTCGAGATGGACCACGGCGCGCTGCTGCTGACCTCCATCAAGGACGGTTCGTGCCTCGCGGTGCTCGCCTCCAGGACCTGCGACATCGCGCAGGTGGCCTACGAGATGACCGTGCTGGTCGACCAGGTCGGCCAGATCCTCACCCCGCAGCTGCGAGCAGCGCTGGCCGCGGGCTGAGGGTGCCATGAGCGTGGAGGACGGGCCCGAGTCCGCGGAGGGAACCTTCGCGGATGTGTTCAACGGGCTCATGGGCGTCAGCAAGCCACGCAAACGGCCTCATGCCCGCCAGGAGCCCCGGCCGCCACGACACCAGCAACAACCGCAGCCGGAGCCACCGCCGGAGGAAACGTACGAGGAGAACGCCGCGAGCGTCCGCGCCTACGCGTGGACCGGCGGCCGAACCAGAGCCGACGCCAAGCTGGAGATCGAGACCCTGATCTCGACCACCCAGCGCGCCGAGGAAACCCTGCACACCATGCGCAGCGAACACCAGGCGGTGGCCCGCCTGTGCCGCAACGCCACCTCGGTCGCCGAGATCGGCGCCCTGCTGTCCCTACCGCTCGGCGTGGTCCGCGTGCTGCTCAACGACATGGCCGAACTCGGCTTCGTCACCGTGCACAACAACGAACAGACCACCGCCGACGGCGCACCCGACATGGACCTGCTCAAACGCGTACTGCGCGGTCTCACGAACCTGCGCACCTGAACTCCCTGAAGGGCACCTTCCTCGCCGGTGCCCTTCAGGGTGCTCGCGCAGCGCGTTCGTGCTGTCCCAAGGGTGCCCCTGGAGACGCAGAACCCGGATCCACCGATGATCATGCTGCCCGCGCGGTGGATCCGACGGGCGAAGCCCGCTTCGCGGGCGGTGTCCCGCGCGCTGTCCCGCGCGCTGTCCCGAAAGACGCTTTCAGGTCGTTGAACATCATCAGCGCGTCTTTCGAGACATCTCGGGCCGCGACCGTCAGTGCTGCAGTTTGCGCTGGATCAGGTCGGCCAGTGCGCTCTGGCCCGTGGCGTTCAGGTGCAGCACCGCTTCCTGGCCTTCCTGGCCGGGGGCGAGTGCGTCGAAGCCGCGGTAGAAGGGTGCGCCCGCCTCGCACAGGGAGTGGCCGGCGAAGGTCGGATCAAGGACGACCGAGTCCACGTACGGGCTGACGAACGTCGCGCGTGACTGGCGTGCGGTCTGGCGCAGGGTCGCGTCGAGAGCGCTCGCGAGCCTGTTGCCGTCGGCCCGTTCCTGGCTGGTGAAGAACGTCGGGCCGCAGATCGGGTCCAGCGGCACGTTCGGTGCGTTGTCGCCCGCCGTGAGCTGGCTGCCGTAGCCCGTCATCACGATCTTCGCCCACGGGCTGCGGGCGCGGATCTCGCCGAGCAGCGTGGTCACGTTCTGGGCCATGGCCGGCAGCTTGTCCAGCTCAGCCTGTGTTGGCGCACCGCTGCAGTCGGCGGCGATGCACAACCCGCCGTACGCGGCGAAGTCGATGTCGTTGGTGCCGATGCTGAGGAACACCACGTGCGTGTCCCTGCGTAGTGCGTCCAGCTGCGGTGCCTCGCCCTTGAACGGCTGGCTGAGGTTCGCGGTCGCGGCCCCGCTGCAGGTGACGTTCGTGAACGACACCGACGCGCCGTCGGCCCGCAGCCGGGCGACGAGCGTCTCCGAGTACGAGTTCGCGCTGCGCCAGCACCCGCCCGCGACGCCGGTGCCGCCGAGGTAGGCGCCCGCGCCGGTGCCCGAACCGTAGGAGTCGCCCAGCGCGACGACGTTCACCGTGCCCCTCGTCGTCTCGGCCTGCGCGGATGCGGCGCCTACCCCGATCCCGCACACCGCCAGCGCGGCGGCCACGAACGATCTCGCGATCTTGCTCTGCACGAAAGAACCCCCAATACCCCATGGATGGTGTGAACGCTTTCGATCATGGCACAAGTCAGCAGCTCGAGTGCATCTTCAGCGCGGTGAGTTCGGGCAGGAGGTACTCGTCGAAGGTCGCCCACGCGCGGAAGCGGTAACGTTCGGCGCGGCTGGGCATGTGTCGCACGAACTTGCGGCGGTCTCCCTCGACGGGGTGTTCGGTCGTGAGCGAGCCCAGGACGGCGCCGTCGCGGCCCAGGAGGTCGACGTGCCAGATCACCCACGCGTTGTCGTCGGTGCCGCCGGTGACCGTGGCGTCGAACGTGGCGGTGCCGTCGGGGCAGAGTGTCCACTTCGCACCGTCGAACATCGTGCAGTCACCTCTCCTGATCAGGCTCCACGTGAACCGCAACGGGATCCATCCGGTCAGGCGTTCGGGGGTGCTGCTCGCTGTCTCGATGATGATGGCCATGCCTTCCGGATGCGCCGGCCGGCCGGTTGATACCGTCAGCGCCCCGGGGTGGCGGGTAGTGCGAGTGCGAGCGCCAGGTCGGCGTCGAGGAACATGAGGCCGCGTTCGGCGAAGCGGCGGAACACGGCTGTCACCGCCGCCACCGGCACGTCAAGGCCCAGCTCACGGTGCACGCCAGCGGCCGTGCGTGGACGTTCCACGCACGCCAGGTAGATCGCGGCCAGTGTGTCGTGGAACGTGTACGTGCCTTGCCTTTCCGGCCGGCCGTCGTAGATCTGCAGGAAGCCGGGCGCGGCGCGGTACACCAGCACGGGCGGCTCGTCAGCGGCCCATAGCTTCGACCACTGCGCGACCGCGTCACCCAACGCCTGGTAGGCCGTGGGGTCGAGGGCCTCTTCCAGTTCGTAGTCGAAGAAGTAGGCGACGCGTTCGATGTCCGTTGTGGACGGATAGACCTGCCGGTAGCTGGCTTCCGGTCGGCGCCACCGCATCGGGAAGCGGGTGAACAGCGGGCTGAACCTCTCCAGCCAGATCCGGTTCGCGCCTGCGGGTGGTTGCAGATGGGTCAGGTGCGGGACGGCGGCCGCCTGTGTGGCGTAGTCCTCTTCGGTCTCGCCCGGGAAGCCCCACAGGATGTTCCAGCCGACGCCGATCCCGTAGTACCGGGCCCACCGCAGGAGGTTGACGTTCTGCGCGGCCCGAACTCCCTTGTCCCTCAACGAGAGCACGTGGGAGCTGAGCGACTCGAGGCCGGGTTGCAGCTGGGTGACCCCCGCCGCCGCCAGCGCCTTCAACTGGGCGCGGGTCAGGTTCGCCTTGACCTCGTAGAAGATCTGGTAGTCCCGGTGGTGCTCGGTGAGCGCCGGCAACAACTCCTTGAGGTAGCGGGGATCGAGGATGTTGTCGACGGCGTCGAAGCGGAACGTGCGGTGCCGTCGGGACTGCCCGTCCAGCTCGGCGAGCACGCGCGTCGGCGACTTGGCGCGGAAGGACATCGTGGTCCCGTTGAGTCCGCAGAAGGTGCAGTGGTGCTTGGCACCCCACCAGCAGCCACGCGCGGACTCGAACGGCAGCGCGACATGCGACACCGGCAGCCCCAACGACGCCGCGCGCTCGAAGTACTCGCCGTAGTCCGGCGCGGGCAGGTCGTCGAGCCCGGTGAACGGCGCGGCGGGCGGGGTGGCGACCACCCGGTCACCGACCCGCCTGGCGACACCCGGTATGTCGAACGGGTCCTCGCCGGCCGCCAGCGCGGCGAGCAGGCGTGGGAACGCGACGTCGCCCTCACCGACGACGGCGAAGTCCACGCAGTGGACCGACCTGACCAGCTCCAGGCCCATCCCACCGTCGAGGTTGGCGCCGCCGAACACCGTCAGGATGTTGGGGTAGAGCCGTTTCAGCCGCCGCGCGAGCGCGAACGACGCCGTGTTCTGTTGGAACGTCGAGCTGAACCCGACCAGCCGCGCCCCGGCGAACTCGTCGAGCAGGGAGTCCAGGAACGCCGGGACGTCGTGCTCGCGGATGGACAGCAGCCGCTCCCGCGTGCACTCCAAATAGGACAGTTCGGCGCCAAGTTCGTCGAGCAGCTCGCCATTCGGATCCGGCGCGGCGGCACCGAAAGCCTCGACGGAGAACAACCAGTCGCCGAGTTGCCGGCCGCGGTGCTCGGCCAGCAGCCGGTACAGGTCGATGCCGATCCGCGTCGCGAAGTCCAGGCTCGCATGGAGGGTGCGCACGGGAAACCCGTGCGCCTCCCCGATCGCCTTGAGCAGTCCCAGCTGGATCGACGGCCGATCCACCTGCTGGAACGGCATCGACACGAGAACGGCCGGCAGGCCGGTCATTTGATCAATCTGTCATCGCGCAGCATGCCCTTGATCAGCCGAGGTATGACGACCGCCTGGTCCTGGCCGTAGGCAAGGATCATGTCAGCCTCCCCTGCCTTGAAACATCCGTCGAACCCGAGCGTGAGGGACGGCTCGTCGGCCACCGCCCGCCAGGCGAGTTTGAAGGCGGCGTCGAGCAGCGCCGCCTGCCTCGGCGACAGACTTTCCTTGAACGTGTCGACCTTGTCGCAGAACTCCTTGACTTCGGCATCACTGATGTCCGCCATGGCGCACTCCTAACTGGTTGACTGTCTACTGTTGACCTCGGCGAGCCTTGCTCTGACCTCGTCGGCTTCCGGGTGGGCGAGCTGGACGAGGATGTCGTGGGCGCGCTGCCAACCGGCACGGGCCGAGCCGTCGTCGCCCAGACCGTGATGGACGTCGGCGAGGTCGATCAACACGCGTGCCTCGGTGACGGAAACCCCCTGACGGCGCAGCAGATCCACCGCTGCCTCGTAGCAGGCGATCGCCTTGGCCCTCTCACCGAGTTCCTTGTGGGCACGGCCGAGGCTGTGCCAGGTGTGCGCGGCGCCGGTGTGGTCGCCGAGCTGTGTCTGCAGTTCCAGAGCCTGCTGGCAGTACTCGATGGCGGTCGTCTGTTCGCCGAGTAGCGCGTGGAACCAGCCGATCGCGTTGAGCGCCTTCGCCTGCCCGGCCTGGTGTTCGGTGGCGCGGAACAGCTCAAGTGTCCGCTCGGCGTGCGTGAGCGCGTCGGCGATCTCGCCCTGCCGGTCGAGCATCCAGGCCAGGGAGAGGTGCACGTAGGCCTGGCCGACGACGTCGTCCGTCGACTGGTACAGGTCAAGTGCCGCCTGGAGGGCACGGGCTGCGTCGGCGTGCCGGCCGAACCAGATGTAGGTGCGGCCGAGTTGGCAGTGCGCGAAGGCCTGCATGCGTTCGTCGCCGAGCCGGCGGGCGGCGGCCAGCGCCACCGACAGCACGTCCAGGTCGTCGTGCCAATGTCCCTGCATCTCGAGGAAGAGATGCGTCCAGCGGACGAGGTCGCACACCTCGGGATCGAACCTGGGGTCCTGGCGGACGGCCATGAGCAGGACGTGGTGCTCGGTCGTGAACCAGGCAACGGCCTGCTGGTGGTGCAGGATCGGCTCGGACTCGGCACCAAGCGGGAGCGGGGTGAGCGGGGGCGGCACCTCGCGACGCGGTCCGAGGAAACCGTCCGCGTGGTAGGCGGTGTGGGAGTAGTGGCCGAGCAGGCGGCGGACGGCGCTCTCCCGCTCGTCCGGGGTCTCGTCCACTTCGGCCAGTTCCGCGGCGTAGGCCCGCAGGAGGTCATGGCAGGCGTAGCGGCCGGGGGCCGGCTCCGCGATCAGGTGGGCCTGGGCGAGTTCGGCCAGCAGCTGGCGCGTCGCCCCTGCGGGCCGGGCGGCGAGGCTGGCCGCGGCGCGGATGCCGATGTCCGGACCGGAATGCAGGCCGAGGAGGCGGAACAGGCGGGCGGCCGCCGGGGTCAGGCGGAGGTAGGACCACGAGAACACGGCACGCGGGTCGGTGGCGGGGTCGGCGCCGGCGAACTCGTCGAGGCTGCCGCGGGCGTCCCGCAGCTGGCCGGCGAGGGCGGCCAGGCTGAACCTCGGATGCGTGGCGGCGCGGGCGGCGACCACGGCCAGTGCCAGCGGCAGGCGGGCGCACAGGTCGACGATCTCGTCGACGGTTCCTGGCTCGGCGGCAAGGCGTTCGGCGCCGAGGCGGGCACGGAGCATGGCGCGGGACTCGTCGTCGTCGAGCAGGTCCACGCCGACCGGGTGCGCGCCGGCGGCGGTCAGGCCCGTGAGCTGGTTGCGGCTGGTCACGAGCACCATGCAGCCGGGCGCGCCGGGCAGGAGTGGACGCACCTGCTCGGCGTCACGCGCGTTGTCCAGCACGACCAGCACCCGCCGCCCGGCAAGAAGACTGCGGTACCGGCCGGCCTGCGCGTCGAGGCTCGTCGGGATCCGGTTGGGTGGCACGTCCAGCGCCTCGAGGAAACCCCGCAACGCCTCGGCCGGGGTCACCGGTGAGCCGGTCGGGTCGAAGCCACGCAGGTTCACGTACAGCTGGCCGTCGGGGAACCGGGTGGCGGCCGTGTGTGCCCAGTGGACGGCCAATGTGGTCTTGCCGACGCCCGCTGTCCCGGACAGGACGACGACCGGCGTGGTCGTCGGGTGATCGGCGAGCAGACCGTCCACACGGTGCAGTTCGGCCGCGCGGCCCGAAAAGCCGGGGATGTCGGCCGGCAGCTGCGCCGGGGTGGTCGTGGGAGCGGGCCGGCGGGTGGCCGGCAGCTCGCCACGCAGGAGAGCGGCATGCAGGGCCTGGAGTTCGGTCCCGGGGTCGGCGCCCAGCTCGTCGGCGAGCCGCTGGCGGACCGCGGCGTAGCGGTCGATGGCCTCGGCGTCCCTGCCGGCGGTGTGCAGTGCCCGCATCAGCAGTGCTTCCAACGGTTCCACGAGCGGATGCTCGCCGACCAGATCGGCGATCGTGTCGATCACCCGTTCCGGGTGACCCAGCCGAAGCTCCAGCTCGCCCCACTGGACGGCCGCGTCGAGCCGCCGCCGCTGCCAGGTTCCGCGCAGCTGGTCGGCCCAGTCGCTTGTGATCCCGGCGAGCGGCGTGCCGTCCCACATGCGCAGCGCCTCGGTCAGCGCGGCCGCCCGGTCGGCGTCGGACAGACCGCTGTCCTTTCCGCGCTCGGCAAGGCGACCGAACCGGTGCAGGTCGACCGTGTCCGGATCGGCCTCCAACACGTAACCGGCGGGCCGCCGGACGAGGTCCGTTTCCTCGGCCTGCCGGAATAACTGGCGAATCCGGCTCACGTGTGAATAAAGAACGTTACGCGCCTGTTCCGGGGGATTGTCACCCCAAACCCGGTCGACGAGTGTTTCGATGGGCACCGGCCGTCCGATGTCGACGGCGAGCGCGGCGAGCACGGCCTGCTGCCGCGGTGTTCCGACATCGAGAAGCCGTCCCGCTACCTGTAGCCGGACCTCCCCGAACAGCCGGAACTCCAATCGGCATCCTCCTGGCCGTCGACGGGACTGGAACGATGCTGCCTGGCCCGCAAGGTCGCCGCAAGGTCGGCGAGCAGGGCGTGGCGAAATCGTGAAGCAATGCGGTACCACGACTCGCCTGTCACGCCATTGCTGGAGCGCGCCGCACGCGGCACGGAATCCGCGTGGCGCGAAATCATCACCCGTTATTCCCCTTTGGTCCTCGCGGTGTGTCACGACCACGGAATCAGTGGGATGGACGCCGAGGACGTCGCCGGTTCGGTGTGGCTGCGCCTGGTGACCAACCTGACGAGCATCCGCGAGCCGGAGGCGCTGCCCGGCTGGCTGCGCACCACCGTCCGCAACGAGTGCCTCATGTTGCTGCGGCACCGGAACCGCCAGATACCGACGGACAACGTCGAGGTCCGCGAGGACATCGACTCGGACATCGACGCGGACATCGACACGAACCTGATCGGCGCGGAACGCCGTGCCGCGGCCAGGGAAGCCGTCGACCGGCTGCCCGCGCGCGACCTCGAACTGCTCACGCTGCTGTTCGCGGACCCACCGAAGCCGTACAAGGAAATCAGCTCGACGCTGGGGATCCCGGTCGGCGCGATCGGTCCGACGAGGGCCCGCTGCCTCGCGCGGGCCCGTCGCACGCCGGCGGTCGCGGCACTGCTGGATCACAGGATCACCTGATCGGTGAGCCCGGGCGCGGCTCTCGGCAGCGCCCGGCACGTCCACGTCAACCTGGAAAGTCGCATGACTCCCAGAGCACCCGAGCGGCGATCTGATACCGCGGGATCTCAGGGTGTCCCGGGCTGGCGTGCGATGAAGGACGCCTTCATCGCACCGGGTGCCAACGGGAGGTCGACCGTGATGTCCAGTCCGCCGGTCGCCGGCGCGGTGGCGGACACCTGCCCGTGATGGGCCTCGGCGACCGCACGCACGATGGACAGGCCGAGCCCGGTCCCGCCGTTGGTCCTGGGGTGGTTGGCCGGGCCTCGGACGAACGGCTCGAACAAACTGTCCACCGTGGTCGGATCGACGTGCTGACCGGTGTTGGTGACACGCAGTCGTGCGTGTCCTGCCTCGGTGCCGGTGGTGACCAGGACGTGGCCGCCGGGTTCGTTGTGGTTGACGGCGTTGTCGACGAGGTTGCCGATCATGCGGTCGAGCAGGACCGGGTCGCCGTCGACCCGCGCCGAGGACAGGTCCGTCCGCAGCTCGGTGCCGCGAGCCGACGCGCGCCTTGCGGTGGCGGCCACCGCACCGGCAGCCAGGTCCGCGAGGTCGACCCGCCGCGGCTCGGTGGGTCCGGTGTGGCTGCGGGCCAACGCGAGCAGCCCGTCGATGGTGCGCTGGCTGTGCACGACGGCGTCACGGACGTCGCCGGTCATGACGAGCAGTTCCTCGGTGCTGGGCCGGCCGTCGAGGGTCACGTCGATGGCGGTGCGCATGGTGGTCAGCGGCGTGCGCAGCTCGTGGGCGGCGTTGGCGACGAACATCCGTTGGCCGTGCAGCAGCCGGTCCCGGTCGGCGATGCCGGACTCGATGCGTTCCAGCATCCCGTTGATGGTCTGCGCCAGGGCGGCCAGCTCGTCGGCGGGTGGGGTGACCGGCACGCGCTCGGACAGGTTCTCCGCCGACAGGCGCTGTGCGGTGGCGGACATGGCGCGGATGGGCCGCAGCACCCGGCTGGCCATGAGCCAGCCCAGCAGCGCGGTGAGCAGCGTGACGATTCCCAGCGCCAGTGCGGACTGGGTCAGCAGCTGGGAGAGCGTCTCCGCCCGCAGGCGCTCCATGGCGTCCACCATGTCGTCGGGGTCGCGCAGCGGCGGCGGCACGCCCTCCCCGTTGTGGCGGAAGGAGACGAACACCGGCCGGGCGGCGAGGCTGCGTCGTACGAGGACGTAGGTGAGCCCGACGAGCGCGGCACCCGCACCGAGGACCAGCGCGGTGTGCAGCACCGTGAGCCTTCCTCGGGCACTGAGCCTCACGTGCCGATCCGGTAGCCGGCGCCGGTGACGGTGTGGATGACCGGCGGATCACCGAGCTTGCGCCGCAGGGTGCCGACGGTGATCCGGACCGCGTTGGTGAACGGGTCGGCGTGCTCGTCCCACACCTTGTCCAGCAGGGTTTCGGCGCTGACCACCGCGCCGCCGGCGGCCAACAGCTGTTCGAGCACCCCGAACTCCTTCGGCGTCAGGTGCAACAGCAGGCCGGCACGTTCGACGGTGCGCCGGGCGGGGTCGAGCACCACGTCGGCGCCCCGCAGCACCGGCGGCCGGGCGGTGACGGCACGGCGGGCCAGGGCACGCACCCTGGCGACCAGCTCGGTGAAAGCGAACGGCTTGCCCAGGTAGTCGTCGGCCCCGATGCTGAGCCCGTCCACCCGGTCCTCGACCGCGCCCGACGCGGTGAGCATCAGCACGCGGGACGTGCCACGCTCGGCCAGCCGCCGGCACACCGTGTCGCCGTGGACCACCGGCAGGTCCCGGTCCAGCACCACCACGTCATAGGGCGTGAGCTCGATCTTGTCGAGGGCGGCCTGGCCGTCCAGGGCGATGTCCACCGCGCAGCCGTGCTTGCGCAGTCCCGCCGCGATGTACCCGGCCAGGGGTTGTTCGTCCTCGACCAGCAGCACACGCATTCGCCCAGTCTGACCACCCCGACCTATGGATCATGTATGGCTCGCTCATCGGCTGCCGAACCGTGCCCGCCGGTAGGACTTCTTCCACTGTCGAAGGGAGAAGTCGTGACTGTGCTGTCCAGACGGACCGCGCTCCGCCTGCTCGGTGCCGCTCCGGTGGCCGCGGGCGCGGTGGCGGCCACCTCCGGGACCGCGTACGCCCGGTCTCCGGGGCTGGCCGAGCGGATCCAGGGGATCATCGACCAGCCGGTGTTCCATGGATCCCACTGGGGGATGGCGTTCTACGCGCCGGACACCGACGAGATCGTGTACGCGGCGAACCCCGCCGAGCTGTTCGTGGCCGGCTCGTCGTTAAAGGTGTTCATCGCGGGCACGGCCTTCGAGGCACTCGGGGCGAGTCACCGGTTCCGCACCAGGATCCGCCGGACCGGCCCGGTCGTGCGCGGCGTGCTCAGGGGTGACCTCGTGCTGGTGGCCGGGGGCGACCTGCTGCTGGCGGGCAGGTCGCGGCCGGACGGCACGCTGCTGCTGCCCGACACGGATCCCAGCTACCCCGGCCAGCCGCCGCTGCCGGACCCACTGCGGGAGATCCGGGGCCTGGCCGGGCAGGTCGCGGCGGCCGGCGTGCGGCGGGTCGACGGCAGGGTCCTGGTCGACATCTCGTTGTTCGCCGAGGCGCGCGAAGGCATCGCGTTCAACGACACGATGATCACGGTGTCTCCGATGATGGTCGGCGACAACGTGGTGCACGCGGTCGTCACGCCCGGCGCCGCCGCTGGTGAGCCGGGCGTCGTGCGGTCGGCCGTGCCGACGAACCACGTGCGCTTCGTCAGCCAGGTCCAGACCGTGGCCGGCGCACCGGCACGGCAGCTGGCGGTCACCGACGACGTCATCAACCCGGACGGGACCCACACCGTGACGGTCACCGGCGACATCCCGGTGGGCGCTCCGACCCAGTACACGTCGTACTTCGTGCTGAGCCCGACGACCTACGCGGCGGCCGTCCTCACCGAGGCGTTGCGTGCCAGGGGTGTGCACGTCGACGGTGCGGGGGTTGGCGGGCACCCGAGGGGGCCCGCTTTGGCCGAGCACGTCTCACTTCCCTTGTCGGAGCAGGTGAAGCCGATGCTCAAGTCCAGTTCGAACGTCCACACGGCGACGTTCCCGTACGTGGTGGGCGCGGGCAGCGTCAGTCCGAAGGAGACCTACGAACAGTACCGGCGGCAGCTGTTCCGCGCGGCCGGCCTCGACCCGGACCCGGCCGGCGCGACCGACGGGAAGTACACCGCGGAGACGTTCATCAAGTTCCTGGCACACATGCGGCGGCGGCCGTACTTCACCCCGTTCCACCGGGCGCTGCCCATCCTGGGCCGGGACGGGAGCCTGGCCGGGAACCAGCCCAACTCGCCGGCGGCGGGCCACGTGTACGCCAAGACCGGGACCGCCATGATGATGGCCCCCTCGGGCGTCGGTGTGGTCAACAAGGCTCTTGCCGGATACATCGAGCTGCCGAACGGCCGCTGGCTCACGTTCGCCCAGTTCATGAACCAGGAGGGGGACATGAACGCGGCCCGCGACCTGGCCGGTAAGGCACAGGAGGCGATGGCAGAGATTGCCGCCGCTGTCTACGAAACCCTCGGAAGGACATCACGATGACCACGTCCCGTCGATCGTTGCTCGGTTTGCTGGGCGTGGGCGGGCTGATGGCCTCGACCGGTTGGGCACGCGCGGAATCCGCTTCCGTGTCAAGGGATCTGCGTCCCGGCGGCGCCTTCGACCGGTTCGTGGCCCAGCAGGCTGCGGAGGACAGGTTCTCCGGCACCGTTCTCCTGGCACACCGCGGTAAGCCGGTGCTGGTCCGCGCGCACGGACTGTCCAACAAGGATCTTGGCCTGCCCAACCGCGCCGACACCGCGTTCGGCCTCGCGTCGATCACGAAGGTCTTCACCGCCATCGCGATCGCGCAACTGGCGCAGCAGAGGAAAATGGCGTTCCACGACACCCTCGGCACTCACCTGCCGGGCTTTCCCGCCGAGATCGCGGACACAGTCACCGTGCACCAGCTGCTGACGCACACGTCCGGGGTCGGCAGGCCGTCCTTCGGCAGCGGCGCACCGTCGGACCCGAGCTGGAACAGCTACGACGCGGTGATGGAGGGCACCATGGCCATCATCCGCCAGACTCCGCTCCAGTTCACGCCGGGCACCAGGTACGTGTACAGCAACGACGGCTTCGTCGTGCTGGGCGCGATCGTCGCGGCGGTGTCCGGTCAGTCCTATTTCGACTACGTGCGCCAGCACGTGTTCACCCCGGCCGGCATGAGCCGCACCGACTTCTACAGCCGTCCACAGGTGCTGGCCGACAACCGCATCGCCCGTCCCTACTGGACGCAACGCACCGGAGAACGCGCCGACTTCATGGCAAGCCCTTACGCGCCGTTCACCATCGGCCCACCCGGCGGGGCCTACTCGACCGTGTCCGACCTGCTGGCCTTCACCCGAGCGCTGGCAGGCGGCACACTACTCAGCCCGGCCATGGCAGCGCTCATGAGCAGCGGAAAGGTCCCCGTACCCGGCGACCCTTTGTCCCAAGTGGACTTCTACGGCTACGGCCACCGCGACTCGATCGTCAACGGCCAACGCGTCCACGGCCACTCGGGCAGCGGCCCCGGCATGGCCACCCGCCTGGACATCCACACCGACCGCGACTGGGTGGCGATCGTCCTCAGCAACTACGACACCACCATCAACCCGATCGTCGCACTGGAACGCGACCTCATCACCGCCTGACCGGCGCGCGCCTGGGGGTTTTCTGTGAGCGGGCAGGCGGCGCTGGGCCCGGGCCTGCCGAACTCTCAGAGTTTTCCCAGAAGCTCTCAGGACCCGGCCAGTTCGGCCCGCCAGGCTCGGGTCCATGACAGTGATCGACATACAGGGGCTCACCAAGCGGTACGGGCCCGACACCGTGGTGGACGACCTGTCGTTCACCGTGGAGCCGGGACAGGTGACCGGTTTCCTCGGGCCGAACGGCGCGGGCAAGTCCACGACCATGAGGATGATCCTCGGGCTGGCCGCCCCCACCGGGGGGTCGGTGACCATCGGCGGCCGGCACTACCGTGATCTGCCCGTGCCGTTGACCGAGGTGGGGGCGCTGCTCGACGCGGGCGCCGTGCACGGTGGCCGGAAGGCGTACGACCACCTGCTCGCGCTCGCGGTGAGCAACGGGATCCCCCGGCGCCGGGTCGACGAGGTGCTTGCCAGGACCGGGCTCGAAAGTGTGGCAGGCAGGCGGGCCGGCGGGTTCTCGCTCGGTATGCGGCAGCGGCTCGGGATCGCGGCGGCGCTGCTCGGTGAGCCGCGGGTGCTGATCTTCGACGAACCCGTGAACGGCCTGGATCCCGAGGGTATTCGCTGGATCAGGGACTTCATGCGTGACCTCGCCCGCGAGGGGCGGGCGGTGCTCGTGTCCAGCCATCTCATGAGCGAGATGGCCCAGACCGCCGATCACCTCGTCGTCATCGGCCGTGGGCGGCTCATCGCCGACACCGGGATGAGCGAGTTCCTGCACGCCAGCGGCGAAGGCACCGTGCTCGTCCGCACGCCGGAGTCGGGGTCGTTCGCACGCCGGTTGACCGCCGCGGGGGCCACCGTGCGGGAGGGGACCGAGTCCGCGCTCGTCGTGTCCGGCATGACCAGCACGGAGATCGGCAAGCTCGCCGCCTACCACGGCGTCACGCTCAGCGAGCTCACCCCGCAGCGGCCGTCGTTGGAGGACGCCTTCATGGAGTTGACCAGGGACAGCGTCGAGTACCAAGGGGTGACCGCATGAGCTTCGTCGACACCGTGCACTCGGAGTGGATCAAGCTACGCGGGCTGCGCTCCACCTGGTACACCCTGGCCTGCCTGTTCGTGGTCGGGCTCGGCATCACCACCCTCGCCATGAGCTCCGCGGGGAAGGAGTACGGGAGCGCGACGGCCGAGGAACAGCTGGCCTGGGATCCGACCAACTTCAGCCTGAGGTCGTACATCGTCGCCCAGCTGATCATCGGGGTACTCGGCATCCTGGTCGTCACCGCCGAGTTCGCGACCGGTCTGATGTCGACGTCGCTGACCGCCACGCCGCGCCGGCACCGGTTGCTGGCTGCCAAGATCGTGCTGGCCGCGGTCGTCGCCGTGGTGGCGGGGCAGGTGCTGATGTTCGCCGCCTTCTTCATCGGGCAGGCCATCGCCGCCGCGCAGGACGTGCCCAGCGCGACGCTCGGCGATCCCGGTGTGCTCTCCGCGGTGGCGGGTGGCGGTCTGTACCTTGCGGCGATCGCGCTGCTCGCGGTCGGGCTCGGCACGATCATGCGGGCCACGGCGGGAGCACTCGCCACACTGGTGGGGATCGTCTTCCTGGTGCCCGCGTTGGCAGCCCTGTTGCCCTCATGGCTCCAGGGTGTCCTCAACTACTGGCCGACTCTTGGCGCGGCCGCGGTCTTCTCGACCGTTCCGGACCCGAACCTCCCCCACCCGTGGCTGAACCTGGGTGGGATGTGTCTCGGTGTCGCCGCCGTGCTGGTCGCCGCGTTCACCGTCTTCCGTCGACGCGATGTGTGATGCTGGCCGGCGTGGAAGCGATGCTGCTGGTCGTGGATGACGAGCCCACCGTCCGTGAGCTGCTGTCCGCGACGCTGCGGTTCGCCGGGTTCCGGGTGACCTCGGCGGCGACCGGCACGGAGGCGGTCGCCGCGGCCACCGAGGAGGTGCCCGATCTGGTGCTGCTCGACGTCATGCTGCCGGACATGGACGGCTTCGAGGTGGTCCGGCGGCTGCGTGAACAGCGTCTCGCCGGCCGGAACGGGCCGGTGCCGGTCCTCTTCCTCACCGCGAGGGACCGGCAGGCCGACAAGATCACCGGCCTGTCGCTCGGCGCGGACGACTACGTGACGAAGCCGTTCGACCTGGAGGAGCTGATCGCCCGGATCCGCGCGATCCTCCGCCGCACCGGCGGAGGACAGGCCGGCGTGCTCACGGTGGGCGCGCTCGCACTCGACACCGAGGGGCATCAGGTGACGCGGGCCGGACAACCGGTCCGCGTCTCCCCCACCGAGTTCCGGCTGTTGCGTTACCTGATGGAGAACGCGGGGCGGGTGGTGTCCAAGGCGCAGATCCTGGATCGCGTGTGGCACTACGACTTCGGCGGCGACGCCAGCATCGTCGACACCTACATCTCCTACCTGCGACGCAAGGTCGACGCCGAGGAGCCCAAGCTCATCCACACCGTGCACGGCGTGGGTTACGTGCTGCGGGAGCCACGGCGGTGAGCCGGTTCTCGTTGCGGGCCAGGCTGTTGCTGCTCACCGCGGCCCTGCTCCTCGCTGGGCTGAGCCTCATCAGCGCGCTTGTGTCAGAACACGTCGAGCGCTACCAGCGCGACCGGCTCGACGGCCAGCTGCGCTCGTTCACCGAAATCATCGCCCGCGTGTCGGCCACCCGACCGCCCAAGGTCACGGGCACCGACGCGAACCCAGAACTCCTCGATCCCGCCCTCGACCTGATCGGGACGCCGTACCTGGTGTATCTCGACGCGAAGGGCGCGGTGATGAGCGGCATCCACTCGACGCGGCTGAACGCCGCGACATTGCCGGCCAACGAGACCCTGCGGACGGTCCCCACCGACGGGACCGCCGTCGACCTGCCCGCCGCGGACGACTCGGGACGCTGGCGAGCGGTCGCCGAGCCGGCAACGGGGTGGGGTGGCACGGTGATCGCGGCCGCACCGCTCACCGAAGCCGACGCCACCATCGCCCAGCTCCGCACCAGCAGCCTGATCAGCGGCGCCGCGTTGCTCGTCCTGCTGACGGCGGTTGGCTGGTTCGCCCTCGGCCGGGGACTGAATCCACTGCGCCGGATCGAACACACGGCGGCCGCGATCGCCGGCGGCGACCTCACCCGGCGCGTGCCCGGCATCGCGCCGCCCGGCACGGAGATCGGCCACCTGGCGACGTCGCTCAACACCATGCTCGGCCAGCTCGAACAGGCCTTCTCCGACCGTGCGGCGGCCGAGGCCCGGATGCGCACGTTCCTCTCGGACGTCAGCCACGAACTGCGCACCCCGCTCTTCGGCATCAAGGGCTCGACCGAGCTGTACCGGATGGGCGCGCTACCGGAACGGGCCGACGTCGACGAGACAATGCACCGCATCGACCGCGAGGCCACCCGGCTCACCGCCCTGACCGAGGATCTGCTGTTGCTGGCCCAACTCGACGAGGCGCCGGAGGGACAGCTGGACCCAACACCGATGGACCTCCGCACCCTCGCGGGCGACGCCCGGCACGACCTGCGTGCCCTCGACCCGACCCGCCCGATCGAGCTGACCGGCCCAGGCGGCCACGGCTCAGCTGGCCCGGCCCCCGTCCACGCCGACGAGGCCCGGCTGCGGCAGGTCGTCACCAACCTCGTCGGCAACGCCGCCGCCCACACTCCGCCAGGCACACCGGTCCGCATCGGCGTCGGCACCGCGAACGGCCACGCCGTGTTGGAAGTCGCCGACGAGGGCCCGGGAATGACGGCCGAGCAGGCAGAACACGTCTTCGACCGCTTCTACCGCACCGACCGCTCCCGAACCCGCTCGGACGGCGCCAACGCGGGCCTCGGACTCGCCATCGCGCGCTCACTGGCCCAGGCACACGGCGGCGACGTCGAGTTGGCAACCGAACTCGGCGAAGGCGCGTGCTTCCGGTTGACGCTGCCGCTCGCACCGTGACGGAACGACGGGCAGTGTCCCGAAAGACGCGCTCATGTCGTTGAACGTCCCCATCGCGTCTTTCAGGACACCAGCGAGCCGTTCGTAGGATTCCGGAGCCGGATTCGCGGGGCCAGATGGTCAGACAGGTGAGCCGCTTCGGCGAGCGCCAGGTCGGCGGTGTGTACCGGCTGTCCGGACACCAGCAGGTAGTCGATGCGGTGGGCCGGTCGTCCGACGGGCAGGTACTCGGGGCGGTAGGTCGGGTGGTCTGCCGCCGCGAACGGGTCGTGCCAGGCGCCGTGATCGACGATGTGCGGGTAGAGCGCGCTGGTGCTGGCGATGTTGAAGTCCCCGCCGAGAATCGACAACGGCACGGTGTGAGCGCCGGCGGTGCGCATCGCGTCGTGGACGATGCGCAGCTGTTGGCTGTGCAGGCGGTGGTGCCGGTTGGCCGGTGACCAGTCGCCATCGCGGTTGGCCGTGAGTTGGGTGTTTCCCAGCAGGACGGTGTCATCCACCGTTCGCGCGGTGAGCACGCCCTGCAGCCGGCAACTCAGCGCGGCCATCGCACGAAAGCGCAGGTTCCCGATACCAGGACGCGCCGGGGTGAAGGCGGTGAACGTTGGCCGGCGCAGCGGTTGGCGTGCGAACACCGCCAACCCACCGGCCGGGTGACCGGCCAGACCAGAACGCCACGCGACATGGGGCAACGACGGCAGGCGAGCGCCGATGAACCGCAGCAGCGAACGGGTCCAGACCTCCTGCAGCAACAACACGTCCACGTCCAGGTCCGTCAGGCGACGGCAGAACTCGACCGCCCGCTCGCGAGCCGGGACCCCGCGGGCCCGCACGCCCACGAAGACGTTGAAGGACAGCACATCCATCGCCCCTCCGAGCGCCGTCGTTTCTGGGAGTATGCAGGAGCCGGTTGTGTGACAACGAAGTGAGGACGTGCGATGCAGGTGATCCCGCTCGATGTCAGTGGTTCGGACATTCACGCCGAGGGCGTTCGGTTGCGGGCGCGGGGAACGGCGACGCCGGTGGAGTTGCCTGGCGGTGTGCGGGTCTGGGCGGTGACCGGCCACGAGCCGCTGCGCCAACTGCTCGCCGACCCCAGGGTGTCGAAGGACGCGCGGCAACACTGGGCGGCGTACGTCAACGGTGAGATCACCGAGGACTGGCCGCTGCACATCTGGGTTTCGGTGCGGAACATGTTCACCGCCTACGGATCCGACCATCGGCGACTGCGTTCCCTGGTGTCTTCTGCCTTCACCGTTCGCCGCACGGCCGCGCTCCGCCCCGAGATCGAGGCGATCACCCAGGACCTGCTGGACACGATCGAGCAGACGCCCGATCCGGTGGACCTGCGCGCCCAGTACGCCTACCCGGTGCCCATCGAGGTCATCTGCCGGCTCTTCGGCGTGCCCGACGACCAGCGTGCCGTCATGCGTCAGATCGTGGACCTGCTGTTCGACTCGACCGTGACCGCCGAAGAGGCGCAGGCCAACATCGCCAGGATGTACGAGCTGTTCGCCGATCTCGTGGCACGCAAACGCGATGCACCCGGTGACGACCTGACCAGCGCGCTGATCACCACCCGGGACGACCAGGCCGACCGGCTGAACGAGACCGAGCTCGTGGACACGCTGGTCCTCATGCTGTCCGCCGGCCACGAGACGACGGTGAACCTGCTCGACCACGCGATCACGGCGCTGCTCACCCACCCGGACCAGCTCGACCAGGTCCGCGCCGGGCACCGAACGTGGAGCGACGTGATCGAGGAAACCCTGCGCTGGCAAGCACCCGTGCCGTACCTGCCCCTGCGCTACGCCGTCGAGGACCTCGCCGTGGACGGCACGATCATCCCCCGAGGCGACGCGATCCTCGCCTGCTACGGCGCCGCCGGCCGCGACCCCGGCCCGTACGGTGACACGGCCGACGAGTTCGACCTCAGCCGTGCCACCAAACAACATCTGTCCTTCGGTCACGGCGTGCACCACTGTCTCGGCGCTCCGCTGGCCCGGCTGGAGGCCGAGATCGCCCTGCCCGCCCTGTTCGACCGCTTTCCACAGTTGACGCTCGCGGTGCCGGCGGAGGAACTGACTACGCTGCGCACGTTCCTCTCCAACGGCCACACCGCCCTGCCCGTAAGGAAACGCTAGGTGCCCTCTCACCTTCAGGAAACGGCCGACGCCTACGACGCCATCGCTGTCCGCTACGCCGAACTCCCCCGCGACGACCTGGAAACCATTCCCCTGGACCGTGCGGCGCTCGCCGCGTTCGCCGAGCTTGTGCGGACGGGGCCGGTGGCGGAGCTGGGTTGTGGTCCCGGCCCCGTCACCGCGCACCTGCGGAACCTGGGACTGGACATCTTCGGCATCGACCTGTCGCCGGTGATGATCGACCTGGCCCGTGAGGCGTACCCGGACCTACGGTTCGAGGTCGGTTCCATGGATGCCCTGGACCTGGCCGACGGCGAGCTGAACGGCATCGTGTCGTGGTATTCGGTCATCCACACCCCACCGTCGGACCTGCCCGCGTACTTCACCGAGTTCCGCCGAGTACTCGCCCTCGGCGGCCATCTCCTGCTCGCCTTCTTCGAATCGGAAGGCGAGCCGGTCACACCGTTCGACCACAAGGTGACGGAAGCCTTCCGCTGGCCGATCGACGACCTCGCCGAGCTCGCAGGCGAAGCGGGGTTCGTCGAGGTCGGCCGGGTGCTACGCGCGCCGCGCGAGGACGAACGACAGTTCCGCCGGGGTCACCTGCTGATGCGCACAGGTTGAGCAGGCAACGGGTTCGCGGGCTGCTCGCTCGACGGCTTGGCCGTGGAAGGCGTGCCACCCTGGCTCTGCTTTCCGATGAACGTGAGCACCTCCTTGACGAGCTTGACGACGCCGACCGACCCGTCGATGATCTTGATCAGGTTCTCGCCGCTGGACAGCAGTTCGGCCATCTTGCCGGCGATCTTGCCGGCGCACTCGACGGCGATGCCAACGCACTCCGGGATCGCGGCGGCGATGCTCTGCCCGAACGTCATCGGGGCCTCGGCGATCGCCTTGCTCATGATCGGCACGATCCTGCCGACCGCCTCGTTGATCAGCGTGGTGACGTCGGCGACGGTCTTGGCGACCGCCTGACCTGCGCCGATCAGTCCCTTTGCCGTGGTGAGCGCCGTTTCCGCGATCGAGAGGATCCCGTCCGCCAGCTCGGTGCCCTTGCTCAGGTAGTCCGACGCGGCCTGACCGGACCACTCACTGGTCTGGCCGGACGCCGTGGACCGGTACTCCTCCGCCACGGCGGTACCGTTCCGCGCGGCGCCGTCGAACTCGTTCGCGCCGGACGAGACCGGGGACGGGTCACCTCGCAGCTGGTTCAGCGGCTCGTCCAGGAACGAGACCATCGGCGTGAGGAAGCCCATCCCCGAGCTATCCAAAGTAGACAATGGGCTGCCGGTCGAGTTGATCGTGTCGAGGGAGACGGTCGGCCCGCCGGCGAGGTCCGCCGACAGCCATTCCTTCTTGTCGACGGCGCCCTTGGCGATCCGCAGTTGGGCGAGCAGCGCGTTGATCTCCAGGGCGTCCGGCTCGCCGGAGTGCGAGCCGTTCCTGGGCAGTGTCGCGGTCATCGGACGCCCTCCATGCTCGCCTCGATGCCGGTCAGGGTGGTCGCGTTGACGCCGTCGGTGCGCTCGTAGTCGTCCGCGGCCTGCCGGATGCCGCCGCTCACCATGTCTACTGTGGATGCGGCATGCCCGAAGGCGTTCAGCGTCTCGGTCATCGCACCACCCAGCCCGGCGGTGAGGAACTGGGCGAACGAGCCGAGCGACTGCTCGGCCAGCGAGCCCGGCAGCCCGGCACCGATGGCGGCGAGTTGGTCGGCGTAGCGAGCCAACGCATTGGCGTGCGCACGCAGTTGGTCGGGGTCTACATCGAAGTCAGTCATCGCACGACCTCCGCCGGCTGGTGTTGCGTGATCTGCGCCAGCGCGTCGCCTTCGCCGAGGTAGACCGCCATCACCTCGGCCACCCGCGCGCTGGCGAGCCGCTGCGCCTCACGCGACGTCGCCGTGATGAGCGCACCGAGGGCGTCGGTCTCGAGCTTGCGGGCCGCCGGTGTCAGCCTGACCTGCTCGAGCCCGCCCCCGGCGTTCACGGTCACGGTGACCTCGCCGCGCGGCGAGGTCACGCTCGCCCCGACCTCACGCAGGCTCGCGCTCGCCGCGCGGGCGTTGTAGGCGACGCGCTCGATCCGGTCGCGGTAGTCCGCCAGCCACTGTGCTGGTTCCATGAGATTCCCCTTCTTTCCTGTGTCATGCACGGGCGAGCGTCGCCGCCTCGCGGATCAGCCACACGAGTTCGCCGCGCCGCAACGGGTTGACGCTCATCCAGCCGCGGTCGTCCTGACTCACCCGAACCCTCCCTCGTGGACTGTCCAACCAGGACAGCTCGAGTGGCCGTGAGACCGCCCCGCCTGACCTGCGGGTGACGCCGAGCTGGCCCCGGCCGATCAACGCCGGGATCAGGTCGACGAGCTGGTCGACCACGGCCTCGTCGCCGCCGTACTCACGGATCAGCTCGCGCACGCACCGCCGGGTGGCCGGGGTGTCGGCCGTGTTGCTGAGCAGCCGCAGGGTGTCGCCGACCACTCCGGGCGGAAGGGTGATCGGCATGGTCACCGCCGGCGCGGCGTTCGGGATCAGGGCGGCGAGCTCGTCGGCCAGCGCGGTCGCGGCGACCCGTCCGACCCGGACCGTGCCAGCCCGCTCGCCGCAGAGCGGCTGGTGGCACACCAGTGCCCGGTTCCCGTGGACGATGGCCACCACACCGGTGGCCGTGTCGGCGCCGAGCACCACCAGGTCGATCGCGCTCCGGTACTCACGCAACGCGGCGACCAGGTCGGCCGCCATCCCGATCGGCCCGTGCGCGGTGGCCAGACCGCGCTCGCACAGCACCTGACCCGCGTCGGCGAGCAACGCGTCCCGCTCGCCGACGAGCCGACCGAACGACGGCACCCGCAACGGAAACGGGAACCGCACACCGGCGTGCGTCGCGAGCAGATCCAGCTCGACCAGTCCAAAGTGGATTTCTTCGTCGGCGGTGGTCGCGATCATGCCCCACCCCGGTCGCCCGCCGCACGCGCCGCCGACTCGGCCTTCGCGTCCTGCTCGACGTAGGTGTCCCTGGCGTCGGACAGCGTCCGCTGGAACGCCGTCACCTCGCCCTGCGCCGCACGGACCTCGCCGGCCAGGCCGGACTGACCGGCCGCGTCACGCAGGCGCATGGCCAGGTGCACGGCCGGCGGCGCGGTGCCGAGCATCGGCAGCCGCTCGGCCAGCCGGCTCGCGGTCGCGACCAGGTCGCCGGTCAGGTCACCGAGCCTCGTCAGCGTCGTGATCCGCTCCTCGAGCAGGTCCGGCACGACGCGGTAACCCTCTGGTGTGCTCACTGCTTCTCACCCCCGATGACCTCGACGTAGTTCGGCATGTCCACGGCGAACAGGCCGTGGTCCACGGTGGGCAACCGGTTCTCGTGCGACTCGTCGTCGGCGCTCGCGGCACGCTGGCCACCCATCGGGGGCGGGTACATCCCGCCCTGCGCGGCCGCGCGGGCCGCCGCGGTCTCGGCGAGATGCGCGGCGGTCAGGCCGGGTCCGGTCATGCCGGACAGCGCGCCGACGCGGGCACCGATCCCGAGCGGCACGCTCCGGACCGGACCGGGACCACCGGAAACGCCGTCGGTGACCGCGCCATTGCCACCGCCGGCGCGGAGTCCGTCGACGGGACCGGCGCCGACGAGGCGCTGCCACGGCACGCCGGGACCGGCCTGGGCCTGTTCGGTGGCACCGGCCAGCGGAGGAGCCGCCGCGGGAACCGCGCCACGGGCGGTGCCGAGCATCTGGCTGCTGCTCGTCAGGCTGGACTCGTAGGTCTGCATGGCTCGCACGGCCTGCGCCTTCTGCTGGTCCTCGGCGACGCCGCCGACGTAGAAGCTGAACCCGCCACCGCCCACCGCGCCGAACGCGGTGCCCATGTCCGGCGTGGCCGAGCTGGTGGTCGTCGGTGCGGGGATCGCGGTCGGGGTGAACGCCGACTGCATGGACGCCAGGTAGGACTGCATCGACGACATGTACGTGTTCAGTGACGACATGGACGGCGTGGCCGGCGCCGGCGGCACGAACAGCGCCGGCATGTCGGGTGCCGTCGGTACGGCGTTGGTCATCGGCGTCGCAGGGTTGCCCGGTGGCGGCGGCATCATGGCCCGGGCGGTGGCCAGCGCGTCGGCGGCCTCCTGCGCGGCCTGCCCTCCCACGTGCGCCAGCTCGCTGATCTTCTCCACCCGGTCGGCCAGCTGTTCCAGCCGGCTGGCCGCCTCCTCAGCGCCGGGACCCTCCCAGCTGTCCCGCAGCGCCACACACTGCTCACGCAACACCTCGGCATGCGTGGCCAGCGCGACGCGGTGCTTGGCCCACTCCGTGGCGACCGTGCCGACATCGGCGACGTCGGCGTCCTGCCACAGCATCTGGTACAGCTCCTCGTGGCTGTAGGCCTCCCAGTTCACCCCGCCCTCGACCGGCGGCACCGGCCCGGCGAAGTACTCCTCCCACGCGTCTGACACCCCGAATCCCCTTTCCCCACAGGCCGGCCATCCCCGGCGGCCACATGGTTACCGGCGCGGGGCGAGCGGGGACAGGCAAACACGGCGGCCATATGTGGCCGGTGGCCCTGAGCTGGGCAAACGACTCAACGGCCGGCGCGGAAGACCTGCTTCAGATGATCTTGAAGGCGGGCGTGCCGGAACTGGTAGACCGCGCCGGCCCGGCGCAGCACGCCCCGCTGGTAGGCATCCTCGAGGAACTCCGGCAGCGACCAGGGCAGCCGTCCGTTCACCGGCAGCCATACGCGGGCGAACACGATCCAGGTGCCCCACGCGGTCAGGCTGGCCGCGCCGAGGGTGATCGCGAGGCCGAGGACCAGCCCGTAGGACAGGCCGTACGCCAACCCCAACCGTGGGCCGTGCAGCGCGCCGACCATGACCGCGTAGGCGAGGCAGGTCACCAACCCGAACGCGACCGCCTGGACCGCGACGGTCCGGCGGTTGGTGTTCAGCAGGTCCATGGGGCTCGCCGCCGAGCTGATGTCCACCGGCGCCTCGAAGTTGGCCAGCACACCCCAGACCAGCCCCCACAGCAAACCGAAGCCAAGCCCGAACAGCACGACGGTCTCGGTCGTGTCGCCGATCCGGCCGACGATCCAGAACGTCGCGCCGAGCTCACGCGCGATGCCGAGGCCGGCGCCGAGCCCCACCCCGATCGCGAGCCCGGTCACCAGCCTGCGCAGGACCGTCGAACGGCCGCGACGTGCCGCACGCAGCCGGATCCGCACCCGGGACGGCTCGAACACGGCGCCGCTGAACGCGAGCGAGGCACCGTGCGCGAGGCCGACGGTCATCGACAACGCGAGCGCCTCCAGCGGTCCGGCGGCGACCGCGGCGGACAGGCCGTTGGCGAGCCCGGAACCGGACGTGCCGACCCCGACGGTGTGGATCAGGCCGATGACGAGAGCGGCGGGAAGCCCGGCGGCGACGCCGAGCACCAGCCCGCTCACCACCATCCGCAGCCAGGCCGGCATCCGGTTGCCGAGCTGCCACCAGGCGAGGTCGTGCGTGCCGAGCCTGTCGAGGTGGTGGGCGAGGAAGCCGAGCCAGTGCTCGACGCGGTCCTCGTCGTGAGCGCGGCCGCCCGGCGGGTGCCGGTAGACGGCAGGGACGAACCCGCCAAGCAGGTGCCGCTCGATCGCCTCGCGGTCACCGAACCGGCCGGTGTCGAGCAGTTCGGCCGGGTCGTGGTCGGGGGTGTCGCTGTAGATCGTCCTGGCGAGGCTGACCATCAGCGGCGTGGTCAGCACGGCGGCGAGGTCACCGTCCGGATGGTCCCGCACCCGAGCCAGGACCGGTTCCCACACCGTGCCCGCACTGCCGCGCCGACGCGTCGTGCGGGGGAGGTAGTCGGCGAGGTCGGTCGCGACCAGGTCGGTGAGCACGACAGCTCCTGCGGAGGTCAGCACGTCGGTCGACTCGACCGCGGCGCGGTACTCGTCGACCCGGCTGGTCACCAGCAACGGCAGCGTGGTGGCGTTCAACGCGGCCAGCGCGGCCTGGTGCAGGCCGGCGGCGATCTCGTCGAACCCGTCCAGCACGGGCAGGATCCGGCCGGTCTCGACCAGTGCCGCGGCCAGTGTCGCCCCGGCGGGCCCTGGCGCGGCGAGCCCGGGGTGGTCACGCAGGAGCTGGTCGATCAGCCAGTCACGCAGTGGCGTCGTGCGGGGATGCCACGAGCCAACGCTGAAGATCACCGGCACCGGGTCGCCCGGCGCGCTGATGTCCAGCAGGCCGAGCACGAACCGCATGGTGAGGATCGTCTTGCCGGACCCGGCGCGGCCCAGCACCACCAGCCGACCGGACGGAATCCGCCGGTACACCTGGACGATCTGGTCGAGCTGACCGACCAGGTCGACCGGACGCGCGGTCTCGCCGTGCTCGGCCCTGCGGATGTTGCCCCAGGAGTCGATCAGCGCGGCGGGCGCCGGCTGCCAGCGGACCGGCAGCGGCACGGGGTCGTGGATCTGCCGCTGCTCCTCCTCCCGGCGCAGCCTCGTGCGCAGTTCGTAGGCGAGCAGGCCCGCGGCATCGGCCAGCTGATCCGGCACGGGAATCGGCGGAGGCTGACCACCCGCCGCGGCAAGGAGTTCGATCCGCTCGGTCGCGGTGAGGTCGAGCGCGTCCGCCAGCGCTTCCACCGTGCCGAGGCGAGGGTCGCCACGCTCGCCGGTCTCCAGTCCACGGACGGTGCGCACACCCAGCCCGGACTTCTCCGCCAGCCGCTCCTGGGTCAGTTCCGCCCGCAACCGAAACCGCCGCAACAGCGGGCCGAACTGGCTCGACACCTGCCCCCTCCCGGTCGTCCACCCGGGAACCAACCCTAGTGCCGGCCAACCTGGCGACCACCCACACCGGTGCGAAACGCCGCGAACCCTGGTGCACGGCGGGTGAGCGCGGTACAACCGGAGTATGTCCGAGCGCGTCGAGCGCAGAGACCCGCACGCCACGGTGATGCGTGAGCTGCTGGTGCGCTATCTCGACGCGTGGACACCGGCCGTGCTGCGGTCACACCGCCGCGCCACCTACATCGAGGCGGGTCGCGACGACTTCGCCGCGGCGGCACTGCGTGTGTTCGGCGAGTTCGCCGACCGTCTCGCCGGGCACGACCTCGATGTCGTGGTCGTGCGGGCCGAGCCGCTCACCGCCGCCCTCCAGGAGCTGAGCACACCGCCAGGGCTGGCGCTGCGGTCGGTCAAGGACCCCGCGGACCTGACGGTGACCGGGCCGCTGTTGGCACACCTCGACGTCGCCACCGGCGCGGTGGACGAACCAGCGGCGTGGCGGCTGGTCGCGACGCTGGCGCCGGGCAAGGCACGGGAAGTGCTGCTCACCCTGCCGCCGGCCACGGCCGAGGAGGTGACCGACCACCGCACACGGCTCCGCGCGGTGGGCCTGCCCTACGCGGTCGCGGTGGAACTGGCCGCCGACGACGGGCACGCACAGTTGCTGCTGTTCGCCACCGGCGACCACAAGCACCTCGTGACGTTCAAGAACGAACTCTGGGCCGCCGACGAGTTCGCCGGCATCCGCTACCGCGATCCCCGCGATCCCGAACACGCACTCGTCGACATCTCGATCAACCCGCAGCTACTGCCGCTACGCCGGGCCCTGCTGGACGAACTGGCCAGGCGAGGCACGTGCACGGTCGCCGACCTGCAACAGCACACCCTGCGGGAGACGATGTACCGGCCAGCCGACACCGTCGGGGTCCTGACGTCCGCGGCCTCGGCGGGCGCCATCACCCGCGAACCACCGAAGGGCCGCCTGTCCCCCCGCACGGTCGTGAGCCCCCGGCCCTAACACGAAACCGCGTCGACAGGCGGCGACACCGCTGGCAAAATCACGAAAATGCGGGCGTTGCGGGTCATCAAGGGCGACGCGACGAGCCCACAGTCCAAGGGACCGAAGATCATCGCTCACGTCTGCAACGATCTCGGTGGTTGGGGCAAGGGTTTCGTACTCGCAATCTCGAAGCGGTGGCCGGAACCGGAACGCGCCTACCGCGACTGGCATCGCGAGCGGGCCGGCAACGACTTCGGTCTCGGCGCGACCCAACTCGTCCAGGTGCGCCCCGACACGTGGGTGGCGAACATGGTCGCGCAGCGCGGAATGCGCACGGGCAGCAAGGGCCCACCCATCCGTTACGACGCCGTGGCGCAATGCCTGACCACACTCACGGACCACGCCCTGCGCCTCGCGGCGAGCGTCCACATGCCCCGAATCGGCTGCGGCATCGCGGGCGGCCGTTGGGAACGCGTCGAACCGCTGATCACCGAAACACTGCTGGCCCGCGACGTGCCGACGACCGTGTACGACCACGACTGACCCACGCCCCTTGTCCTGACAGCCTTCCTGACCTGGGGAATTCACCCACTGATGCTCGGCATGACGTTCGGCCCCAACCCGTTGGGACCGTGGACGGAATAGCCGAGGAGGCGGGCCACGGTCACCCCGTCTTCGGTAGCTGCCGTAGCGCGTTCTTGAGTTCCTCCTTGGGGTTGGTGGTTGTGAGCACGGCCGCGATTCTGTCGAGGGTGTCGATCGGGTCCTTGCCGGTGATGCGTGCGCCGTAGGCGGCGGCGACGGTCGGGGTGCGGCTTTCGGCGTAGGCGCAGTGCAGGAGCACGGTTTTGCCTTCGGCGCGCAGGTCCTCGATCAGGGTGGCGGTGTCCGACAGTACGGCGGGCAGGTTGTTGTTCGCGTCGGGCTTGTCGATCAGCCACACCTCGACGTGGTCGCGTGGGTCCACACCGGACAGTGGGACCTGGGCGGTGCCGAGCCGGCACATGCTGATCACGGCGTCGGCGATCCCGGGGCGGAGTGCCCACGCCGCGCCGAGCAGGACACCCGGGTCATCAGGATGGGCGACGGGCTCGACAGTGCCGTGGTAGTGCATGATTTCGCACTCGGGCCACCCGTGTTCGTCGCTGCCGCCCTGTGCGGTGACATAGGCGAGCCGGGTCAGGTCGCGGGTCCACAGGCCGGGCCAGCCGTGCAGCCCGCGGCGCCACTTGGCTGGGACGGCGCTGATGCCGTAGCGGGCGCCGAGCAGGGCGCCCGCGATCGCGGCGACGGTGTCGGTGTCGCCACCGCCTTTCACCGCCGCCTGCAAGCCTTCCTCGACGCTGGCGGCGTGCGTGACCGCGGCCCAGGCTCCCTGCAGCGCGGTCACCACCCACCCGTTGGGCACGAACCGGGCGGGGTCGGGGGCACGTTCGGCTTCCTCGATGAGCGTGGCCCACTGGGGGTCGACGTGGTCGAGACCGATCCGCACGTCCAGTTCGCCGGTGCGCACGGCGTGGTCGATGGCCAGGCACCACAGCACACACGCGTCCCCGGCCTGTGGATCGTGGTGGGTCAACGCGCTGACGGCACGGGCCGCCTCGGCGATGGCGTCGGTGTCACCGAGATGTGCGAGCGCTACCGGCGCGGTGCGCATCAGCGAGCCGTTGCCGGCGGTCTTGCCGGTTCGGGCATGCAACTCGGCGGCCAGCGTCCGCATGCGCTCCGCCAGACCTTCCTTCGGACTGCCCACCAGTCCACTGAGGACACGCCGGGTCTGGATCCCGATGTCGCTGGCTTCCGCGTACCAGCGCAGAAACCCGGCGGCGATCTCGTCCAGGGCCGTCTCGTCGCGCAGGTCGGCCCCCGTGGCGGCGACCTGGGCGATCACGCACGCCATCTCGGTGTCGTCGCTCCACTGCCCCGGCTCGTAGTCGCCCAGGCCGCCGCCCAGCATCTCCGCGGGTTCACCCGGGCCTGGCAGCGGCCGGCTGTGGGCCTCGTACGGCACGCCGAGAGCGTCCCCGGCCGCCGCACCCACCAGCGCGCCCACCGCTCGATCAAGCTGCTTCCCCTTGAGTCTCATCAGATCACTCCTCCAGCCACGAGTTCACGCCGCGGGTTGATCGCGACCGTGTGCACCGCTCGACCGCGCCACACCCGCACCGACATCACCACATACGGCGACCTCGCCCGCCCGCTCGCGCAAGGCCAGGGCCCGGCCGCGGCGTCATCGGGACCGCCGCCACCCGAGTGGCGAACCGGCGCGCCCGTCCGCTCCACCCGATCGGTCGCCGCGAGCAGAATGGGTGTCGGTGGCGGCGTTCGTACCGAGCGACCCGCTCCCACACCTCATGCTGCCCTTCGGCGGCACTCACCGCGACTGGGCGACCCACATGCACGTCGACGGACCTCCATTAGCGCAAGAGTGCGCTAACTCAATAAGAGCACATCTGCGCTAACCTGTCCACCGTGGAGTGGCGAGACAGCGCGGGTAAGCGGCTGCGCGACTACCCGCGCCCGTCGGTCGCGGTGGACGTCGCGGTGCTGACCGTCGATCCCGAGCAGGGTCTGATGGTCCTGCTGCACCAGCGTGACGAGACCTTCGCGACCGGCCGCTGGTCGCTGCCCGGCACGTTCGTCCGGGAACACGAACTGCTCCGCGACGCCGTCGGCCGCGCGCTGGACACCAAGGTCGGGGTGTCCGGCCGCGCGCCGCAGCAACTCCACGTCTTCGACGAGCTCGACCGGGACGACCGAGGCCGCGTGCTCAGCGTCGCCCACCTCGACCTCGTCGCCTTCGACCAGCTCGACACCTCGCGACGTCCCGGGTGCCTGCTCGCCCCCATCGACGGAACTCCGCCGCGCGCCGTCCTGCCGGACGACGGTCTCGCCTTCGACCACGACGAGATCGTCACCAGGGCGGTCCGGTCGACCAGGGCCGCCTACCAAGACCGACCCGACCCCCACCACCTCATCGGCGACGAGTTCACCCTCCGCGAGCTACACCGCCTGCACACCGCCGTCCTCGGCGACGACGTCCTCGCCAAGGACACCTTCCGGCGCCACATGCTGCCCCACCTCGTCGAAACCGGCCGGTACAGCGACGGCACGGTCGGCAAACCCGCCCGCCTGTTCCGACGCGCGAACCCCTGAGGCGATCACGACGAGACCACGTGCTCGACCGCGTGTGTCGGGCCAAGGAAGAGGAGTACCGAGCGGACGACGGGTTCGGCCGCGGCGTCGTGAATGGCGTGGGCGTAGACGCGGAGTTGGGTTTCGTACGCCGCGAGTGTGTCCGAGTCCGGGGCCGCGTCGGTTTTGTAGTCGACCAGTACGAGGCCGTCGTGGTCGCGGTACAGGAGGTCGACGTAGCCCTCGACCAGGGTGCCGTCGACGATCGTGCCGACGTAGGTCTCTCTCCAGTGTGGACTGCGGGCCGCGCGGGCGATGACCGTCGTGGTGAGGGCGGCGCGGACGGCGGCGGCGATGTCCGGGGCGGCGTCGACCACGCCTTCGGCGAGGGCCTGGGCCGCGGCGAGGTCGTCGATGCCCGCGCCGGTGGTGAGGTCGACGGTTTGCAGGACGGCGTGGACCGCGCGGCCGATGGCCGTCCCGTACCGGCCTTTGGCCCACGCGGGTAGTTCGAGGTCACGCGGTTTCTTGGCCAGGCCCTGGCACGCGAACGTCGGCAGTGGGGTCGCGGCGCGGCCGTGGGCGATGTCGGTGGCGGACTCGGCCTCCCGCACACGAGCGTGCGCCAGCGCGGCATCCCGGACGTCTGTCCATTCGCGCCACCCCAACAGCGGTGGCGCAGCTTGCCGGCCTGGCGGCGCGAGCGGCTCGACGAACGCCGGTGCGGTCCAGGTTTCGTGGGAGGCCCCGACGCATCCGTCGGCGAGGGTGGTGGCGGGGCACTCGCGGCTGCCGCGGTGCAGGGAGACGGCGAGGTGGTCCTTGGCGCGCGTGCACGCGACGTAGAGCAGCCGGACGTCCTCACAGTCCTCAATGGCCTGTTCGTGGTCGTCGGCCGCGGCGTAGCCCAGGGTTTGCAGGTTGGCGCCGAGGTTGAGCTCGCAGCCGCCGTCCGGCCACAGCACCGGTGGACGCCGGGGCGAGCCATGGCTGGACAGGCCGGTGAGGATGACGACGGGGAACTCCAAGCCCTTGGCGGCGTGGATGGTGGTGATCCGCACCGCCCGCGTGTCGGTCTCGTCCAGCACGGTCTCGGTGACCCGGGCGTTGTCGTCGGCCTGGCCGTCCGCCCAGCGCAGATACTCCCGCAGGGAGCCATGTTCGGCCTCCGACCACGCCCTGGCCTGGTCGACCACGAACCGCAGCCGTCGCCAGATCTCGCGGTAGCGGGGTGAGTCGGTGGCGGCCTCCAGCACCCGGCGCTTCTCGAGGATGTCCTCCAACAGCTCGGCGGGCGTGTGTCGGGACCGGGACCTGGCCCACCTCCGCAGTTGTGCGAGGCCGTCGGCGACGACACCGTCGTGAACCCGTGGGGCGAAGGGGTTCCACGACCCACCGGCCTGCTTCCAGCGCCAGAGGTCCACATCGGAGCAGGCGAACAGCGGGGTGCGCAGGGTGGTGACGATGGCGAGGTGGTCGGTGGGGTCGTCGACCGCGGCGGCGCAGAGCAGGAGCTGCCGCACCTCGGGTGCGGAGTAGACGAACGTGGCGGCCTCCGTCCGGTACGTCACCCCGGCCCGGTCCAACGCCTGTTCCAGTCCTGTGATCGAGGTGCGGGTCGGCGCCAGGATCGTGATGTCCGACAAGGACACCGGCCGCACTCCACCATCGTCGCGGACCGGCCAGCCCTCGCGGACCGCGCGGACCACCAGGCCGGCGACGTCATGTGCCTCCCGCTCCCGCAGGACGTCCGCCTTGGTTGCGTCGGTGTGTTGTTCGGCGCCGAGGACCACCACGTGCGGACCGGCCAGGGCCGGTGCGTCGGGTGGCGGGTGCAGTGGGAAGTAGGCGGGTTGGGCACTGGGTTTCTCGGTGATCAGGCGGGCGAAGACGTGGTTGAGCCACGCCAGCAACGGTGGCGTGGAGCGGAAGTTCGTGGTCAGCCGCAGCGGTTCGCCGAGCGTGTCGCGGGCGTCGAGGTAGGTGCCGATGTCGGCGCGGCGGAAGCGGTAGATCGACTGCTTGCCGTCGCCGACGAAGAACAACGCCCCCGGCGGCACGGGCACCGCGCGCCAGTCCTCGGCCTGCGTGATCGAGGTCGCCCCGGCGGCGATCCGGACGGCCAGCTCGATCTGGATGGGGTCGGTGTCCTGGGACTCGTCCAGCAGGATCCGTCGATACCGGCGGGACAGCTGTGCCCGGACGTCGGCGTGGTGGCGGACGAGCCGGCGGGCCAGCACCAGCAGGTCGTGGAACCGCAACCGTCCCGCGGCCGCCCGTCTCGTCGCGGCCTGCAGGGTGTCGGCGGCGATGGCGGGCAGCAGACAGCGCAGGATCCGGTCCACGGCCTGACCACGCAGCGCGGCACCGGCCTCCCGGACGGCACGGAACTCCTCCCTGATCTCGGCCACCACGGCCCTACCGCCCCAGTTGGCACCCTTGCCAACCGCACCGGCACTGGGCAGCTCCAACAGGAACGGCAGCAGGTCCGCCTGGTCCACATCGTCGGTGTCGGCCAGCCAGTGCGCCAGTTTGTCGAGCCGTGCCAACAGTTTGTCGCCGGGATCCCGACACTCCTGTCGCCGACCGGTCAACGCGGTGATCCGGGCGCGGAGCGGGGTGGCGTCGATGTGTGGGGCGGTTGGCCGCTCGGGCGAGAAGAGGCGTTCCTCGACGAGGTCCCAGTTGGCGTCCAGGTGCTGGGCCAGGGTTCGCAGGTGGTCGAGGGTGAGCCCGGCCGCGAAACCGAGCCGCAGCGCGGGCGCGATCAGCGGATCTCGCAACAACCGGGTCTGCGACTCGTCCCACTGGCGGTCGGCGGCGACGCGGGACGCGACCTCGTCGAGCACCTCGATCAACGGCGGCAGCCGGGCCTCGATCGGATGTTCGGTGAGGATCCTGCGTGCGAAGGAATGCAGGGTGCCGATCGCCGCACCGTCCACGTCCGCCGCCGCCACGCGCTGCCCGGCCTTGGCCAGCTCGGCTCGGGTCCGGTCCCGCAGCTCCTCGGCGGCCTTCTCGCTGAACGTCACCGCCGCGATGTCCCGCAACGAAATCCCGGACTCGACCAGGTCGACGATTCGTCGCACCAGCACGGTGGTCTTGCCCGATCCCGCGCCCGCCTCCACGAACAGCGTGTGGTCGAGGTCGGTGCGGATGCGCTCGCGAACCGCGTGGTCGGCCAGCATCAGCCATCCTCACACAGGAGGGTCCGCAAACCGGCGAGCTCGACCGCGCCGGCTTTCCGCTCCCACGCGGCGGCCACGCCTTCGTTGCCGTGTTCGCCGAGATCGCAGCCGGGGCACGCGAAGAGCGTGTTGGTGGCGGCGTTCCTCGCGCGTGCCAGGAAAACCCCGCCAGCGATGCCGTCGACCACGATCCGCAGCGCCTGCCGGACCCGGTCCAGCACCGGCGGGTCGATGACGTGCCCGATCCGCCGGAACCCGCCCAGCCGGGTGGCGAACCAGTACTCCGATCGCACCACCGTGTCCTGGTCACCGAAGTCGGCGCGAGCCGCCTGTGCGTACACGGCGAGCTGCAGCCGGTGGCCCCGGTCGCACGGGTCCTCCTCGACCCGCAGGTACCACTTCGCCTTGCCGGTCTTGTAGTCGGTCACGACCAGTGCCCCGTCGGTGGCGCGGTCGATCCGGTCGATCCGCCCTTTCAGCGCCAGAATCCGACCGTCCCCCAAGGGGAACTCCACGTGGTCGAAGCTCCACTCCGCGGCCACCGGCGTCAGCCCACCGCAGCACCGGCGTCGCTCGTCGTCCCGCGTCACGCTCTCGACCAGATCGGCGAGCATGGCTTGTCTGTCCAACTCCCACAGCAGACCGAAGCCGGTCACCCCTTCGGCCTCCGCACGGGCGAACCGCTCGTGCGCGACCTCGCTGAGCACCAGCCGGGAGCGCTCGGGCCACTGCTGCCCGGGGCCTGGCGCCCACCCCTCCGACACGGCCCGGCTCACCAGCCGCTCCAGCACGTCGTGCATCACCGTGCCGCGATCCAGCGCGGAGATCCGGACGACCTCTTCTGGCTGCCGCACGGGCGCCACCCGCAACAGATGCCGGAGGAAGTACCCGTGCGGGCACTGGACCCACGCCTCCAACGCCGTCGCCGACACCGCCACGCCATCGGTGGGATCCGGCAGCGTCTCCCCGGCGAGGTTCCCGTCGAACGCCGTGAACTCGCTCCCCGCCCGCGCCCGACGAGCCTCGATCGCCTTTGTCATCACCGGATCGCTGTCGAGCAGGTGCTCGACCACGGCACGTTGCCGCCACTCCTGCGGGGTCGCCGGACAGCATTCCCGTTCCACCGCCCCGGCGTACGACGGCACCCCGATCCGAGTTCTCGGGTTCAGCCAGCGGGACAGCATGCGCGTGCCGCCCTGCCGAAGGTCACCGCGCGGGAAGCTCACCATGCGCCCACCCGGCGGGGCCGCGGCGAGCGTGGCGAGCAACTGCCGGTGCTGACGGGCCACCCGCTCCCGCGCCGTCGGCAACGCGCCGTCGGTCAGCTCGCGCACCCGATCCGGCAGCAACGGATCCTCCGCCACGCGGGCAGGCAACAAGCCTTCCGCCGCACCGACGACGAACACCACGTCGAGGTCCTCTCCGACGCCCTCCGCCACCGGTCCCACGTGGACTCCCGTACCGGCCCGGCCCACCCGGTCGAGGTCGTCGGACAGCTCCACCTCGAGAAGCTCGCGCAACAGCGCCGGATCCGGTTCACCGGCGACGGCGTCCAAACCGGACAAGGAACCCAACGTGCTCGCGATCCTTTCCGCGGCACGACGTTCCTCCGGTGCCAGCGCGTCCCCGCCCAGCAGCGAAGACCACAGACGCAGCGCCGCGTCACCCATCTCCCGCCAGGACCTGGAGCAGTCCACTTCAGACAATCCGCGTCGAAGCTCGCCGACGAAGTCGAACAGCGAACGGGCGCTGTGCGTCTCCCGACCGGCACGGTCCACCTGCCACGGCTCCGCATCGGGATGATCGCCGAGCCACCGTTCCTGGTGCGCGGCGTAGTCCTTCAACCGGGTCCAGTCGTCACCCCGCACCACACCCGCCGCCCGGGACACCCGCTCCCACGCCGAACTCGGTACGCGGCCCTCCTCGTGCCACAGCGGCGCGTCGGTCACCAACCCCAACACCTCACCGCGACGGAAGTCGTTGCGTGCCAATGCCAACAGCCGCAGCACCGACCGCCCCAACCGCCCCTCCGCCGTCGGCCGCACACCGCGGCCGAACACCTCGACCCCCGCCCGCGCCAGGTGTTCGTGCACCAGACGGGCATACGGATCCGCAGCCCCGTAGAACACCCCGACCCGATGCCCGGGCCGGTCCACCAACGCCGAGACGACCCGTCGCACCACGTGACGCACCTCGTCGTCCGGGTCCGAGGCGTCCACCACGACGTCACCCACCGGTGAACGCGCCGCACCACCACAGTCGTGCACCCCGAGCGCGCGGCACACGGCCAGCGGCCCCGCGTCGGCCCGCGGCTCCCCCATCAGCCCCAGCACCAGCCGGAGGTCGGAAACCCGCGCCACCGCTCCCAGCAACGCGACCTCAGGCGGATCGAGGTCCTGTGGCAGGAACACCACCGCCGACCCGAACAGCTCGCTGTCCGCCGCGACCACGGCCGCGTCCAGCAGGTCCACCTCGTCGAAGAACCGGGCCTCGCACCGCCGCCGCACGAGCCGGTGCAGCCGGACGGTCTCCGCGGGCACCGCGTGCGCGGTCGCGGCGATCTTGTCCAACTGCTCCTCGGAAAGGACCCGCAGCCGCCGGTACGCCCGAGCCACCGCCCGTACCGTGCCGATGTGCTCCGCCACCGGCGTGAACATCCCGCGCTCGGTCCTCAACACGTGCCGCACCGCGGCCGCCAGCACCGGACCGGTGAGCGGACGGCGACCATCCCGCGCGAACGCGTCACCCACGAGGGTTTCCGCCAACCGACGCACGGTCAGCACCCGCAACGCGGCCACCCCGGGACGGCGGGGCGACAGTCCCCGAGCCAACGCCCGCCGGGCAGCCACCCCCACCCGCTCCCCCGGCACGACCAGCGTGACCGTCGCGAGTGGATCGTCCACTTTGGCGGCGGCGACGGCCTCGGCGAGCGACACGTACGCCGGCGCGCCATACGGCGTCGCCACTACCGTCACGCTCGGCATCCCACGTCTCTCTCACCCGTCGTTCGAACGACGGTGGAGAACGGGGAACCAAGGGGTGTCGAATCAGCCCGACATGACCGCCTTACAAACTAGATCCACCCGGCCATCGACGCACTCACCCACGACAGGTGAAGAGCGGTCGCACTCACGGAGCGGGGACTTCGCCGTGTGCGGCAAGCCATTCCAGGGCTTCCCGGACCGCCTGCAGTGAGCTGTACCGTGGCCGGTAGTCCAGCAGCCGCACCGCTTTCGCGATGCTGCTGTTCGGGCTGTGTGCGATGTGGTCCCACGTGGCGCCTGCGACGTCGGGTTCGACCGTGTCCCGCCACTGTTCCCACGGCAGGAACGCCAGGTCCGCCTCGCGCCCGTACCAGCCGGCCACGGCTTCCGCGTAGCCACGCAACGTCAGCGCGGCCGGCGACACCACGTGGAAGCTCTCCCCGACGGCCACCGACCGGTTGGCCATGGCCGCGGTGAACGACTGCGCGACGTCGTCCGCGTGCACGTGGTGCAGGGTCTCCATACCGAGGTTGGGCAGCACCACCTCCGCGCCCTCGGCGAGCCTGCGGTAGATGTCCAGCTCGAGGTTGCCAGCCGGGTTGATCGGCACCCACCCGGGCCCGCTGATGTGCCCCGGATGCAGCACGGTCGCCGGGAAACCGTTGCGCTGCGCCCGATCCAGCAGGTACGCCTCGATCGCGGCCTTCTGCACGCCGTAGTCGCCGAACGGGCGGCGCGGCGCCTGTTCGGTGGTCGGGACCTCCGCGCTGGGCCCGTGGACCCAGATCGTGCCGCAGTGCAGGAAGTGTCGCACGCGGCCGTCGAGCGCGTCGACGATCTGCCGCGCGCTGTCCAGCGTGAAGCAGATCAGGTCGATCACGACGTCCGGTTCGAGATCGCGGACGCGGGCGCCGAACGTGCCCGCCGCCTCCTCCTCGACCCGGTCCGCGACCACGGTCGTGACACGCGACCACGCCCCGTCCGACCGGTACGGGGTCGCCTTTCCCCTGGTCAGAACCGTCACCTCGTGCCCGGCCTCGACGAGCCGCGGCACGAGGTATCCGCCGATATGTCCGGTACCGCCGAGCACCATCACATGGGTCATGCCCCGATCGTGCTCAGCCGACGCCCGCGATGTCCAGCTCTCCGACCCGTTGGGCGCCTGCCGGAGGCGCCCAACGGCAGTCAGCTCTGCTGTGTCTGGTTGCGGAACACCAGGAGCTTCGGCTCCTTGGCGACGTAGTACTTGTCCACTTTGTACGCGATGGTGGCGAAGTCCAGCAGCCCGTCCTGGCCGCCGAAGTGGCCCGTCGCGATGCGGGCGGTGGACTCGGAGGAGATCCGCCACTTGGCGAAGATGCCTCGGGCCAGGTCGATCGCCTTGTAGTACATGACGCCCTGCCACGGGTAGGGGCCGCGCAGTGCCACCAGGAACTCGTCGTCGCCGTCGCCGTCGAAGTCGGCACAGACGACCTGGTGGCTGGGTCCCTCGCCCAGCTCGTTGGGGTCGCCGAAGACATCCAGCACCACACGACGCCACCGCGCCTGTGCGACGGGGATTCCTGGCGTGTCCTTGACGTACACGGCAACGGTGTTGCCGTGGAACGGCTCTGTGGCGGCGACGTACGCGAACGGGTCCGTGCCAACACGGCCGACGTTCACATCGCCACTGCCCTTGAACGTGGTCTGCTCGAACTGGCCGAGTTCGCCGGTGCCGATGAGGACGCGGTGCCATGAGCCCTGGTCGTGGTAGAGCCAGGTGACGCCCTCCTCGGAGGCGAGGATGATCGAGTCGCGTCGGGAGCCCGGAATGGCGTTCTTCACCAGCTCGGCGCCGTGGATCATGCGGAAGTGCGTGTCGTCGACGACGGTCTTGACCCACTCCGTGGCCGTCCTGACCTCGTTGAGGGGCGGTGAGGTGAACAGGACGACGGGGATCAGCCCGTGCACGTTCGTCAGACCGACGACCGGCACGCCCATGATCTCCAGCTTCTGATCCTGGGTGAGGTGCCCGACCCGCAGCCGGTGCATGCCGACCTCCCGGCCGACGTAGTGGCGGGCCCACCGCCGCTCGTACGCTTCGGGCCCCTCCCTGCCGGGGTTCTCCAGCCAGTCGATCTTTCCGCCGTCAGGGTCGGGATCGTTGATGCGGCCACCCTCGCCGTACAGCTCGTAACACACGACGAGGTCCGGGTGGTCGTCACCCTTGATGTTGGCGTAGTGGCCACCGACCGGCATGCGGATACCGTCCGCGACCAACCGCTTGGTCCACGCGTCGCCGGACGGGCCGGTCTCGTACCAGTAGAGCTCACCCAGCCGTAGCCCGTATCCGAACAGGTCCGGGGTGCCGTTGTTGTTGATGTCGGGCGCTTCGAGCCAGTAGCCGTCGTTCAGCTGGTCCGCCACGAGCACCTGTTCGAACTTCGGTTCCCTGATCTTGTCGATGTACGAGGTCATGGCTACAGCCCCAGGCTCCTGAGGTACTCGCGGGCGAGCTTCGCGTAGTACAGCCCGGGTAGCCCCGGGAGCGTGCCCGTCCGGAGAGGGTCCTGCTCGGCCTCGACCACGAGCCAGCCGTCGTACCGCACGTCCTTCAGTGCATTGAGGACGGCCGGGAAGTCGACCAGGCCGCCGTCGTCACCGGGAACGGTGAAGATGCCCAACCGGACGAACTCCTCGAAGCTCGCCGTGTCCAAAGTGGTGTTGTCACGAACCTGCTGGCGGATGTCCTTCAGGTGGACGTGCGCGATGCGCGCCCCGTGGTTCGTGATCACCTCGTGCAGGTTGGCGCCGGCCCAGGTCAGGTGGCCGGTGTCGAGGAGCAGGTGCACGCTGGGGTCGGTCTGCAGCATGAGCTTGTTGACGTCGTCCTGCGTCTGGATGCCGGTGCCCATGTGTGGGTGGTACGCGAGCTTGAAGCCTTCGTTCTCCGCGAGCCTGCCGAGATCGTTGAGCCCCTCCGCGAGCGCGGCCAACCGTTCGTCCTTGAACTCGGGTTTGTTGTTCTTCAGGCTCACGGCCTGCAGGTGGATGGAGTGACCGAACTCGGCCACGCCGATGATGGTGGTCCGCCTGGCGGGGTCACCAATGGCGTTGTTGAGGGCCGTGAGGAAGTCGAGCCGCTTCTGAAAGTCCGAGTTCGTGCGGTCCCGACCATCCGGCACCGTGAAGAACGTGCTGACCCACGGTTCGGTGATACTGAGGTCCCGCAGTGTCAACGCACTGGCCAGCTGTCGCACGTCCGTCGGGAACTTGTGGCCGATGCTGCATCCCCGAAACCCCGCGAACGCGATCTCGCTCAGACACTGCTCGAACGGGATGTCGTTGCCGATCAACGGAAAGTCGTCGTTGGTCCAGCAGGTCGGGGTGATCCCCAGCCGCGCTACGGATGTCATGTCGTGCTCCTTCGGTGTTCGGGACGGCTTTCAGTCGCGGAATTCGGGACGGAGGATGGCGTCGGCCGCGTGCAGGGCCATGGCCATGCTGGTCAGCGTCGGGTTGGCGGCGTTGCCGTATGGGTGCAGGCCGTTGCCGCCGAGGACGAGGTTCGTCATCCCCCACACCCGGGACTTCTCGTCGACCACGCTGTCGGCGGGGTTCCTGCCCATCCGGGTGGTGCCGGCGATGTGCAGGGGGTAGACCCGGCGTGAGGAACACGGGCTCTGAGCCGGGCATGAAGCCGCCGAGCGCCGAGGCCACTTGCAGCATGTGTTCGTTCATCCGGTCGGCTTCCTTGCGTTCCGCCCGGCTCAGTGCGAAGTGGAACGTCGGTTGTGGCATCCCGAAGGTGTCGCGAATCGTCTGGGAGAACTCCACCCGGTTCTCGGAGCGGGGCCGGCAGACGCCGAACCACCGCAGGTCGACGATGAGCCGAGGGTCGATGTTGGGCGGCACCCCGCCGTAGGTGAAGGCGTCACGGTGGATCTGGCAGTGCCATGGCCGATCCGGCGTCGCCTTGATCCAGAGGTTGGGGTCGAGCTCGGTCGGCGGGATGGGCACCGGGTCGGCCAGCCGGTCCCCGCTGGCGACCCGCTTCTCCTGCTTCACCCGGTAGTCGTGTACGCGCCTGCTCACCTCCGGGTACTTGTCGCGGAGAAGCTCCTCCAGGCCATCGACGTGCTGCTGGTCCAGCACGATCTGACAGAACGTCATCGGCTGTTCGGTGAGGTAGCGGCCAAGCGCGGCCGGGGCGATGCCGGAGTTGAACAGCAGCTGAGGAGTGAGAACCGCGCCGCAGGCGACGATGTACGTGTTGGCGCGAATCGTGGCCTGCGTGTGCACGTTGCGCAGATCGCGGACCACGGCGCCGGTCACCTTCTTGCCGGTTTCGTCACGCTCGACCAGGAGCTGGGTGCACTGGTGCTCCGGAAGCAGGGTGAACGTGCCCTCTCCCGGATTCGCCTGGTACCTCGGGTTCGCGAGCCTGCCGAGCACCGTGTCGGCGGCGTTCCAGTGCACGGCTCCGGTCTTCTCGGTGTCGTCACGTTTGGCCACCGCGAGCGGGAGGTGGTCGACGTCGGCGAACTCGGCCTTGGACAACACCTCCTTGACCAGAAGGTGACGGGCCGACGTGGCGAACACCGACGTCTCCTTGCCGATCAGCGCTTCGGCCCGGAGGTACAGCTCGTCCATCTTGCTCGCGGGAATCGGGTACGGCTGGCCCCGGTAGGTCCGCTCCAGCACCTCGTCGAACCTGGGGACGGCACAGGTCCAGTGGGTGGCCATGCCACCGACCGCGTAGGTGACCGCCGTGGCGGCGAGGTTGTCGTGCTTCGTCTGCTCGGGGTTCTGGTTGCGCATCGAGAAGCCGTCGTACAGCTCGGGGTCGTAGGCGAACGCGGAGGGGTCGAGGGTGACCATCGGCTCCTTGTTCGTCGCAACGGAAACAGGCAGGATGTTTCCCTTGATCACGGAGACGAACTGGTCGATGTTCCGCTGGTAGAGATAGCTGTTCTTGACGTGGTCGCCGTAGACGCCGGAGAGCTGTGCCCCCGCGTCGATCATCAGGACGTTCTTGCCGGCATCCACCAGTGCCCTGGCGAACGTGCAGCCAACCGGGCCGCTGCCGATGATCAGCGCGTCGTACACCAGCCCGTAGATCTTCTTGTGCCTCTCCCGCTTCTCGCGCTCCTGCTGGTCTCGCACCTGCTGGTCCCGCAGCACGGTCTCGTCCATGGAAGGAAGCCCTTCTTCCGCGTGTTCGGGAGAACCTCGGCAGGGCGCGTACGTCCCATGTGGACGTTCGACGGCATGGGCGGTCCCGATGCCTCTCCCGGTGCCACCTGAGTCGTCGCGAGATGCGGTGACAAAGCTCCCCACCGTTGCCACCCACTCGGAATTCCAGTTGTCCCCGAGCGAGTGGGTGACGGTCACGGATCGTCCCGCGCGATCACGGACCGCAGCGGACAGACGGTCAATATTCCCCATAGCCTTGACGGCCGTAGGTTGTTATGTCGCATGATTAAGTGGCAGGGTCGACGCACAGAGAGGTGCGACATGGCAGTCGACACACAGGTCGGGTTGTTCGCACCGCCACGGACGGTTCGGCGGGAGCTGGCCGACGGCGCGGTGTTGTTGGAGTCCGCGGTGCCGCTGGAGTCGTATCCGACGTCCACCGTGGAGTGGTTACGCACGTGGGCCGACGTCGATCCGGACGCGGTGCTCGTCGCCGAGCGCGGTCCGGACGGGGCGTGGCGGCGGCGGACTTACGGCGAGATGCTGGCGGCGGCGAACGCGATCGGGCAGGCCCTGCTGGACCGCGGGTTGTCGGCGGAGCGCCCGCTGCTCGTGCTGTCGGGCAACTCGGTCGGGCATCTGGAGATGATGCTCGGCGCGATGACCGTCGGGGTGCCGGTGGCGCCGGTCAGCGTCGCGTACTCACTGCAAAGCCGCGACCACGCACGGATCCGCGCGATCGACGAACTGGTCGCCCCGGGGGCGGTCTACGTCGAGGACGCCGAGGCGTTCGGCGCCGCGACCGCCGCGTTGACAGGCACGCCGTTGATCCTCTCCTCGGTCGGCGGCCCCGAGGAACACTCGCTCGCGACGTTGAAGGCGACCGAGCCGGGCACCGCGGTCGACGCGGCGCTCGCGAGGATCACGGGCGACACGGTCGCGAAGATCCTCTTCACCTCCGGCTCGACCGGCAACCCCAAGGGTGTCGTCACCACGCACCGGATGCTGTGCGCCAACCAGCAGATGATGCGGCAGGTCTGGCCGTTCCTGCGCGAGGAGCGTCCGGTGCTGGTGGACTGGCTGCCGTGGAGCCACACGTTCGGCGGCAACCACAACGTGAACATGGTGCTGGCGAACGGCGGCACGCTCTACATCGACGACGGCCGGCCGGCCCCGGCGCTGTTCGGCCGCAGCCTCGCCAACTACCGGGACGTCTCCCCGACGCTGTCGTTCAACGTGCCGGCCGGGTACGCACAGCTGGTGCCCGCGCTGGAGCAGGACCGCGAGCTGGCCGAACGGTTCTTCGCCCGGATGCGGCTGGTGTTCAACGCCGCGGCCGCGCTGCCGCCGGTGCTCCGCAGCCGGCTGGAGGTACTGGGCCGCGCGGTGACGGGCCGGGACGTCCCGGTGACCGGGTCCTGGGGCACCACCGAGACCGCCCCCGCGTCGACGAGCGCCCACTTCGACTTCGGTGACGCGCGGTGCATCGGCGTGCCACTGCCCGGGGTGACGATCAAGCTGGTGCCCGCGGAGGACGACACGTACGAGATCCGGGTCCGCGGCCCACACGTCACGCCCGGCTACCACCACCGGCCCGATCTCACCGAGGCCGTGTTCGACGAGGAGGGCTTCTACCGGCCGGGGGACGCGGTGAGCCCCGCCGACACCGGCCTTCTCTTCCGCGGCCGCATCGCGGAGGACTTCAAGCTCACCACCGGAACGTTCGTCCACGTCGGCGCCGTACGAACGGCTCTACTGTCCACCGCCCCCATCCTCGCCGACGCGGTGATCGCGGGCGAGAACCGCGGGTACGTCTCGGCACTCGCGTGGCTGAACCCAGCGGAGGCGGACCGCCTGCTCGGCGGCGTCCCCGCCGCCGACGGCGAACTGGTCCACTCCGCCGAACTGGCCGAGCACCTCGCACAAGCGCTCGCGACTCTGGGCGCCGAAGCGGGCTCAGCGGCCCGCGTCCAACGACTCCTGATCATGTCAACACCGGCGAACCTGGACGCGGGCGAGATCACCGACAAGGGCTACGTGAACCAACGCCGAGTCCTGACCCAACGCGCCCCACTGGTCGAACTGCTCTACACCGACCCCGTCCCACCCCAGATCATCACCCCCTGAAAGCCGCGAGTCTCGCGTTCGGCCCCGGCGAGTCGCGCGTTCAGCACCCCCGAGTTGCGTTTTCGTGAACGCAGCCGGCATTGACGCGAGGCGCCCCGACTGCCCGTGAAGGACGCTTTCGCCACTCCGGCTGGCGTGAAAAGACGCGTTGGGCTCGTTCAGCTCTGTGAAGGCGTCTTTCATCACACCGGGTTGGGTGGTGAAAGCGCTTTCACAGCGCGAACAGCCAGACCCGTGGCCCAAAGGGCGCCATTGACCGGCGTCGCGCGGTGTGAGGCGTCCTTCATCACCCCCACGGTGAGGAAGGAATCTTCATCGCACGCTGGGCCCACCGCAACCCGTGGGGCCGGGCGCGCAGCGCCCGGCCCCACGAAAACCCGCCGCACGGACAGCTCACGCCGCCGGCTTGTAGTCCTTGGCCGCGTCCGCCTCGACCGGGTCGCCGATCGTGACCAGTCCACCTTGGACGGTCGGGTCGACCTTGGAGAGGTAGACGGTGCGGGTCGGAGGCTGGGCCGGGTCGGTGTAGTCCAGCGGGCCAGCGGTCAGGCCGCCGGTGTCCAGATCGGAGATCTCGTGCATTGCGGTCAACACACCGGCGCGCGTGAGGTCCTTGTTCTCACAGGCCTTTTCCAGAACCGCGAGTGTCACCTTGGCCTGGGTGTAGCCGAACATGAACCCGACCTGCGTCGGCTTGTCGTCCGGGTACTCGGCGGTGAACGCGTCGGCCACCTTCTGGACGTCCGGGTCCTCGGTGGCGAACGGCGCGATGCTGGAGACCACGGTCAGGTTCTCGGCGAGCGCCGGGCCGGCCGGGGTGGCGAGCAGCTGTGGGGTGAAGCCAGGTCCGTTGGCCACGATGGGCACCGTCAGGCCCACCGACTTGGCCACGCCAGCCACCGAGGCGGTCTGGGCGGGACCGGCGGACACGAGGATCGCCTTCACGCCCTCGTTGCGGAACGCGGCCACCTGGGCGGAGAGGTCGGTGTCGGTCGGCTTGATCTTCTGCTCGACGATCGTGAGACCCTCCTTCTCCGCGAGGTACTTGCTGCCGCGCAAGGCGTTCTCGCCGAAGTCGCCCTCGAAGTAGACGTGGCCGACCTTGTCGCCGGACTTGATGCCCTTCTCCCGCATCAGGAAGTCGAGGCCGGTGATCGCCTCGATGTCGTAGGTGGTGCCGACCAACTGGAAGTGCTCGTCGCCCAGGACCGAGGCGGACCAGCCGGCGAAACCGGCGAACATGTCGTCCTGCGCGATCGAGGACTTCAACGCGCCGACCACCGGCGAGCCCAGGACGGTCTGCAGTCCGAGCACGTCACCGGAAACCTCCCGGTAGAGCGCGACGGCCTTCTGCGGGTCGTAGCCGTGGTCCTTGACGACCACCTCGACCTTGCGGTCGCACACCCCGCCGGCCGCGTTCTGCTCCTTCCAGAACAACTGCGTACCCTGCACGAGGCTCTTGCCGAGCGGGGCGAACACGGCGGTCAGGTCGACCAGGCTGGCCAGCGTGATCGTGCTGTCGGTGACACCGGGCCCGGTCTTGAGTCCACCGGCGTTCTGGCCGCCGGACGTGGCCTTGTTACACGCGGTCAACGTGAGGAGAAGTGCTGTCGCCGTTGCCAGCAGTCGTCTGTTCATGGCGGGACTCCTTGGCGGAGATGCGGTGGGTGAGCTGGGCGAGACCGCCCGGTAGGTACAGCAGAACCGCGAGGATGGCGGCCCCGTAGAGCAGTCGAGCGGCCTCCGCGGCGCCGATACCGGCCTCGCCCGGTTGGGCCAGGAACGGCAGTGCGTCGCTGTAATGGTTGAGTACCAACGGAAGTGCGATGACGAAGACGGCACCCGCGGCGGCGCCGCCGATCGACCCCAACCCGCCGATGATGATCATGGCGAGGAGGTCGACGGACAGGAGGAAACCGAAGCTCTCCGGGACGATCCGGCCGAACGCCAGCGCCAGCAGGACTCCGGCGAGGCCGGCGTAGGCGGAGGAGACGGTGAAGGCGGCCGCCTTGTACCGCCGGACGTTGACGCCCATCACGGCCGCGGCGGCCTCGCTGTCACGCACGCCGACCAGCGCCCGGCCCGGCCGGCCGCGCAGCAGGTTCCGCGCGTACCAGACCGCCACCGCGACGAGCAGCAACCCGAGGTACCACAGCCGTTCCAACGCTCCATACGGGACGTTGAAGATGATCAGCTCGGGATCCGTTGCGGTGAAAGAGAAATCGAACAGCCTGAACGGCGCCGCGTCGCGGCCGTTGAAGCCGCCGGTGACGGCGGTGGCGTTCTGCAGGATGTGCTGGCCGGCGAACACCAACCCGAGCGATGCCAGACCGAGGTAGATGCCGCGCAGCCGACCGGCGATCGGGCTGAACAACGCACCGGCGACACCCGCGAGCACCACGGCGCCGACCGTGGCCACCGCCGGCGGCAACCCCACGCCGACCACGTCCCCGTCGGAGGACCCGGCGAGGAACGCGTAGCCGTACGCGCCGACGGCCACGAAGAACGCGTGCCCGAGCGACAGCTGCCCGGTCACGCCGACCAGCAACGTGAGCCCGACGGCGCCGATCACGGCCGCCATCGCGAACAGGCCGGTCTGCAGCCAGAAGCTCTCCAGTGACAGCGGCGCCGCGAGCAGCAGCAGCACGCCGGCCAGTGCGCCGACAATCCGCAGTGGAAACTTGGTTCGGTCAGACACGGGCGATCTCCTTGCTACCGAACAGACCGGACGGTCGGGCGAGCAGGACCAGCAGCATCACCACGTAGGGCGCGACCGTGCCGAACCCGCGGCCGAGGAACGCGAGCTGGTCCTGGTAGCCGGCGGCGAACGTGGCGGTCACGCCGACCGCGAGCCCACCGACCAGTGCCCCGGTCGTCGAGTCCAGGCCGCCGAGCACGGCCGCCGGCACCGCCGCGGCGAGCGCCGCCTGTCCGACCGTGCCGCTGATGCCCGGTGACGGGAACGCCGTGAAGAACAGCGCCGCGGTGGCCGCCAGCGCACCGGCGAGCGCCCACGCGCTGGCGGCGACCCGGCTGAGCCGGATGCCCATCAGCGCCGCGGTCGCCGGCTTCTCCGCCGATGCGCGCAGGGCGATGCCCCAGTCGGTGAACTTGACCACCGCGAGGAAACCGGTGACCAGGACCACGGCGACAACAGCGGCCGCGACCCTCGTCTGGGGCACCTGGATGCCGGCCAGCGACACGACGTCCGCGCCCCACGGGTCGCCGGTGGTGAGCAGGTCCGTGCCGATTCGCCGGGTCAGCTCGGTCGCCAGGAGGATGTCGATGCCGAGGGTGAGGATCGCCAGCGTGCCCGGATCGGCCAGCCGCGCCCGCCGCAGTAGGACCACTCCGAGCAGCACGGCCAACACGGCGGTCACCGCCACGCCCAGCAGCGCGGCGCCGGCGAACCCGAGGCTCTCGTGGGTGCTGCCCACCACGTACGCGCCGAGCAGCAGCAGCGACCCGTAGGCGAAGTTGACCACCCGGGTGGCCTTGAACACGATCACGAAACCGAGCGCGATCAACGCGTCGATACAGCCCAGTGACAACCCGTTGACCAGCAAGGTGAAGAACTGATTCATCGGGCAGCCTCCTGTGCCGGGGTACCGAGATACGCACGGATCACCTCGGGGTCGCGTTGGACCTCCGCCGGTGTGCCGGTCGCGATGCGCCGACCGAAGTCGAGCACCGTGACCCGGTCGGCGAGACCCATCACGAACGTCATGTCGTGCTCCACCAACAGGATCGAGATGTCCAGTTCGGACCGAACGCGAGCGACGACGGCGGCGAGCCGGGCCGACTCCTCGGCGTTCATGCCCGCGACCGGCTCGTCGAGCAGCAGCAGGGTCGGCTCGGCGCACAACGCCCGCGCCAGCTCGACCCGCTTGCGGTCGCCGTAGGAGAGCGCGGCCACCGGCCGGTCCAGCGCGCCGTCGAGCTCGAGCAACTCGGCGATCTCCCGCACGCGGCGTCGCTGCTCGGCCTGTTCGCGTCGCGCGCCGGGGGTGCGCAGCCCCGCGGTGACGAACCCTGCGCGGGTGAGCCGGTGCCGGCCGAGCAGCAGGTTGTCCGCGACGGTCGCGGACGGCGACAGCGCCAGGTTCTGGAACGTGCGGCCGACGCCGAGCCGGGCGATCCGATGTGGACGGAGCTTGGTCAGCTCGGTGTCGCCGTAGCGCACGCTGCCCGACGCCACCCGGTACACCCCGGTCAGCACGTTGAGGCTGGTGGACTTGCCGGCGCCGTTGGGGCCGATGAGCGCGTGCACCTCGCCCGGCTCGACCGTGAACGACACCTCGGACAGCGCGGTCACCCCGCCGAAGCGCACGCTCACGCCGTCCACCGCCAGACTCGGCCCGGTCCGTGTCGGCGGCGGGCCGGTCGGCGGCGGGCCCGCGGGAGCCGCGGAGATGCCCAGGTAGCGGTCACGCACGTCGTCCGTCGCGGCGAGTTTCGCGGCCGGACCGTGCAGCGTCACCTGGCCGACCTCGAGCACGTACGCGAGGTCGGCCAACTCCAGCGCCATCGCCGCGTTCTGCTCGACCAACACGACGGCGGTGCCCTGCCGGTGGATCTCGGCGATCACCTCGCCGATCCGCGCCACCATGTGGGGCGCCAGGCCGAGCGACGGCTCGTCGAGCAGCAGTACACGGGGCTCGGCCATCAACGCGCGGCCCATGGCCAGCATCTGCTGCTCGCCGCCGGACATCAGCCCGGCGCGCTGACCGGACCGTTCCCGCAGCACAGGGAACAGGTCGTACACCCGGTCCCTGGCGCGCCCGCGCGACCGCCGCGGGGTCGCCAGCGCGCCGGCACGCAGGTTCTCCTCGACCGTCAGCTCGTCGAATACCTGCCGTCCTTCCGGCACCTGGACCACTCCGGCCCGCGCGATCGTCGCGGGGTCGAGGCGGTCGAGCCGGCGGCCGTCCAGTTCCACGGAGCCGCTGGTGATCGAACCGCCGACGAACGGCAGGGTGCCGGAGATCGCGCGCAGCAACGTGCTCTTGCCGGCACCGTTGCTGCCGAGCACCGCCACGACGGCGCCGTCCGGCACCGCAAGCGACACCCCATGCAGTGCCCGCACCGCTCCCGCGTACCGCACGTCCACGTCCCGCACCTGGAGCAACGGGGCATGCCCATCACTCGTCAGCGGGACCGACCTAGCCGACGCTGGTGGCACGGGCCTCACCTCGATCGTTGAGGAGCTTAAGCAGGCATGCACATAATGCGACATAGCTATGGTCTCGCGTCAAGCTAAAGGGACATAACGATGGATGAGTGGCAGGATGTCGAGGTGTTCGAGTCAGCACTTCACGTGGACGGGAACGGGCAAGCCACGTCGCGTCGCCCCAGCTCGGTGCGGGGCCCCAGCGCGCGCGCCTACCTGCTGATCGTGCTCGGTGAGTACGCGCTCAACCACGGCGGCGCGGCGTGGACCCAGACCGTCGTCGACACGCTGGCGCTGGCCGGCTTCGAGGCCAAGGCCGCCCGTCAGGCGCTCACGCGCACGGCGGCCGAGGGGCTGCTCGTGTCGCAAAGGGTCGGCCGGCGCACCCGCTGGGAGGTGACCCCGGCCGGCCACGACTTCCTGATCGCCGCCAAGAACCGGCTGTTCGCCGCAGGCCCGGAGACGGACTGGAACGGTGACTGGCTCATCCTGCTCACCAGCGTCCCGGAGAACCACCGCAACCTCCGCCACCGGCTGCGCGCGGCACTGAGCTGGGCCGGGTTCGGGTCACCGGTCCCCGGCGTCTGGCTCAGCCCACACCCCACCCGCGCGACCGAGGCACGCCAGGCACTCGGCTCCGTCGGCGAACCCGTCCAGGCAACGCTGTTACACGCGCGACTGGACGACGCCGAGGAGCGCCACCGCCTGGTCGGCCAGGCCTGGGACGTCGCCGCGCTCGACGAGGACTACAGCGCTTTCGTCGACCACTTCGCCACCGCCACACCCGCGTCGCCCGGCGAGACGCTCGCCCAACTCGCACACCTGGTCTACCGGTGGCGTCGGCTGCTGCTCGCCGACCCCGGCCTCCCGCCCACCCTGCTGCCAGCCGGCTGGAGCGGTGAGCAGGCCCGCGAACTCCTCCTGGACCTGCACCGCCGCTGGCACCCAACAGCCCTCACATGGTGGCGCGACCGCGAGGCCACCCACGCCCGCTGACACTCAGGCCGCGAACTGTACGGACGTCCGTACAGTTCGCGGGGCCCACCATTGCCGCGCCGGCACCACAAGCCGACCTTCCGGGCCAAATATACGGACGTCCGTACAGTTATCCGGCCGCGCCACGGTCACGCGCCGGCACCTCTGACCAAACATACGGTCGTCCGTATAGTTTTCGCCCCGCCACCGGAGTGTCCGTGCAGTAGAGCGACAAGCTGATGCCGTGTCCCGACTAACTGTACGGTCGACCGTACAGTTAGTGGACCGTCATCGTTGCCGCACAGGCACCACAAGCCGTTGTTCCAGGCCAAATGTACGGACGTCCGTATAGTTACTGCGGCGCCACCGGAGCGGCTGCCGGCCGGCGACGGCGTCGGAAGCGGATCACCAGCACGGCGGGAATCGCGAGCACGAACAGGAACGGCAGCACGGCGCCGAGCACCTGCAGCGTGACGGCGCCGGCGTCGAGGAACGCGTCCCAGCCGTCGGACAGGCCGGTGAGGAAACCGCTCGACTCGTCCTCCTGCTCCACCGCCGCGGCCGAGCCGCTGATCTGGACGTTCACCGTCGACATGGCCACCTGACCGGCCAGCGCCTGCCGGCGTTGCTCGAGCGACTCGAGGTCCGCCTCGCGGGTCGTCAGCTCCGACTCGATCCGCACGATCTCCTCGACCGTGCCGGCCCTGGCCAGTAGCGCGCGAACGCGGTCCACGCTGGCCCGCTGTGTGGCGATCCGGCTCTCCAGATCGACCACCTGCTCGGTGACGTCGTCGGCGGTCTGGTTCCGGGAGATCACCTCGCCCAGCTCGGACAGGTCGCCGAGCGCCTGGTCGAACCGGTCGGAGGGGATGTGCAACGTGAGCGTCGCGGACTTCTTCCCGACCTCTTCCCGGCCGGTGTAGCCGCCTTCGGTGGTCGCGATGGTCCGCGCCCGGTCGACGGCCGCGCCGACGTCGGCGGCCGCCAGCTCGAGCGTCGCGGTGCGGACCAGCTTCCGGTCCACGCCAGGCTGGCTGATTTCCTTGTTCTCGGCGACCCCGGCTCCCTGTCCCTGCCCGGTCGACTTCGACCCGCCTGCGTCACCCGCGGCCGGTGCCTCCAACGGCGCCATGGCCGTGGAGCTGCCGGAATTCGTGCTGCTGCATGCCGACGCGAGACCGGCCGAGACCCCTAACAAGAGCGCGACGCCGACGAGCTTGCGGTTCATAGATGTCCTCCCAGATGTCCTGTGGTGCCTTGAGGACGGAGGAACGGCCACCGCCCGTTGTACGGCGACGGTCACGAGTCGGCGTCGATGATCGGCCCAAAAATGGTTGGTGGACGACGTTCGGGTTGGTAGCGTGCGGGAGATCGTGACGCCACCTGAGGAGGTGAGAACCCATGAACGCGGTACGCACGTGGGTGCTCCCCCTCGTAATCACGGTCGGCGACTGACGTAGGGCCGCCGGGAGCGCCACATCAAGGCACTCCCGAAAGGCAACAACCTATGCACTCTGTGCGTTTCACCACGGAGACATCGTCGAACGGTGTCGTCGAACGCGACTTCATGGTGGGCGAGGTCCCCGGCGTGCTCTGGTCGCCCGTGTCCAGCCCCGATCACGCGCCCCTGGTGCTGATGGGTCACGGTGGCGGCCTGCACAAGAAAACACCGGCACTCAGGGCACGCGCCCACGACACCGTGACCACGTGGGGTTACACCGTGGTCGCCATCGACGCGCCCGGACACGGCGACCGCCCGCGCACCGCGGCGGACGAGCAGGCCCGCACCGAGTTCCGCGAGGCGATGGCAGCAGGCGACAACAAGCGGTTCGAGTCGGTCAGCGTCCGCTACGCCATCTCACTGGCGGAGCGTGCCGTGCCGGAATGGCAGGCGACCCTGGACGCCCTCCAGGAACGGCCGGAGATCGGCACCGAAGCGCCGATCGCCTACGGCGGCGGCATCTCGTTGGGCACAGCGATCGGGGTCCCGCTGACCGCGATCGAACCCCGTATCACCGCGGCGATCTTCGGTGGCGGGTTCTTCGTGTACGAGGCGCAGATCGAGGCGGCGAGGCAGATCACCGTCCCGATCCAGTTCCTGCTCCCGTGGGACGACGAACACGTCGACCGCTGTTCCGCCCTCGAACTGTTCGATGCCTTCGCCTCGAAGGAAAAGACGTTGCACGCCAACCCGGGCGACCATCGCGACGTCCGCTGGGTCGGCCTGGACAAGGAGTTCCTGGCCCGGCATCTCGGCCGCGTCGCCTGACCTGACCGGTGTCGACTCGCCCATAGGCTGCTCCTATGGATTTGGCGCGGCTAAGTGATGACGTCGAGGTGATCTCGCGCGGCTATGCCCGAGCGCACGGGATCACCCGGGACGCGACGTGGTTTCTCCTCAAGCTCCAGGAGGAGGTCGGCGAGTTGACGCAGGCATTCCTGATGCGCACCGGCCAGGCGAGAGCCAAAGGGAACACACCGCAGGAGCTGGACGACAGGTTCGCCGCCGAGTTGGCCGACGTGTTGTGCCATGTGGTGCTGATGGCTCGGCACCACGGGGTCGACCTGGCGGAACAGGTCGAGCGGAAGTGGCTGGTGTGGCATCCCGACCGGTCGGTCTCCTCGGTTGGCGGATCAGAGTCAACCGAGGAGACCACCGAGCCGACAAGCGCTACGTGACCCGCATGATCTCGAAAAGGCCGGCCACGCTCTCCGTGGGCTTCGCCGTGGTCAGGCGCTGCCGCACGAGGTCAAGCAGCGGCCGGAAGCGCGCCCCACTCCCCCTGCCGAACGGTCCGAAGTGGCCGCATCACCGCCCGACTCACCCGATGCGACGCCACTCCGTGCGCCCAGACCGGAACAACCCACACGCTGAATCAGGGAAACTGAGCTGTGCGGCGCTGGTCCGCAGTGCGTGGTACGTGCCATCCCGCAGGCGGACCTGGACCTCCAGCTCTCCTAGGCAGTAGGCCTGCAGAATGTGCTCGAGGTCGGACATGTCCCTTTCGTCCGCGGCGGCGAACTCCATCGCCTGGGAACTGTCGACATCGAGCAGCACCCCGCCTTCCTGGACCCGCAGTGCCAGCCGGTGCTGCTCGGGCCCGGCGAGTTCGATCTCGATCACCAGGTCCCGCCCGATGCGCGACCGCCGCACGTCGAACCGGTCGGTCAGTGCTGCCTCAACCGCCCGGGCGACCAGCTGCTCAACGCGGGATTCAAGAATGTCGTTCATCTTGGCCTGCCAACGGTCGCACCGAAACACCCCGCACCTTGTGCTCAGCGAGGGCACGCGAGATCTCCTGACGGGCGACGATCGGACGGAACGCCGAACCATCGCTGCCGAAGTACTGGACCGTACGCGCGAGAGAACCTGGCTCATCCAGCACAGCGGGAAAGAAGCCGCGGGTCGCCGGCAGATACTTGCTCCTGCCGCACGTCGGACAGTGCTTGGCCGGCATCCCGCTCACCTCGATCTCGACCTGGTCACCGACCGCGAGTTGTACGACCGTGGCCAGTTCTTCGCCGTTCTTTCCCAACACCGGCAAGCGCTCGACGCCCGCCGGCTCGAAAACCGTGTGCCAGAGCTCAGGAGTTGCAAACAACTCGTCGAACACCCAGTTGAGCTGCAGTACTGATTTCTTGCCCCACTTCGGTTCGCCCTCCATCCGGAACGACGACTTCTGTCGAGCTCCAACCCCGCAGGCCGCACAGTGATCGGACAGGTCGTACGTTGCGCTCAGGTAGCCGAAATCGTCTTCGGGTTGCGGATAGCCGTGGTGCCATGTGGACTCCAGCAGCACATGAGCTGCCTGGCAGATCTCTTTTTCAGTGAACGTGGTCGTGACGACGTCCACCGCACCACCGTCGATGATCTGTGCGATCCGGGGCCAGCGCGGGTGGTCCTCGTGCACGATGAAGGTGATCAGGCGGCTGGCGAGCCCGTTCTCCGCGCTGGTCGGGACACCGAGCGCCGCCAGCTCCGAGCTGACCCGTGGCGTCGAGTTGAGCGACACTCGATGCTGAATCCTCACGCACGCATCCTGGCTGTCCGAAGGCGACACCGCCACGGAGATCCGCAACCCGGCTTGTGGCAGTGGTTTGACCACCCGGTTCGGTAACGCGCGCACCTGCGAAGACGTTGTGGCACCAGCCCTACCGCGTCCCGTGTAGATCCACAAGGGTTATGGTGTTGATCTGTCCGGGTTCTTCGACAAGATGTGGGCAAATAACATGAGGCTTGTTCGACGTCTTTCCGTTCTGTTGACCGGGACGGCGGTCGTTGCCACGGTCACCGGTGTGGCGGCCGTGGCGAGTGCCCAAGCGGCCGAACTTCCCGAAGGTATGACCGCGAGCTACCTGGTGCTCGACCGCACGACCGGTGCGTCGACCGGCCTGGACGAGCACAAGCAGTACCGGTCCGCGTCGGTCGTGAAGCTGTTCATCGCCTTGGACTACCTGGAGTCCCACGGGCCGGACTACGAGATCCCGGCCGACGACCTGGCCCTGCTCGAGCCCATGCTGCGCGCCAGCAACGACGACGCGGCCAGTGCGTTGTGGGTGCGCGACGGCTGGGAGCAGATCGTGGTCCGGATGGTCGCCAAGATCGGCCTGACGGACACCGCGCCGCCCGCCCAGCGTGGCAAGTGGGGCTACACCGCGATCAGCGCGGCCGACGTCGCGAAGACCTACCAGTACATCCTGACCGAGGCGCACCCGAAGTACCGCGACTTCATCATGGGCAACCTGCGCCAGTCCACCAAGTGCGGCTCGGACGGGTTCGACCAGTCGTTCGGCATCCCGAGCGCGCTGCCGCGGCCGTGGAGCGTCAAGCAGGGCTGGTCCGGTTACGGCGCGGGCCCCGCGCCGGGCGAGGAGTGCGTCGAGTCGAGCCAGCCCAGCGCGCGGGTTCGGGCCGTGCTGGCCTCGCCGGAGGTTCGGGACGCCGTCGCCAAGGCACCGGGTGAAGGTGCGACCACCAAGGCGGTCAATGACATCGACATCACCAGCCGTGCCATGCACACCACCGGCACCGTCGGCGAGAACGACGAGAAGATCGTGGTCGTGCTGACACTGGAGCCGACGACCCTGTCCTGGAAGGACTCGGCCGACCGGATCACCGACCTGACAGCAGCCGTGTACAGCGAAGTCTGATCACTCAGGGCCCAGGGTGAGCCGGTAGGCCTTGGCGTGGAACGTCTCGTCCATCGAGGTCGCCGCGGCCCGGCCGGCCTGGAAGTCCCACCGCGGCACGCGTTCGTAGCCGAGCCGCTCGTACAAGCGGATCGCGGCGGGCATGAAGTCCATGGTGTGCAACAGGATCGCGGTCGCGTCACCGACATGGCCCTTACAGTAGGCCATGATCGTCGGCGCGACTCCGGTCCCCCTCACCGCCGGCCGCACCGCGACCGAACGAACCCACGCCCAGTCCGCCGGCATCGGGTCCGTCCACTCCACCGGCCGACGGGGCGTCATCGGCGCCGTCCCCGGCAGGTACAGCCGGGCGGTGCCGAGCACCGTGTCGTCGCCGTCGACGGCGACGAGCGTCTGGTTCTCGTCGGTGACGATCACGCTGTCCAGGTACCTCGCGAAAACCGCGGGCACCATCTCCTTCTCGTACGGCAGATATGCCTCGGCCAGCAGGTCGCGGACGTCGTCTCGTTCCTCGGGGCGCATCGGCCGTACGGTGGTCACACTCTCATTTCTACCGTGCTACCGAGCGCCTTCAGATTCATCGACCCAGTGGTCCCTGAGCCATGTTGACGATTATCTTGTTGCCCTCGACCTTGACCTCGTAGTCGACGCTCGCGGCCAGTCCGACTCCCGCCTCGAGTGTGCCGCCCTCGATGTCGTTGACGACGGCGCTCTTGACGATCGGCAGGTCATAGGCAGTCGGGCTGGTGGGTGCAATCATCGTGGCCGGCACACCGACCACGACCACGTGCAGGAAAACCGTGCCCGTCATACCCGGGATCGGTTCGCCGGAGCCACCCCGGACCGGCGGCTTCTCGTCGAGCGAATGGTTCAGGACCTCGATTCCGTCGACGCCGAAGAACTCGAGCACGACGCGGTCCTCCGAGCCGTGATTTCCGGCCCGGAGTTCCACCGCGGGACCGGCCGGAACGTCAGACGACACGGTGGTGTCGGCTGTCGATGCCACGTTCGCGGCCGTATCCACCTGCTGCGGCGTGCCACATCCGGCGGTCACGATGCCGATTGCCGCCAAGGATCCGAATATCACCGCGCCCCGACCAAATGGCATTGATCCGCGCTCCTTTCAGTGCCGAGGATTGTGGGCGAAGTCCCAGCGGGTGGCGCCGTGCGGCTCGGCGCTGGCAACACCGATGGCGGTGTGCAGCGTGAGCCGGTAGAGGTGCCAGGGAGCAGGGCCCGCGCTGGGTGCGCTGAAGGGGGCGGTGAGCGCGTCACCCTCCACCGACGCCGGCCAACCGCCCGACCTGTAGACATCCGCGACCCGCGTCAACGTGGCGGCGTCGGTGACCCGGTGCGCCTCACCCTCCAGCACCAGATCGATGCCACGCAGGCGCACCGACACGCTGCACGCCGGGTTCGCCGCCAGGTTGCGCGACCTGCGCGTCCCTGGCCCGCCCGTGAAGTACAACGCGTCGTCGACCCAGATGGCCCCGACGCCCGCCGAGTGCGGTCGCCCGTCGGGCCGCACCGTCGCGACGAAGAACGTCAGGTCGGCCGTGGGCGTATCGGCGACGAGGACGTCACGCGGCCGGCTCCAGGGCAGCTCAGCGGACCCGTACCGGTCGAGATTCCGAGTCGCGATCGGCTCGTTCACAGTGTTAGTCATACCCACACGTCGAACGAACCAACGTCGGGTCGACATCCGGCACCCACAGAAAGTTGGGACTACCGGCGCTGCCGGTGGTGACCTGGCCGGACCATCCCGAGGACGGGCACGGCGCCAGGATCTCGACGACATCGACCACATCGGCACCTGGCTCGAGGCGAACTGACCAGACATCCACTACTCCGAACGGGTGGGTCGTGTTATCGCCGTGGTGGCGGTTGGCGACGTTCCATGAAGTCCTGACTACCGAAGTGAGGCGGACATGGACGCGACGATCCAGGTCTCGGGTGATGACGGCACGGAACTCAGTGCCTTGTGGGACTGGCTGCGGAAAGAACGCGCGCTGGCCGGCTCTTTGCGTGCGCAACCGAGGTCCGCTGTGGACGGTCAGCTGGGTGGCGCTTTCGAGGTTCTGAGCGTGGCAGTGGGTTCCGGCGGCGCCGTCGCGGTGTTGGCCCACTCGCTGACGGCCTGGTTGCGGACCCGGAAGTCCGACATCACGGTCACCGTGAAGACCGCGACGCGCTCGGTGAGCATCAACGCCCGCCGGGTCGGGACCACGGACGAGGTCATCGCCCTGCTCGAGTCGGCCATGCGGCATGACACAGAAACCTGATCTGCCGGACTATCCTCGGTCGACGGCCGTGCTCATCGGCTGTGCGCGGTACCGCGACGATTCGTATCCGCAGCTTCCCGCGGCACACAACAGCCTCAGCCGTCTCCGTGACCTCCTGGCGACCGCGGAGTTGTGCGGCTGGCCTCCGGACCGCATCACTCTGATCGAGAACCCGGTCGGGGTGGTGGACCTGACCAAGCGCATCCTTCGCATCTGCCGGGAGACGGAGGATGTCCTGTTGCTCTACTACGTGGGGCACGGCACGATCACGCCGTCCGGCGAGCTCTGCCTCACGTTGTCGGACACCGAAGCGTCCTTTCCGGACATCACCGGCCTGGAATACCGCAGAGTCAAGCAGGCACTGCTGGACAGCCCGGCCCGAGTGAAGGTCGCGATCATCGACTGCTGTTACTCCGGCCGCGCCATCGAGGCGTTGTCCGGTGTTTCGGCGACGGCCGCGGACAGCACCGACACGCGTGGCGTGTACACCATGACCGCCAGCGACCACGCCGCCCATGTCGTGCCCTTCGCCCGGCAGGCAGAGGTGTGCACGTCGTTCACCGGGGAGCTCATCGACCTGGTGCGCAACGGTGTGCCGGGAGCGCCGGAGACGCCGACCCTCGGCGCACTGTACGTGGAGTTGCGGCGACGCCTGATGTCCCGCAGCCTTCCGCAACCCAACCAGCGCGGCACCGACACCGCCGACCGGTTCACGTTCGCCCGCAACGCCCAGGCCCTGCACCGGTTCTTCCGGGCACCATGGGGGCCGACCACCGTACGAGGTTACCTGGCACATCCCAGCAGGATCTCGGTCTTCGCCGGAGCACCGTCGGTCCATAGCGGACATCGACGCACTGCCGGTCAGCGACGATGTGCGCATCGAGTCCATCAGCTACGGCGAAGGGCCGCAGACGAAAACAGTGGAACACCTGCGCACGTTGCCTGCTGACTTCCGGCTCGACGACATCCTGGGAGCCGACGACCTCGGTGCCAACGACATCATCATGCAGAGCCCGGACATCTTCACGCAAAGCGAGATGGACGCGCTCGTTTCGTCGAACGAGATGCCGGCCTCGCGTGACGTCCTCGGTTTTCCACACGAGATACTGGTGTCGGGAGTACGTGGTGATCCCCGATTCGGGGTCGCCCTGCACCTGGTCACCGACACCGCCTACCTGCAGGGCGTCGACGCGACGGTCGACCCACGCTTCTCGTTGGTCTGCCTGCTCGACAAGGGCGGTATCGCAGCCTTCGTCGCCGAGGAGAACGGCGAGTTCGTCGTTCGACGGCAGCTCGGCACCGTCGGCCTGCTCGTGGCGGTGGCGTCCGACGGCACCAGGCCGATGGCCCGCTCGCGTTACACGTGTGTCGTGCGGATGGGTATCAGATATCCGGACGACATCTGGGTTTCCCAACGCACCGGACGTCCGTTCCTGACGACCGGCACCGGCGACGAGCCGCGGTTCGCCTTCCAGTCGAGGACAGCCCAACGGGCTGGGTCGAGACGTCTTCGTCGCCGACCTCGACGGGGAACGGATGATCGACCTGACGTTCAAGGACTACGACGGCTACAGCGGCTTCTTCCGGGGCGCGGGCGAGGAAACGGTCGGCTGGCTGGACTTCCGACGCTTCCAGTACGTCACCATGCATCGGGGCCGGATGCGCGTTGTCGAGGCTACCGACTGGGTCAGCGACGAGTGACCAGCCTTCCTTCGCGGCAGATGGGGCATGTTGCCCGCAGCATGCCGAGTGGGGACGGTGAGCGGTTGGCGCACCAGGGGCACGGGTCGGTGATCGGCTGGGGGGTCACACAGCCGCAGGCGCCGCACAGGTGTTGACCGGGGCCCACGGTGAACTCGGCCGGGCAGCGGTCGCAGGTGTGCGTGGGTGCCACCGGCATGCGGCGTGCGGGGACGGTGACGTCCGTGTGGTCTCGCAGCGCCGCCAGCAGGCGGGCCAGGGCCGGGTCGGTCACCTCTGTTGTCTCGACGTGGCTCAGGAGTCGGCCGGCCTCCTCGGTTTCGCCGAGTGAGAGGAGGCAGATCAGGTGGTTGGTGATCGTGGACTGATCGTGCCGGTCGAGCGTGAGTGCTTCGGTGAGGTACGGGCGGGCGCCGGCCGGGTCTCGCAGGCCGAACAGCAGGACGTGTCCGATGGTGTTCAGCAGCGTGACCAGCGACCGCGGTGTCCAGTCCTGCCGGGCCGTGCTGAGCGCGTAGCGGAGGTGGTTCAGCGCGGCACGATGTTGGCCGAGGTCGTCGAGGATGTCCCCGACGAGGAACGCGAACCGGGGTTGGAACAGCGACGGCATCCCGCGCGTGCGGAGGGCGAAGCTGAGCGCGGTGATGGGATCTCCTGCTTTCTGCAGGAGTAACGCGAAGTCGACGGTCGTCTCCACGGTGGGACGGCCGGGTAACGCGGTGGTCGATCTGACCGTCGCCACGGCGGCCGTTGGTTGTCGAGTGTCCAGTAGTGCGTGTGCCAGCAGTTGGCGGTACTCGAACGTGCTCGACAGCTGTCGCACCGTGTTGAGCAACGCGAGCACATGGTCGGGCCTTCTTTCTCGTAGATGCCGCGTGGCGGTGGTGACGAGGTCCATGAGCGCGGCCTGGTCCTGCTGGTCGAGCAGTGTCCCCCGGAACGGGGGCAGGACGGTCGCGAGCGGTGTGAAGTCGTCCGGGTCGGCACGCAGGTCCACCGACGCGTGCCGGGCCCAGTCCTCTGGCTCGCCGCCGTCACCGAAGACGACGTGGACGGTCTCGCATCCGTTGTGGGCCAGGCGTTTGGCGAGCTGGTCCTCCTCCAGGAGCCATTCCCGCGCCAGGTCAGCGACGTAGGAGTCGGTGATGACACGCAGGAAGACGTTCGCGTCGACCAGTCGTGAGACGTACCGCGGGATCTCCACGCCGCCCGGTCCGAGGTCGGTCAGGTGGCGGAGGTCGAGGAACACCTCGTAGCCCAACGCCTCCACCTCGATCGCGAGCCGGCGTGCCCGGGCCAGCGCCTCGTCGTTCTCCCAGCGGTAGGCGATGAAGACCCGCGGTGGGTAGCCGGCGAGCTTCGGTCTGGACTGCCGTCGCATGATCGCGCTCTCCAGCGCCGCACGCCGCAACCGCGCACCGCCGTACTTCTTCACCGCCGCCTCCAACCGCTCAGTGGCGCAGGGGCCCGCCCCCAGCAGGTCTTCGAGGGTCTCCCGACCACCCGCCAACGGAAATCGACTGATCGGGAACATCGGCATCGTTTCCTCAATGTTCGCGGACGCCGAAAATCATGGTAAGACGTCACACGGTCCGTGTCACAAGGAAATACGGACCACCGCGCGAGAGCGGGTCATAGCCATCGTCTTCTGTCCACAAGTTGTCCACTTTTCCCGGCCGAGTCATCGGGTACGCTCCGGCAGGATTCCCGCCCCACGGCGACAACATCAACGATCACAGGGCCAGGTGCCGATGCCGATTTTCATCCCTGTTCTCATCGCCGGCTTCAGCGTGGCCAGCGCCGCGATCCTCAAGCGCCAGCTGCGAAAACCGCTGCGACTCGTCGTTCTAGGACAACGCACCACCGGTAAATCGCTGCTCATCAATTCCTGGCAGGGAGAGTGGGCGACCCCGCCGGCCACCAACACGCCAGTCAAAATCACACCTATTCGAATTGATACCGGGGAGAAAGTCCTCAACATCGAAAAGAAGTTCATCTTCAAGACGTTTCACGACATCAGCGGGCGCGACGAACCCATCACCACCAACGGCAACGAACTGGATCGCGCGGAAGCCGTGCTCTATCTCGTCAAAGCCACGACCCTGTTCGACGAGGAGCGGCGGACGGCGGGCCACGGACAGCACACCGAATGGGTTCGGGTGCAGTTGGACGCCGCCCGGCTCGCGGACCGGGCCACGGCAGCCCGGCGCGTGGTCATCGTGGTGACGCACGCCGACCTCGATCCGCGCAGCGACACGCTTCCCTGGGAGCGGTACTGCGACCACGTGGCGAAGCAGCTCGCACACGTGTGCGCGGCCATCGGCCCACCGGACAAGACCCGCGTCGTCGTGGGCAGCCTGGCCGACCCGGAACGCGCCGCCACCCTCACCAACGACATCATCGGGAGCCTGCTGTGAGTCCACAATCGACTGTCGTGGCGATCTACGCCGAGTACGACCTGATGTTGCCGGCCTTCGCATGGGAGCGCGGTGTCGTGGTCGACGACGACGCCGGCGTTGCCCACGTCCACAACATCGTCGGGTTGGTGGCACGGGAAGGAACCCGGAGCGCACAGCGGCCGGACACCCGTGCGGTCCGGATGAGTGCGAACGCGCTGCTGGTGGAAACGGACCTCGGACGCCGCGACCAGGTCGGACGGCCGACGAGGGTGAGCATCGTGGTCGACCACCCCTTCGAGCTGGAGAACCATCTGGACCACTGCGCCGACACGGTCACCCGGGCGTTGGCCGTCGCTGACCTGTCCATGGAGTCCACACGCGTTCGCGCGGCACTGGCCTGGGGAATGGTGAGCACCCGACCGCGGCTGCCCCGACTCGATGCGCTGCTGCGTTGGGCGCTGTCGGTTCTCGGCGCGCCGCGAACGCCATGGCACGAACACGCTTCGACGGGAGACCGGGCATGAGCCGACGCGAACCCGACCGCATCGTCTTCCTGTCGCACCGGGACTACGTCCGGCTCAAGGACCGCCATCCCGAACTGCTGTCCGACGACCGGGTCGCCGCGGTCCCGTTCCCCCTGATCGGCAGCTGGGTCGCGGACGAGCAACTCAGCGACGTGCCGGCCGCCCGGGACACCGTGCTGCTGCGTGACCCCAGAACGGGCCGGTTCGCCCCGGCCGAGGCCGCGTTGTTCAGCCTCGCCCTGAGCCAGGCCCACGCGTTCAGTGAGGTCTGCCAACTGCTCGGCGCCACACATCTGCGGACCGTCGAGTACGACGTCGACGTCCACCACACCAAGGTCGACAACAAGCTCACCACCGGCCTCGCCGCGTCGGTCGGCGCGGACCGGACCACCAGCGAGCAGGGCACCGGCTTCACCGCGGACTTCGGCGCCGACCTGCGCCGGGCCGTACTCCGCTCCGTCGAGGCGAGCAGCAGCTTCGCGGGCGGGACACCGGACATCGACGGAGCCAGGGCCAAGGCGGCCGAGCACCCCGACGTCGCCACCGCCCTCGGTGGACTGATCAGCATGCGTGCGTCGACGACCAACCAGCTCAGACACCACCAGGTGCAGATCGACTTCCTCGGCGAGACCCACCGCCAGGTCGACCTGCTCCTCGACTACGCCAAGCGCGTGTCCTTCGCCCTTCCCAAAGGGACGACCGCCAACCTGGAAGGCAAGCTGAACAACCAGTTCACCTGGTCGACCGAGGCCAACCGGCAGCAGAAGCTCTCGATCGAGGTGACCTTTCCCAGCCCGGACGTCGAGCGCAGCGTCCTGGTCCCGAAGGCGCCGGCCTAGAAATCACGTCACCCGCGCTCGCCTCGTCCGGTACGGTCGCGGATTGTTTCGCCGCCGGGTCCCAGACCGAGAGCAGGTTTCGTCAATGGCAAGTCGTATCAGTGGACTCGTGCTCGGTTGCCGCGATCCTGAGGTGCTGGCGCGGTTCTGGTCCGAGGCGCTGGGCTACGTCGTGCTCTCCCGCTACGAGGACGGCTCGGTGGGACTCGGGCCGCGCGAAGGGTTCGGTGGTGCGCGGCCGACGCTGTTCCTCAGTCGCCGGGACGAGCCGGAGAAGGGGCGATCCCGGCTGCACATCGACGTCAACGCCACCGACCGCGATCAGGACGCCGAACTCGAACGCCTGCTGGCGCTTGGAGCGCGCCCCGCCGACATCGGCCAGACCGGCGAGGAGCCATGGCACGTACTGGCCGACCCGGAAGGCAACGAGTTCTGCCTGCTCAAGGGCCGCCTCGACCCACTCTGACGCTAGCCGGCGCGGGCCGACATCCGCTGGCGCATCGCGTGCTCGACCAGCGTGATGAGTGTCTCCTTGGTGGACTCGCGGTCACGCGCGTCGCAGGTGATCATCGGGACGGTCTGGTCGATCGTGAGTGCGTCGCGAACGTCGTCGATACGGTGGTGCAACACCTGGTCGAAGCAGTTGAGCGCCACGATGTACGGGAGCTGGCGGTCCTCGAAGAAGTCGATCGAGGCGAACGCGTCGGCCAGGCGACGCGTGTCGACCAGCACCACCGCACCGATGGCACCTCTGACCAGGTCGTCCCACATGA
>NZ_DASUVO010000175.1:0-7410 GCF_036378875.1 Actinophytocola sp.
CCGGACCACGAACATGCTGGTCACCTATGACGCGCAGGGTGTTGTTCAGCAGAGCAAGGAGCTTCCGCCGGACAAGGGTGATCCGCGGTTGACTCGTGGTGAGGACGACCGCATCTACATCGACGGCGCCTCCGGCGAACACGTCGTGGTGGTGGACCGCGACGGCGGTATGACCAACGTTCCCATCGAGGCCGGGGCCGGCGGGGACAAGCCGGCCGCGCCGACCGGCGGCAAGGACCCGGACACTCCGGTCGCCAGACCCAGCGTCCCCAAGCTCCCGGCCACCCCGAAACCTCCGGTCACGCCTACGCCGCCGGTCACGCCAACGCCGCCGCCGAGCCCTCCCCCGACGCCGCCAACGCCACCGGTGGTGCCGCCGAGCCCGCCGGGCGCGCCCACGGTCGTCAACGCGACCGCCGGCGACGCCTCCGCCACCGTCAGCTGGGGCCCCGCGGCCGACAACCGCTCCGCGGTCACCAGCTACCAGATCACCTGGAACGGCGGCCAGACCACCGTGCCCGAAAACGCCCGCACCACAGTGGTTCCCGGCCTGGCCAACGGCACCACCTACACCTTCACCGTCACCGCGACCAACGGAGTCGGCACCGGCCCGGGCGCCGCGTCGAATCCCGTCACCCCGGTCGCACCGATCAGGCCGCCGAGCGAGCCAACGAACCTCACCGTCGACTACAACCCGGACACCAGAACCGCGGTGATGAACTGGGACCCGCCTGCCGACCTCGGCGGCGGCACGCTCGCGCACTACGTGATCAGTGTGACGGACCGGTCGGACGCGAACGTGCCCGGCGAAACCGCCACGATCAACGACATCGCGGGCACGGGCACAATCACGTTCGCGGTCCGGGCGGTCACTAACACCCCGTCGGGACAGCTCGTCGGCGCACGAGCCTCGACCGCCGAGGAAGTGCCGCCGGACAACGGAACCCCCGGCACGGTCGCGCTGTCCCGTGGCCAGGCGACCGAGCTGCACTGCGGGGAGAGCCCGGACTGCGCGTGGATGCACATCCAGCTGACCGGCATGCAGCCGAACGCGACGTACAGCCTGATGCCGGACTCCTCCAACCCGAACTACGGCAACCCAGGCGGCGACGTCACCACCGACGCGAACGGCAACGGGGTGACCGAACAGTTCGCCTACACCGGTGTCGGCCACACCGTATGGGTCACCGCGACGTCCCAAAGGGACGGTACGGTCACGCGGTCCAACGATCTGGTGTGGACCGACGGCTGACTACCGGAGGACCGTGGTGATCGGCGCCACGAACCGGGTGAGCGACGGTCCGTCCTCAATGGACGGCTCGCCGTACACCGCGGATCTGGCGACGACGACCGCACAGCGGCGCCCGGCGGCGATGCCCAGCAACGACGCCTGGTCCATGACCCTGCGTCGGGCCGCCGACGCGACCGTCTCGGCGGCTTCCTCGCTCTCCGCCTCGGCAAGGAACACCAGGAGGAAGTTGGCCCGGTCCCCCGGCGGTTCCGCGCGCACGCTCACACAGCGCCGCAGCCGCCGTCGTGCCGTCGCGGCCTCCGGGGTTTCGACGAGCCACACCGCGGGCACTTCCCGTTCCACCGCGACGTTGCTGACGTCGTACCGCCCGTCCGCCTCGATGGCCTCCGCGACACGCAGTGCCCGCTTCAGCAGATCGACGGCGCCGCGCACGGGTCCGCTGATCTCGACGAGCACGGGACCGGACGGCGTCTTCAACTCGTGGTATCCGCCCGAACCGCCCTCGCCCGTCGTGGCGTTCCTGAGGATGTCCGCGACCGCCGGTTCCGCACGGAGCACCGCCCCGGTCAGCACCTCGTCCGGCGCCAGCCCGACCCGCCGCGCGGCGTAGGAGACGAGCGAGGACACCACAGCCATGTCACGCCAGTCGATCCGGTCCAGCTCGATCGCCGACAGCGCCTCGAAAGCCGTCCGCGCCAGCGCGGGCGCCGAGGTTCGCAGGGCGGCGAGCACGCACCGGCGGGCGAAGGTCATGAGCGTGTAGAAGTCACCTGGGGTCAGCCGGGACCGCACCGCCGCGGGATCGTCGGCCTTTCCGTACTCCTCGACGAAGGCGGTGAGCGCCGCGTCCTGCGGTGCGTCGACCCACCGCCACAACGCGGCGGCGGAGCGGTCGTAGGCGATGTCCCGCAAGGGAGACCGGCGGGGGTACCTCACGCCGGCACCCTACACGCCGGAAAATCGCGCCGGAAATCTGTTCCAAGGATCAATGACCTGCGGCATGGTGGAAAGGATGACGCTCCCTGAAGGCACACAATGTCAGCAACCGTGGCCGGCGTATCACATCCACATCTCCCGTTCCTCAACGTTCTTGATCCGGATTTCGACTTCAACGCACCGGAGGTGGTCGAGGCACAGGAAAGGAGCTGGTGCGCGGAAACCCCGGTCGGCCTGCTCGTCCTGCGTTACGCCGACGCGCACGCGCTGTTGCGCGACCAGCGACTGGACCACAACGGCAAGCGCTACATGGAGATGAACGGCGTCACCGAGGGCCCGATCTACGACTGGTACGTCCCGATGATCTCCAACGTCGAAGGCGCCGACCACCGCCGGCTACGCGGCCTCGTGAGCAAGGCTTTCACGCCGCGAATGATCGAGAAACTGCGGCCGTTCATCCGGACAAAGGCCGAACAACTCACCGAGGAACTGGCCTCGGTCGCCGAATGCGAGTTCATCGAGGACTTCGGTAATCCACTGCCACTCGCGGTCATGTGCGAACTGCTCGGCGTGCCGCCGGAGGACTACGACACGTTCCGCGTCTGGACCGCGGACGTCGGCCTGGTGTTCAGCCTGGCACACGGCGGCGACATCGCGGCCCGCGTCGAGACCGCGGTCGTCGGGCTGGACGGTTACGTCGACTCCCTGATGGCGGACAAGAAGGCCGATCCGGGCGAGGACCTCATCTCCGCGTTGGTGATCGCCCAGCAGCGGGACGACACCGGGGTCACTCTGGCGGAGATACGCAACCTCATCGTCACGCTGGTGTTCGCGGCACACGACACGACCCGCCACCAGCTCGCCAACGCGATGGTCGCCTTCGCCGGTCACCCCGACCAGTGGCGCCTGCTGGGCAGCCGACCCGAGCTGACGGACCGGGCGGTGGAGGAGGTCATGCGCTGGCTTCCGTCCGCGCCAACGGTTTTCCGGTTCGCCGCACAGGACTTCGACCACGACGGCACACACATCACCAAGAACACGTTGGTCACGATGTGCGTGGCCGCGGCACGACGCGACCCCCGCGTCTTCCACGACGGCGCCACGTTCGACATCACCGCGACCCGGGAGGCACCACCCCTCCAGTTCGGCGCGGGACCGCACCACTGCCTCGGCGCCGCGCTCGCGAGAGCCGAAGTGGGCGAGGCCCTACCCGTCCTGGCCGGACGGCTCGGACCGCCGGTTGTCGCCGGCCCACTCACCTGGCGCCCACCCATCGGCATCCACGGCCCGACAGCACTCCCCCTGCGCTGGATGTCCTGAAGAGCCCCGCCGGCGCGATGAAGGAGCCTTCATCACGTGGCTGAGCGCCGCAGTACGAAACCGTGGTACTCGGCGCCCAGCGCGGCGCTGATCTCGTCCGCCGCGGACATCAAAGCCGGCACGTGCTCCCACTTGATCACCGACATGTCCACTGTGGACGGCACGGACATGCCCAGTGCCGCCACGACCCATCCGGCGCTGTCGCGTACCGGCGCCGAGAACGACCGCACGCCTTCCTCGTACTCCTGGTCCACCAGCGCCCACCCGCGCTCGCGCACGTCGGTGACGATCTGACCCAGCCGCACGGGGTCGGTCACCGTCCAGGGGGTCAGCTTTGGGAACGGGCCGGTCAGCGACATGTTTCGGTGCCCGGCGAGCAGAACGCGTCCGGCCGCCGTCGCGAAGGCCGGCATTCGGGAGGACGTCAGCAGAGGCAACCCGCCGCGCGCCGGCACCCGGTGCAGGAACACCGCGTCCTCCTCGTCGAGGACCAGCAGCGAGCACGTGTGCCCGACGGCCTCGGCCGCCCTCGCCATCGGGCCCTGTGCCGACTCGGTCAGGTTCAGCGACGACGTGAACGCGTGGCCCAGTGCCAGTACGCGCGGGGTCAGGGAGTAGGCCCGGCCCTCGGAACGCACGTAGCCGAGCCGCTCCAGCGTGAGTACGAGGCGCCGCACGGTCGGGCGGGTCAGGCCGGTCGCCTCCGTCAGCTGCGCCAGGGTGAGCAACGGTTTGCGCGCCGCGAACGCCAGGATCACGGACAGCCCCCGTTCGAGGGACTGCACATAGTCCTTGTCCCCCGGGGCCTTCACGGGCTGGCCAGGTCGGGAACGGTCCAGCCGTGGAGGTCGTACTCGGCCATGCACTGTTCGGCGAAGCCCGTCATCTCCTCGGCGAGGCCGGAGTTCTGCGCGGCGTACAGCACCTCGGCTCGCACCGCCTCGTGGTTGCCCGAGTAGTTCCGCTCGTACAGCTCGTGCCGCCCGCCGAACTCGGTGCCCACGGAGTCCCAGATCAGCTTCATGAGCTTCACGCGCGCGACCGAGTCGACGCCGTTGGAGCCGCGCATGTACTGGTCCAGGTACGGCCGGAGCTCCGGGGTGTCGAAGTCCTTCGCGTGTGAGTTCAGGTAGATCAGCCCGGAACCGAGGTCCTGCATGATGATCTCGCGGACGCGTGGGTAGCCGAGCGTCATGAACCAGCGGTACGCCAACCCGTAGTCCAGGTGCGGCAGCACCGCGCCGTCGATCCACTCGTCGGGGTGGTGCGCCATCGCGTCGGTGATCGCCCAGAACATGTTGCGCCACGCGATGACCTCGCCGACGCGGGACTGGATGCCGCGGAAGTCCTTGGTACCGGTGGTTTCCACGCCCTTCATCAGCAGGCCGGCGAGGAAGTCGAGCTTGACCGCGAGCCGTGTGCAGCCGTGGAAGGTGAAACGGTGCAGGAAACCGGAACCGGGGAAGAACGTGCTCGCCTTCTCCGCGTCGCCGTAGATGAACACGTTCTCCCACGGGATCTTCACGCGGTCGAGGATGAAGATCGTGTCGTTCTCGTCGAACCGGCTGGACAGCGGGAAGTCGAACGGGCTGTCCGATGCGTTCATCGCGTAGGAGTGGCGGCAGATCAGCTTCATGCCGGGCACGCCCATCGGCACGGTGCACACGAGCGCGAACTCCCGCTTCTTGATCGGCAGCCCGTAGTGGGCGATGAAGTTGTAGTGCGTGATCGCCGATCCGGTCGCGACCACCTTGGCGCCACTGACGATCAGGCCGTCGTCGCGTTCCTCCTCGACGTGCACGAACACGTCCCGCACTTCGTCGGGCGGCCGGTCGCGGTCCACCGGCGGGTTGATGATCGCGTGGTTCCAGTAGAGGAGCTTCTCCTGCGACTCGGCGTACCACCGCCGCGCGTTGTCGGCGTAGGGCTCGTAGAAGTCGGCGTTCGCGCCGAGCGTGCCGAGGAACGCGGCCTTGTAGTCCGGGCTGCGGCCGAGCCAGCCGTACGTCATCCGTGCCCACTCGGCGATCGCGTCCCGGTCGGCCACGAGGTCCGCCGCGGAGTGCGGGGTGCGGAAGAACGGGTGGGTGATCCCGTCGCTGCCGGTGTCGGTCGGCGCGGTGACCACGTCCCGCCGCGCGGGGTCGTGCAGCGAGTCGTACAGCCGGGCGGTCATCCGCACCACGTTGCGGAACGCGGGATGCGTGGTGACGTCGGTGACCTTGTCGCCGTACAGCCAGATCTCCCGGCCGTCCCGCAGGCTTTCGACGTACTCCTCGCCTGTCATGGGCTTTGTGGTCGTTCCCGTCATGGTCACGACGACCTCCTTGGGGTGGGCGCCGGCAGCCAGCCGGCATCGGGGTCGTCCAGCGATCCGAGCCAGGGCGCGACCTCGAACGGCCTGCCGAGCGGGTGGAACGCGCCGCGGTAGAAGACCAACGGTTCGCCGCCGTGATGCTCGAACTTGGTGACCTCACCGAGGAACAGCACATGGTCGCCGCCGTCGTAGTCACGCCACGGCGCACAGGTGAGGTAGGCGAGTGCGCCGGCGAGCCGCTCGGTGCCCGGCACCCACTCCACGCCGTCGAGCGACGGCCTGCCGGCGAAGTGGCGGGCGAGGTCGTCCTGCCGGCGGCGCAGCACGTTGATCGTGAACGGGGCGCCGTCGAGGTACCGGCAGGCCTTGGTGTGCCGGCCGAGCGCGACCAGCACGAGCGGCGGGTCGAGCGACACGGCCGTGAACGAGTTGACCGTGGCCCCGTGTGGCTCGCCGTCCGCCAGACAGGTCACGACCGTCACCCCGGTCGCGAAATGACCAAGGCAGTTCCGCAGTTCCCGCGACTCGATCGCCATCGAAGGCCCCGTGTTCGCAAAGCGTACGACTCTGTCGCTATCCGGTTAACACGTTTGTCCGCGGCGCGCCTCCTGTCAAGGCACGGTTTCCAAGATATCTAGACCAGCTGGCTCGTGACCCACTCGTGGAAGGCGGCGATGTGGTGCTCGCTCGGTACGAGGACGCCGCCGCGGGCGTAGACGCGGGACGACATGGCCGGTTGGCAGCGTTCGCACGCGTCGAAGTCCTGTTGGTTGACGCGGTGGAAGAGTTCCACCGAGCGCGAGACGTCCTTGCCCGTCGCCACGACTTCCTTGCTGTAGAGCCAGTCGCACTCGACGATCGTGCGGTCGGGGGCGACCGGGTACATGCGGTGGAAGATCACGTGGTCTGGCACCAGGTTGATGAACACCTGCGGGTTCACGGTGATCGCGTAGTAGCGGCGGTCCTGGTCCGCTGAGAGGTGTTCGAGCTTGCCGAAACCCTCGCTGCCGTCGACCGTGAAGCCCTGCGCGTCGGGGGCGAACTCGGCGCCGTGGCCGACGTAGTACTGCGCGGCGTAGCCGTCGGCGAACTCCGGCAGCACCTCGGTGAGCTCGGGGTGGATCGTCGCGCAGTGGTAGCACTCCATGAAGTTCTCGACGATCAGCTTCCAGTTCGCCTTGACGTCGTAGACGATCCGGCGGCCGACGGCCAGCTCGTCGACCTCCCAGCGGTCGATCAGCGCCGGGTCGCCGAGTCGGTCGGTGGCCGCGCCGACCACGGTGTCCTCGAAGGACGGTGGGTCGTCGGCCAGGCACACCCACGCGTAGCCCAGCCACTCCCGGATGTGCACGTTCACCAGGCCGTACTCGACGCGGTCGATGTCCGGCATCTTGGTCAGGTTGGGCGCGGCGATCAGCTTGCCGTCCAGGCCGTACGTCCAGGCGTGGTACGGGCACTGGAAGCTGCGCTTGACCTCGCCGCTCTCCTCGGTGCACAGCTTCGCGCCCCGGTGGCGGCAGATGTTCAGGAACGCCCGCAGCGCACCCCCGCGGCCACGGGCGATCAGGACGCTCTCCCGCCCGAC
>NZ_DASUVO010000176.1:0-208328 GCF_036378875.1 Actinophytocola sp.
CCGCGCCACCCCGCCGTACCGGGGCCACGAACGGGGTGCGTCGACGACCCGCAGCCCGGTGAAGTCGATCCGCGGGTTCGGCTGCGTGAAGTGCAGTGACGGCGGGAGCTGCCCGTGCCGCAGGGCAAGCACCACCTTGATCAGCCCGGTGATCCCGGCCGCGCCCTCCAGGTGGCCCAGGTTGCTCTTCACCGACCCGATCAGCAGCGGTCGCTCCGCGTCGCGGTTCGCGCCCAGCACGGCCCGCAGCGCGTCCGCCTCGATCGGGTCGCCCAGTGGGGTTCCGGTGCCGTGGGCCTCCACGTAGTCGACCGTGCCAGGGGACAGGTCCGCGTTCGCGTACGCGCGACGCAGCAACGCGGCCTGTGCGCGGGGGTTCGGTGCCATGATGCCGTTCGACCGGCCGTCCGAGTTGACCGCGCTTCCCCGCAGTACGGCCAGTATCCGGTCCCCGGCGCGGCGTGCGTCGCCGAGCCGGCGCAGCACGACCACCCCGCAGCCCTCGCCCCGCACGATGCCGTCGGCCGCGGCGTCGAACGGTTTGCACCGCCCGTCCGAGGACAGGGCGCCCGCAGCGTCGAACACGGCCGTGATTCCCGGGGACAGCAACAGGTTCACGCCGCCGACGACCGCCGTCGAACAGTCACCGGCCTGCAGCGCGCGGGTCGCCTGGTGCACGGCGACGAGCGACGAGGAGCACGCCGTGTCCACCGTGACGCTGGGGCCGTGCGTGCCGAGCACGTACGACAAGCGGTTCGCGGCCAGGGACGCGGACACACCTGTCGCCGACCAGGCATCCACAGTGGACAGATCGGCCATGGTCAGGTGGCCGTACTCGACCGCCGACAGGCCGACGAACACGCCGCAGTCCGATCCGTGCAACGACGAGGCAGGCATACCGGCGTTCGCCAGTGCCTCCCACGTCACCTCGAGCAGCAACCGCTGCTGAGGGTCCATCTCGTCGGCCTCACGTGCGCTGATACCGAAGAACGCGGCGTCGAACCCGGCGACGTCGCCGAGGAACGCGCCGTGCCGTGGCAGCCGGGACAGGTCCTGCCCGGCCGCGAACGACTCCCAGCGATCGGGAGGCACGGTGGCGACCGGGCATTCGCCGTCACGCAACAGCGACCAGAACGCCGACGCCGACGGTGCGCCCGGCAAGCGGCACGCCAGGCCCACCACCGCGATCGGTTCCGTCGCCGCGACCGGCACGTGGTCGTCCGCTTCGGTGGTCTCGACCAGGGCCCGGCTCAGCGCGGTGATCGTCGGTGCCGCCCACACCAGCGTGCTCGGCACCTCTTTTCCGCTCAGCCGAGTGATGTCCGCGACGAGCGTGACCGCGTCCCGTGAGGACAGACCGCAGTCGGACAGCGGGCGGTCCACGTCCCGGTCCGTGACCGGCCGCCCCAGCAACACGGTCAACCGGTTAAGCAACCACTGCTGCCAGCGCCGCTGGTCCCATCTCTCCGCGGTCACGCGCCTCCCTCCGCGAGGTACATGGCACGGCAGGCGGTGCGGCTGATCTTGCCGCTGGATGTCCGTGGCACCGCACCGGGATCGAGCAGCACGAGGTCCTGGACACCGATGCCGTGTTCGGCCGAGACCGCCGACCGCACCGCCACGGTGACCTCCTCGTCCAGCATCGACTCGGCGTCCCTGGCCCGTTCGGCGAGCACCACCAGACGTTCACCATCCATAGTGGACACGGCGAACGCGGCGGTGGCGTGCCGGCGGATCGCGGGGTGCGCGTGTTCGACGGTGTACTCGATGTCCTGCGGGTAGTGGTTGCGGCCGTCGACGATGATCAGGTCCTTGAGGCGGCCGGTGATGAACAGCTCACCGTCGACGAACAGGCCGAGGTCGCCGGTGCGCAGCCACCGCCCGGGCTCGCCGGGGACCTGGCCGCCGAACGTGTGCTCGGACCGCTCGGTTCCCCGCCAGTACCGGGTCGCCACGTTGGGCCCGCTCACCCAGACCTCGCCGACCGTGCCGTCCCGCACAGGCACCCCGGTCTCGGCGTCCACGACCAGAACCCGTTGTCCTGCCGGCGTTCCACAGCCGACCAGCGTGCTCGTGCGCCGGTCTGGCGTCGGAGGCGCGGCCGTGCCGGCGGCCAGCGCCCCCGCGTCGAACGTGCGCGGGCGCGGCTCTGTCCCGGCCGGCGTGGACGTCACCAGCACCGTCGCCTCGGCCAGCCCGTAGGAGGGCCGGTGCGCGGCACGGCGCAGCCCGCACTCGGCGAACGTGTCGTGGAACCGGTTGATGTTGGCCGGCGCCACGGGTTCGCTGCCGTCGATGAGCACCTCGACCCCGTCGAGCCGCAGCAGCATGCGGTCCCGTTCCGTGGTCCGGGCGGCGGCGTAGGCGTAGGCGAAGCTGGGTGCCGCGGTGATCGCGCCGGGATTGGCCGACAGCGCACGCAACCAGCGGACCGGTTGTTCCAGGAACGCGCCGGGATCGAGCAGCACCACCGGTATCCCGGCCACGAGCGCGGCCGCGGCACCCAGCATCAGGCCCATGTCGTGGAACAACGGCAGCCAGCTCACGCACACCGACCGGCCGTGGACCAGCTCGAAGCACTCGACGGCCTGGCGCGCGTTGGCGAACACGTTGGCGTGCGTGAGCACGACACCGGCCGGCGTGCGGGTCGACCCCGAGGTGTACTGCAGGTACGCGACATCGTCCGGTCCGTGTGGCACGTCGAGCAACGGTCCCGGTTCGCCGAGCGCGTCGACCGGCACCACCGGCACGTCGCCGGCGAACCGCGCCACGTCCGTGGCGCGGGCCGAGCTCGCCAGCAGCAGTGCCGGGGTGCAGTCGGCGAGCACCGCGGCCAGCCGCTCGTCGAAACGGGGCAGACCCGGTGGATACAGCGGCACGGCGATCAGCCCGGCGCGGATCGCCGCGAGAAACGACGCGACGTAGGTCGCCGACTGCTCGACCAGGATCGCGACCCGGTCGCCGGTCGAGCACCGGGGCTGGATCGCGGCCGCGATCCGCTCGACCTGCTCGTCGAGCTCCGCCCATGTCAGCGTGGTCGCGAGCCCGCCGGGATCGCGTGTATAGTCCACAAAGGTCAGTGCGCGCTCGTCGCCCTGGCGGCGTGCCCAGTCGCGAAGCAGGACGGGCAGTGCGGCGGTCTCGGCAACGGTAGGCAACACGACGCCCCCTCGAAAAGGTGTCAGCGGACGGGATCTGGCGTGGTGGATCGCTGGCGCAGTGCGACGAACGTGAGCCAGGCGCCGGCGAGTTGGAGCAGCGCGGCGCCGAAGAGGCCGACCCGGTAGTCGGTCAGTGCCATGGCCAGGCCGAACAGGGCGATGCCGAGCGCACTGGCCAGTTCCCTGGACGAGGTGAGTACCCCGGAGGCCGCGCCGGCCACCGAGGTGTCAGCGCGGTCGAGCGCCAGCGCGGTCAGCGGTGTCGTGCCCGCCGAGCCGGCGCCGAGCACGAGCAGTCCGGCCAGCCGTGGCCCGAGTCCGGGCAGGTGGTCGACCGCGGCGAGCCACGCGAGCCCAACGGCGACGAGGAACAGACCGCTCGCGACCGTCCGCTGTGGACCGAAGCGGCGCAGCGCGAGTGGGACGAACGGCGCGGCGGTGATCACCGCGACCGCGACCATGACCAGCGGAAGCGCCGCCGCCTGCGGGCTCAGCCCGAGTGCGTCCTGGTAGTGCAGGGGCGTGAAGAACACGACGCCACCGATACCGACGCCCCACAGTGCCGCGACCACGTTGATGAGCAGGAAAGGCCGGTCGGCGACCAGTTGGCGCGGGACGAGCGGGGTCCTGGCGCGCCGTTCCAGCCGGGTGAACGCCCACAACGCGGCGACACCCGCGACACCGACCAGCAGCGCGGCGCTGCCCGTGCCCGGCACACCGCGCAGCACGACCGCCCCGGTGACCATGACGAGACCGGCGGTCACCACGATCGCGGGCGTCGGCCGGACCCGCACGGTCGCGTCCCCTGCGGGGATCTCCTTCGGCACCAGGAGAAGCGCGGGTAGGACGAACGGCAGCGGGGCGGCGAAGATCCAGCGCCAGTGCGCGTGCTCGGCGAGCGCGCCGCCGAGCCATGGCCCGAGCGCGAGCGCGGCGGCCAGAGCCGCGGTCCAGATCGCCGCACCGACCGCCCGAACCGGCTGAGGCAACCGGGTGCGCACCAGGCTCATGGTCGCGGGTACGACGAGCGCGGCCGCACAACCCTGGCCAACGCGGGCGGCGATGAGCAGCACCGCGTTCCCGGCCACCCCGGCCAGGACGGCGAAGACACCGAACGCGACCAGCCCGGTCCGCAGCGCACGCCGTTCACCGAACCGGTCGACCAGCGCGCCGGCCAGCAGCAACAAACCCGCGTAGGGGAGGAGGTAGGCGATGCTGAGCCACTGCAGCACCGCGATGCTGATCCCGAGCTCACGGCCGATGGTCGGCGCTGCCGCCACGACGATGGTGTTGTCCATGGCGGCCACGAACGCGACGAGGGCGATGAGGAGCACGGTTGCCGGTGGAATGCGGGTAGTTGGTCCGGCTGGTCTCACCCGCACCTCCCGCGCCTGTTTACTCGCCAGTAGGTAACCGGACCATACGGCTCGCCATGGGTGCCAACAAGAGCGGTGACATGGATCAATTCCGTTGAACCGCAAAGTTGTCAGCCTGGTGAGCACCACGAGGAGTAATCCGCTCACGGCGTTGAGTCATCACGGTTTGTTCGCCGGTGCGGCGGAATTGTCCGCTCGTGACAAAGTCGGCGAAGGACTTCATCATGATCCGCCTATGATGCCGGCCGCGCCTGGCAACGCGTTACGAGTAACGAGGAAATGCTCCCGGGCGAATGGCTCACATCTCGATGACGGTGATGCCGGCGCCCGCGGCCGCGTGGTCCATGGCGACCAGCGCGTCGGGCGCGTCGGCCAGTCCGATCACCTTGCCCACCAGAAGTTCCGGACGCAGGGTGCCGGCCGCGACGAGGGACAGCATCGACGGGTAGTCGGCGGCCGCCATGCCGTGCGTGCCGTGGATCTCGAGTTCCCGCGCGACGACCACGTCCATCGGCAGCGGTGTCGCGCCGTCCAGCAGAAGGCCGGCCTGCACGTGCCGGCCCCGGCGGCGCAGGCTCCGCACCGACGCCGCCGCGGTCGCCGGTGAGCCGAGCGCGTCGATCGACACCGTCGCGCCGCCGCCGGTGAGCTCGCGAACCGTCGCAGCGGGATCAGGGTCCGCGTGCACCAGGTGTTCGGCGCCCAGGGATCCCGCCAGTTCCAGTGCCGGGGCGGCGATGTCCACCGCCACCACCCGGGCGCCCAGCGCCACGCCGATCATCACCGCCGACAGGCCGACGCCACCGCAGCCGTGCACTGCCAGCCAGTCGCCCGCGCCGAGCCGGCCGTGGGCGGTGAGCGCGCGGAACGCCGTGGCGAACCGGCAACCCAGCGACGCGGCGGCCACGAAGTCGACGGAGTCGGGCAGTGCCACCAGGTTCGTGTCCGCGGCGTGGATGACCACTCGCTCGGCGAAGGAACCAGGGCCGGTGAAGCCCGGCTGTGTCTGGTGTGGACAGACCTGCGCGTCGCCTGCGAGGCAGTGGGCGCATTCCCCGCACCCGCAGACGAACGGCACGGTCACGCGAACGCCGGGCCGCCAGCGGGTGACGCCGGCCCCGACCTCGGCGACGACGCCGGCGAGCTCGTGGCCGGGGACGTGGGGCAGCGGGACGAGCTCGTGGCCCCGCCACGCGTGCCAGTCCGACCGGCACACGCCCGTCGCCCGGACCTCCAGCACGGCCCCCCGGTCGGGACACGCCGGCGCCGGCACCTCGGCGACGACCGGCGTCGCCCCGTACTCCGCGTACACAACGGCCTTCATGGGCTTCCCTCGTCACGGGTGCTGGACTTCCGGTGAAAAATTACTGCCAGAAGGCAACCAACCGTCCCCCTGGTGTGTGACCATGGAGGTGGCGAGTCACAGGCAGGAGTATCGCTGGTCACGGTGCGTCACCAGGTGTCACTTGCCGACCGCTTGGCCGCCCGCCGGGCTTGCCGACGGGACGACCTCCGCGCGCCTCTGCGCGCGAAAATAAGGTGTCCGCATGACAAATTCTTCGTGCCGCATTTGTCGGCAGGTCGAGCAAATGCCGTAGAGGCAATTGTCGGTCGAGTGCGTCGACATTTCGGCAATCGCGGTGCAGGTGCAGGCACTTCGTGCATATGAAATCGGCAACTTCTCGTCAACGGATTGGCTTCACAACACCTCCGGTTCTCCCTATATTTCCTCAAGGGCCCCAAACTCTGGGGACGGCAACACGCACGGACAGGGATGGATGGCCTGCTCACCCGCCGGTCGGGGTTTCCACATTGGCCCCGGACAGGAATGTCACGGAGAGGAACCCGCCATGTTGACCAAACCTCCCACCGCGATCCCTTTCGAGTCGATCGATCCGGTGATCACCCCACAGGGACACCGGATACGGCCGCTGGTCGACGGCCGTCCGGACGGCAACGCCCCGGAGATCGCCATCTGTGCGGGCGGCCTCGACGTACCGCCCGGTTTCGTGGCCAACGCGCACTGGCACCCGGAAACCGATGTCATCGTTCTCGTCTACGAGTGCGGTGAGGAGGGCGCGCTCACCCTGTTCGGCGACAACCTCGAATACGAGGCCGTGCAACACCGCGGCGATCTTCTCCCCATTCAGATGGGCTGGTCGCACACGGTCGTGAACCTCAGCCTCACCACCCCGATCCGCGCGTACGAGTTCCGCGCCAAGCACACCGTCGTCATCGACAACCCGCTGCTGCCACACCTGCAACCGACCGCCGCACGCCTCGGCCGGGAATACCTCGTCGACCTGCACGGCGTGGACAAGGTCGAGGAGTTCTACGCCGCCCGCGCGGCCACGTGAGGAAGGCGTCCCTCAGCGGGCGAGGCGCTCGTCCACCCAGCGCTCGACCGGCAGTGCCAACACCACGCCCGCGAGCACGAGATGGACCAGGAGGAACACGACCGCCACCGGCACGCTCGGCGGCCCGCCGGTGAACACGATGATGTGCGAAGCCCAGTCGAGGGTGGCCGGACGCGCGCCCTCCCAGTCGTTCATGACCCAGAACCCCAGGTCGTTGAGGCCGGAGATCACGACGAGCACGGCGGCCGCGCCCACCTTCAGCACGGTCGCCGTGCGCGCGCCGCCGAGCCGGAACGCGAGCAGCCCGAACAGGACGATGTAGGTCACCACGAACAGCTGGAACTGGTACACGACCGCGAACTCACCCTGCTGGCGGTACTCCAGGACCCGCAGGATCAGCGCCGTGTCCAGGTAACCCATGTACACCAACACGCCGGTCACCACGAGCGCCGGCCCGAACCGGCCGCGCGGGAAGGTCGCGGCCGCCAGCACCGCGCACAGGAACGGGCTCAGCTTGAACAGCCACTCGGCGAGGTTGTCGAGCGTCTGGTCCGGCGGCAGCACGACCATGATCAGCCCGGTCAGCAGGGCGGCGGGCACCGCGCCCGCGAGCCACAGCCAGCGCCGGCTGGCGTACAGGACGGTCACTTCTCCACCCAGAAGGGGCCGAGCGCGAGCCCGTCGACGTCGGTCTTCACGAAGCAGGCGATCGCGTCCTCCGGTGTGCACACAATGGGCTCGTTGTTGTCGTTGAACGAGGTGTTCAGCACCATCGGCACCCCGGTCAGCCGCTCGAAGTGCGAGATCATGTCCCAGTAGCGGGGGTTGTCCTCACGGCTCACGGTCTGCACGCGAGCCGTGCCGTCTACGTGCGTGATCGCCGGGACGACGTCCCGCTGGTGTGCCAGCACGTCGAACACGAGCAGCATCACCGCGGACGGATAACCGCTCGCGAAGAACTCACCGGCCCGCTCCACCAGGCAGGACGGCGCGAACGGCCGGAACGCCTCGCGGTGCTTGACCTTCTCGTTCATCCGCGTCTTCGACTCCGGGTCGCGCGGGTCGGCGAGCAGCGACCGGTTGCCCAGCGCCCGAGGCCCGCACTCCATGCGGCCCTGGAACCACCCGACGATCAGCCCGTCCGCGACCCGGGTCGCGGTCCACGCCGCGATGTCGTCCACCCGCCGGTACTGAACGCCGGCGTCCCGCAACGCCTGCTCCATCTCCTCCTCGGTGAACTCCGGGCCGGTGAAGATGAAGCCGGACGTCGGTCGGGGCGCGCCCCGCTCACCAACGCTCACCTCCAGCGCGGCGCCGAGTGCCGAGCCGTCGTCCGCCGCCGCGGGCTGTGCGAAGAACTCCTCGAACGGTGTCTCCAGGAAGATCCGGCCGTTCATCACCGAGTTGAGCGCGACACCACCGGCCACGCACAGCTTCGTCAGCCCGGTCTGCTCGTGCAGCCAGCGCGCGAGATGCAGCCCGACGTCCTCCAGCCGTGCCTGCAGTGCGTACGCGATGTCCATGTAGTGCTGGGGGATCGGGTTGTCCGAGGTGACCCTCGTGCGCTCGCGAGGCGGGCCGAACGTGTCGATGAACTTCTGCGACATCAGGTGCCGGCCGGACGTGTGGTGGCGGAACCAGCTGAGGTTCAGCTCGTAGCGGCCGTCGTCGTGCAGGTGCACCAGGTCCTTGAACGCCTCGACGTGGGTGTCCCGGCCGAACGGCGCGAGCCCCATCACCTTGCCCTCGTCCATGGTCGGGTAGAAGCCGAGGTAGTTGGTCACTCCCGCGTACATGGCGCCCAGCGAGTGCGGAAACTTGAACCGCCGCATATCGGTGATCTTGTTGCCCTTGCCGACCGCCAGGCACGTGCTGGTGCCGTCGCTGCCGATCCCGTCGAGGGTCAGCACCGCTGCCTCGTCCCACGGCGAGATGAAGAACGTGCTCGCGCCGTGCGCCCGGTGATGGTCGACGAGACGGACGGTGAACTTCGTCGGACCGTCGAACCCCAGCGCCTGCTTGAGGTCGCGGCCGAGGGTGTAGCCACGCTTCACGTGCCCGAGCACCGCCCCACCGACGTGGAAGTTGTCCACGCCCCTGCCGCCGTGCCTGAAGGTGTCGACGAGCCCTGGCGCCTTGGCACCCTGGTCACCCTCGTTGCGGAACACCTCGAGGGTGGCGGGGAAGTAGCGGGCGAACACCTTCGCGGCGTGCAGCGGTTCGCGCCAGCGCTGCCAGAAGTACGCCACGTGGTCCACATCGGACAGCGTGATCCCGCCCTGCCGCAGGCAGTACTGGATCGCGTCGGTGGGGAAGCCGCCGTCGTGCTTGATCCGGCTGAAGCGCTCCTGCTCGGCGAAGGCGACGATCTCGCCGTCCCGCACCAGAGCCGCGGCGGCGTCGTGGTGCCGGCTGATACCGAGTACGTACATGGGGTGCTCCGCTGTTGTTCAGTAGGTGGATGTGTGCAGTTCCGGGTGGCGGCGCACCAGCAGCACGCGCAGTGCGCGGGCCTTGACCGCCGTCGCGAGCACGAGCGCGGTGAGCCCGCCGGCCGCGCCGAGCCACGGCACGACCGCGAGGGCGATCAGTCCGGTGGCGAGGAGCCCGACCACGGCCGCGGTCGAGGTGAGCGTGAGGACGCTGCTGTTCGTGTTCTCCAGCAGGAAGTTCGCATAGATGACCATTGTGGACAGCACGACCTCCACGGCGAGGATCGCGCCGAGCACGGCGTACGACTCGGTGGCGAGCACGGCGCGGCCGGCCGGCAGTGCCATCATCGCCGCCACGACCGCGGCGAACGCCAGCCCGCCGCGCTCGGCCGCCCGCAGCAGGCGGAAAGTGCGTGCCCGTCCGCTCGCGCCGCCCGTGCCGCGCAGCCGTGCCGACGTCGCCGGCTGGTACAGCTTCAACTGGTACAGCAGTAGCGCGCCGACCATGCTCGCCACCAGCACCGCGAGGTAGAGCGGGCCGCTGTCGGTGGTCCGGCCGGCGAGCGTCAGCGCCAGGTACACAGTGGACAACGCGAGCACGTCGAGCAGTTCGGACAACCCGAGTAGCCACACGCTGCGACCCAGCGCGGGCAGGAGCTTGCGGTTCGCGCCGCCGCCGAGCACCCAGTCCCTCGGCAGCGCTGCGAGCGAGGACGCTGTGATCGCCAACAATCCGGTCAACAGCAGCGAAAGGTGCGCGATCGGTGTCCAGCCGGCCAGCCACGTCACGGTTGTGGCGGCGGGCACCGTCGCGGTCAGCACGCCGAACGCCCCCGCGTCCAGCAGCGGCCGGCCACGCAGCCGGTGCAGCCCCGACACGGTCATGAGCAACCCGGTCGCCGCCGCCCAGCAGGCGGCCGCGAGGTACAGCGCGACCGTCCCAGATGGATCGATCGTCACCGCCGCGACGAACGCGGCGAGCAGTGCCAGCACCGGGGCGGCTGCGATCCGCACGACCAACCGCGCCACGTGCGGGGTGAGCATCCGCATGCGGGGCAAAGCTTTCAGTGCCGCCTTCTCCGCCGCGGTCGGCACGAACAGCAGCCACGCGCACAACCCCATGGCGTTGGCGAACTGCCCGAACACCGCCGCGCCCCACACCACGGCGAGTGCGACCGCCATGAGCTGGCTCGCGAGCCGGAAGACGCCGCGACCGGCCGCGAGCCGGACGACGTCTAGCAGGCGGGGTGGCGCCACCGACGCCACGGTCACGGTCGTGCTCCACTGGTGTCCGTTCATGCCAGCTCGACCCGCAGCGTCCGGTCCACGAACGACACCACCGCCCGCAGTTCGTCCGGTGTGGGCGCTGTCAGCACGACGTAGCCGACCTTGTTCGCCGCCTGCGTGTAGGGCCTCACCTGGTCGCCGGGTTCGGCGAACAGTCGCAGGTCGACGAACTCGGGCAGTGCCTTGACCTCGGCGATGCCGTGCACCGCCACGAGCTGCCCTGGCCGGTCCGCGGCGATCACCCGCAACAGCACCGGTCGTGGCTCCCGTGGCGTCAGCACCACCTGGTCTCCGACCGCCAGCGCGATCGCCGCGGCGATGGTGTCGACCCCACAGCTCGTCTCGATCAGCTCGGCGAGCCCGTTGCCGCCGGACCGGGCGCCCATCTCGATGAGGTACAGCTGACCGTCCGGTGCGAGCACCAGGTCGAGGTTCAACGGCCCGCTGACGTAACCGAGCTCCGCGCAGAGCGCGTCGAGCATGGCGGCCAGCGTGCGGTCCACCTCCTTCGGCAGCTCCGCCGGCAGCAGCTGTGTCGCGGTGATGTAGTACGGCGGCGGCGTGATCGTCCGCGAGCTCACCGAGTAGAAGATCACCCGGCCGCCGTCGACGACAGCCTCGACCGTCAGGTGCTCGCCGGTCACCTGCTCCTCGACGACCACCCGGCCGGACGGCGAGTGCTCGATGGCCTGCCGCACGGCGAGGCCCAGCTCACCGGGGCCGCCGCACGGCACGACGCCACGGCTTCCCGTGCTGTCGACGGGTTTGACGAGCGTGGGGAAGCGCAGCGCGAGCGCGGCCGCGCGCAGCTGGTCACCGGTGGTGCCCGCGACCGCGCCGTAGGTCGGGAAGCCGAGCCCGTCGCAGACCGTGCGGAACACCGACTTGTCGGCCGATGCCAGCACCGCGCCTTCCGAGATCGGGTTCGGGAGGTTCCAGTGCCGTGCGAGCCAGCGCTGGGACGGCAGGGCGATGTCGCTCGCCGGCGCGAGCACGCCGATGATGTCCGTCCGGCCCGCCAGCGCGGCCGCGACCTGTTCCGGCGCGCGGGTGCTGATGTGCAGGTACTCGTCCGCGAACGGCACGGCGGGCGCGCCGGGTTTGATGTCGACGGCGATCGTGCGGTAGCCCAGCTTCGCGGCCCGCTGGTAGGTGGGCACCGCACCGTCGGCGGCGCCGAGAAGGACCAGCGTCGTCACGAGGGCACCCCCACGTTCTCCACCATCAGCCGGTCCGTCGGGTCTACCGGGATCGTGGCCTCCCTGATGTAGAACAGTGCTGGTCTCGCTTGGCTGGCGCCGACCGCGACGAGGTAGCGGACAGACACGGCCAACACGCAGAGCACCGTGAGCAACACGTAGAGCAGCGCCACCGTGACCACAGTGGACCCGAGCAGCCCGGTGCCGGCACCGACCGCGGTCAGCCCGGCGAGTCCCGCCGCGAGCAACGCGAGCACGGACGCGACCGTGGCCATCCGGTTCGAGAAGCCGACGAACAGGCCCATCGCGTGCCCGACGAGCCAGCGGAGGTTGAGCTTCGATGCGCCGCGCTCCCTCGCCCGGTGCGCGACCGGCACGGTCGAGTACCGGTTGGTGAGCCGGGGAACCGTGGCCAGGAAGTACGGCGTGCCAAGGCGTAGGTCCACGATCGCGCGAGCCAGCTCGGTCCGCACGAGCCGGAACGTGGTGGCGCCGGGCGGGATCTCGATGCCGAGCACGCGCCGCGCCACGAAGTGGTACGCCCGCGCGCCGGCCCGCCGCACGAGCGGGTCGTACCGGGTCTCCCGCACGCCGAACACCGCGTCCCGCCCCTGCTCCGCCGCGGCGATCAGCTTGTGCGCCTCGGCGACCGGGAACTGCACGTCCGCGTCGATGTGCAGGATCCACGGCCGGCTCGCGTACCGGTAGCCGGCCGAGAACGCCGCCTCGAAGCCGAAGTTGCGGGTGAACGACAGGTACTGCACGCGCGGGTCGGTGCGCGCGAGGTCCTTCAGACACGCCAGCGTGCCGTCCGAACTGCCGTCGTCGACGAAGAGCACCTCGAGATCGTGTCCACTCAGGGCGGTGACGATCTCCCGGTACGCGTGCTCGACGTTGTCCGCTTCGTTGTAACAGGGCACGACCACGGTCATGCCCACGCTGACCGGTCCGGACATGCTGCTCGTCCCCTAGTTGGCGGTGCGCAGGAGCCGCTCACCTTCTGGCACCGACCAGTGGACTCCCTGGTGCTCGATGAACCAGTTGACGGTGCGGGCCATGCCGTCACGCAGCGACGTCAGCGACGCCGGGTCGATGCCGACGCCGCGCAACGTCTCGGGATCGGCGTTGACGACCGCGCCGGCCTGTTCGCCGGGCCGCATCGGCAAGTCCTCAATGGGTACCGGGGAGTAGCCGCGCTCGACACAGAGTTCGATGATCAGCTCCGCCACGGACCGGATGCTGCTGGACTCCACCGGACCGACCTCGACCACCCGGTCGAGCACCTCGCCGTGATCGGCCACCTCGAGAGCGGAGACGAGGGCACGCGCCACGTCCCCGACCCACACCATGTCCGAGATCTGCCGGCCGCCGCCGTACAGTTCCACGGGCCAGCCGGCGAGCGCGCGACAGATCACCGCCGGGGTGATCTTGCGGACCTTGCCGGAGCCGAAAGGCGCCGCGGCCGCCTGCCGAGGACCGTAGGCGTTGACGACGCGGACATTGTTGACGCGCGTTCCCCGGTCGGCGTTGAACATGTGCACAAAACGTTCGACGGCCGACTTGGAGATCGAGTAACTGTTGTTCATCCAGTGATTGCCGACCGCGATGTTCACGCCAGGAAGATCGTATTGCGCGACCGCTTCGAGAAAGTTCAGGCCGCCGACGAGGTTCGTTTCCGCGGACGGTCGCGGATTGAGGATCGTCTCCTGGGTCCCGAGGACCGCGGCGAGGTGGATGATGCCGTCGCAGTGCGCGGCGAGCTCCACCATGGCGATGGAGTCCCGAATGTCGCCCAGCATCACCTCATATTCCTGACCTGAGCTTTTGCCGCGATGGTCAAGAACGATCGGCTCGTGGCCACGGTCCACGAGCTCCTCGCAGACGTACCGGCCGATGAAGCCGTTGCCCCCTGTGACGCCAACCTTCATAGATGGATCTCCGATCCCGTCCTTCTGCCCGTGCCGCGGGTGATGGCACGTCGGACAGTTCCTAGTCCGCGGAACGTCGGGACGGAAGCCAGCGTTACGGAATTCGTCCGTTCAGGCCAGCGACCGCCCTTTTGGGATGCGACGTTCGGTCGCAGAACGGAGCCGACCGTCTGGGCCCCTGCAAATCGGTGGCACACTTCCGGACGTGCGGGTCGATCTGTGGTGGCGAAACGCCTACCGGCAAATGGTAATAAACACGTTTCGTACCGTTCCGCTATACCGCGAGTTGTGGGCGCTGTCGGGCCGTACGGACCCGGTGGTGGTGCCCGGCCGACTCGGAGTCCACAGTGGAGCGATCGCGAAGGAGGAAGCGGTACGCCGCATGGTGGACCTCGTTCCGCTGGCCGGCGGTGTCGCGGTCACCCATTCGCTGCGCGGACTCGGTCCCGTGTTGGCGGCGCGGAACACGTTCCGGGGCAGGGGTTTCGTCGCTGTACTGGACAAAAAGGACGTTCTGTCGCCCACGGATCTGCCACGTGGTGTAGTCGGTTGCGTACTCGACCAGTCGACCGGGGTGAGCGAGAGCGCGTGGCACGCGTTGACGACCGCGTTGCGGCGGAACGAGACCGTGGTGGCGGTCGGCACGGACAAGCAACTTGTGGAGCTGGTGACCGCGCTGCCGGAACAGCTGTCGACCGCGCTGGATGTCGTGCCGCGCCGGGATCTCACCGAGCTCGACAACGGGCCGTACGGCCTCCTGCACGACTCCGTCCTCGGTTACCTTGGCACCTTGCGGCAGTGCGGGCGCTGGCACCTGGACTGGCGCAGGGTGTACGCGCGGCAGACCGACGCCGGCCTCGCGTTCACGTTGCTGCGCCAACGTTCGCCGGTGTTCGTCGACGTGCTGCTCGGCCCCGGTTCGCTCGGGCGTTGCCAACGTCACGGCACACCGGTGATCTTGCCGTGATCGCGACGACCGTGCATGACCCCCGGCACGATCCGGTGCCAGCCGGCTGGGCTGACTTCGTTGCGTGTCAACATCTGTACGCACCGTGGGACTTCGAGTTGCTCGGCATGGAGGCATGGCTGTCGCGCAACCCGCCGCTGCTGGTGGTCGCGCGGTCCGGCAAGGAGATCGTGGGGGCGATGACGGCCCTCGTGTGCGCGCCCGGCCAGACCCGGCGGTACGCGCCGGCGCGACCGGCCGGCCGGTTCGTGCCCCGGGTGGCGCAGGTGTACCAGCCGTGGCTCGGTGGAGAGGGCTTCGTCGTGCCGTCGCGTGACCGGTCGGTGGTGCGTGCGCTCGAGCGCGCGCTACGAACGCGACTGGGGCCGGGGCTGGTCGGGATGATCTACCGCAACGTGCCGGCGTCGCTGTCGCCGCTCGTGTCGGGGACCGGTCGCGTGGTGCGGCCGGTGACACCCGCGGCATCGGTGCTGGAGAACCGCTGGGGGAGTGCCGAGGAGTGGCTGGCGAGCCTGTCCCGCAACCGGCGCAAGAACGTCCGGCGGGTAGACCGGCTCGTCGCGGAGGACCCGTCACTGGTGGTCCGCTTCGGTCCCGGGCGGTCCGATGTGGACGCGGTGGCGCTGGCCGGCATGCTCCGCACCCACCGGGCCAGGTTCGGCCGGCAGCGGTTCGACCCGAGGTCGCCGGTCGGCGGAGCGTACCTGGCGGCGTTCCTGCGCAGGCCGGACGTGCACACGCTCACCTACGCCGACGCGGATGGGCACGTGCACGCGTTCAGCACCTACCTGGATCATCCGGTGTCACCGGTCCTGCAGTTCTGGGCGACCATCGGTGACCGGTCGCACCTGTACTTCGACTGCCACGCCCGCGCGATCCGGCACGTCATCGCCACCGGCCGTAGGGAGCTGTTCGCGGGGCGGGGAATGTTCACACAGAAGGAGTCGCTTGGGTTCGGCGCCCGCCCGATGTGCGTGGTCGGCGTACCCGGTCCGGCGGTGGGCCAATGAGCTGGGAGGTGCTGGATCCCCGCTATGACGCGGAGCCCGCGTACTGGCGGGATCTGCGTGCCCGCGCGGGGCTGCGGGCGGAGTGGGCGTGGGAGGTGCTGAGTGCGCAGGCGTGGTCGTCGCGGACCCCGCTGCTGGTGTCGGTGCTGCGTGCTGGCGCTGGCGTCGAGGGTGTGGTGTGTGCCAGCTGGGCCGGTCTTCCGGTGCGCCGCAACGGTTTCGTCGATGCCGGCCGGGCCAGGATGGTCGGCGGGCTACACGTCCGCAACCCCGGCACGGGCTCGCTCCCCGGCTGGTGGGCCGCCGGTGTCCCCGCGGTGGAGCTTCTCCGTGACTACACGTCGGCCATGCGGCGTGCCCTCGGTTTCGGGTGCCGCGGCGCGTTGCTGCGCCAGCTCACGGCCGAGGAGGTGGCGCAGCAACGCACCATGGGCCGGTGCCTGTCCCGCCCGACGGAGTCGCTCGCCGTGCTGTGGACCTCCCGGTTCTCGTCCGTGGCCGGGTGGGTGTCGGCGATGAAACGCAGCCGCAGGTTCGACATGCGGAAGATCATCCGCACGGTGGACGCGGACGCGGCGCTCGTGGTGGCCGTCGAGCAGGGCTCGGCGCTCGATCCGCTGGAGCTGGCGAAGGTGTTGCGGCACAACGAACGCAAGTACTCGGGCCGGCTGGCGCCACTGCCGCAGACCACGGGGTATCTCACGGCGCTGCTGAGCCAGCCGGATGTGCTGGTCGGCACCTACCGGGACGCGGCGACCGGCGCGATCGAGGCGTTCATCTCGATCCTGGACCACCCGGCGTGGCCGGTGACCCGGCACTGGTCCTCGATGCCTGCCACCCGGCCGGACCGGCCGAACCTGTACCTGGACCACTATCGGCAGCTGGTGGCGTACGCGCAGGCGAACGGCAAGGAGGGGGTGATCGTGGGCCGTGGCAAACCGGAGCTGAAGGCGTCACTCACCGCGGAGCTGGTCCCGCAGTACGCGGCGGCGATCTACTGAGCACTCCGGTCGTCCGGGCGTGACCAGACCTCGGCGGTGGTGAGGAACGCCGAGGACGTGGGCCGCTCGGGCGACCCGCCGCTCGTGACGACGCCGGGAACGCGCTTGCCTCCAATGTTGATGGTCGCCTCCGCGATGGGGGCGAGCACCAGGCGCAGCCCGTGCTGCACGCCGCCCAGGACGAACTCGTCGGTCTCGAAGGCCCGCCGGTCGAGGATCGTCGAACCGGTGATCTCGACGTCCCCCGCGCGTGCGGAAAACCCGCGCGCCAGATCGAGCCCGACGTTCACCCAGACCGTCTCCGGTGTCGGCTCGGGCCACGGCAGCCCGTCCGCTTCGGGGAAGTGACGCGTGAAGTCACGTTCCAGCCACCTGCCGAGCTCGGCATTCTCGGCGAGCAGCCGCACGACCCCGTTGTGCCACAACACGATCGCGTTTCCGCAGCCCCGCTCCGACCAGTCCACCACCCAGACGGACGCGTACGCGGTGACCCTGTCGCCGTCGTACAGACGCACGCCGTGGTTCGCCCCGCAGAGAATCACCCGCATTCCGGCTTGTCCTCCAGGTCGTTGGCGGTCAGGCACCGTCCAGTCGCACCACACGACGATAGAAATCGTACCCACCGACGAGGTTTCGGCCGCGATAATCCGGATCGTGCTCCTGCCGGAAATAGGTCGCGAGCGGGAACAGCATGTCGAACCGACCGATGCCGTCGTGCAGGGTCAAGCCACCATCCCCGCCCTTGGCCAGCTCGTCGGTATCGAGCACTTCACGCTTGAACTGGTCGAAGGCGATCCGCAGCCCATGTTGGTTGGGTGCCTCCAGGACATTGGGCGCACCGCCGTACCCATAGTCGGTGTTCCGGTGGAAGAAGTCGCCCCACCGGAACAACGTGCGTGACCCCGCGCCACACAGGTACTCCCACTCGGCCTCGGTAAGCAGGGAGTAGCCGGCGGCGGTCACCGCGTCCCGCAGCCGCGCGTGGGTGGTGGGCACCTCACGCCACACCTCGTACCGGGCGCTGTCGCCGATGCGGGTGAGCGCGGCGGACCCGACGAGCCGCAGGGTGGCCCAGCGTTTGTCGTCCGAGCGAAACGCCTCGCCGATCCGCTCGAGAAGGTCGTCGCCGTCCACAAGCTCATGCTCGCCGGTGTCCGCGTCGTAGGTCCCGACATAACGGACACCTGCCTCGCGCGGCGACCGTTCGACCAGCATGTCCGGAACCGACACCACACGAACCGGCGACGTGGCCTCGTCAATGTGCGCGGAGTACCCGGCAAGCGTGAAGTACGCCCTGTCTTCCTCCGACAGGTCGGGGACTTCCTCCACAACGGCGAGCAAGTCCCCCTCGAACTCGGCGACCGCGCCGGGGTCGAACCCCGACAACCCGCCCTCCCAGCCCAACGTGACCCCCACTTTGCCCGGCACGAGAACGAACTCGACCCCGTCATGGAGATAAACGCCAACTTCGTTCGACCCGACACCATGCGGCTCACCACACGACTCGACATGGCTGAAGGCGAAACCGTCGGGGACCACCGGCACCGCGTCACCCTACGGCCTGGCACGGCGCCACCCTGCGCACTGGCCACGGGGCGCGGCAGTCGGCTGGGCGACCTGTCATCATGCGATTGTGGATCAACACGGTCTTCGTCGCGTCGTGGCTACCCGGTACGTCACGCCGTTCCGGGAGGGTGGCTCGCTCCCCGGGCTTGTCGAGGCGGACGACCTGGGCATGTACGTGCTCAAGTTCCGGGGCGCCGGTCAGGGGCTCAAGGCGCTGGCCGCGGAGGTCATCGTCGGTGAGCTGGCGCGTCGGCTCGGGTTCCGGGTGCCGGAGCTCGTGCTCACCGATCTCGATCCGGAGCTGTCGCGCGCCGAGCCGGACGAGGAGATCCAGGACCTGCTGAAGGCGAGCGCCGGGCTCAACCTCGGCGTCGACTATCTGCCGGGCTCGTTCGACTTCAACCCGCGTGTGCGTGACCCCGGTCCCGAACTCGCCGCGCGGCTGCTCTGGCTGGACACGCTGGTGCTCAACGTGGACCGCAGCTGGCGCAACCCCAACATGTTGCTGTGGCACCGGCAGCCATGGCTGATCGACCACGGCGCGGCGCTGATCTTCCATCATCGCTGGCAGCCGGGCTGGCAACCCGCGGCGACCTACCGGTACGACGCCGGCGACCACGTCATGATGCCGGCCGCGGGCTCGCTGCGCGACGTCGACGCCGAGCTGCGTCCGCTCGTGACGCCGGCACTGGTGCGGGAGGTGCTGGCCCTGGTGCCCGACGACTGGCTCGACCCCGCTTTCCCCACGCCCGGCGAGGTGCGGGACGCCTACGCGGCATACTTCACCGCACGTCTTGCCGACGCGCCCAGCTGGGTCGCCGCGCTGGAGGAGACCCGTGCCGCACGTGTTTGAGTACGCCCTGGTGCGTGCCGTGCCCCGCCCGGAGCGCGGCGAGTTCATGAACGTCGGCGCCATCGTCTACTGCGCGCCACTGCGGTTCCTGCGCTGCGCGGTGGCGGTCGACGCCGACCGGTTGCACGCACTGGATCCCGCGCTGGACGTCGAGGTGCTCGAGGACGCGCTGCGTTCGCTGTGCCAGGCGTGCGAAGGCACCGGGCCGATGGCGCAGAGCAGTGTCGGGCAACGCTTCCGCTGGTTGACCGCGCCACGCAGCACCATCCTGCAGACCTCCCCGGCCCACACCGGGCTGACCGACGACCCGGCCGCCGAGCTGACCCGCCTCGTGAGCACGCAGGTGAGGATCTAGGCTCGCCCGGGTGGCGAAGTACTTCGACGTGCACCCGGACAACCCGCAGCGCCGGTCGGTGGGCCAGGTCGTCGACCTGATCCGGTCCGACGGGCTGGTCGCGTACCCGACCGACTCGTGCTTCGCGCTCGGGTGCCAGCTCGGCAACAAGGACGGGCTCGAACGGATCCGCGCCATCCGCCAGCTCGACGACCGGCACCACTTCACGCTCGTGTGCGCCGACTTCGCGCAGCTCGGCCAGTTCGTCTATCTGAGCAACGTTGTCTTCCGCGCGGTCAAGGCCGCCACGCCGGGCCCGTACACGTTCATCCTGCCGGCGACGAAGGAAGTGCCGCGCCGGCTCATGCACGCCAGGAAGAAGACCGTCGGCGTGCGCATCCCCGACCACGTCGTCACGCAGGCCATCCTCGCCGAGCTGGGGGAGCCGCTGTTGTCCAGCACGCTCCTGCTGCCCGGCGAGGAGGAGCCCATGACGCAGGGCTGGGAGATCAAGGAAGCACTCGACCACGTGGTGGACGCGGTGATCGACTCCGGCGACTGCGGCACCGAGCCCACCACGGTGATCGACTTCTCGGAGGACGAGATGGAGGTCGTCCGCGTCGGGGCGGGCGACCTCGCCCGCTTCGAGTGAGTGGCCCCGCCTACTTCTCCGGCGTGACCTTGACGATCACCCGCTGCTCGTCCTCCTTGCGCCACGGGTACGTGTCCGCGCCGAGGTACTTCTTCGCCAGCTTGTCGATGTGCGCGTCGGCGCCCTCGTCGACGAACTCGGCGGTGCCGCGCAGCACGACCAGGCGGTACGGGTCGTTCTTGTCGACCACCGAGATCGCGACCTTCGGGTTCCGCACCAGGTTACGATGCTTGACGCGTCCCTTCGCGGTGTTGAACAGGACGTGCTCGCCGTCCGTGTCGATCCACACCGGAGTGACCTGCGGAGTGCCGTCCGCCATGACGGTGGCGACGTTCGCGATCTGCGGTTCGTTCAGCAGCTCAACTTCTTGAGGGCTCAACTTCTTGGTCATGCCGTCACCAACCGTGCTCACTTCGGGCCTATTCCCGCCGGCCGGTGAAATAACTCGCTCGTGCCCGCCGTTAGGCTCGATGTCGAGATGAGTACTCCCGCCAGCCTGCGTGCCCGCCTCCAAGAGCTGACGTTGCGTGACGAGCGGCGCCTTCGTCGTCGCCTCGACGGGGTCAGCAAGATCAAGAACGTCGAGGCCAGGCAGGCCGCGATCGACGAGATCGCCGGTGAGGTGGAGAAGGCCGCGAACCGGGCCACCACCCGCGCCGCCTCCGTCCCGAAGATCACCTATCCGGACGAGCTGCCGATCAGCCAGCGTCGCGACGAGATCGCGAAGGCCATCGCCGAGCACCAGGTCGTGATCGTGGCCGGCGAGACCGGCTCCGGCAAGACCACACAGCTGCCCAAGATCTGCCTCGAGCTGGGCCGTGGCGTGCGCGGGATGATCGGGCACACGCAGCCGCGCCGGATCGCCGCGCGCACCGTGGCGGAGCGGATCTCCGACGAGCTGGACGTCAAGCTCGGCGAGGCCGTCGGATGGAAGGTCCGGTTCACCGACCAGGTCGGCGACCGCACGTTCGTCAAGCTCATGACCGACGGCATCCTGCTGGCCGAGCTGCAGTCGGACCGGATGCTGCGGCAGTACGACACGCTGATCATCGACGAGGCGCACGAACGCAGCCTCAACATCGACTTCATCCTCGGCTACCTCAAGCGCCTGCTGCCGCGTCGCCCCGACCTGAAGGTGATCATCACCTCGGCGACCATCGACCCCGAGCGGTTCTCCCGGCATTTCGACGACGCCCCCATCGTCGAGGTCTCGGGCCGGACGTACCCGGTCGAGGTCCGGTACCGCCCGCTCGTGGACCCGGACGATCCGGACGCCGATCCGGACCGCGACCAGACACAGGCCATCCTCGACGCGGTCGACGAGCTGTCGGCGGAAGGCCCTGGCGACGTCCTCGTCTTCCTGTCCGGTGAGCGGGAGATCCGGGACACGGCGGACGCGCTCACCGCGCTGGAGAAACCGGGGCTGGAGATCCTGCCGCTCTACGCGCGACTGTCCTCGGGGGAGCAGCGCAGGGTGTTCCAGCGACATCGCGGCCGTCGCGTCGTGCTGGCCACGAACGTGGCCGAGACCTCGCTGACCGTGCCGGGCATCAAGTACGTCATCGACCCCGGCTTCGCCCGGATCTCCCGGTACAGCAACCGGTTGAAGGTCCAGCGGCTGCCGATCGAACCGATCTCGCAGGCGTCGGCGAACCAGCGCAAGGGCCGCTGCGGCCGTACGTCCGACGGCATCTGCGTCCGGCTGTACTCGGAGGACGACTTCGACGCCCGGCCCGAGTTCACCGACCCGGAGATCCTGAGGACCAACCTGGCGTCGGTCATCCTGCAGATGGCGGCCGCCGATCTCGGTGACATCGCGGAGTTCCCCTTCGTGGAGCCGCCGGACCGCCGGCACATCACCGACGGCATGAACCTGCTGCACGAGCTCGGCGCGCTCGAGACGTCCACGAAGGACACCACGCCCCAGCTGACCCCGTTGGGGCGCAAGCTGTCGCGCCTGCCCGTCGACCCGCGACTCGCCCGCATGGTGCTGGAGGCCGACCGGAACGGCTGCGTCAGCGAGGTCACGGTCATCGCGGCCGCACTGTCCATCCAGGACCCGAGGGAGCGGCCGGCTGACAAGCAGGCGCAGGCGGACCAGATGCATGCCCGGTTCCGCGACCCCGACTCCGACTTCGTCTCGTTCCTGAAGCTCTGGGAGTACCTGACCGAGCAGAAGCGCGACCTGTCGGCGAACCGGTTCCGCAAGCTGTGCCGGGCGGAGTACCTGAACTACCTGCGGGTGCGGGAGTGGCAGGACGTCGCGGCGCAGCTCAAGCAGATGACGAAGAGCCTCGACGTGGTGCCGAACGAGACACCAGCGAAGCCCGACCAGGTCCACCGGTCGCTGCTCGCCGGTCTGCTCTCGCACATCGGGCTGAAGGACGCCGCGAAGCACGACTACCTCGGCGCGCGCAACGCGCGGTTCGGCATCTTCCCCGGTTCGGCGCTGTTCAAGAAGCAACCGCGTTGGGTGATGGCCGCCGAGTTGGTCGAGACCACCCGGCTGTGGGGCCGGATCGTGGCCCGGATCGAACCGGACTGGATCGAGCCGCTCGCCGGGCACCTGGTTCGCCGCACGTACTCCGAGCCGCGGTGGGAGAAGAAACGCGGCGCGGTGATGGCGACCGAACGGGTGACGCTGCTCGGCGTGCCGATCGTCGTGGACCGGGCGGTGAACTACGGCCGCATCGACCCGCAGGTGGCGCGGGAGCTGTTCATCCGGCACGCGCTCGTGCAACGTGAGTGGGAGAGCCGCCACAAGTTCCTGGCACAGAACGCGGAGCTGCTGGCCGAGGTCGAGGAGCTGGAGCACAAGGCGCGGCGGCGGGACATCGTCGTCGACGAGGAGACGTTGTTCCAGTTCTACGACGAACGGGTCGGCCAGGAGGTCGTTTCGGGCCGGCATTTCGACACCTGGTGGAAGAAGACCCGGCAGACTCAGCCGAACCTGCTGACCTTCAGCAAGGACCTGCTCCTCAACCCGACCGTGGGGGTGAGCGAACAGGACTATCCGGACGCCATGCGGCACAACGACATCCAGCTGCCGCTGACCTACCGGTTCGAGCCGGGCGAGGCCACCGACGGCGTGACCGTCCAGGTGCCACTGCCGCTGTTGAACCGGGTCAGTGCGGACGGACTGCCATGGCAGGTGCCCGGCATGCGAACCGAGCTGGTGACGGCGCTGATCCGTTCGCTGCCGAAGCCGATCCGCCGCAACTTCGTTCCAGTGCCCGACCATGTTGCCGCGGTTCTCGACCGACTTACTCCAATAACCGAACCAACGGTCGACGACGTGTCCGCCGTGCTGCGGGAGATCACCGGCGTCGTCGTGCCGGACGACGCGTGGCAGCTCGACCAGGTGCCCGAGCACCTGCGCACGACCTTCCAGGTCGTGGAGGAGTCGTCCGGTGAGCCGATCATCCAGGGCAAGGACCTCGGCGTGCTCAAGCGTGAGCTGGCCGACCGGGTCCGCGAGTCGCTGCAGTCCGGCGCCGAGGGGATCACCCGCGAGGGCCTGACGTCATGGGACTTCGACGAACTGCCTTCGTCGGTGTCGCTGCGCCGCGCGGGCCAGCAGGTTACGGCGTACCCGGCGCTGGTGGACGAGGGCACGTCGGTGGCCATCCGCCTGTTCGACAACCCCGCGGAGCAGCGTCGCGCGATGTGGCGCGGCACGCGACGGCTGGTGCTGCTCACGGTGCCGTCGCCGGTGAAGCAGGTGGTGCGGCGACTGGACAACGCGGCGAAGCTCGCGCTGTCGGCCAACCCGCACGGCAGCGTGCCAGGACTACTCGCGGACGCCCTCGACTGCGCCGCCGACCACCTCATCGACCGGGCGGGCGGACCGGCGTGGACGGCCGACGCCTTCCGGGCCCTGTGCGACGCCGTCCGCGCGGACCTGCACGACGTGCTCTACGACGTGCTGGCCCGCGTCCGAGGCGCGCTGACGGTGAACGCAACGGTGGACACGGCGCTGGACCGCATGTCCGGCAAGGTGTTCACCGAATCCGTGAGTGACATGCGCACGCAGCGATCGAAGCTGGTCTTCTCCGGTTTCATCACCGCGACCGGCTACCGGCGACTGTCCGACCTGGAGCGATATCTGACGGCGATACTTCGCCGTCTGGACAAACTCGCGGAACGCCCGGCCCGCGACGCGGACTGGACCTACGCGGTGCAGGGCGTGTGGGAGGCGTACGGGGAAGCCAGGTCCCAACTCGGCGACGACCCGCGGTTGACCGAGGTCCGCTGGATGATCGAGGAACTGCGGGTGAGTTACTTCGCCCAGACGCTGAAGACGGCCTACCCGGTCTCGGAGAAACGCGTCTACCGCGCGATCGACGAGGCGCTGGGTTACTGAACCAGGGTGTCGTCGGCAACGAGGTTGCGCCTGGCACGGGCCAGCGTCCGCAGCCCGTACAGCGCGAACAAGGGCTTGATCGCCCACGCTTCCCCGAACCGGTAGTCGGCGGCCCGCACCAGGCGCCCGGCGAGGTCGGGGCGCAGGCGACGCAGGTAGAGGCGTGCCTTCTGCGCGTGCAGTGGGTTCGACACGATCTTGACTTGGTCCACGTTTTCGAGCAAGGGGATCACATTTCGAACGTTCTCCCACGTGCTGCGTGACCGTTCCTCCAACAACACATGTCCGGCGAACCCAAGCTCGGCAACCGCATACCGCGCCAGCAACGAGGCCTCGGACACCGCACCGGTCTTGCTTGTCACCCCGCCAGAACACACCAGGACCGAGCTGGGCAACGCCTCGTCGACCGAACGAAGCGCCGCGCGCACCCGCCACCGGTTCAACGCGTTGGCCCGCTCGCTACTCCGGTTCCGGTACCCGAGCACGACCACCGCCTCGGAACGCGCGGGTCGAGCGGCCGGCACCTCGGCGCGTGAGGCCCGCCAGTGCACGATCTCGCTCCACGCCATCACCGAGACGAACCCGAGTACCGGCAGTGCCTTCCGTGTCACGTTCACGGCCGCGATCCTCCCACTGATCGGGGTGAGAACCGCGCGGTCCGGCTACCCTGACGTCGGTGACCATCGAGCTCGCGCTGCTGTCGCGGGTGTCCTACCGCGGCATGGAGATCACCGGCTCCGGGCTGCGTGGCCTGCTCGCGCTCCTGGCCGGTGAACTGCGCACGGGCTGCAGCACCGCCCGGTTGGTGGAAACGCTGTGGTCGGACGACCGACCAGAACACCCCACGAAGGCGCTGCAGCTCCTGGTGTCGCGGGCCCGTGCGCGGCTTGGTGCCGACGTCATCCTCAGCACAGCCACCGGCTATCGCCTCTCGCTGGGCGAGGGTGAGGTCGACGCGTCCGCTGTGCTGCTCAGCGCGTCCGCGAGCGAGCAGTGCGCCCGCGCCGGCGACCACGCCTCGGCGCTCCAGCACGCCGAGGCCGGCCTTGCGCTCTGCGAGGGCGCCACGAGCTGGGACAATGGGCTCGACGACCCGCTGTCGGTGTTGCGCGCGGCGCGGGCGTCGACGTACCGGTCGCTGGCCCGCGCTCGCGCGCTGTCGCTGTCCCGGCTCGGGCGTTCCGGCGAGGCGGTCGAGCCGCTCGGCGAGCTGATCCTGGAACGTCCCCGGGATGAGGAAGTCCTGGTGGAGCTGCTGCGCTGCGAGGCTGCCACGGTGGGCCCGGCCACGGCACTGTCCAGGTACGACAACTACCGGCGGGCGTTGCGGGATGAGTTGGGCAGCGACCCGGGCCCCGCGCTACAGAGCGTGCATCGCGAGTTGTTGCTGAGTGTCGCGCCCGTGGTCCGGCGTGGCGTGCGGCAGGAGCCCAACCCGATGCTCGGCCGTGACAAGGACGTTGCCGCCGTGGCCGACCTGGTGCGTGCGTCACGGGTGACCTCGATCGTCGGAGCCGGCGGTCTGGGCAAGACGCGGCTCGCGCACGCGGTCGCCCGGGAGGCGGAGCAGCGGGTGGTGGCCTTCGTCGGCCTTGCCGGCGTCACCGCCGACAGCGACGTGGTCGGTGAGGTCGCGTCCGCGCTCGGCGGGAGGGAGGCCCCGGGCGGCCGGCTCGCCAGGCGGGACGCGCTCGCCGGCATCCTCGACGTTCTCGGACCCGGACCCGCGTTGTTGGTGCTGGACAACTGCGAGCACGTGGTGCGCGGCGTCGCCGAGTTGGTGGCCGCTCTGGTGTCCAGGAGCGCGGATCTGCGGGTGCTCACCACCGGTCGTGCCCCGCTTCGGCTCTCGTCGGAATCGGTGTACGCGCTGCCCGAGCTGGATCTGCCGGCGATGGTCGAGCTGTTCGGTCAGCGCGCGAGGGCGACCCGCCCCGACGTCGACCTGCCGCCGACGGTGGTGCGGGAGCTGTGCGGCCGGCTGGACGGGTTGCCGCTCGCGGTGGAGCTGGCGGCGGCGCGGGTGCGGGTGATGTCGGTGGTCGAGATCGTGGCACACCTCGACGACCGGTTCGCCCTGCTGCGCGGCGGTCCGCGCGACGCGCCACGGCGTCACCAGACGCTGCGGGCCGTCATCGACTGGAGCTGGCACATCCTGGAGCCCGCCGGGCAGACCGCGATGCGCGCGCTGTCCGTGTTCCCGGGCGGATTCACGGCCGCCGCCGCGCGGCACGTGCTCGGTGACGACGTGGTCCTGGAGCAACTCGTCGACCAGTCGCTGTTGAGGTTGGCCGACAGCGGCTCGGGCACGCGCTTCTGGATGCTGGAGACCGTGCGCGAGTTCAGCACAACACGCCGCGAGCTCGCCGGCGAGACCGACGACGTCATCGGCCGTTTCCTTGCGTGGGCCCGCGATTTCGGGGCACGGTGGCAGGAGCCGGACCTCGTCTCCGGTGCCGCCGTCGACACGATCCGGGCCGAGCAGGACAACCTGCTGCTGGCGCTGCGATACGGGCTCGACCGGGAGGACGGCGCGACCGTCTCGGTGACGGCTGCCCTACTGGCGAGCCTGTGGGTCACGGAGTCGAACTTCACCCGCCTCGCGGTGCTGGCCGAGGACACCGCCTGGGTGCTGTCCCACGTCCGGCCCGAGGCCGCCCTCGTCGAGGCCACCAGGACGGCCGCGGTGCTGGGCGCGATGATCGGGTTCGTCATGCCGGAGCTCAGCCCGCTCCGCGCACTGGTCACCCTGCGTCACCTGCCGCCGGCCGCGCCGGACACCGTGATCGGGGCCGCTCACATCGTGCTGTGCGCGCCGGACGTCCCCGCGCTGCACGAGATGGCCGCCAGCCCCGAGCCACTGCTGGCCGCCATCGCGAACCACGTGCTCAGCCACCTGTGGGAGAACCGGGGCGACCAGGACAACGCGTTGCTGGCGGCCAGGCGGATGCTCGCGTGCGTCGAGGACGACGGTCCGCTGCTGCTCCGGGCCGTGGCCCACGGCCGGGTCGGCGAGCTGTGCCTGCAGGTCGACCCGGGCGAGCCGGCGTTCCATCACCTTGACGCGGCGTTGTCGATCACGGAACGGCTCGGGTGGTCCACCGCGACCCGGGGAAGGTGGGCGCTGGTGCTGGCCAACCTGCAGCGCGGCGCGTTCGACGAGGCGGAACGTGAGCTGGGCGCGGCGGCACACGGCAGCGGGGGCGATCCCTGCCTGATGGTCTTCGAGATCTGCGCCCGCGCCGAGATCCTGCTCGGCCGCGGTGATGTCGACGCGGGGTTGCTCCTGTGGCGGCAGGCCGCCGACCGCGCGAGGAACGCCGGAGGTGACCTGACCGGGCTGTGGCCCTTCCAGGTCGAGGCCGTCGCCGTGGTCACCCACGCGCGTTACGGTCGCCTCGAGCTGGTCGGGGAGATCAGCGAAGCGCTGCCGGGCATCCTGTCGGCCATGGTCACCTCGGCGCCGGTGCCGCAGTTCCCGATCTGCGGCTCGCTCCTTCTGGCGCTGGCCGTGGTGGAACTCGACCGTGGCGCTTTTGCGCGGGGCGTGCGGATGATCGCCCTGGCTCAGCGTTTCGGGTTGCTGCGGGAGTTCCAGCCGACCATGTCGGCCGAGCGGATCACGGGCATCGCCGAGCAGGCCGATCGGCCGGCGTACGCGGAGGCGGTGTCGTTGTACGCCGGGCTCGACCATGACGGCCTGCGGGCCGCCGCGCTGGATCAGCTCACCGACTTGGATCCCGCCTGAACAGCGCCCGCGCCCACAGGTAGCCGACCAGCCCGAGGCCGACGCACCATGCGACCGCGAGAACGCCGCTGTCCTCGACCGGCGTGTCCAGCAGCAGTCCCCGCAGCGTGTCGATGATCGGTGTGAACGGCTCGTGCGTGGCGAACCAGCGCACCGGCGCGGACATGGCATCCGGCGCGACGAACGCGCTGCTGAGGAACGGCAGCACCTGGACGATCAGGACGAAAGGACTCGTGCCCTCCGCCGTTCTGGCGAGCAGGCCGACCGCGACCGCGAGCCAGGAGAGGGCGAGCGCGAGCAGCGCGAGCATGCCGATGACGGCCAGCCACCGCACGGGGTCGCCGGTCGGCCGGAAGCCGAGCAGCATGGCGACGCCGATGACCAGGAAGGCGCTGATCAGCGTGCGCACCGTGGAGACGACGACGTGCCCGGTCAGTACCGACGCGCGGGAGATGGCCATCGTGCGGAAGCGGTTGATCACACCCTCGGTCATGTCCCGGTTGACGGCCAGAGCCGTGGTGGTGGACCCGTAGCCCACGGTCATCAGCAGGATTCCGGCCACCAGGTAGTCGATGTAGTCGCCGTCGCGTCGGATGGCGGGAAGTCCCGTGTTCAACGCCCCGCCGAACACGCCGACGAACAGCAGCAGGAGGACCACCGGCATTCCGATGGTCATGATCACCGCGCTGGGGTTGCGCAGGGTGTGCTTGGTGTTGCGCCTCACCATGGTCACCGCGTCGCTCATCGGACCGTCTCCTCCGTGGTCGGGTGGCCCGTGAGGGCGAAGAAGACGTCATCGAGGTCCGGGGTGTGGACGGACAGCTCGTCGACCTCGATCCCTGCTCGCTCCAGCCGGTCCAGCAGCGCTCGCAACGCCGGGACACCGCCGTCGCCGGACACCTGCAGGGTGAGCGCCTCGTCGTCCCGCGACACCCCGCCAAGGGCGGACGCCGCCGCGTCGAGCCCGGCCAGGTCGCCGAACCGCAGCCGCACGTGGCCACCCGGCATGCCCCGTTTGAGCTCCTCCGCGGTGCCCACCGCGACCACCTTGCCGTGGTCGAGAACGGCGATCCGGTCGGCCAGCTCGTCGGCCTCCTCGAGGTACTGCGTCGTCAGGAAGATCGTGACTCCGCCGGCCACGAGCTCGCGGATGATCTGCCACATCACGCGACGGCTGCGAGGGTCCAGCCCGGTGGTCGGCTCGTCGAGGAAGATCACGTGCGGGTCGCCGACCAGCGTCATCGCCAGATCCAGCCGGCGTCGCATACCGCCGGAGTAGGTCGACACGAGCTTCCTGGCCGCCTCGGTGAGCTCGAAACGGTCGAGCAGCGCCGCGACCCGCCGCCGCCCCTCGGCGCGGCCGAGGTGGTGCAGGTCGGCCATGAGGACGAGGTTCTCCTCGCCGGTGAGCAGGTCGTCCACCGCCGAGAACTGGCCCGTGACCCCGATCGCGGCACGCACCGCGTCGGGTTCCGTGGCGAGATCGTGCCCGGCGATCCGCGCCTGACCGCCGTCGAAGCCGATCAACGTGGACAGGATCCGCACCGCGGTGGTCTTGCCGGCCCCGTTCGGGCCCAGCAGGGAGAACGTCGTCCCCTCACGGACGTCCAGGTCGATGCCGTCGAGAACCACCTTGTCCCCGAACGACTTGCGCAACCCGGTCACCGCGATCGCCGATCGTGATGAAGCGCTGGTCATGCCCCTCCTTCTCGTCACTCGTGGCGCCGGCGGCCACGTCGAGGAGGAGGATGCGGGCAGCTGGTTTCATCACGGCTTCATCAAGGTGTCCAAGCACCACCAGCGTGCCGCGCTCGGTCACCTGAACGGCGTGTTCGGCCGTTCCTGCAACTCGCCGTCCACGTACAGCTCGACCTTCTCGTTGTAGAAGCAGGCGAGCCCGCTGATCTTCTGGCTCTCCGGCAGCGGCGTCCGGTAGATCCACACGATGTCCTCGTGGTCGCCGACGTGCCAGTACGAAGCCGTGCCTTTGTACGGGCACGACGACTTCTTGTTCGACGGCTGGAGCAAGTCCATGCGAACGTCGGACAAAGGCAGGTAGTACCGCGGCGGAAGACCGGTCTCGAACAGGATGCGTGGCTGCGTGGACGAGGCCACCACCTGCCCGTCGATCCGCACCTCGACGTGGCGCGAGCTGGCCAGTATGTCCACCCGCTTGTAGGGGTCGCGGGGATGGACGTAGATCGGCTCGTCCTCCTCCAGCCATTCGTCCATGGCGGAGAACTCGAGACGCACCAGGTCGTCCATAAGGCGTGCCGCGCCGGGCACGGTCACGGCGTCGGTCACCACGTCGTACGTGTCGTCGGCGGCCGGTTCCAGCCTGGCGTGGACGTCCGCGATCGGCAGGTAGTAGGTCGGGTAGTACGGGATCTCCCACACGAGCACGGGTGCACGGCTGTCCGCCACGAGTTGCCCGCCCGCGTACACCCGCACCCGCTTGGGGCTCACCTCACTGCTGCGCATGAACTCGAAAATAGTCCTGGACCTGGAGCGCGCTCCACCCCTCACGATGTCGAGCATGAACACGCAACGAGTCATCGGTGACCGCGAGGTGAGCGCGCTCGGCTTCGGATGCTGGGCCGTCGGCGGTCCGTTCTCCGACATCGAGGGTAAGCCCCTGGGTTGGGGCGAGGTCGACGACGACGAGTCCATCGCCGCGATCCGCCGCGCCGTCGATCTGGGCGTCACTTTCTTCGACACGGCGGACGTCTACGGCGCCGGTCGAAGCGAACGCGTGCTGGGCCGGGCGATCACCGGCCACCGTGACGAGGTGGTCATCGCCAGCAAATGGGGCAACGTCTTCGACGAGGACACCAAGGTCCTCACGGGTGCCGACCAGTCGGTCGAGTACATGCGCAAGGCCATCCGCGCCTCCCTCCAGCGGCTGGGCACCGACTACCTGGACCTGTACCAACTCCACATCGCGCCGTCGGTCGACGAGGCGGAACCGCTGGCCGACGCCGCCGAGGAGCTGGTGAAGGAGGGCCTGATCCGCGGCTACGCGTGGAGCACCGACGATCCGGAGCGGGCCGCGGCGTGGGCGGGCCGACCGGGCTATGTCGCGGTGCAGCACGAATGCAGCGTCCTGCACGACGCGCCGGAGATCCTCGACCTGTGCGAACGGCACAACCTGGCGAGCATCAACCGCACGCCGCTGGCCATGGGCCTGCTGGGCCGCCGCGACCGCAACCGCCCCGCGACGGGCGCCGACATCCGGTCCGCGGCCCCGGAGTGGCTGCGCTTCTTCGCCGACGGCGTGCCGACCGACGAGTGGGCGAGCAAGGTGGACGCCCTCCGAGAGATCCTGACGAGCGACGGCCGCACACTGGCCCAGGGCGCACTGGCCTGGCTGTGGGCCCGCAGCGAACGAACGATCCCGATCCCCGGCTTCCGCAACATCGCGCAGGCGGAAGACAACGCGGGTGCCCTGGCACACGGCCCGCTCCGCCCGGACCAGCTGACGGAGGTCGCCGCCCTACTGCGTGGCTGAGCGAGCAGGCCTTGTTCCGACGTTTGGTGCAGGGTTCGTTTCGTTCGGATCGGCCGCTGGAGTTTGCGGTCCTGCTTGGTGGGCGGACCGAGCGGGCTTGTTCCGATGTTTGGTGCAAGTGTGGCGCGTGCCTGAGTAAGTTCGTTGGCTTGCTGCGTCGCGGAGGCCGGTTGGGCAGGGCTTTGGTGCAGGGTTCGTTTCGTTCGGATCGCCGCTGGAGTTTGCGGTCCTGCTTCGTGGCTGACCGAGCGGACTTGCTCCAATGATCGGAGCAAGTCCGGCGAGTGTTCGAGTAGGTGCTGTGGCTTACTGCACCGTGGAGTCCGGTGGGGGCAGCTGGAACTCCCGGGACTGCTCCACCTCCGCGACGCCGGGCACGGCCGACAGGGAGCCCAGCACATCCCCTTCGACCGTGCCCGTCACGACGCCGACGCTTTCGAGGACCTCGTCGACGCGTAATCCCGCGTGCCGTAAGGCTTCGACCACCGAGGCCATGTCGTCGACCTGGTCGTCGGCCACCGAGATGACCACCTGCTCTTCCGCCACGTGGCCTCCTCGATGACGCCGGTCAGGGTGCTTGCACCAATCCTGCCCCAACGTCGGTGCACGGCAAAGACAGACGGCGCGCCGTCTGCGAGAGGCGGGCCCACAGCTCGAATCCGCGCGCACCGGTGGCCTGCGCGATGAGCGCGGCGACACCGGAGACGTGCGGGGTCGCCATGCTGGTGCCGGAGATCCGCTTGTACCGCAGCGGGGTGGGCCAGCTGGAGTGGACGTCGAAGCCCGGCCCGGTGACGTCGACCGCGCCGATCGTGTCGACCGTCCCGCACGAGAACCACGCCATCTTGCGTGCGGCGTCGATCGCGCTCACCGCCATGATCGACGGGCAGTTCGCGGGGTGACCGACGGGGTTGACCCGCCCGGCACGTCGGTCGCTCTCGTTGCCGGCGGCCGCGATGATCAGCGTGCCCTTCTGGATGGCTCTGGTCGCCACCCGCTGGTAGGTGCGCGAGTACGCCTGCCCCGGCGAAGCGGCCGCGCCGAGCGACATCGACACGACCGCACACCCGTTGGTGATGGCCCAGTCGATACCGGACAGGATGCCGCCGTCCGCGCCCGATCCCTCGTTGCTCAGCACCTTGCCGGCGTAGATCTCGGCCTCGTAGGCGATGCCGTACGCGGGACCGTCCTCCAGCTCACGAGGTCCGCACGAAGTGCCGATGCAGTGCGTGCCGTGCCCGTTGCCGTCCTGCACCTCCTCGCCCTGGACGAACGAGCTGGACACGACGGTCCGGCCGGCGAAGTCCGGGTGCTTCAGGTCGAAGCCGGTGTCGAGCACAGCGACACGGACGCCCTTGCCGGTCGCCTTGCTGTTCGGTGCACCGGTCGCCTGAAGTCCCCACGTGAACAGGGTTTCGTCGACGGTCGGTGCTTCCACGTCCGTCGCCGGCGCGGTCGGCTCGATGGCCCGCACGAACCGCTCCGGCTCGATCAGCGAGATCGGACCCGGCTCGTCCGCGGCCCTGGCGAGTGCGGTGACCTGGTCCTCGTCCGCGGTGACGAGCGCGACACCGAGCTGACCCATGACCAGGCCGTCACCCTCCCACAGGCCCGGTGACGCGCCTTCCTGACCCGTGTCCACGGCACGGATGCCGGCGACCCGGTTCAGCTCGCCGGTCGCGTCGCTCCAGTCGTCTTCGAGCAGGACGAGGTACCGGCCCGTGGTTCCGTCCGCAGCCGCTGTCATGGCAGGTCACCTTCACTCTCTCGTTCGGTTCGTGCACCACGCGTTAACCAGAGAGTCGCGATCCCAACATGTGGTGTAACGGTGCTCACAGAATCCGTCCTCAATCAACTTCGAGAACAGGACGTTTATCGTCGAACCCATGCAGAGTTGGCCATCCACCCCGGTCCCCGAGGTTCCCGGCACCCCCCGCCCGCTGCGCCTGTACGACACCGCGGCCCGCGAGATCCGCCCGACAGCGCCAGGACGGACCGCGACCATGTACGTCTGCGGGATCACCCCGTACGACGCCACCCATCTGGGCCATGCCGCGACATACCTCGCATTCGACCTGGTGCACCGGCAGTGGTTGGACAACCGCCATGACGTGCACTACGTGCAGAACGTCACCGACGTGGACGACCCGCTGCTCGAGCGCGCGGAACGCGACCAGGACGACTGGGTCGTACTCGCCATGCGCGAGACGGCGCTCTTCCGCGAGGACATGACCGCCCTGAGGGTCCTGCCACCCCGCGACTACCTGGGTGCGGTCGAGTCCATCCCGGAGATCGTCGAGGCGGTGGCCAAACTGCTCACCGACCGGATCGCCTACCGCGTCAAGGACGACGAGTACCCCGACATCTACTTCGCGCACGAAGCGTCCGGCCGGTTCGGCGAGGTGTCGCAGTACACCCCGGACGAGATGGAAAAGCTCTTCGCCGAACGCGGCGGCGACCCGGACCGTCCCGGCAAGCGTCACCCGCTGGACGCGCTGCTGTGGCGCGCCGCCCGCCCGGGCGAGCCGAGCTGGGAAAGCGAACTGGGCCCGGGCCGCCCGGGCTGGCACGTCGAGTGCAGCGTCATCGCGCTGAACCGCCTCGGCATGGGATTCGACGTGCAGGGCGGCGGCTCGGACCTGATCTTTCCGCACCACGAGTTCAGCGCCGCTCACGCGGAAGCACTGACCGGCGAGCGCCCCTTCGCCCGGCACTACACGCATGCGGGCATGATCGGCCTGGACGGCGAGAAGATGTCCAAGTCCCGCGGCAACCTGGTGTTCGTGTCCCGCCTGCGCGCCGACAAGGTCGACCCCATGGCCGTGCGCCTTGGCTTGTTGTCCGGCCACTACCGCGCGGACCGCCCATGGACCGCCGACGTGCTTTCCGCGGCGGTTGCCCGCCTTGCCCGCTGGCGCACGGCGGTCGCCGTTTCCGCGGCACCGCCGGCGGCGGACCTGATCGCGAGGCTGCGCGATCACCTGTCGAACGACCTGGACACACCACGCGCCCTCGCCGCGGTGGACGCGTGGGCAGACGCCGCCCTGTCAGTAGGTGGCCAGGACACCGAGGCCCCGAAAGCAGTCCAGGCCGCGGTGGACGCGCTGCTGGGCGTGCTGCTGTAGCCCCGAACAACACCCGGTGGGCCCGCGGCGGTTGGCCTCCGGCCCCCGGGTTCCAGCCTGCCACAGGCCACCGACAGTTCGTCCCGCCGCGTGGCGAGTTGTCCACAACCGCTAAGGAAGAAACACACGCCGGTTGAGCGACATTCGGCATGACAGCTCGGGGAATGAAGGCCGCGACGATCTCAAGACAGGTACACAGCATTACCGCGCAATTGCCTATCGGCGGAGCTGGCACCTGCCGGCGGAAATCGCCGATGCCCTGCCCCAGGCACGCTGAGACAGCCCGAAACCCTGAGACAGCCTGAAAATGTCGGTGCCCACCGGTAGCGTGGAAGCCGGGGGGCCCCGGCGCACCAATGGGACTTTCGCTCGGGTTGGGTGGGTGAACTCTTTGCTGTTTGGCCTTGTGTGGGCCGGGATTGTCGGTGCCCACCGGTAGTGTGGAAGTCGGGGGGCCCACCCGGTGCACGAAAGGACCATTCGTGCGGAGTGGGGATTGCTACCGCCATCTCTTGCCCAGCAGTGCCACCGGTGGCGTCACCGCCAGCATGAGCGCCGGCAGCAGGAAGCCCAGTGCCGGCGACAGGTGGTACACGGGCGTGAACGCGATCGGTGCCGCCGACGCGCCGATGAAGCGAAACGCCTGTACGACCGACACCGCGCCCGCCGGGTTCTCCTCGCTGGTCAATACGAGTGTATTGAGGCCTACCTGGACGAACTGCGCGCAGAAACCGCCGATCGCCCACAGCACGCCGACGGCCGACACCCAGGGCGCCACGCCGATCAGCGCTATCGGTAGCGCGCCGGCCATGGCACCGAGCAGTGCGCCGCGCCGGCCGCCAATACGTTCGACCACATGGCCGGCGAACCGGGCGGTGAGCATCCCCACGACGCCGAACGCCGTCAACAGCAGGCCGCGGGCGCTCGACGACATGCCGAAACCGTCTTCCGCGCGGAACGCGACCAGGAACGTCAGTCCGCCGAGGCAGCCCCAACCGACGAAGGCGACCGCCGCGGCCCGCATCACCTCCGGACGCCACGCCGACCGCAGCCGGGCGGGCTCGGTCCGACTGCGCTCCGGGACGTCCGGTAGCCCGATCACCACGAGCGCGCCGGCCGCCACCGCCACGCCGATGAACGCGAGCCGCCACGTCGCCTCCGCCGCGAGGCCGCCGACGAGCGGACCGCTGGTCTGGCCGGCCGCCTGTAACGACGCGAACCAACCGAGCGTGCGGGACAGCCGCTCCCGTGGCGTGGTGGCGGCGATCGTCGCGAGCAGCAGGGGAGTCGTGAACGCGTTGGCCACCCCCTGGACGCCACGGCCGGCCAGCAGCACCGGGTACACGGTGGCCCCCGCGCACAGCGCCGACCCGACGACCGACACGAGGTACGCCCCGAGCACGCTGCGCCGCTGGCCCCACCGCGCGCCGAGCGTCCCGGAGAACAACATCAGCACGGCGAACGGCACGAAGTATGCGGTGATCGTCGCGGACGCGGCCGACGTGGAGACGCCGAAGTCGCCACCAAGCTCGGGCAGCATCGAGGACGTCACACTGCCCCCGAACGGGCCGAGAAACCCACCGGCGTACAAGCCGCCCCGAGCCAGCCGCGCCCGATCGATCACGCCGCCGGCCCGCGGGTCCGGTGCCAACGGAGAAGCCGACAGGTTGTCACCGAACCGGACACGGCAAAGGCGCGCCGCCCGGGAAGGCCGTTAACGCTGAGGGCACCCGTCAGACCCCCGACGGACCTCGACCGGGGCCTGGGCGTCGGCGGCGCAGGTAGCGTTCGAACTCGGCGGCGATCGCGTCGCCGCTGGTCTCGTTCAGTGCCAGGTCCGCGTCGCCGCGTTCCTCCAGCGCGCGGACGTAGTTGCGGACGTCCTCGTCCTCCTCGGCCATCTCGCTGACCGTGCGCTGCCACTCCTCGGACTGGTCGGGCAGGTCACCGAGCGGCACCTCGACGTCGAGGATCTCCTCGACCCGGTGCAGCAGCGCCAGCGTGGCCTTCGGCGACGGCGGCTGCGACACGTAGTGCGGCACCGCGGCCCACAGGGAGATCGCCGGCAGGCCGGTCTGTACGCACAGGTCCTGCAGGACGCCGACGATGCCGGTCGGTCCCTCGTACCGGGAGCTCTCCAGCCCGAACTTCGCCGCGGACGCCGCGTCGTACGCGGTGCCGGTGACCGGCACCGGCCGGGTGTGCGGTGTGTCGGCGAGCAGGGCACCGAGCGTGACCACCGTGGTCACGCCGAGTTCGGTGAACTGGTCGATCAGTTCGGCGCAGAACTTGCGCCAGCGCATGTTCGGCTCGATGCCGTGCACCAGCACCACGTCGCGGTTCGCCCCGGGCGGGCGACAGACCGACAGCCGTGTGGTCGGCCACTCCACGCGCCGCGTCACCCCGTCGACCATCCGGACTGTCGGCCGTGTGACCTGGAAGTCGTAGTAGTCGTCCGGGTCGATCTCGGACAGTTCCGTGGCCTCCCACGTGAGCTGCAGGTGCTCGATGGCGGCGGTCGCGGAGTCTCCCGCGTCGTTCCAGCCTTCGAAGGCGCAGACGACCACGGGGTCGACGAGTGATGCGGTTGGCCGCAGGTCCGGATCGGTCACTGGGCAAGCCTACGACCCGAGGGCACCCGAGGTAGATCGTAGGCTGGTTCGCATGCCAGCCGAGACCCATCCGAGGTCCCCTGACAGCCCGGCCGCGGTCCTCTGGGACCTCGACGGCACACTCCTCGACTCCGAGAAGCTGTGGGACATCCCGCTGTACGAGCTCACCGAGAAACTCGGCGGAGAGCTGTCCGCCGAGACCAGGCAGGCCATGGTCGGCACCAACGTGTTGGTGACCCTGAACCTGCTGTACGCCGAGGTCGGGATCCCCGACCCCGGTCCCGACCAGCTCGCCGACGGCGCCGCCTGGATCGAGCGCCGCATGGCCGAGGTCTTCCGGCAGGACCTGCCGTGGCGGCCGGGCGCGGCGGACGCGCTGGCCACGGTGCACGCGGCAGGGCTGCCGATGGCGCTGGTCACCTCGACCGAGCGGGCCCTCACCGAGATCGCGCTGGACACGATCGGCAGGTCCCGCTTCGACGTGACGGTCTGCGGGGACGAGGTCGCCGGGGAGAACAAGCCGCTCCCGGAGCCGTACCTGAAGGCGTGCCGGCTGCTGGGCGTCGACCCGGCGGCGTGCGTTGCCATCGAGGACTCACCGACAGGCACCGCCTCCGCGGTCGCCGCCGGCTGCACGGTGCTGGTGGTGCCCTGTGAGGTCCCGGTCGAGCCGGGGGAGCGGCGCGTGCTCCGGACGTCACTCGAAGGGCTGACGGTGGCGGACCTCACTGCTCTGCTGACCTGACCCGAAAGTGAGTTGGCGGGTAATGGCAGGATCAGCGGCGTGAAGACGTTCGACGAGCTGTTCGCCGAACTCCGCGACCGGGCGACCAACCGGCCGGCGGGCTCCGGCACCGTCGCCGCGCTCGACGCGGGGGTGCACGCACAGGGCAAGAAGGTGCTCGAAGAGGCGGGTGAGGTGTGGATCGCAGCGGAGCATGAGTCGGACGAGCGCCTCGCCGAGGAGGTGTCCCAGCTGCTCTACCGCGTGCAGGTGCTCATGCTGGGTCGCGGCCTCGATCTCGAAGACGTCTACCGGTACCTCTAAGGAGAGTTTCGTTCATGCTGCGCGTTGCCGTGCCGAACAAGGGCGCGCTCGCCGCGCCGGCTGCCGAGATGCTCGCCGAGGCCGGGTACCGGAAGCGCTACGACCAGCGCGACCTCACGGTTCTCGACACCGTCAACGACGTCGAGTTCTTCTTCCTGCGCCCCAAGGACATCCCGATCTACGTCGGCTCCGGCCAGCTCGACCTGGGCATCACCGGCCGTGACCAGGCGCTGGAGTCCGCCGCCCCGGTGGCGGAACGGCTGCCGCTCGGCTTCGGCGGCTCGACGTTCCGGTACGCGGCGCCCGCCGGCACCGACTGGAAGATCACCGACCTCGCCGGCAAGCGCCTGGCCACGTCGTACCCCAACCTGGTGAAGCAGGACCTGGTGGCCAGGGGCATCGACGCGACCGTGATCAGGCTCGACGGCGCCGTGGAGATCTCGGTGCAGCTCGGCGTGGCGGACGCGGTGGCGGACGTCGTGGACTCCGGCCGCACCCTGCGCCAGCACAACCTGACGGTCTTCGGCGACCCGATCTGCCGGTCGGAGGCCGTGCTGGTGCACGGCGTGCACGCCGAGAACAGCCCCGCGAAGGACCAGCTGGCCGGGCGTCTCCAAGGTGTCGTGTTCGCGCAGCAGTACGTGATGCTCGACTACGACTGCCCGAAGTCCCTGCTGGACGAGGCCATCACCGTCACCCCCGGCATCGAGTCGCCGACCGTCGCCCCGCTGGCGTCGGCGGACTGGGTGGCCGTCCGGGCCATGGTGTCCCGCAAGGAAGCCAACGTGATCATGGACCGCCTCGCCGCACTGGGCGCACGGGCGGTCCTCGCGTCGGACATCCGCTCCTGCCGGCTCTGAGGGCTTTCCGGAGACCGATCCACGCCGGCGGCTTCCCCGGCCCGACCGGGTTGTCGACGTCGTGCGGCGCCGCCTTACTGGGGCCGCACCAGCAGGGCCTGCGCACCATGGCCGACCGGGCCGTCGAGGTCGTGCAGCACCGTCGTCGCGGTGCCGACGCCCTCCGGGCCGATCGCGGTCGCCGCGGCCATCGCGACCCACTCACCCACCGGCTCCCGGTACACGTGCACGGTCAGGTCGGTGTTGATGAACAGCCACTTGCGCGGATCCAGCCGGTTGGACAGGCCGTTCCCCGAGTCGGCGACGGTCAGCAGGCGCTGCAGCCCGGACGGCTCCTCGTCACCCACGAGCGGCACCCCCTGCCGTGCCCACACCACGGCAGGACCCGGCTCGGCGAGCGAACCGGACAGGGCACGCCACTCCATGATGTCGAGGTAGCCGGAAACCCAGCCCTCGGGCCGGGTCAGGACCCGACCCGATGACGGCGGCGCCAGCCGTTCGTGCACGTCCGCCGCCACCTGGCGAGTGTCCGACCGGACGATCCGCCACGCGCGTGCCCGCGCCACGACCCGCCCGTCCGAGGACAGCGACGCGCTCAGCAGCTCCACCGCCCGGCCCGGCCGGTCGACCGACGCCGTCACGGACAGCTCCGCGACCGGCACCGGCCCCAGGATCTCCACCGTCACCCTGGCGATCACCATCGGCGCCCGCGCCGGTAATCGCTCCATCTCGCGGACCATCAGCGCCGACGGAGGCCCGAGGTGCTGGGTCAGCGGCGACCACGGCCCCGTCGTGTGCACGGTCGAGGCGTAGCGGTCGTCGCCGAGTGGCTCGTAGAACATCTAGTCCGCCCTGTCCAACGGTGTCTCCTCACCCGCGTCGGGTTCCGGCCAGCCCGGGTACGGCGGCGGTGTGCCACCGAACTCCGGGCACAGTGCCTGGTGCGAACACCAGTCACACAGTTTGCTCTTGTTCGGCCGGAAGTCACCCGTCCTGCCGGCCCGCAGGATCGCCTCCCACACCGCGTCCAGCGTGCGCTCGAACCGCAGCAGCTCGGCCTCGTCCGGGGTGTAGGCCAGCGACTGCCGGTCCGCCAGGTACATCAGGAGCAACTGCTTGGGCACCACCCCGCGTAGCCGCCACAGCACCAGCGCGTAGAACTTCATCTGGAACAACGCCTTGGCCTCGCCGATCTCGCGGGGCGCGGCGCCGGTCTTGTAGTCGACGACCCGGATCTCACCCGTCGGGGCGACGTCCAACCGGTCGATGTACCCACGCAACAGCACCCCGGAGCTCAGCTCGGTCTCGACCAGCAGCTCCCGGGCCTCCGGGTCGAACCGGCGCGGGTCCTCCAGCGTGAAGTAGCCGTCGATCATCCCGGCCGCCGACTCCAGCCACTGCTCGAGGGCGTCCTCGTCGGCGAACAGCTCGGCGAGCTCGGGCCGATCCTCCCGTAGCTGCTGCCACACCGGCGCGAGCAACTCGTGCGCGCGGTCGGGCAGGCGCTCGGCCGCCGGTAACGCGAACAGCTCCTCCAGGACCGAGTGCACGGCGATGCCTCGAACCTGCGCGGTCGTGGGCGTCTCGGGCAGCCGGTCCACGGCGCGAAACCGGTACAGCAGGGGGCACTGCTTGAAGTCACCGGCCCGCGACGGCGACAGCGCGGGCCGCCGCTGCTGCGGCACGACCTCCTCGAGAGCGGTGGCGGCAGGGGTTTCCGTCATGGGGTAGACCCTAGAAGAGACCACCGACAAGAACTCGCGGGCTCATACCGCGTTCCCACACATTTCCCCCTACTCTTGCAACCCATGACCGACGGGACGAGCTGGGCCGAACGCGACGGCGGCCTCGTGCTGTTCCGTTTCCGCGGCGTGCCGGTGCTGCTCTCGCCCTCCTGGTGGGTCGGCTCCGTCGCGATCGTCGTGCTGTACGCCCCGCTCGTCGAACGCTTCCTGCCCGACGCGGGCGCCGTCGTCTCGCTCTCCCTCGCCGCGGCCTTCGCCGTCCTGCTCGGGGTGTCGGTGCTGGCACACGAACTCGGGCACTGCGTCGTCGCGTTGCGGCTCGGCATCCCGGTGCGCAGGCTGCGGTTGTTCCTGCTCGGCGGGCTCGCCGAGATCACGAGAACGCCACGCAAACCGTCCCAGGAAGGCCTGATCGCCGCCGCGGGCCCGATCGTGTCGGCGGTGCTGGCCGCGCTGTGTGGCGGGGTCCTGCTGCTCATGCCGGCGGAAGGCCCGATCTGGCTGCTGGTGCTGGAGTGCGCGGTCGCCAACGTCGCGGTCGCCGTGTTCAACATGCTGCCCGGCCTCCCCCTGGACGGGGGCCGGATGCTCCGGGCCGGGGTGTGGGCCGCGTTCGGCGATCGGGGGATCGGCACCCGGGCCGCCGTCGCCGGCGGCTGGCTCGTCGCCGCACTGCTGATGTTCTGGGCACTCTGGGGACTCGCGAACGAGAGCCCGGACCGGTGGCTCCGGCTCGGCGTGTGCGCGCTCACCGCGTGGTTCGTCGTCTCGGGTGCGCGCGGAGAGCTCGCCTCGGATCAACGCAGGACATGGCCGGACGGGCTCGTGCTCGCCGACCTGGTCCGTCCTGTACTGCAACTGCCCGCGGAAAGCCCGGTCGCCAACGCGTTGAGCGCGGCGGCGGGGCGAGGTGTCGTGCTGGTCCGTGCCGACGGCGTGGCGGCCGGCCTGCTCGACCCGGTGGCCGCCGTACGGCTCGCCGAGCGCTCCCCGATGGCGCCGGCGGAGCAGGCCGCCGAACCCATCCGGCCGGAGTCCGTGCTGCTGGACTCCGAGCCGGGGGAGGAGATCGCGGAACGGGTCCAGGAAACAGCCGCATGGCAGTTCCTGGTGGTCGACGCGGATGGCCGACCCGCCGGCGTCCTCCACCGGGACGACCTACGGGCCAGCCTCGCCGGGCGTCGCCGCTTCTAGGTGGTCTTCGGGATCGGGTTGGGGATCGACTCGGAGAGCGAAGGAGCTTCACCGTCAGCGCTGGTCGGCGGGGACCCCCCGTCCTCCTGCTCCTTGTCGTACAGGCCGCACACGACCCAGCTGTCGTTCTCCTTGAGGACCCTCATGCTCATCGGGTCCTCTTCCTCGCCGTCGTGCTTCGGCGTCATGTCGAACGACGCGCCGTCGCTGGTCTCCTTGAAGTTGGAGATCGCGAAGGAGACCTTCTCCGGGTCGGGCTTCTTCGTGGCGCTGCTCTGCTTCTCACGCGCTTCCGCAAGGTCGTCGGTCAGCGTGCCGTAGTCGCTTCCGCACGTCAGCGACCGCAACGCCCCGAGGTCGACCTCCGCGACCGGCTTGCTGAGCTGGTTGCCCAGCTCGCCGACGAACGCGTCCGCGGCCTCCCGCGGGGTGTCCCCACCGGCCGTGGTGGTGTTGTCCTTCAACAGCAGGAACGCCGCCACGCCGCCACCGGCGACCACCAGCACGGCGACGATGACCAGGGTCGTGATCAGACCGGTCCTCGACTTCTTCGGCGGCGGGCCCACCGGGTACGACGGCTGACCCCACTGGGGCGCACCGTACTGCGGTGGCTGCTGCCCATAGGGCTGCTGCCCCGAAGGTTGCTGACCGGGCGGCTGCTGGCCATAAGGCTGCTGGCCATAGGGCTGTTGACCGTACGGCTGCTGGCCGTACGGGTCCTGCGGACCGTACGGACCTGGCTGTTGCGGTGGGTACGTCATGATCCCCCTTTTGATCACCTGCGGTTCGCCCGGTCAGGGTAGTGGCGGTCCCCGACAGTGACCGGGACCGGGTCTGGGACGATCTCGCGGTTGGACCTAGTGGAGGAAGGGAATCGGGTGGCGGAGGTCAGGGCGAGCGGACCGTTCGGAGTAGGCGACCGGGTACAGCTCACCGATCCGAAAGGACGGCACTACACGCTCGTGCTCGCGGCGGGCGAGCACTACCACACCCATCGCGGCGCGGTGGCACACGACGACCTCATCGGTCAACCGGAGGGCTCGCTGGTCACCTCCGCTGGCGGCACCGCCTACCTCGCGCTGCGCCCACGCCTCGCCGACTACGTGCTGTCCATGCCGCGCGGCGCCCAGGTGATCTACCCGAAGGACACCGGGCAGATCGTGATGTGGGGGGACATCTTCCCCGGCGCTCGGGTGCTCGAGGCGGGCGCCGGTTCCGGCGCGCTCACGTGCTCGCTGCTGCGGGCGGTCGGCCCGGCCGGCTGCGTGACCTCCTACGAGGTGCGGGAGGACCACGCCGAGCACGCGGTCCGCAACGTCACCGCGTTCTTCGGCGAGCGCCCGCCGAACTGGGACCTGCGGGTCCGTGACCTCGCGACCCACGAGGGTGAGGTCGACCGGGTGATCCTGGACATGCTCTCTCCGTGGGAGATGCTGCCCACGGTCGCGGCGAGCCTGATCCCCGGCGGCGTGCTGGTGGCGTACGTGGCCACGACCACGCAGCTGTCGAAGGTGACCGAGGCGTTGCGTGAGCAGCAGTGCTGGACCGAGCCGGAGGCGTGGGAGACCCTGATGCGCCCCTGGCACGTGGTCGGCCTCGCCGTGCGCCCGGACCACCGGATGGTGGCGCACACCGCGTTCCTGCTGACCGCCCGCCGTCTGGCCGACGGTGTCGTCACCCCACGCCCGCAGCGCCGGGGCCGTCAGCCCTGACGCACGGGATCACGGGATGCACCACCTGCCGTCCTGCTTGGTCAGCGGGATGGGGACCGTGGCCGGTTCGGCGCCCTCGATGGTCAGCTTGATGTCGACCGTCGCCGTGTCGCCGTCGATCTGCGGTTCGCCGACCACCTCGGCCGTCGCGTTGTCGGGGAACGTCTCGTCGGTGCCCACCGTGCTCGGGTCGCAGCTCAGCTCGGCGAGTGTGCTGACGTCCGCGCCGGAGATCGCGTTCGCCGCCTGCTCGGCCACGTCCCCGGCGGCCCCGACGTCCGCGGAGTTCGCCTCCGTGGTCTCCTCCTCGGTGGTTGAGGAGGACGGCGGGGCGAGCGGAGGCGTCGATTCGCCGGGCGGTGCGGACGGGATCGTGCCGTTCGGCGGGGCGGTGCCCGTGATGCTCGGCACGTCCGGGCCCGCCGTGTTCTCCACGTTGTCGTCGCCGCTGGTCAGGAGGTAGACGACGAGGCCGACGACGGCCAGCACAACGACCGCTGCCGTCGAGATCAGCAGCACCTTCCGCCGGCCGGCTTCGGGTCCCGGAGTCGCGGCGCCCGTTTCCGGTGCGGCGCCGGCGGCGGCCTCGTCCGTCCCGTCGCCGCCGCTGTCGGACGCCGGGTCCGTTTTCTCGGTCAGGTCGTCGTCTCTTGGTTCCTCAGAAGACGACACACCAGGCTCCATCGGTGAACTCGAACGGCAGCAGGAGCGGGTCGCCGCTGGCGCCCACGAGGATGAAGCCGACCGTCGCGGTCGTGTCCGAGGCCATCTCGGTGTCGCCGAGCTCGACCTTCGCCTGACCGTTGATCGATGTGAACAGGGTGCCGGCGCCACCAGACTTGTCGCACATCACCTCGGTCGCCGCGGCCTCGTCCGTGTCGTTGATCGCGTCGGCGTACTTCTGCGCGGCGGCGGTCACCGCGGCCTCGCCGCCCGGCTCGCCGCTGCTCGGCTCGTTGCCTCCCGACGGCGGATCCGCCGACTGGCTCGTGCCGCCGGTCGCGCTCGGGTTGTCGTCGCCCTTCGTGAGCAGCCACACGGTCACGCCGCCGCCGGCCAGCACCAGAACCGCCACGACGATCCCGACGATGAGGCCCGTCTTGCTCTTCTTGGGCGGCCCACCTCCCGGATAACCCGGCTGCCCGTAGGGCTGCTGTCCGTACTGCCCGTACTGGGGCTGCGGCCCGGTCTGGGGCTGGCCGTACTGACCGTACTGACCGGGCTGGGGTGGCTGGCCGTACTGGCCGGTCTGGGGCTGCTGTCCGTACTGGCCGGGCTGAGGCGGTTGTCCGTACTGGCCAGGCTGACCGGGCTGCTGGCCGTACGGGTTCTGCGGACCCTGCGGCGCGGGTTGACCCGGCTGCGGCGGGTACGTCATGACGGTGACTCCGATCGTGGGGGACGAGTGGTCAGGTCAGGCTTCGTCTTCGCCGCAGAACCGCCACCTGCCGTTCTCCTCGACCATCTTGATGAGGATCTTCGCGTCCTGCGTCTCCTCGGTGTTGACGAGCGTCAGATCGATCTTCGCGGTCGCCGTGTCGGGGTTGTCACCGTCGACGTCCACGTCGCCGTCGGCCGTCGCGGTGATCTCGTAGTCCTGCAGCGTGCTCTCCAGCTCGGAGGTGTCCGTGCCGAACTTCTTCTTGTATGCGCCGCAGGCGTCGGTCACGACGTCGGAGAAGTCGTTGTTCTCGTAGGCGGCCATGTAGTCGTCACGCACGTCGTCTGGAGTGTTGCTGGCGTCCGAATCGCCCCCGGCTTGACCTTGGTCACGATCTGATGACGCACCGTTGGACGGCTCGTTGCTGTCCGTGTCGTTGGACGACGCGTCCTTACTCTGTTCGGAGGACGCCTTGTCGTTGGCTTTGTCGTCACCCTTCGTGAGGAAGTAGGCGGCGACGCCACCGCCGGCGAGCACCATCACGATGATGACGACGATGGCGACCATCTTGCCGGTGTTGCGTTGCTTCGGCGGACCACCCGAGTACGCACCCAGGCCCTGGTAGGACGACTGACCGGGCTGCTGCGGCGGTGGATACGTCATCTTCGGGCCCCGAACTCCTCACGCGTGTCACTGACCAGACGGAGCCGGTGCGCCGTCCGTTCCCGAAAGACGCGGACGATCTGACGGGACTCATCCCATCGTAGGAGAGCGGTGCGACATCGGTGGTCGCCGGGACACGCCCAGCGACCACCGCGTCGACCAAGTCGTGACCCGGCTCAGGGGCTGGGGCTCGCGAACCCGTCGAGGCACCACTCGCCGTCCTTCTTGCGGAGGTTCAACGGCACCGTGGTGGGCCTGATGAACCCCTCGGCCTCGGCCGGCAGGTTCTCGAAGGTGATCGTGATCTTGGCGGTCGCCTTGTCCTCGCCCTCGGTCGTGACGTCGCCCAGCTCGTAGCTCACTTTCACGTCCGCGAGGGACGGGTCGAGCTCGCTCGGGTCAGCCATCTGGGCCTCGACGTCCGCCCTGCTGCCGCTGCAGGTCAGCTTGGTGAGCGCGTCGATGTCGTTGTCGTTGGCCGCGGCCACGGCGGCCTTCGCGACACCTTCCGGGCTGCTGGTGTCCGAGCCGCCGGTGAGGGCGATGACCAGGACCACGACGACCGCGATGACGACCACGCCGCCACCTGCGAGTAGCCACGGCATCGGGCTCTTCTTCCGCGGCGGGTAGCCGTAGCCGGTCGGCTGCCCGTACGGGCCCGGCGGTCCGTAGGCCGGTTGGCCGTACGCCGGCTGTCCGTACTGCTGTGGCTGCGGACCGGTCTGCGGGTAGCCGCCCGGTTGGGGATAGCCGCTCTGCGGGGGATAGCTGCCCTGCGGGGGATAGCCACCGGGCTGCTGACCAGGGCCCGGCTGCTGCCCCCACCCCGGCTGCCCGCCCCATGGGCCGGGCTGCTGCGGTGGTTGCGACATCGCTTGCGACTCCCTCGTTCGTGGCGGGCCCGCCGCCAGGTCTGGACAGCGCCGCCGACGGCGCTGACGTCGGTCAACTTCCTGACGCACGGTAGCGGGTGACCGGTTCCACAAAGCGCTGAGATGGCCTAATCCACTTCCGACAGTGGCCGTTTCCGCGATGTGACGCGACAGTTCCGAGATGTGGATGGTCTTCTTTTGTCGGTCTGCACCGGTACCGTGTGGGTAAGTAGATGTTCGGGAGGAGGTGCCGACATGCAGCACGATCGTCCCGGTGGTCGGCCAGAGGAGGCTGACGAGCACGGCGCTGGACCGGAACCGGGTACTGGGCACGAGCCGTCGGAGGCTGCCCAGATCCGGTTCCTCGAAGAGGAAGTAGCGCTGCTGCGCCGGAAACTGACGGACTCGCCTCGGCATGCCCGCCTGCTTGAGCAGCGGCTCGCCGAGGCGTCGGAGCGGGTCAGCCAGTTGACTGAGCGTAACGCCAAGCTGGTCGAGACCCTGCGGGAGGCGAGGAGCCAGCTCCTCGCGCTCCGGGAGGAGGTCGACCGGCTCGCACAACCACCGAGCGGTTATGGCGTGTTCCTCTCCGGGCACGAGGACGGCACCGTGGACGTGTTCACGGCCGGCCGGAAGATGCGGGTGGCCTGTTCACCCGCCGTCGAGGTGGCGGACCTGCGCCGCGGTCAGTCCGTGCGACTGAACGAGGCGCTGACGATCGTCGAGGCCGGCGCCTTCGAGCGCATCGGTGAGGTCTCGACGCTGCGTGAGCTGCTCGCGGAGGCCGACGACTCGCCACCGCTGCGTGCGCTGGTCGTCGGGCACGCCGACGAGGAGCGCGTGGTGTGGCTGGCCGACCCGCTGCGGGAGTCGACCCTCAAGCCGGGCGACTCGCTGCTGGTCGACTCGAAGTCGGGCTATGCCTACGAGCGGGTGCCCAAGGCCGAGGTCGAGGACCTGGTGCTGGAGGAGGTGCCCGACGTCCGGTACGAGGACATCGGCGGCCTGTTCCGGCAGATCGAGCAGATCCGCGACGCGGTGGAGCTGCCGTTCCTGCACGCGGAGCTGTTCCGCGAGTACGAGCTGCGGCCACCGAAGGGTGTCCTGCTCTACGGCCCGCCCGGCTGCGGCAAGACGCTCATCGCCAAGGCGGTGGCGAACTCGCTGGCCAAGCAGGTCGCGGCGGCGCGGGGTGACGGCAAGGCGCACGAGGCCAAGTCGTACTTCCTCAACATCAAGGGCCCCGAGCTGCTCAACAAGTTCGTCGGCGAGACCGAGCGGCACATCCGGCTGATCTTCCAGCGCGCACGGGAGAAGGCGTCGGAAGGCACGCCCGTGATCGTGTTCTTCGACGAGATGGACTCGATCTTCCGCACCCGGGGCAGCGGTGTCTCCTCGGACGTGGAGACCACGATCGTGCCTCAGTTGCTCAGTGAGATCGACGGTGTCGAGGGCCTCGAGAACGTCATCGTGATCGGCGCCTCCAACCGCGAGGACATGATCGACCCGGCGATCCTGCGGCCCGGCCGGCTCGACGTGAAGATCAAGATCGAGCGGCCGGACGCGGAGGCGGCGCGGGACATCTTCTCGAAGTACCTCACGCGCAACCTGCCGATCCACGCCGAGGACCTCGCCGAGTTCGGTGGGGACCCGAAGGCGACGATCGACGCGATGATCCAGCACACGGTCGAGCGGATGTACGAGGAGACGGAGGACAACCGCTTCCTGGAGGTCACCTACGCCAACGGTGACAAGGAGGTCCTGTACTTCCGTGACTTCAACTCGGGCGCGATGATCCAGAACATCGTCGACCGGGCGAAGAAGGCGGCGATCAAGTCGGTGCTGGAGACCAAGCAGCCCGGCCTGCGCGTGCAGCACCTGCTGGACGCGATCGTCGACGAGTTCGCGGAGAACGAGGACCTGCCGAACACCACCAACCCGGACGACTGGGCACGCATCTCCGGCAAGAAGGGGGAGCGGATCGTCTACATCCGGACCCTCGTCACCGGCAAGAACCAGGAGTCGGGTCGGGCGATCGACACCGCGACGAACACGGGCCAGTACCTGTAGGTGCTCGGGCTCGGACTGGCGGCACTCGGCCGGCCGGCGTACATCAACGTCGGCCGTTCCGAGCTGCCGCCGTCGCGTTCGGTGGAGGACATGCGCGCGGCCTCGTGGGCGGTGCTCGACGCCGCCTACGAGGCCGGCGTGCGTTGGGTGGACGTGGCCCGCTCGTACGGGCTGGCCGAGGAGTTCCTGGCGGGCTGGCTTGACTCGCGAGTGCCCGCCGGTGTCACGGTGTCCAGCAAGTGGGGCTACGCCTACGTCGGCGGCTGGCGTCTCGACGCGGCCGTCCACGAGGAGAAGTCCCATACACTTGACCGGTTTCGTGCCCAGTGGGCCGAGAGCACGGCCCTTCTCGGCGACCGCCTCGCGCTGTACCAGGTGCATTCGCTGACCCCGGACAGCCCGCTCTTCGACGACCTCGCACTACAGGACGCGCTGGCGGCGCTCCCCGTGCGGGTCGGCTTCTCGACGTCAGGCCCCGCGCAGGCCGACGTGGTGCGGCGGGCGCTGGCACTGGAACGTCACGGAGTCCGCGTCTTCTCAGCAGTACAGTCGACTTGGAACGTCCTGGAGCCGTCGGTCGGCCCCGCCCTTGCCGAGGCGCACACGGAGGGTGCGCACGTGCTCGTCAAGGAGGCCATGGCCAACGGCCGGCTGGCGCTCGACCCGCCGGAACCGGTGGCCGCGCTGGCGAAGTCCCTCGACGTCGGCCCCGACGCGGTCGCGCTGGCCGCCGCGCTCGCCCAACCCTGGGTCGACATCGTGCTCTCCGGCGCCGCGGGCACCCAGCAGCTGGCCGGCAACCTCGCGGCACTCACGGTCGGCGACGTGGACCTCCCGAACCTGGCCGAGCCACCCGCCGACTACTGGCGACACCGCTCGTCCCTGGCCTGGGCCTGACGGGAGCCTGCACTCCCGGTGCCGCGATGGAGTGGAGACCACTCGCGTGGCAGTCGACACCGAGACAGCCACTGACCGTAGGCTCTAGAACATGCGCCGGATCATGGGTACCGAGGTGGAGTACGGCATCGCTGTTCCAGGAGACGCCACCGCAAACCCGGTACTGACCTCCACCCAGGTAGTGCTCGCCTACGCGGCCGCCGCGGACATCCCTCGCGCGCGCAGGGCCCGCTGGGACTACGAGGTCGAGTCACCGCTGCGCGACGCGCGCGGCTTCGACCTCGGCGCGCCCGGTGTGCCCCCGTCCGACCCCGAGGTCGAGGACCTCGGCGCGGCCAACGTCATCCTCACCAACGGCGCCCGCCTCTACGTCGACCACGCGCACCCGGAGTACTCCGCGCCGGAGGTCACCAACGCGCGGGACGCCGTCATCTGGGACAAGGCCGGCGAGCGGGTGATGGAGGAGGCGGCGATGCGGGCCGCCACCGTGCCCGGCCAGCCGCGGCTGCAGCTGTACAAGAACAACGTGGACGGCAAGGGCGCCAGCTACGGCACCCACGAGAACTACCTGATGGCCCGCAACACACCGTTCACGTCCGTGATCGCCGGCCTGACGCCGTTCTTCGTGTCCCGGCAGGTCGTGGTCGGCTCCGGGCGGGTCGGCATCGGCGCGGCCGGCGAGGAGGCCGGCTTCCAGCTGTCCCAGCGTGCCGACTACATCGAGGTCGAGGTCGGCCTCGAGACCACGCTGAAGCGGGGCATCATCAACACCCGCGACGAGCCGCACGCCGACGCGGACAAGTACCGCCGCCTGCACGTGATCATCGGCGACGCCAACCTGGCCGAGACGTCCACCTACCTCAAGGTCGGGACGACCGCGCTGGTCCTCGACCTGATCGAGGCCGGCGTCCGGTTCGACTCGCTCAAGCTGGCCGACCCGGTCCGCGCGGTGCACACGATCAGTCACGACCCGACGCTCAAGGTCACCGTCGAGCTGTCCAACGGGCGCAAGTACACCGGCCTGGACCTCCAGAGGGCCTACCACGAGCTGATCTCCGAGCACATCGACCGCACCGAGCAGGACGCGGTGTCGATGGACGTCCTGCAGACGTGGGGCGACACCCTCGACGCACTGGCCCGTGACCCGATGGAGTGCGCCGACCGCCTGGACTGGCCGGCCAAGCTGCGGCTGCTGGAGGGCTACCGCGCCCGTGACGGCCTCGCGTGGAACGCCCCACGCCTGCACCTGGTCGACCTGCAGTACTCCGACGTGCGGCTCGGCAAGGGCCTGTACAACCGCCTCGTCACCCGCGGCTCGATGAAGCGGCTGGTCACCGAGGAGGAGGTGCGGGCGGCCATCACGACGCCGCCGCTGGACACCAGGGCCTACTTCCGCGGCCGCTGCCTCGAGCGCTACCCGAACTCGATCGCGGCGGCGTCATGGGACTCGGTCATCTTCGATCTGGGGCGCGAGTCGCTCGTCCGTATACCGACGCTGGAGCCGCTGCGAGGCACCAAGTCCCACGTCGGCGAGCTGATCGAGGCGTCCGAGACGGCCGAACAGCTGGTAGACGCGTTAACCGGTGCGCCACGCAGGTAACCCGTTCGCTGAGGGCGAATCGAGATCATCAGCCGGATGGTCCGCGAAATTGTCGGTGCTGGTCGGTAATCTTGGAGAAGACAAGCCCCGATACGGGAGGCGAGATGGCGCAGGAACAGACCCACCGGCAAGGTGGCGGTGACGGCGACGAGGATGTCGACGGCGCGGCGCCGGCTGGTCAGGAACGCCGCGAGAAGCTCGGCGAGGACGTCGACACGATCCTGGACGAGATCGACGACGTGCTAGAGGAGAACGCCGAGGACTTCGTGCGGGCCTACGTGCAAAAGGGCGGGGAGTAAATTCCCTCTTCCGTCCCCACCCGACAGGACAGAAAGCAGGCATGGAACACACCCGATCTCGCGCCATGCCCGGCGCCTCACTCCCGGCTGCCTACATGACAGCCGAGACGTCGTCGTTCATCGACTTCCTCCGGGTGCAGGCCCCCCACCTGCTGCCGGGCAGCGGTGGACCGGGCATCGAGGAGCCGGTGCGCGCCCGGCAGTTCGCCGACCTGGCCCAACAGGCCCCGCACGGCACCACGGTCGTGGCCGTGACGTTCGACGGTGGCGTGCTCATCGCCGGCGACCGGCGTGCGACCTCGGGCAACCTGATCTCGCAACGTGACATGGAGAAGGTGTTCGTCGCCGACGCGTACTCGGCGGTGGGCATCGCGGGTACCGCCGGTCTCGCCATCGAGATGGTGCGGATCTACCAGGTCGAGCTGTCGCACTACGAGAAGCTCGAAGGTGTCTCGCTGTCCCTCGACGCCAAGACCAACAAGCTCTCGGCGTTGGTGCGGGGCAACCTCGAGGCGGCCATGCAGGGCCTCGCGGCCATCCCGCTGTTCGTCGGCTACGACGTGGACGCGCCCGATCCGGCGAAGGCCGGGCGGATCGTGTCGTTCGACGTCGTCGGTGGGCGGTACGAGGAGCGGGCCGGCTTCCACGGGGTCGGCTCGGGTTCGCTTTTCGCCCGGTCGGCGCTGAAGAAGCTGTGGGATCCCGGCGCCAGCCAGGACGCCGCGATCAGCATGGCGGTCGAGGCGCTGTACGACGCCGCCGACGACGACTCGGCGACCGGCGGTCCGGACCTCGCCCGCAAGATCTACCCGAGCATCGTCACGATCACCGCGGCCGACGGCGCGGTACACGTGCCGGAGGAGCAGGCGGCCGAGGTCGCCGAGGCCGTGGTGACCGCCCGGACCAGCCAGCCTCGCGGCTGACCCCCTGACGGAGAGCAGAGAGTAGGAGCCCCCAACGTGACAATGCCGCTGTACGCCTCGCCCGAGCAGTTGATGCGGGATCGCTCGGAGTATGCCCGCAAGGGCATCGCGAGGGGCCGCAGTGTCGTGGCGCTCAAGTACGCGGGTGGCGTGCTGTTCGTCGCCGACAACCCGTCGGCGACGCTGCACAAGGTGTCCGAGATCTATCACCGGATCGGGTTCGCCGCCACCGGCCGTTACAGCGAGTTCGACGGCCTGCGCCGGGGCGGCATCCGGCACGTCGACCTGTGGGGGCTCGCGAACGACCCCAGGGACGTCTCGGCCCGCCTGCTGGTCAACGTCTACGCGCAGACGCTCGCCTCGGTGTTCGCCGACCAGCTCAAGCCGTACGAGGTGGAGCTGTGCATCGGTGAGGTGGGCGCCACTCCGGAGGCCGACCGGCTCTACCGGCTCACCTACGACGGCTCGATCGTGGACGAGCCGTCGTACCTGGTCATGGGCGGTCAGACCGAGCCGGTCTCCAACAAGATGAAGGAGACCTACGAGGAGGGCATGTCGCTCGAGGCGGCGCTCGGGTTCGCGGTCGCCGCGCTGTCGGCGGGGTCGGCGGGGTCGGCGTCCGGCAACGGCGACAACGGCGTGGGCAAGCTCGAGGTCGCCGTGCTCGATCGGGCGCGGCCCAAGCGGGCGTTCCGACGGATCGAGGGCGCTGCGCTGACGGCACTGCTACCGTCCGTTTCGTCCGAATCCACCGAGGGGTCGGCCGAAAAGTCTGACTCCGAGTCCCCAGGCGCTGACGAGGCGTGATCGGAGTCGTTCGATGACTAGTTCATCTCACCTCGGAGCGGCCAGCAGATCTCTGGCCGTCAAGCGCTTAGGCTAAAGGGATGCAGCGGCGGATCTTCGGCATCGAAACCGAGTTCGGCGTGACCTGTACCTTCCACGGCCAGCGCAGGCTGAGCCCGGACGAGGTCGCGCGGTACCTGTTTCGTCGGGTGGTGTCCTGGGGACGTTCCTCGAACGTGTTCCTGCGCAACGGCTCTCGTCTGTACCTCGATGTCGGCTCGCACCCCGAGTACGCCACCGCGGAATGTGACGACCTGGTGCAGTTGGTCACGCACGACAAGGCGGGCGAGCGGATCCTGGAGGACCTGCTCGTCGACGCCGAGCGGCGGCTGGCCGACGAGGGCATCGGCGGCGACATCTTCCTGTTCAAGAACAACACCGACTCGGCCGGCAACTCCTACGGCTGCCACGAGAACTACCTGGTCACCAGGGCCGGGGAGTTCTCGCGGATCGCGGACGTGCTGTTGCCGTTCCTGGTGACGCGTCAGCTGATCTGCGGCGCCGGCAAGGTGCTGCAGACCCCGCGTGGCGCCGTGTACTGCCTGTCGCAGCGCGCGGAGCACATCTGGGAGGGCGTGTCGTCCGCGACCACGCGGTCCCGCCCGATCATCAACACCCGCGACGAGCCACACGCGGACGCGGAGCGTTACCGCCGTCTGCACGTGATCGTCGGCGACTCGAACATGGCCGAGGCGACCACGCTGCTCAAGGTGGGCAGCGCGAACCTCGTGCTGGAGATGATCGAGGACGGCGTCCAGTTCAGGGACTTCAGCCTGGACAACCCGATCCGCGCCATCCGCGAGATCAGCCACGACCTCACCGGTCGCCGGCTGGTGCGGCTCGCGGGCGGCCGGGAGGCGTCGGCGCTGGACATCCAGCGCGAGTACTTCAACCGGGCGGCGGACCACGTGGCGCAGCGCGGCCCCGACCCGATCGCCGAGCGGGTGATCGAGCTGTGGGGTCGGACGCTCGACGCGGTCGAGGCGCAGGACCTCAGCCGCATCGACCGCGAGATCGACTGGGCGATCAAGCACCGCCTCGTCGAGCGCTACCAGGCCAAACACGGCATGGAGCTGTCCTCGCCCCGCATCGCGCAGCTGGACTTGGCCTACCACGACATCCGCAGGGGCCGCGGCATCTTCGACCTGCTTCAGCGCAAGGACCTCGTCGCCAGGGTGACCGAGGACGGCGAGATCGAGGCCGCCAAGGACACACCCCCGCAGACCACCCGAGCGAAGCTACGCGGCGACTTCATCGCGGCGGCGCAGCAGGCCGGCCGCGACTTCACGGTCGACTGGGTGCACCTGAAGCTGAACGACCAGGCCCAGCGCACCGTGCTGTGCAAGGACCCGTTCCGCGCGGTGGACGAACGGGTCGAGCGCCTGATCGCTTCCCTCTAGCAGGGCGGGCGGGCCTGCTCAGGCGAGCGCGACCCGCTCGTCGAGGAGCCCGGCCGTCGTCAGGTCGGTCCACACGCCGTCGGGCACCGGTGTGGTGAACGCGGCCAGGTTGCGCCGTACCTCGTCGGCGGAGCGCATGCCGACCACGATGCCGGCGACCGCGGGGTGCCGCAGCGGGAACGCCATGGCGACCTCGGGCAGCGTCACGCCGTGGGCCTCGCACACGTCGGCGATGCGGTGCGCCCGCTGGAGCACCTCCTCGGCGGCGGGCCGGTAGTCGAACCGCGCGTCGGGCTGGGGCCGTGGTGTGGCGAGCAGTCCGGAGTTGAAGATCGACGCCGCCAGGACGGAGACACCCCGTGCCATGCACGCCGGCAGCAGGTCGTCGAGGGCCGACTGTTCGAGCAGCGTGTAGTAGCCGGACAGCATGACGGCGTCGACCTCGGATTCCCGTACGAGCCGGGTCAGCTTGCCGCTGTCGTACATGCCAGCCCCGATAGCGCCGATCACGCCCTCCGCCCGCAGCTCGGCCAGCGCCGGGTACCCGTCACGCAGTGCGGTCTCGAAATGCTCCTCGGCGTCGTGCAGGAACAGCATGTCGATACGGTCGACACCCATGCGGGTGAGGGAGTCCTCGACACTGCGACGGATCCCGTCACGGGAGAAGTCCCACACCCGCCGGTGCGTCGCGGGTACCTGGAAGTAGTCGTCCATCCGGCCCGCCGCGTCCTGGGGGACCAGCAGCCGGCCGACCTTGGTCGACAGGGTGAGCTCCGTGCGCGGCACCTGGCGCAGGAACTCGCCGATCCGCCGCTCCGAGTGCCCGATCCCGTAATGCGGGGACGTGTCGAAGTAGCGGATCCCGCCCTCCCACGCCGCGGTCAACGCCTCCGCCGCCGTGCCGTCGTCCAGTGGGGTAAACAGGCCACCCAGCGGGCCGCCCCCGAAACCGAGTTCCGTGACCGTCACGGCGCTGCGTCCGAGTCGATTGATCTTCACTCAGCCCACACCACCGTCTCGGCCGCGAAACCGCAAGCGATATTCGCCCTAACGAGCGGCGGCGGTGGCGCGGAAGGTGCGGCCCAACTCCATCCCGTGGCCGAGGTAGTGCCGGAACACGTAGAAGAGCGGCTCCCACTCGGCCACCCGCACGTGCCGTCCGTCCGGCTCGGCCAGCGACGGGTGAACGTGCACCCGTCGCACGGCCACCTCAACAACTCCGCCGTCGCCTGTGGTGAGTGGGCGGGCGTCCAGCACCCTGGCCTCCACCTGGATCGGGCACTCCGCGACCCGGTCCGCGGCGACCAGGTCGCCGGGGACCGGGGTGAGGCCGGCGGCGCCGAACTTGTCCCGTTCCGTCCGGAACACACCACGTGCCGGTCCACCCGTCAGCGGTGCGAGCCGTTCCACCGCCTGCCAGAGGTCCGCGCTGGCGTAGTTGAGCACGCAGTCCGGCCTGGCGGACAGGTTCCGGAAGGTGTGCCCACCGAGGCCGAGCCCCAATACGACTGTCCGTCCCAAGGCCCACGCGGACGACATCGGTGCGAGGTTCGTCGTGCCGTCCTGGTTCACGCTGGACAGCAATACGACCGAATTGCCGGGGTAGAGCACGGGAGGATCGATCACCATGATCGTCAGGTTGCCCGCGGGACTCTTCGGTCGGCGCCGACGTGTCGACTACCTAGCATCGGAGGCATGAAGCTCGCGGAGGTGGCCGCCGTGCTGGCCGACGGGAGCCGGGCGACCATGTGCCTGGCGCTCATCGACGGTCGTGCCTGGACGGTGGGTGAGCTGGCCAAGGCTGCCCGCATCGCCCCGTCGACAGCGAGTGAGCACATCCGCGCCCTCACCGACGCCGGGTTCGTCCGCTCCCTCAAGCAGGGCCGTCACCGATACGTTCGACTTGCCAATGCCGACGTGGCCGAGCTGATCGAACGGCTGGCCAGCCACGCGAGCCCTGAACCGCCAAGGAACCTGCGGGCCAGCGTCCGTGCGAGGCGCCTGGCCGAGGCCCGCACCTGTTACGACCACCTGGCTGGCCGCCTCGGCGTGTCCCTGCGGGACGGCATGCTCGCCGAGGGGCTCATCGACGACCGAGACGGCCTCACCGTCACCCCGCACGGGCGTAACACGCTCGCCGAGCTCGGCGTGGAGCTGCCGAGGAGCCGGAGGTCGCTGCTCCGCGACTGCCTTGACTGGACCGAACGCCGCGAGCACCTGGCCGGCGCGCTGCCGGCGGCGTTGCTGCGTCGCGCGCTCGACGCCGGGTGGCTGACCCGCGACCCGCACCGCGCGATCACGATCAACCACGACGCCTGGCCGGTCCTCGCCCGCTTGGGCGTGGCCCGCGGCGCCCAGAGCCCGGCCCTGGACGCCGCGGCGCGCTAGACCTTCGCCTCCTCGCGCAGCCCGACGCGGTCGTGCACCCGTCGCAGGATCGGTGGCGACCACCAGGCCGCCCTGCCCAGCAACCGCATGCCGACCGGCACCAGGATCCCCCGGATGAGCGTCGCGTCGACGAGGATCGCCAGGCCACTGCCGATGCCGAGCATCTGGATGAAGCTCACCCCGCTGGTCCCGAACGCCAACAGGTTGACGGCCAGCAGCACGGCCGCCATCGTCACGAGCCGTCCGGTCCTGGACAGCCCGTGGGTCACCGACCCACGCACGTCCGCGCCCTGCTCGTGCGTCTCCCGGATCCGGCTCAGCACGAACACCTCGTAGTCCATGGACAGCCCGAACACGATGCAGAACAGCAGCACCAGCATGCTCGTGTCGAGCGGCTGCGGCGTGAAGCCGAGCCAGGACGACAGCCAGCCCTCCTGGAAGATCAGCACCAGCACACCGAGGGTGGCCGACAGGCCGAGGACGTTGAACAGCAGGGCCCGCAGCGGCTGCAGAACGCTCCCGGAGAACAGGAACAGCAATACGAACGTACTGATCGCGATCAGTACCCCCGCCAGCGGCAGGCGGCTGGCGATGGCGTCCTTGCTGTCCACGAGCTGTGCCGCGCTGCCGCCGACCAGCACGTCCATGCCGTGCCGGGGTGCCGAGCGCACCGCCGCCACCAGGTCCTGACCGTCCGTCGAGTGCGGGTCATACGTACTGAGAACGGAGAGCCGCTGCACGCCCGTCTCCGACGCGTACGTCGGGTTGCCCGGTCCGACACCGACGCCGTCCACGTACGTGCCGGCGCTCGCCGTCACCGATGCCACCCCGGGCAGCCTCGACAGCTCGAGCGCGTAGTCGCCGGTCGCGTTGACGTCCGCCGGGTCCATGGTCACCAGCCGCAGCGCCTTGGCGTCGTCGTTCGGGAACTCGGCACGCAGCACGTCCCCGACGCGCCTGGTCTCCGACGCCGTGGTCAGCACCCGGTCGTCTGGCGTGCCGAACTGCACGCCGAGCAGTGGTATCGCGGCCGCGACCAGCAGGAGCACCACCGGCGCACCGGCCAGCACCGGCCGCCGCAGCGCGAACGAGGCGACCTTCGCCCACACCGCGGACGCCGAGCCGGGAGTCCTCTTCACCCACGGCAGCCGCAGCGAGTTGACCCGCTTACCCAGCAGCGCGAGCAGCGCCGGCAGCACCGCGATCGCGCTCACCATCGCGAAGACCACCACGCCAAGGCCCGCGTAGGCGAACGAGCGCAGGAAGAACAGCGGGAACACCATCAGCACGCCGAGCGCCGCGGCGACCGTCAGCCCGCTGAACACGATGGTCCGGCCGGCGGTCTGGACCGTCCGGGTGACCGCCTCGACCGTGTCGTGCCCGGCGTCGAGCTCCTCACGGAACCGGGACACCATCAGCAGCGCGTAGTCGATCCCGAGGCCGAGCCCCAGCGCCGTGGTCAGGTTGACCGCGAACACGGACACGTCGGTGACCGAACCGAGAACCGACAGCAGGGCGAACGTCCCGAGGACCGCGAGCACGCCGATCACCAGCGGCAGCAGGGCGGCGACGACGCTGCCGAACGCGATCACCAGCAGCACCAGGATGATCGGCACGGCGATCGACTCCGCCATCGCGAGGTCGCTGGCGACCTGGTCGCCGATGTCGATGCCGACGGAGTTCGGGCCGCCGACCTGGACCCGGAGGGGACCGGATCCGGTGCTGTACGCCGCTCGCAGCCGCTCGACGTCACCCTCGTCGGTGAGCCTGGCGATCGCGATCGCGTGGCGCCCGTTCTGGGCGCGCATGCCCGGCGCCTCGGTCGTGAAGTAGGAGATGACGCCGGTGAGTGCCCGGTCGGCGGTGAGCCGCTCGGTGAGCGCGGTCCCGGCGTCGCGGTTGGCGGGGTCGTCGACCGTGCCGGAGGCCGGCGACATCAGGAACATGACGTCGTCGGCGCCCCCGAAGTGGCGGTTGATCAGCTGCTGCGCCTGGCTCGACTCGGCGTCGGGGTCGATGAACCCGCCGTCGGTGCGCAGCTTGCCGAACGCGGTGGCGCCGAGTGCGCCGGCGCCGAGCATGAGGAGCAGGGCCACCACCAGCACCCCACGTGCGTGAGTCGCGGCGAATCGTCCGAGTGTTCGGAACATCGCGGCCTCTTTCGGATGTATACATGCGTAAACTTGACGCCTGCTAACTTGCCACTAGAAGTTGGCTAGTGTCAACATCGCACGCATGGGAACCTCAGCGGCCAAGCGTGGCTACCACCACGGCGACCTGCGCAACGCGCTGATCGAGGCGGCCGCGGAACTCGCGGCCAAGGGCGGACCCGAGTCGGTGACGATCCGCGCGGCGGCGAGGGAGGTCGGGGTCACACCGACCGCGGCCTACCGGCACTTCGCGGGCCACGAGGAACTGCTGATGGCGGCGAAGGAGCAGGCGCTGGGCGCGCTGCGGGAGGCGATGGCCGAGGAGGTCGCCGCGCGGCCGCGACTGGCTGACCCGGTGGACAACGCGCTGGTCAAGCTCGGCGCCATCGGCCGCGGCTACATCACCTTCGCGCGTGCGGAACCCGGGTTGTTCCGGACGGTGTTCTCACCGGGCGGCCCGGTGCTGCCGTCGCCGGAGGACCGGACGGGCACCGGGCCGTACGTGATGCTGCTCGACATGCTCGACGAACTCGTCGAGGTCGGTTACCTCCGTCAGGACCGCAGGCCGATGGCCGAACTCGCCGCCTGGGCGATGGTCCACGGCCTGTCCGCACTGCTCGACGGGCCCCTGCGTGACCTGCCGGAGGACGTGCGGGACCAGGCCGTGATGCAGTGCATGATCGTGTTGGGCCACGGGTTGAGCGGCCGCGGCCTGACCGAGGAACAGGAGAAGCTGGTGACGAAAGGGCTGGCGTCCTAGGCGGTGGCTCTAGTCGGCGTGTAGTGCGCGCGCGGTGGGGGAGGCCTCCACGCGCCGTGAGTCCGGATAGGTGCCGAGCACCCGGTCAGCGGTACCCGATGTGGTGACGGTGAACCAGTAGTGCTCGTTCTTGTAGTGGTGCAGCCGGTGGTTGCGCCAGATCGCGCGGTACAGCCGCGAGCGGGGCCGGTAGTCGCTGTGGATGAGGTAGTGCGTCCACTCGTAGCCAAGGCCCAGCAGGCCGACGACGGTCATGAAGGTGAGGCCAAGACCGGTTCGCGGGAAGGCGAACAGTCCGATCGCGACGACGAGCGGCAGGAGCCAGACGTGCACCTGCCACGGGATGAACACGAGCGGCACGTCCCGGGGGTCGACGTGGTGCTCGCGGTGCTTGCGGGACAGCAACGGGTCGATGGTCAGCGGCCCCAGGTGTCGGGGTCGCCAGTGCAGGACGCACACGTGCACGACCCACTCGAAGAACGGGAAGACCGCGACCATGACGAGCGGCGTCCACAGGTCCGACAGTCGCCAGTCCCCGACGACCGCCCGTGCCGTCGCGGCACCGGCCAGGGTGACGGCGATCAGCCACGGCGACGGGTGCCACCAGAAGGCGCGCGCCGCCTCGCCGAGGCCGATCGACCGCCGCTTGGCCTCGTCCGCCCGTAGCCGGTCCCGCGCCAACCTGTCGACGTCGCCCGGAGTCACGCCGCCCCCTCGCCCGCTGCGTGGCGCCGCAACGCTCCGCAGGCTCCGCTCCTGCGGCGCCCTCCGCATGCGAGGTGCCGTCCTGAAGGTTGATGGTTCGCTCCGCAAGCTCCGCTCACTACGACATCTCCTCCAGCCGCTTGATCGCGTCCAGGAGAGCGTTGGTCGCGGGTGCGAGGAGGTCCTCGGCGGCGCGGCGTGCCCCCTCCGCGTTACCGGCGACGATGGCGTCGGCGAGCGCGCGGTACACCTCGAACTGACCGACCTCGGCCTCCATCATGTGGGCGAGCGCGGCCAGCGCGGGCTCGTAGGAGGCGCGCAAACTGTTGAACATCAAGCGGAACACGATGGAGTCGGCGCCGTCGACGATGTGGTCCCAGAAGACGAGCGCGTGCCGCTGACGTGCGACCGGATCGTCGTCGACCTCGAGCGCGGTGACGGACTCCCGTAACGCGCCGCCGATCCGCGCGCCCGCTCGTTCGGCGGCGAGGGCGGCCACCTTGGGGCCGATCAACAGGCGTGCCTCGAGCACGCTGCGCGCGACGCCGGGATCCAGTTCGCCGCGGGGTAGGAGGAGTCGGGGCAGGAGGTCGAGGCTGGCGTGCCGGCGGAAGTCCCGGACCGTGGTCGCGTCGCCCTGTCGCACCTCGACGAGTCCCGCCTGCGCGACCCGCTGGAGGGCCTCGCGCACCGCCGGTCTCGAGACACCGAGGACCTCGGCGAGTTTTCTCTCGCTCGGCAGGGACTCGCCGGGCGCGAACTCACCGCTGACGACGTCGTCAATGATCTGGTCGAAAACCTCATCCGGCACCGAGCGCCGGGCAACGGGTTGCAGTGCCATATCGAAATTGTTACCCGTTCGCCACATAGAGGTCAAGTGGTCATACCACCAATGGATACACTGCCTCAGCTGTCACACGTGAGATGTCGCTCCTCGGTTCTATCGCTCAGTGCGCGTGGTCGAGCTTCCTGGCGGCCATGCCGCGCAACAACGTCATCACCGCGCTCGTCACCGACTCCGAGTCCGTCGACGCGTGGGCGAACAGCGCGCGGTAGTGCACGAGCGCTCCCAACAGGTCGACCGCCAGGTCGCGGTCGAGGTCCGCGCGCAGGTCACCGCGCGCCTTGGCCCGGTCCACCATCTCGCCGACCGCGTTCCGCGCCGGCTCGAACAGGGTGCGCATGAAGGCCGTCCGCAGTCCCGGCTGGCCGGTGCAGTCGGTGAGCAGGGCCCCGAGCACACCGGGCGGCACGCGCCGGAAAACCGTCACGAACACGGTGATGCCCCCGATGAGATCGCAGATCACGCATCCGCTGTCCGGCACTCGCGTGGTGTTCGTGCCGAGCCGTCGGCCGAGCGCGTCGAGCACGAGGTGCTGGCGGGTCCGCCACCGCCGGTAGATCGCGGGCTTCGTGGTGCCGGCGCGCCTCGCCACCTCCTCGAGCGTCAGGCGCGCATACCCGACCTGCGTCAACAGCTCGACCGTGGCGTCACGCACGGCGTCGTCGATGAGGGGGTCGCGGGGCCGGCCGGTCCGCTCCATTCGCCGCACTCTAGTTACGTCCCGGCACGGAACGGAACACCAATGGACCATTCGCTCGAACACCTTGGCGCGCCAACGGGACTCGCCTCACCCAGTCGGGCTAGAGTTCGAAACGTGTCCGTCGTCCGCGCAGAAAGACTCGTGAACCTGGTGCTGTGCCTGTTGTCCACGCGCCAGTACCTGCCCGCCGAGAGCATTCGCAAGATTGTTCCCGGCTACAACGACGCGCCCAGTGACGACGCGTTCTTCCGCATGTTCGAACGGGACAAGACCGAGCTGCGTGAGCTCGGCATCCCGTTGGAAACCGGGCGCAACTGGTCCTTCGACAAGGTCGACGGCTACCGCATCGCGCGGCGCGACTACGAGCTCGGCGACATCGAGTTGGAGCCAGACGAGGCGGCCGCCGTCGCGCTGGCGGTCCGTCTGTGGGACTCCCCGGAGCTGACCGGCGCGGCGCACGGCGCGCTGCTGAAGCTTCGCGCTGCCGGGGTGGAGGTCGACCAGGGCGTGCCGGCGGTCGTCGAGCCGAAGGTCCGCACCACCGAGCCGGCCTTCGGCCCACTGCTCGCCGCGGTGCAGGCCGGTCAGGCGGTCAGCTTCGACTACCGCCGGCCGTCCCCGGCCGAGTTACGCGGTCGCACGCTCGAACCGTGGGGTGTGGTGTCGTGGCGGGGCCGCTGGTACGTGGTCGGACACGACCGCGACCGCAAGGCCCCACGCTGCTTCCGGCTGTCGCGCATCGTCGGCGAGGTGCGGTTGTTGGGCCGGCCCGGCACGGTCCGCCGTCCCGAGGACGTCGACCTGTTGAAGTTCGTCGCCAGCACCAGCAACGAACCCGTCGAGACGTCGACCGTGCGACTGTGGCTCGCCAAGCAGCGGGCCGCCGGCCTGCGCAGACGGGCGACGGTCGTCGAGGAACGCCAGTTCGACGGCGAGCCGGGCGACATCGTCGAGCTCGAGGTGCTGCACACCGACTCGGCGGCGAGCTGGATCGCCGGCTACGGTGCGGACGCCGTGGTCCTCGAACCGGACGTGCTGCGCAAGTCCGTGCACGAGAGGCTGTTGGCGGCGGCGGAGGAGGTGACGTGAACGCGGTGAACACCTCAGGAGAGCGCCTGCCGCGGCTGCTCGCGCTGGTGCCGTACCTCATCGCCCGCCCCGGCATCGCGGTCGACGAGGCAGCGGCCGACTTCGGCGTCAGCGCCAAGCAGCTTCGCAAGGACCTCGAGCTGCTGTGGATGTGCGGCCTGCCCGGCTACGGCCCCGGCGACCTGATCGACCTGTCGTTCGAGGGCGGCACGGTGTCGGTCAACTTCGACGCGGGCATGAGCCGCCCACTGCGCCTGACAGGCGCCGAGGCGACGGCCCTTCTGGTCGCGTTGCGCACACTGCTCGACGCCCCGGGCGTGGCCGACGCCGACGCCGTCCGCCGCGCGGTCGCCAAGGTCGAGGCGGCGGCCGGCCAGGCACAACCACCGGCCGTGGCCGTGGGCCTCGGCGTCGTCGAGGGCGAGGCGACGGCCCGCGCCCGCGAGGTGGTCCAGTCCGCCCTGCGCGCGAACCGGGCACTGCGCATGACGTACTACACGGCGTCGAAGGACGAGATCACCGAACGCACCGTGGACCCGATGCGCATGCTGATCGTCGAGGGCCGCGCCTACCTGGAGGCATGGTGCCGCAGAGCGGAGGGCGTACGCCTGTTCCGCATGGACCGCATCGACGACGTCACCGCACTGGACGAGCCGGCGGCCCCGCCGCCGTACGCCGAACAGACCGACACCACCGCCGGCCTGTTCCACCCGCAACCCGACCAGCCGGTGGCCCAACTGGTCCTGGCCCCGGACGCCCGCTGGGTCTCGGAGTACTACCCGATGGAGGAGGTGGCCGAACTGCCCGATGGCCGGTTGCGCGTGTGGATGCGATACGCGGACCTGTCCTGGATGGTGCGCCTGCTGTTGGGGCTCGGTGGGGAGGTCGTGGTCGAGTCACCGGAGGTGTTGGTGTCCGCTCTGCGGTCGCGCGCTTTGGGGGCTTTGGCTCGGTATCGGTGAAGTTTCGTTTTGCCGGGGCCGGGGCCGGGGCCGGGGCTGGGGCCGGGGCTGGGGCCTGGCCGGTGGGCCGGGGGCCGTGGGCCGGTTGGGGCCGGGGGGCCGGGGGAGTGTGGGGCGCGGGTTTGGGCTGCTGGGGGCGTATGGCAGGGCGGTTAGAGCTGTGTGGGGTTGGTGTGCGGCGGGCTTCATGGGTCGCTTCGGCTGGCCGGGCACTTCGCGTCCGGCCAGCTTTCGTTGGGTTCGACACGTGCCCGACCAGTCATCCTGTCGAGGTAGTGCGACCCCGCGTCCGCGATCGAGTAGGTACCCGTGCGCCAACCTGTGAGCCGGCTATCAGCGGATGTGTGGTTCCTGTGAAGTGGGTGACTGGGCATCCCACCGCCACCACACGCCCACTACGGTAGAAACCGTGATGTCGTACCTGCCGACCTTGATCGTGGTCGTCGTGGGATTGGTGTTGCTCGTTGTCGTGTTCGCGCGGCTGCGGCGGCATGTTCGTGGCTTCAACCAAGCCGCGGACGCCGTGCGCGCGAACATCGATTATGAGACCGGCACTCTCAGGGCGCGGTTGGCCGCGCTGCGGGTGGCGATGAAGGAGACCCGGGCACGGGTGAAACACGCTCCGGCTGTCGTACCATCGAACGGCCGGGGGAGACAGGAGGAAGACCGTGGGTAACCTGGGTGTGCCCGAGCTGCTGATCATTGCCGGGGTGATCATTCTGCTCTTCGGAGCCAGGAAGCTCCCCGAGATGGCTCGTTCGCTCGGCAAGTCCGCCAAGGCCTTCAAGGAAGAGACGAAGGGCCTGCGCGGCGAGGACGAAGACAAGGACAAGCCCGCCGCCCAGCAGCCGGTCCAGCAGCAGCTTCCCCAGGCTCAGCCGCCGACCCCGCAGGCACAGCCGCAGACGAACGGCGTCACGCCGCAGTCGGTCGAGCAGCAGAACAAGACCAACTGAGAGAACAGGTCCTGAACGGTGGCGCGCGAATCGCACCGCCGGGACGACCGCCAAGAGAAGAAGAAGATTCGTAGCCGTCGGCACAACCCCGACGGCACGATGACCCTTCGGGACCACCTGTACGAGTTGCGTCACCGGCTTGCGCTTGCTCTGCTTGCCCTGCTGGTCGGCTGCATCGGCGGCTTCCTGTGGTTCGCGTGGCGGATCGGCCCGATCCCATCACTCGGCAGCTTGCTGACCGGGCCCTACTGTGCTCTGCCGTCCCCGCCTCGGATCGAGTTCGAGGACGGCGTGTGCCAGCTGATGCAGACCAAGCCGTTCGAGGCGTTCCTCGTCCAGTTCAAGGTGGGACTCGCCGCCGGGGCGGTCGTGACCAGCCCGTTCTGGCTCTACCAGATCTGGGCGTTCATCACCCCCGGCCTGTACGAGAACGAGCGCAAGTTCACCCGCATCTTCGTGATGCTCGCGTCGGTCCTGTTCGCCGGCGGCGCGGTGCTCGCCTACTACGTCGTCCCCAAGGGACTGGCGGTGCTGGTCAGCTTCGGTGGTGACCAGTTCGGGACCGCGCTGGCGGCCAACGACTACATCTCGTTCGTCCTGGTGATGCTGCTGATCTTCGGCGTCAGTTTCGAGCTGCCGCTGGTGGTCACGATGCTGAACCGGATCGGCGTCCTGCCCTACCGCAACCTCAAGAAGTGGCGTCGCGGCATCATCTTCATGCTGTTCGTGTTCGCTGCGATCGCCACGCCCGGCACCGACCCGATCGGCATGCTCGCCCTCTCCGGGGCCATGACCGTCCTGTTCGAGGTCGCCGTGCAGATCGCCCGGATCCACGACCGGAAGAAGGACCGCGAGGCCGTCGCCGACGGGTGGGGCGACCATCCCGAGGACTACGACTTCGACGAGCCGGCGAAGCCGGACAAGGTCAACACCGACGACGTGACCTGACCGTGAAAGCCGCCATGGTCGTGCACCCCGCGTCCGGGCTCGGCCGGGCCGGTCGGATCGCGGGCACGGTCGCCGACCGGCTGCGGACCGTCGTGGACGACCTCGTCACCGTCGAGGCCAGCACGGTCGAGGAGTCGCGCCGCCTCATGAACGAGGCCGGGCACCTCGACCTGCTGGTCGTGGTCGGCGGCGACGGTTCGGCCCACCAGGGTGTCCAGTTCTGCGCGGACACGGGAACGGCACTCGCCGTCGTTCCCGCCGGCACCGGCAACGACCTCGCACGGACCCTCGCCGGCGCCCCGCGGGAACCGCTCGACGCCACCGATGCCCTGGTCAAGGCCATCAAGGACGGCACCACCACCAGCATCGACCTCGGGCGCGTCGAAGGCGGTCCGTGGTTCGCCGGTGTGCTGTGCGCGGGATTCGACTCCGCGGTCAACGAGCGGGCCAACCGGATGCGCTGGCCGTCCGGGTCCCGCCGCTACGACCTCGCGATCCTCGGCGAGCTGGCCCGGCTCAAACCCGGTCGCCTGACCGTCCGGCAGGACAGCGGCAGCACCGAACTGGACGCCACCCAGATCGCCGTCGGCAACATCCCGTACTACGGCGGCGGCATCCCCATCTGCCCGACCGCAGACCCCGCCGACGGCCTGCTGGACGTCACCCTCGTGCGCCGCGCCAGCCGGTTCGACCTGGTCAAGATGCTGCCTGGTCTGCGCACCGGCAACCACGTACACCACGAGATGGTCACCACCTCCCGCACGAGGACGATCCGCCTCGGCGAGGCAAACGGGTGGGTCGCCTACGCGGACGGCGAGCGCATCGGTCCTCTTCCGGTCGAGGTGACCTGCGTCCCCAACGCACTGAAGGTTGTCGGTCGGGCCACGTGACCCAAGAGGCATGTGACAACCTGAACACGTGGCTGCCAGCCCTTCTCCGTCGCCCGCCGAGTCCTACGCGGCCTCCCGCCAGCGCGTGAGCTACCCCCAGCTGACCGAGTTCACCGCCGTGCTCTCGTTCACGCTCGACCCGTTCCAGCAGCAGGCCTGCGCCGCCCTCGAGGACGGGCACGGCGTGCTCGTCTGCGCGCCCACCGGCGCCGGCAAGACCGTGGTGGGCGAGTTCGCCGTGCACCTCGCGCTCGCCCAAGGGCAGAAGTGCTTCTACACGACGCCCATCAAGGCGCTGTCGAACCAGAAGTACGCCGACCTGGTCGAACGGTACGGGCCGGAGCAGGTCGGCCTGCTCACGGGCGACACGTCGGTCAACGGCAACGCGCCCGTGGTCGTCATGACCACCGAGGTCCTCCGCAACATGCTGTACGCGGGCTCCTCGACGCTCGACGGCCTCGGCTATGTGGTGATGGACGAGGTGCACTACCTGGCCGATCGCTTCCGCGGGGCGGTGTGGGAGGAGGTCATCCTCCACCTGCCCGAGTCGGTGCGCCTGATCAGCCTGTCGGCCACCGTCAGCAACGCCGAGGAGTTCGGCGACTGGCTCGTCGAGGTCCGCGGCGACACGACCGTCGTGGTCGACGAGCACCGGCCCGTCCCGCTGTGGCAGCACATGCTGGTCAACAACCGGATGCTCGACCTGTTCGCCGGCGAGGGCCCGGACGGTGACTCCCGCATCAACCCGGAACTGTTGCGCCGCACCGAGAACGAGAACCGCCCGGCCGTCACCTGGGGGCCACGTAACGGGCGGGGCCGGCGCGTGCCGCGCGGTCCTCGCTTCCGGCCGCCGTCCCGCATCGACGTGATCACCCGGCTCGACTCGGCCGGGCTGCTGCCGTCGATCGTGTTCGTGTTCAGCCGCGTCGGCTGCGACGCCGCCGTCAGCCAGTGCGTGCGTTCCGGCGTGCGGCTGAACAGCGAGTCCGAGGTCGCCGAGATCCGCCAGATCATCGACACCCGAACGAAGGACCTCAACGACGCCGACCTGCGGGTCCTCGGCTACTGGGAGTGGCGCGAGGCGCTCGAGCGCGGGTTCGCGAGCCACCACGCGGGCCTGTTGCCGGCGTTCAAGGAGACCGTCGAGGAGCTGTTCGTCCGCGGCCTGGTGAAGGTGGTGTTCGCGACCGAGACACTCGCGCTCGGTATCAACATGCCGGCGCGGACGGTCGTGCTGGAACGGTTGGTCAAGTACAACGGCGAGGCCCACGTGGAGCTGACGCCGGGGGAGTACACGCAGCTCACCGGCCGTGCCGGGCGGCGCGGCATCGACGTGGAGGGGCACGCGGTCGTCATCTGGCAGCCCGGTGTCGACCCGCGGCAGGTGGGTGGGCTCGCGTCGACCCGCACCTACCCGCTGCGCTCGTCGTTTCGGCCCGGCTACAACATGGCGGTCAACCTGGTCGAGCGGCTCGGTGCCAGGGAGGCGCGCGAGATGCTGGAGCAGTCGTTCGCCCAGTTCCAGGCCGACCGCGGGGTCGTCGGGCTCGCGCGGCGGATCGAACGCAACCGCGAGGCGCTCGCGGGCTACACCGAGTCGATGACCTGCCACCTCGGCGACTTCACCGAGTACGCGCAGCTGCGCGCGAAGCTGAACGAACGCGAGAAGGCGTTGTCCCGCAAGAACACCGCGGCACGGCGCGCCGACGCGGCCAAGTCGCTCGAAGCGTTGCGCAAGGGCGACGTGATCGCCGTGCCGTCCGGGCGGCGGGCCGGGCTCGCGATCGTCGTCGACCCGGGACTTGACCCGTCCGGCGACGCCAGGCCGCTCGTGATCACCGAAGACCGCTGGGCCGGCCGGCTTTCCGTGGCCGACTTCCCTCACCCGGTCGAGGCACTCGGCCGGGTGAAACTGCCCAAGCAGGTCGACCTGCGCTCGCCGAAGTCCCGCAGGGACCTCGCGTCGACGCTGCGGAACACGGGCATCGAGGTGCCGCGCAACCGGCGGCAGGGTGGGAACGGCGCCGGTGACGACGCCGAGATCGCCGCGCTGCGCCGGGCACTGCGCAACCACCCCTGCCATGGCTGCGCGGACCGCGAGACACATGCCCGCTGGGCCGAGCGGCATCGCCGACTCACCGCAGAGACCCAGCAGCTGGAGCAGAAGGTCGCCGCGCAGACCCACTCGTTGGCCCGCGCGTTCGACCGGATCCGCAAGCTGCTGACCGAACGCGGCTACCTCGAGGCCAGCGCGGACGGCGTCGACACGGTCACCGACCACGGCAGGAGACTCGCCCGGCTGTACAGCGAGTCGGACCTGCTCGCGGCCGAATGCCTGCGGCACGGCGTGTGGGACCAGCTGCCGCCGCCGGAGCTGGCGGCGGTCGTGTCGTCGCTGGTGTACGAGGCACGCAGGGACGGTCCGAGCGAGGCCAGGGTGCCGGAAGGCCTGATCAGCGACGCGCTGACCGAGACCGCCCGGCTGTGGGCGTCGCTGGAGGCGGACGAGCGGCGGCACAAGCTGGAACGCACCCGCCAGCCGGACGCCGGCTTCGCGTGGACGGTGTTCCGGTGGGCACGCGGAGAGTCACTGGAACGGGTGATGACGGCCGCGGAATCGGCGGGTAGCGAGTTCTCCGCGGGCGACTTCGTTCGCTGGTGCCGCCAGGTCATCGACCTGCTGGAGCAACTCCGGGACGTCGTCGGCTCGGGCGCTCCGGTTGGTGCGGCGGCGAAAGAAGCCGTGAAGGCCATGCGCCGAGGTGTCGTGGCTCTGGGGACGGCATAACGACCTTCGACCATTAGCGTGCCGGACCACACGAGATACCCATGTCCCGCTATGGTTTGATCGCGCGCAGGCACGACCTCGATAAGGCGGAGGCGAACAATGACCAGCCCCTACGGGCCGCCCGGTGGGAACGACCCGCAGCAGCAGTGGGGACAGCAGCCCTACGGCGGCGGCGGTGGGCCCGCCCCCGGCACGCCGTCGGGCGGGATGCCCGCGCCCGGTGGCTACCCGCAGCCTGGTCAGCAGCAGCCGTACGGCGGGTACGGCCAGCAGCCGCAGCAGCCTCAGCCGACGCAGCAGTACGGTCAGCCGCAGTACGGCCAGCAGCCCCAGTACGGTCAACAACCTCAGTACGGTCAGCAGCCGTCGGGTGAGTTCCCGAGCCCCTACCAGCATCCGTACCAGCAACAGCAGCAGCCCAAGAAGGGCGGCGGCGCGTGGATCTGGATCGTGATGGTCGTCGTGGTGCTCGGGGTCGCCGCGTTCCTCGTGCTCGGGCTGGTCACCCCGGGCTTCCTGAACACGAAGGTGTTCGACCAGAACGCGTTGCAGGGCGACAACGGCGTGAAGAGCATCCTGGTCGACGAGTACAAGATGGAGAACGTCGAGTCGGTCACCTGCCCCGCCGACCAGGAAGTCAAGGCGGGCAACAAGTTCGAGTGCACGGTCAAGATCGGCGGCGAGGAGCCGAAGGAGATGACCGTGCAGATCACCGTCACGAGCGACGACGGCAAGTACCAGGTCGCCCTGCCGGAGGAGAAGTAGCGCCACCGGCGGGATGACCTCCCGCCGGTTGCCTTCCGTACACTGAAGAGGACAAATCAGACGTCCCCGTTACGGAGAGGAACTTCGTGCGCTTCCGACTTCCCGTCGTCCTTGTCTCTGTCCTCGTGCTTTCGGCCTGCTCCGAGCTGCCGGAAGTGCCCGAGGTGCCTGACGTCGAGGTACCGGACATGCAGACGCTGGAGAGCCTGAGCGAGGGCGCGTTGGAAGGCGCGGACGGCATCAGGAAGTACCTGGCCGACCAGTACCAGCTGACGGACGTCGCCAGCGTCGACTGCCCGCCGACCCCGTCGCTGAGCTGGGAGAAGGGCGCCTCGTTCGAGTGCGCGGTCGTCATCGGCGGCGAGCAGCGCACGGTCGACGTGAGCGTCCTCAACGAGACCGGCGGCATCCAGGTCAGCGAGCCGAGGTAACCCGCCCCGGCAGCACAATTCGGTCGCGCTGAGCCGGTTCGGTGGGCATGATTCTGCCGGTGACCCAGACACTGCTGCCCACTGAGCTCACGTTCCGCGGGGTTTCCGAGGACCAGTTGCGCGGCGCCAACGACCTCTTCCGCGCCGCACTGCACACCGAGCCGGCGTCCGACAAGTTCTGGGGTGTGCTGAAAAACGCCTATCTCGCCGATCGCACGTTCGGCGCTTTCGACGGTGACCGCCAGGTCGGCACGGCCATGTCGTTCCCGTCGAGCCTGACCGTGCCCGGCGGTGAGATCCTGCCCGCCGCCGGGGTCACCTACGTCGGGGTCCGCTCCGACTACCGCCGGCGCGGTGCGCTCACCGGCATGATGCGGATCCAGCTCGAGGACTGCGCCGCCCGCGGCGACGTGTTCGCGATCCTGCACGCCTCGGAACCGGTGATCTACGGCCGGTTCGGCTACGGCGTCGCCACCGTGGCGCGGACCGTCCGGGTGCACTCGCCGAAGACCGCCCTGCGTCCCGAGGTTCCCGTCGCCGGCACCGTCCGCCTGCTGGACTCCGACGAGATCGTGCCGACGTTGAAGGCCGCCTACCCGTCGATCCAGCCGACGCGGACCGGTCTCATGGGTCGCTCGGCCCAGTGGTGGACGATCGTCTACGAACGCCGCCTGGTGGACCAGTACCTGCTGGTCGCCGCTCATGTCACGCCGGCGGGCGACGTCGACGGCTGGGTCGCGTACGAGCCGGCGGACAGCCACTCCGACGACCCGCGCGTCCAACCGGGACTGCGGGTGCTGGACTTCCAGGCGGCCGACCAGGGCGTGGCCAACGACCTGTGGCGCTATCTGCTGGGCGTCGACCTGGTGGACGACATCAACGCGTACTTCCGGCCGGCCGACGACCCGATCGAGGAGATCGTCGTCAACAACCTCGCGGTCCGCAGCGAACGCGACGAGGAGTTGTGGGTCCGGCTCGTCGACGTGCCCGCCGCGCTCGCCGCCCGCACCTACGACATGGCCTCCCCGGTCGTCATCGAGGTCGTGGACGCGTTGCTGCCCGCCAACTCCGGCCGTTACCGAATCGGTCCACAAGGGACGGAACGGACGGCGGACGCGCCCGCGCTGACGATGACCCCGGACGTTCTCGCGATGCTCTACCTCGGCACGTTCCGGGCCAGCACCCTCGCCGGCATCGGGCGGATCACCGTCGCCGACCCGGCCGCGCTGCCGGCGGCCGACCGCCTGTTCGCGGTCGACCGACCGGCCTGGAACGGAAGCCTGTTCTAGGCGGCGTACCGGTCCGCGCGCTCCTGTTTGGACAGCGCACCGATCGCGTGCATCACCTCGTTGGTCACGTTTCGCCGCGCGCGGGCGGAAGCGGGGTCGCCGGTGAACCGCAGCGCCGGTCCGAACTGGACGGTCACGCGGTGCGGGCGGGGAAGCCACTTGCCGACCGGCTGCAGCCGGTCGGTGCCGTGCAGCGCCACGGGAACGACCGGCACGCCGGAGGTCAGAGCCAACCACGCGACGCCCGTGCGGCCCCGGTACAGACGCCCGTCGAGCGAGCGGGTGCCCTCGGGGTAGATGCCGAACACGTTGCCGGCGGCCAGCACGTCCAGAGCGGTGTCGAGAGCCGCCTGCGCCGCACGGTGCTGGCCACGCGCGACCGGAACAGAGCCGGCGGCGGTGAAGAACCAGCGCATGAACAGCCCCCGCGGCCCGCGGCCGGTGAAGTACTCGGCCTTCGCCAGGAACGTGACCCGCCGCGGCGCCGCGAACCGGATGACCACGCTGTCGATGAACGAAAGATGGTTGCTGGCAAGGATGACCGGCCCGTCGGTGGGGACGTGGTCGCGGCCATGGACACGGATCAGGGACACGTCACGACCTGCCCGGCCCAGGAGAGGCCGCCGCCGAAACCCAGCAGCAGCGCGGGCGCGCCGGAGCTGATCTCCCCGCGTGCCACCAGTTTCGCCAGCGCGATCGGGATCGACGCGGCCGAGGTGTTGCCCGACTCGACGACGTCCCGGGCCACGAGCACGTCCGGCACGTCGAGTTGGGCGACGACCGCCTCGATGATCCGCAGGTTCGCCTGGTGGGTGACGATCGCACCGAGGTCCCTCGGCGCGATCCCGGTACGCTCGCACGCCGCCCGCGCGATCGGCGCCAACGTCGTCGTGGCCCACCGGAACACCGTCTGACCGTCCTGCGCGAAGGTGGGGTGCCAGTCGCCGAGGATGCGCACCGCGTTGCCGTGGCTCGGATCCGAGCCCCAGACCACCGGCCCGACGTGTGGTTGTTCGTCGGCGGACAGCACCGCGGCACCCGCGCCGTCGCCCAGGAGCACGCACGTGGTGCGGTCCGTCCAGTCGGTGATGTCGCTCATCTTCTCCGCGCCCACGACGAGCGCGTGCCGGGCGGCCCCGGCGCGGATCGCGTGATCGGCGGTGGCGAGCGCGGTGGTGAAGCCGGCGCAACCGTTGTTGAGGTCGAACGCGGCCGCCCCCGGAATGGCCAATCGCCCCGCGACCTGCGCCGCGATGCTCGGGCAGCGGTCGATGGCCGAACAAGTGGCGACCTGGACGAGTCCGACCGCGCCGGGATCGACACCGGCCGCCGCGAGTGCCTTCCCAGCAGCGGCCACGGCCATGTCGGTGACCGACTCGTCGCGTGCGATGCGCCTGCTGGCGATGCCGGTGCGCCGGCGGATCCATTTGTCGCTGGTGTCGACCATCCGTGCGAGGTCGTCGTTCGTGAGGACGTGTTCGGGTTGGTGGTGGCCCACCCCGGTGATGCGGGATCCGTTCATCGCACTCCTTTAGCGTCCGAACGTTCGGTCGCCAAATGCTACAGTTTCGTTCGTGAGCCCGCGACGGTCAGTTGCCGAGTCCCGCCAGACAAGGGCGGACATCCTGGCGACAGGTGTGCGTGTGGCGTCGACGGAAGGCCTGGAGGGCCTCACGATCGGTCGACTTGCCACAGCGCTGAACATGAGCAAGTCAGGCGTATTGGGCCACTTCGGTTCGAAAGAGGACCTGCAGCTGGCGGTGGTGGACGCGGCGGCGGACATCTTCGCCCGCGAGGTGGCGGACAAGGCTCGCGGCACGGAGCCGGGACTGAAGAAGTTGACGGCGATGTGCGCGGCCTGGGTGTCGTACCTGGAACGCCGCGTCTTCCCGGGCGGCTGCTTCTTCACGGCGGCCGCCGCCGAGTTCGACGACCGCCCCGGCCGAGTCCGCGACGCCATCGCGGGCCTGGCAACGGTGTGGGACCGCGACCTCTACCGCCAGATCCGCACGGCGACCCAGGCCGGCGACCTCCCGCAGGACACGGACGCGGACCAGCTGGTGTTCGAGGTCAGCGGCGTGATCCTGGCACTCAACAACGCACTACAACTGCACCGCGACACGAGGGCCCCGGCCCGCGCCCGCCGCGCCCTCGGCCGGCTGCTGGGCTACCCGATGCTGCTTTTCGCGTGCTTCTTTCGCGTTTCCGCGTCCGCCGCGCACCGGCTCTGACTATGCTGCTCGCCGCGTTGGTCGACACGGAGGGCCGGCATGAGAGACGGGATGACGCACCCTGTGTTGGGTGCGGTCGAGGTCGACGACACGGTGGGACTGAGCTGGCGGGCGAGCGTGGATCTCGCGGGCCGCGAGGTGGACCTGAGCTACGACCCGGGCGACGAGCCGCTGGACGAAAGCCAGGTAGAGACACTGGCCGCGGTCGCCGCACGACTGACGGACCTGGACCGATCGGCCCGCCAGACAATGCTGGCTGACTACGTCGAGGACCTCGAGATCGAGGGAGCGGGCAGCTACCTCCTCCATCACGTGGAGGAACTGGGCGAGGACCAGGTCGCGACGGCGCTGGGCATCGCGACACCGATCAACGCCGAGCGATTCGTGGGCGCCCTTCGACTGGTCCGCGTCGGCGTCGACCCCGACGAGCCGATGGTCCTCGACTACACGATCGACGAGAACCTCACCAACTACGTGATCGCCGTCAGCATCGACACCGAGGGAAACGTCGTCAGCATCAACACGGAGAGCTGACGGGCTGGTCTCTGGTCGGCCGCACGAGTGTCCCATTCGCTCGGACTCGTCGGCGAAAGTTGTCCACAGGCCGCCGCGACCTGGGGTTTTGTCTGTGTCGGTTGGTACGATGGCCTCGGGGTGGCCCCCCGGGTATGGGTGGGGGATGCCTACGCAACCATCTGTGTTGGCGTTGATCATGAAACCGCTCTGGCGATATCGGAGCGTGGAACACGTGTGGTGGTTTCGCGGTCCGACGGCGGGCAGTGCCCGTTTCGGGGACGGTTCAAGCCGGTGGCCGGATGTCACCCTCGGGACCGTTCAGCGTCCTCAAGGGCACCCTCGAGACATCGACCACCCTGCGGGCCGGGTGTCTACGCAACCCCAGAACCGCGAAGACCGTACGGGATAGGCGACAGAGGGCTTCGGTTGCCGCGCAACCCTCCGCGGACGCGGCTCAGGAAGGGCGACCGCCGGAACGATACGGTGCCGTCCTGGTGGTGATCGCCGGATGCGGGCCCGAGGAGGACGACGGGCCCGATCTCTCCCCGTTCGCGGTCAGCCGGGAAGTGCGGCCAGCAGTCGGTCGACAGCCGTGCCCAGGTCCCATTTCTCCTGTAGCTCGCGGACCCGCGTCAGGTCCCGCGGTTCGGAAGGCACGCGGTCGTCTCGGTCCTGGAGCACCTCGGCGTCCAGTGCGACCCGCACCACCAGCGGCGCGGCCGTCACGTAGTCCGCCGCGTCCAACAGCGCCGTGCGGACCCGCAGTGGCACGTCGCTCGGGGTCGTGGCCGCCGCGGCCAGCAGGCCGTCGAGCGACCCGTACTTCGTGATCAGCTTCGCCGCCGTCTTCTCGCCGATGCCCGCCACGCCCGGCAGACCGTCCGACGGGTCTCCGCGCAACAGAGCCATGTCCGCGTATGCCGGCCCTGTGTTCTCCTCCGGCAGGCTGTACTTCGACGCCAGTTCACGAGGCCCGATCACCTCGGCCTTCGCCCAGCCCCTGCCGACGTACACGACGCTCGCCGGCGTCGGCTCCATACGTACGACCTGGAACAGGTCGCGGTCGCCGGTCACCACCTCGACCGGGTCGATCGTCTCGCGATGGACCAGCGTGCCGATCACGTCGTCGGCCTCGTACCCGGATGCCTCCGCCACCGCGAACCCGAACGCGTCCAGCACGTCGAGGATGATCGGCACCTGTGGGGTCAGCGGGTCCGGCACCTCCTCGACGTTGTTCACGGGATCGGCGACCCGGTGCGTCTTGTACGTCGGCAGCGCGTTCACCCGGAACGCCGGCCGCCAGTCCGCGTCCATACACGCCACCAACCGCGACGGGCGGCGCTCCGTCAGGATCCGCGCGATCGTGTCCGTGAACCCGCGCACGGCGTTCACCACGGTGCCGTCCGGCGCGGTCATCGAGTCGGGCAGGGCGTAGTAGGACCGGAAGTACAGGCTCGCCGAGTCCAGCAACACGAGTGGGCCAGTCACGGGGCCAGCCTGCCATGCCACCCCGAGAAGGCAGAATCATCATCGTGCGTGTCGCGATGCTCGGCCCCCTGTCCGTCCGGGCCGAAGACGGATCACCGGTCGAGGTCACCGGTGCCCGCCTGCGCACCCTCCTGATCCTGCTCGCGCTCGACCCCGGCCACGTGGTCAGCACGGCCCGGCTCGTCGACGGGGTCTGGGGCGAGGAACCACCCGCCGAGGCCGCGAACGCCTTGCAGGCACTGGTGTCCCGCCTTCGCCGCACCGGGCTCACCGTCGAGTCGCGGCCCACCGGCTACCACCTCGCGCTCGACCCCGACGACGTCGACGTCCACCGCTTCGAACGGCTCGCCGCGCACGGTCGGGCCACACTCGCCACCGATCCGGTCACCACCAGCGCCACCCTTCGCGAGGCGCTCGCGCTGTGGCGCGGTCCGGCACTGGCCGACGCCGCGACCACCGCCTTCGCCCAGGCGCCGATCGCCCGGCTCAACGAGCTCCGGCTCGCCGCCACCGGCGACCGGATCGAGGCCGAGCTGGAACACAGCAGCGGCCTCGTCCCCGAACTGGAGGCGCTCGTCGCGGAATACCCGCTGCACGAGCGGTTCGCCGGGCTGCTCATGAAGGCACTCGCCCGCACCGGACGGGTCGCCGACGCCCTCGCCGTCTACGCGCGCACCAAGACCGCTCTCGCCGACGAGCTCGGCGCCGACCCGTCCGCGGACCTGGCCGCCCTGCACCTCGACCTCCTGCGCGGCCAGCACGCGACCCAGGGCGACCGGCAGCGGACCAACCTGCGCAGCGGCCTGACCAGCTTCGTCGGCCGCGACGAGGACCTGGCACGCGTGACGGCCATGGTCGACGAGTCGCGGCTGGTCACCCTCACCGGACCCGGCGGCTCCGGAAAGACCCGGCTCGCGACGGAGGCGGGTCGCGCTCTGGTCGACCGCCTGCCCGACGGTGTGTGGTTCGTCGAGCTCGCCTCGGTCGGCGATGGTGCGGACGTCGCGCCCGCGGTGCTGACCGCGCTCGGCATGCGCGCACAGGTACTGGCGTCGAGCAGCCGTGCCATCGGCGAACCGGTCGAGGCGCCTCTCGACCGCCTCGCCGCGGCGCTGTCGCACCGTGCGTTGCTGCTGGTCATGGACAACTGCGAGCACCTGATCGGCGCGGCCGCCGTCGTCGCGGACCGGCTGCTCGGCGAGTGTCCCCGGTTACGGATCCTCGCGACCAGCCGCGAACCACTCGGGATCACCGGCGAGACGCTGTGGCCGGTCGACCCGCTGACACTGCCCCCGGCCGACGCGAACCCCCCGACAGCGCTCACGTTCTCGGCGGTCCGGCTGCTGGCCGACCGGGCGCTCGCGGTGCGACCGGGTTTCACCGTCGACGAGAAGACCACGCCTTCGGTCGTCCACATCTGCCGCGCGCTCGACGGCATGCCGCTCGCGATCGAGCTCGCCGCCGCGCGCCTGCGCACCATGTCACTCGACCAACTCGCCACCCGCCTCGGCGACCGGTTCCGGTTGCTCACCGGCGGCAGCCGGATGGCGCTGCCTCGCCACCAGACCCTGCGTGCGGTCGTCGACTGGAGCTGGGACCTGCTCGACGACGGCGAGCGAACCCTGCTGCGCAGGCTCGCGATCTTCGCCGGTGGCGCCACACTCGAGGCCGTCGAGCAGGTGTGCGCCGGCCCCGACCTCGCTGCCGAGCGTGTGCTCGACCTTCTCACCGCCCTCGTCGACAAGTCACTCGTATTGGTCGTCGGCGACCGGTACCGGCTCCTCGAGACGATCAAGGCGTACGGCCGGGAACGCCTTGACGAGGCCGGCGAGACCGAACGGGTCCTGGACGCGTTCATCGACTGGTTCAGCCGTCTCGCCGCCACCGCGGAACCCCATCTGCGCCGCGCCGAACAGCTGGAATGGCTCGCCGTCCTCGAAGCCGACCACGACAACCTGCATGCCGCGGTCCGAGCGGCCATCGCCACCGGCGCCGCGGTCCCGGCGGCGAGGCTGCTCGCGAACGCGGGCTGGTACTGGTGGCTGCACGGGCACAAGACCGAAGGCGCGGAACTCGCCGCCGAGGTCGTCGCCATGACGGGGGAGGTGCCGCCCGCCGACCGCGCGCTGGCCCTCGGACTGGCCGCGATGCTCGCCATCGACGGAATCTACGACCAGCAACGCGCCATCATGTGGTTCACCGAGGCCGTCGAGCTCGTCGAGTCCGAGGGAGTGCGCGACCACCCGCTGCTCCGCATGATCCTGGCGCTGAACGACGTGCTGCAAACCTACGGCCGGCCGACCGACAGCCTGCGGATGTACCTGTCGGACGTCCTGTTCACCGACGAGGACCCGTGGGTGCTCGGTGTGGCGCGGGTGATGCGTGCCCACGCGTCCCTGAACGCCGGTCAGCTGCACGCGGAGGCCGAGGACGACTTCCGCGTCGGGCTCGCCGCGTTCCGGTCGATCGGCGAGCGGTGGGGCATGTCGTTCAGCCTGTGCTCGCTGGCGGACTTGGTCGCGTGGCGCGGTGACTTCGCCACGGCGATCCGGTACTACGAGGAAGCGAACGAACTCTTCTCCGCGCTGGTCACCAACGACGACCTGGTGCGATACCGCCTCAGGCTCGCCAACCTGCACATGCACCTCGGCGACCGCGACCGCGCGGCGGAAGCGCTGGCACTGGCCGAACAGGACGCGGAACGCAGCGGGATGCTGGAGAGCTACGCCGGCGTGACGCACGCGCGAGGTGACTTCGCACGGCTCGCGGGGGACTTCGAGGAGTCTCGGCGGCAGCTCGAGCTCGCGGTCGAGATGTCGAAGGCCACCTACTACCGGTGGACGAAACCTGTCGCGCCGCAGTTCGCCGCGCTGATCGAGGGATCGCGCGGGTACCTCGCCGCCGCGACCGGCGAGCTGGCGGACGCGGTCACGCACCACAGCGAGGCGTTGGAGCTCGCGCTGGAGAGCCACGACGCGCCGATCGTCGCACATATTCTCGTCGGGGTCGCGGACCTGGCTCTGCGTCGCGGCAAGCCGTACGAGGCCGCCACGGTGCTCGGGGCGAGCGAGGGCGTCCGCGGCGCCAAGGACCTCTCGATCCTCGACCACGCCCAGATCGAGGATGCCGCTCGTGCCGAACTGGGCGAGGACGTGTTCACCGAGGCCTACGCCAAGGGCGTGGCGACAACGTTGGAAACCCTGCGCGCGTTGACCGACGAGGTCCTCGCCGCGTAGCGGTGGTGGCACCCCCTGGCGGCCACCACCGCCACCTGGTCAGGCGCGCTTGCGGAAGGCGCGGACCGACAGCGGGGCGAAGACGGCCATGATCCCCGCCGCCCACAGCAGGGCACCGGTCACCGGCGCCGCGACCGGGCCGCTCACCAGCAGCCCGCGAAGCGCGTCGGCCACGATCGTCACCGGGTTCACGTCCACCCACGCCTGCAGCCAGCCGGGCATGGTGTTGGTCGGCACGAACACGTTGCTCACGAACGTCAGCGGGAACATCACCGCGAACCCGAAGACCATCACCTGTTCCGGCTCGCGCACCAGCAGGCCGACCAGCACCGCGATCCACGCGAACGCGAGCGCGAAGACCAGGAGCAGCCCGATCGCGGCGAGCACGCCTGCCACGTTGGTGCCGACGCGGAAGCCCATGATCGCGCCGAGGCCGAGCAGCAGCCCCATGGCCCACGCCTGCTTCACCATCTCCGCCCCGATGCGCCCGGCGAGCGGCGCCCACCGCGCGATCGGCAGCGCGCGCAGCCGGTCGAACACCCCCTTCGTCAGGTCGGTGCTCAGACCGAGACCGGTGTTGAGCGTGCCGAACAAGGCGTTCTGCACGATGAGCCCCGGCAGGGCGAACGTCAGGTAGTCGCCGGTCGAGCCCGCGATCGCGCCGCCGAACACGTACGTGAACAGCAGCAGGAACATGATCGGCTGGACGCTGAAGTCGACCAGCTCGGTGGGGTTGTGCTTGATCTGCACCAGCGTGCGCCACGAAAGCGACGCGCTCTGGCGAAGACCTTCCGACGGCCGCACCTTCGGCGGCAGGGCGACAGCGGCGGTCATGCCGAGGTCCTTTCCAAGTCAGATGTATCGGTCTCTGCTGCGGCCTTGTGGCCGGTCAGGCTGAGGAACACCTCGTCGAGGCTGGCGTCCCGCAGCGCGAGCTCCGCGACGACCACGTCGGCGTCGTCGAGCCTGCGGACGACGGCCGGCAGCACCGCCGGGTCGGTGACCGACGCGGTGACCTTGGCGCCGTCCACTGTGGGCACGGCGCCGGTCAGGTCGTGCACGATCGACGTCACGATCGCGAGGTCGGCCGCGTCCGCCGGGCGCACCACGAGCGGCTGCGCGCCGGTACGGGCCTTCAGTTGCGCGGGCGTGCCGGTGGCGATCACCCGGCCGTGGTCGACGACCGCGATCTCATTGGCCAGTTGGTCGGCCTCCTCCAGGTACTGCGTGGTCAACAGGACGGTCACACCGTCGGCGACCAGCTCCCGTACGACCTGCCACAGGTCGAGCCGGCTGTGCGGGTCCAACCCGGTGGTCGGCTCGTCCAGGAACAGCACGCGTGGGCGGCCGACCAGGCTCGCGGCCAGGTCGAGGCGCCGGCGCATGCCGCCGGAGTAGGTCTTGGCCGCCCGGTTGGCGGCGTCGGTCAGGTTGAACCGTTCGAGCAGGTCACGTGCCCTCTTCCGCGCGTCCACCCGCGACTGGCCCAACAGCCGGCCGATGAGCAGCAGGTTCTCGGCGCCGGTGAGCATCTCGTCGACCGACGCGTACTGCCCGGTCAGCCCGATCAGCTGCCGCACCCGGTGCGCGTCGCGGACCACGTCGTGGCCGCAGACCTCCGCGTGCCCGGAGTCGGGTTCGAGCAGCGTGGCCAGGATGCGGACAGCCGTCGTCTTGCCGGCGCCGTTGGGTCCGAGCAGTCCGAGGACGCTGCCGGCCGGCGCCGCCAGGTCGACGCCGTCGAGCGCCCTGGTCTCGCCGAACCGCTTGGCCAGCCCCTCGGCCAACACGGCGTTGTTCATGGTGGTCATCCCCCTTCGGGATCGTTGTCGAGGCCGACGATGACCCCAGGGGCTGACACGGGGCTGAGATCCGGCTGATACCCCGCACACACGGGTCGGCTCCCCTTCCGCCGCCCGGATTCCGCGTTCCCGCGGCGCACCTTCGCTGTGGCTCCCCGCGCAAGGTCTAGGCTTTCCGCCATGTCGACGACCGTCTCCGCGACCAACCCCGCGGCACTGGCGAGGCGCCTCGAGCGGACGCGTGCGGCCGCCGCGAACGCCGGGGTGGACGCCCTGCTCATGGCACCCGGCTCGGATCTGAGGTACCTGCTCGGCGCCGGTGGCAGCTCGTTCGAGCGCCTCACCTGCCTCGTCGTGCCGGCCGAGGCGGCGCCCGTGCTCGTCGTGCCGAAGCTGGAGGCGCCCGGCTACGACGCGGTGCCGACGGGCGAGCTCGGCGTCGAGCTGTCCACGTGGGTGGACGGCGAGGACCCGTACGCACTGGTCGCCTCGCTGCTGCCGAAGGCGTCCCGGGTGGCGGTCGGCGACGTGATGGTCGCACTGCACGTCCTGGGCCTGCGCCGCGCACTGCCCGACGCCGAGCAGGTGCTCGCCGGCCCGATCGTGCGTGAGCTGCGGATGCGCAAGGACGCCGAGGAGGTCGACGCGCTCCGCGAGGCGGGCGCCGCGATCGACCGCGTCCACGCCCGCATGGCCGAGTTTCTCCAAGTCGGTCGTACCGAGAACGAGGTGGGTGCCGACATCGCCGCCGCCATCGTCGAGGAGGGTCACGCGGTCGCCGACTTCGTCATCGTCGGCTCCGGCCCCAACGGCGCCAGCCCGCACCACAGTCTGTCCGACCGCGTGATCGAGGCCGGCGACGTGGTGGTGATCGACATCGGCGGCCCGGTCGCGGCGGGCTACAACTCGGACAGCACCCGCACCTACGTCATGGGCGAGCCGCGCGATACGGACGTATCGAAGACCTACGCGGTGCTCCAGGAGGCACAGCGGGCGGCCGTCGCCGCGGTCCGGCCCGGTGTGCTGGCACAGGATGTCGACGCCGCGGCGCGGCAGATCATCGCCGATGCCGGATTCGGCGAGTTCTTCATCCACCGCACCGGTCACGGCATCGGCCTCGACGTGCACGAGGACCCGTACATCGTGGCCGGCAACGACCTTCCGCTGGAGCCGGGCATGGCGTTCTCCGTGGAGCCGGGCATCTACCAGCCGGGCCGGTGGGGCGCGCGGATCGAGGACATCGTGGTGGTCACCGAGGACGGCGTCGAGTCGGTGAACAAGCGGCCGCACGAGCTCGTGTCGCTCCCGGTCCGATGACCGCGTCGGAGCTGGAGCCGATCGACCAGGCGATCGCCCGTGAGCTGGCGGCGGACGGCCGGTGCAGCTTCACCGACCTGGCCGAGCGGGTGGGGCTGTCGGTGTCCGCCGTGCACCAGCGGGTGCGACGGTTGGAACAGCGCGGCGTGATCCGCGGGTACAACGCGCGGCTCAACGCCGAGGTGATCGGGCTGCCGCTGACCGCGTTCATCTCGCTCACCCCGATCGACCCGGCCGCCCCGGACGACTACCCGTCGCGGCTGGAACACATCCGCGAGATCGAGTCGTGTTACTCGGTGGCCGGCGACGAGTCGTACATCCTGCTGGTCCGGGTGGCCTCCCCGGCCGCGCTGGAGGAACTGCTCCGGCAGATCCGCGAGGCCGCGAAGGTCTCCACCCGGACCACGGTCGTGCTGTCGACCGCCTACGAGGCCCGATCACCGGCGATCTAGCGGCCGGTCATGGCCGTCTCTTCGCCGAACAGTTCCGGCAGCGGGCCGCCGCCGGACCTGTCACGGTGGCATCGGGAGCGCGGGTGGTCAGCGCACGGCGACGAGCACGTGGTCGTCGCCGAACTGCCACACCGGGCCCGCCTCGGCGAAGCCCGCCTGCCGGAGCAGTTCGGCGTGCTCCCACACCGTCAGGCCGTTCTCACCGCTGTGTGCGATCGCCGCCTTCGAGCGGGCGTCGAGCAGCGGGCTCAGCTCGTCGTCCTGCTGGAGAGCCTGCCACCAGGCACTCCAGTCCTCGTTGGACTCGGTGCCGACACGGCGGGTGCGTGCCTCACGAACCGCCGTGGCCAGCGCGTCGAGGCGCGGCTGGCCGACGTGCATGTTGTCGGCGTTGACGAAGACGCCGCCGGGCCGCAGGTTCTGCGCCAGCGTCCGGTACAGCTGACCGAGATCCGCGGGCGCGAGCCAGTGCAGGGCGGTGCTGGACACGGCCGCGTCCCACGGGCCCGGCAGCCCGGTGGCGTCCGCCCAGCCCGGGTTGGCGAGGTTCGCCTCGATCAGGCGCACCCTCGGGTTGGAGTTGGCCCGGCCGAGGCCCAGCAGCAGTGGGTCGGTGTCGACCCCGACCACTTCGACCGACGGCAACGCCTCGGCGAGTCGCTGCGACAGCGAACCGGGGCCGCAGCCGAGGTCCACCACTCTCGCCGGGCCGTCGTCGGTGGCGGCCCGGACGACGTCGATCACCACACGGAACCGTTCCTCGCGGTCGGGGACGTACCGCTCCTGCTGCGCGTCCCACCGCTGGAGCCACCGGGTCGCCGTCGTCGTCTGCATCGTGCTTCCTTCGTAACTGGCGTTAAGCTTGACGGCAGTGACGCTAACTCGAATGGGAGTAACTGGTCAAGTGGAGTTCGACAGTCACACGAGCGACGTGGTCGAGTACGCGGTCACACTGATCAACGACGTGACACCCGGCGAACGGCACGGTCGTCCGTTCCCCGCGCCCGCCGGGGACGCCCTGACGACAGCCGTCCGCAACGCCATGCCCCGTTCCCGTACACCTGGCCTGCCAACCTCGTCCGATGCCGCTGAGCTGGCGGAATGGGCGGCTCGTCTGCGACAGGTGGTGGAGTTGGTCGATACAGACGACCTGGATTCGGCGTGTGTCGAGCTGAACCGGATCATGCGCGAGGCGGGCGCGATGCCGACCCTCGCCCGGCACGACGGCGAACCGTGGCACCTGCACTTCCACAGCGCGGACGCCGCGTGGGCGGTGAGCTGGGCCGCCTCGATGGCGACGGGCCTCGCGGTGGTCCTCGGCAACGCGGTCGTGGAGCGGCTCGGGCTGTGCAACGCGCCCGCCTGCGACCGGGTCTACGTCGACGTGTCCCGCAACGGCACCCGCCGGTTCTGCTCCACCGCGTGCCAGAACCGGGTCAAGGCCGCGGCCTTCCGCGCCCGCAAAGCCGCCGAGGCGTAGTTGTCGATTTCGTGGTCGCTCGTTCGCCGAGTTGATGTCACCGGTGAAAGGAGAGACATGCGGAAGCTGACGGCGATGTCGTTCGTGTCCCTGGACGGCGTCATGCAGGCACCCGGCGGGCCCGACGAGGACCGCGACGACGGGTTCGCGCACGGGGGCTGGGCGGTACCGCACTTCGACCAGACCATGATCGACGTGATCGGCGAGATCACCGCTCGGGCCGGCGCGTTGCTGCTGGGCAGGCGAACCTACGAGATCTTCGCGGCCACCTGGCCACTGGCCAGGCCCGACGACCTGATCGGCGCCAAGCTCAACGCGATGCCCAAGTACGTCGCCTCCAGGACGCTCGACACCGTGTCGTGGACCAACACGACACTCCTGCGAGGAAACGCCGCCGACCTGGTTCGTGAACTGAAGTCGACCGACGGCACGGAGATACAGGTGCACGGCAGTGCCGACCTGCTCCAGACCTTGCTCCGACACGACCTGGTCGACCAGCTCGAGGTGTTCGTGTTCCCCGTCGTCGTGGGCACCGGCAAGCGGCTCTTCGGGCCGGGTGCCATCCCGAGCAGGCTTCGACTGGTGAAGACCACGAGCTTCGCTGGCGGTGTCGTCGCCAATACGTACGTACGGAACGGCGAGCTCGAATACGGGGCCATGGGCCCGGAGCACGGGAACTGGTGAGGGCCCGCCGGCTCAGGTCGACTGACCCGAACTAGCTCGGGTCAGTCGACCACGATGAACTGGACGGGCGGTGCCGGAGCCGGTCAGTCGACCTGGGCCAGCTCCGGCACCGGTCAGGTCGACTTCTGTCCGTCGAGCGTTTCGCGGAGGATGTCGGCGTGTCCGGCGTGCTGGGCGGTTTCGGCGATGACGTGCATCAGCACCCGGCGCACGCTCTGCACCGCGCCAGGCTCGTGCCAGGGCGCCTCCGGCAAGGGGTGCGACGCCGACAGGTCGCCGACGCCGGCGATGATCTCCTCGCTGCGGGCGGCGACCTGCTCGTAGCGCGCGAGGATCCCGGTCAGCGTCTCGCCCGGCAGCATCTGGAAACCGTTCTGGTGGTCGATCGCCCACCGCGGGATCTCGCGGGCGGTGCCGGCCGCGAGATCGGCCCAGGTGACACCGTCTGGCAGGTCGTAGCGCATGGCCGACGGACCATCGACCACGAACCGCAGCCAGCTTTCCTCGATCGACGCGACATGTTTGATCAGCCCACCCAGGCACAGCGCGCTGACCGTGGGCCGCTCGCCGGCCTGCTCGTCGTCGAGCCCTCGGACGGTGTTGGTCAGGGCTGACCGTGCGGTCGCGAGCGCGGTGAGCAGGTCGGTCCGCTCGGCGTCGAGGGTTGCGGGAATCGTGGTGGTCACGGTGTTCGGGCCTTTCGGAATGGTGTCGTTGTCTGGCATGCCGCGAACGTTCGCAGGGGAAGCGGTCAGGTTGTGGCCGCTTTTTGGGGCAACATGACGGTCGTGCCGAAAACCTCAGCGCGGCTGCTGTCGTTGCTCTCGCTGCTTCAGGCGCGCCGGGACTGGCCGGGCGCGCTGCTCGCCGCGCGGTTGGCCGTGAGCCCGCGGACCGTGCGCCGCGATGTCGAACGCCTGCGGGAACTCGGTTATCCGGTCGTGGCCACCAAGGGCCCCGAGGGCGGATACCGGCTCGCCGCCGGCACGGAGCTGCCCCCGCTGCTGTTCGACGACGAGCAGGCCGTCGCCATCGCCGTGGCGCTGCGGGTCGCCACCAGCACCGGCGCCGGCATCGGGGAGGCCGCGGCGCGTGCTCTGAACACCGTCCGGCAGGTCATGCCCGCCCGGTTGCGCCGCCGCGTCGACACTCTCCACGTCATGGCCGTCGAGTCGCCCGCGAGCAGACCGAACCCACCGGTCGACGGCGGTGTGCTGATGGCGCTGAGTGCCGCCGTCCACGCCCGTGAGGTGCTGCGTTTCGACTACCCACCAGGGAACGAGGGCTCGGCCCCGCCGCGCCGGGTGCAACCCCACCACCTCGTCACGTGGGGCGGGCGCTGGTATCTCGTCGCGTGGGATCTCGACCGCGAGGACTGGCGTATCTTCCGTGCCGACCGGATCGCGCCACGCACCCCGACGGGTCCTCGCTTCACCCCGCGCGACCTGCCTGGCGACGACGTGGGTGCCTTCGTCGTCGGCAGGTTCCGGGGCTCCGACGGTTCCAGCGACTGGCCCTGCCGCGGCGAGGTGATCCTCGATCTCCCCGCCGCGGCGGTGGCCGACTTCATTCGTGACGGTGTGGTCGAGGAACTCGGCCCGGACCGCTGCCGGCTCGTCCTGGGTTCGTGGTCATGGCCCGGCCTGGCCGCCACTGTTGCCGGGTTCGACGCCGACTTCGAGGTCATCGGCCCGGCCCAGCTGAGGACGGCCTTCGCGGACCTGGCCCGCCGGTCCGCCAACGCGGCGACCGACACTCGTCACGCCAGCCCCGACCCGACGAACCCTCGGCCGTCGTCCTAGCCGTGCTCGCGGAGGAAGTCCGCCAATCCCTTCAAGTCGTCCGTATTGATGTGGTCGACGCCAGCCGCGACCAGCTCGCCCCAGATCGCGTCGCGCTCCGGGCCCGGTACGTCCGGCGTGGCCCAGAAGCGGACGCGCTGCCCGGCACGGTGCGCCGTCCCGACGATGTCCCGCAGCTTGGCCCGCTGGTCGGCCGGCATCGCCCCGATGCCGGTCCACGTGAAGAGGTTGGTCCAGTTGTCCGACACGAGCGGGGTCAGCCGGGCGTCCGAGCCAGGCCCCAGGTCGGTCGTATTGGCAATGCGTCCGTCGTAGAACGCGACCCGAGTGGGCTGCGCGGTCATCGTGGCGCAGGGCCGGTTCCCGGACACGACGGCGGTGACGGCGCCCTGCCGGACACGGCCGTACCGGTAGCTGGACCACAGGAACGCGTATCGCGGGTCGCGCAGGAGCGCGTCGAGCGCCGCGTAGGTCGACTCGCCCTCGGTCTTGATGTCGATCAGCAGCTGGAAGCCCCGGTAGCCGCGGTAGACGGCGCCGTGGTTGCGGATCACCCGCTCCCGCAACGGATCCAGGTAGAGCGACGACAACGTGCGTGCCGGGTCGAGGTCCTCGGGGTCGTGCGCGACGAGCAGTTCGGTGCCGACCAGGAAGATGTCCGCCTCGACGCTCGTGAAGCCCTCGTCGAGCGCGTCGAAGAGCGGTCTGGGGTGCTCGTAGTCGTTGTGCGCGTGGGCCTGCGCGAGTGGCCGCACCCGCTCGTGCGCCGGCGCCGCGGCGACCGGCATCGAGCCGGCGACCAGGCCGAGGATGGTCAGTAACAGCAGCAGGGGACGCCGCACCGGAAACCTCCGTTGTCTCGAAAAGGTGTTGCCACGCTAGGCCACCACGGCGAACCACGGGTGAACCGCGAATGATTTCGGTCGACCGTATTGGGGGCGGCCCGGCATGATCGGGCGCATGATCGACACGGGACTGAATGGCCGGGTCGTCCTGGTGACCGGGGGAGCGGGTGGCATCGGCGCGGCCATCAGCCGTGCGTTCGCGGCGGAGGGAGCCCGCGTGGTGGTTCACCACCTGGCCACGCGACTGGCCGCCCCGGAAGGTGTCAGCTGGGCACACACGCGGCCCAATGGCGCCGAGGAACTCGCGGCCGAGCTGGGCGGCACGACCGTGAGCGCCGACCTCGCCGAACCAGACGCGCCCGCCCGCCTGTTCGACGCGGTCGGCCAGGTGGACGTGCTCGTCAACAACGCGGCGCACTGCGAGACCCCCGACTCGATCGACACGCTCACCGCGGCGAGCCTCGACCGGCACTACCGGGTCAACACGGTCGCCCCGGCTCTGCTCACGGCCGAACTCGCCCGCCGGGCCGGTGACCCACCGCCGTGCGTGGTCAACATCTCCACCGATGCGGCTCGCGCCTTCCCCGGCCAGATCGGTTATGGCACCTCGAAAGCCGCGCTGGAGGCGCTCACTCGCGCGACCGCGCTCGACCTCGGCCCGGCCGGCATCCGCGTCAACGCGGTGGCGCCGGGCCCGGTGCAAACCGGCTGGATGACCGATGACCTGGTCGAACAGGTCCGGCAGGTCGTGCCCCTCGGCCGCGTCGGCGATCCGGCGGACATCGCCGACGCCGTCGTCTTCCTCGCCTCGCGCCAGTCCCGCTGGATCACCGGTCAGGTGCTCCAGGTCGCGGGAGGGCATGCGTTATGAGGCAGGCCCTGCTCTGCGACCTCGACGGCGTGCTGCGCCGCTGGCCGCCCATGACCGGCATCGAGCAGGCGTACGGCGTGCCGCCAGGTGCCCTTGCCGCGGCGGCGTTCGCCCCCGACCGTCTCCTGCCCGCGGTCACCGGGCGGTGCACGGACGAGGAATGGCGTGCGGCGGTCGCCGCGGACCTGGCAACGCACACCGATCAGGCGACCGAGCTGGTGGCGGCGTGGTCCGCGAGCGTCGGGGAGGTCGACCAGGAGGTCGCCGAGCTCCTGGCGCGAGCACGCCGGCACGGCCCCGTCGTCCTGGTCACCAACGCGACCACCCGCCTGGAGTCCGATGTGGACATTCTGGGCCTCGCCGATCTCGTCGACGCGATCGTGAACAGCGCACGCCTCGCGGCCGCCAAACCGGACCGCCGGATCTACCTCGAAGCCGCCGAACGTGCGGGCGTGACGCCAGAACGGTGCCTGTTCGTCGACGACAGCGCAACGAACACCGACACGGCCCGCGCGCTCGGCATGACGGCACACCACTTCACGGGCACCCCGGGACTACGCGCGTTCCTGGTCAGTCAGGGCTGGGAGCCGCGTGCAGCGTCCCGTCGCGGCCCGGGAGGCACGCCGCCGCGCGGTCGGCGGCCAGGAGGAACTCCGTGAGGCACATGGCGAACGCCTCGTGCCCGGCCGCGTTGGGGTGGAAGGACTCCTGCAGTGCGTGGGTCGCGCGGTCGTCGGACTGCAGGTCGCCCCAATCGACGGACAACCGGCGGAACCACTCGCGGTCGGGGTCCCGGGCGGAGGAGCACGCCTCGTGCCCGGCTCCCGCCCGTGACAGGTCCAGGAACCGCGCGCCCGTGTTGGCCGCCGCCGTCCGCACCCCCGCGGTGAGCAACGGCACCGCGTCCTCCTCGACCCACCGCAGGTCCTGCGACAGGAACGGGCACCCCGACAGGTCCTGCAGGTCGCGTGCGACGCCAGGGCCGATCGGCGCCGCGTACGACTGGACGACGAGCTGGTAGTCCGAGCGCTGGTAACCCGCGTTGCGCAGCACGGTCTGGATGTCCTTCAACGCCTTCGTCAGCTTCGGGATCATCCGGTCGACGCGCCGCTCCCACTGGGGTCCGACGCTTCTGCTGCACGGCTTCTCCCGGCCGGCCCACGCCTGCACGCACGCGTTGAGCACGTGCGAGAACCCCGGGTCGTCGTTGGCGCCGGACGCCACCACGACCGCCACCACACGGTTCCGGGTCGCGATCCTGGCGAGCTGCTGGGACTGCGAGATCTCCGTGTACTGCCTGGCCTTCCCCAGGCCGACCTGCGCGGACGGCGCTCCGGAGCAGGCCAGGTTGTACGCCTTCGCCACATCCGGCATGTCCACCTGGTAGATGGACGCGTGGGGTGAGCGGTGGCACCAGTTGCCCTTCTCACCGTTGGTGCCGCGTTCGTAGTCGCCGGCGCCCTCACCGGAGATGGTGCTGTCACCCATCGCGACGATGACTCTTGGCGCGTTCTGCGGTGGCCCCGGCAGGGGTCTCGGCTCGGGGAACAGGTGGTCGCCCGCCAACCCGAGCGTGGCCACCACGAGGACGAAGAAGAGAACAAGCCATCCCGACGGTCGCATCGGGTGAGAGTTTACGGGGCATCCACCACCGCGACCGCCTCGATCTCGACCAGCCACTCCGGGCGGGCAAGACAGTCGACCTGGGCAATGGTGTCCGCCGGGTAGGGCTCGGTGAAGTACTCGCGCCGCAGCTCGATGACCCGGTCGATGACGGACATGTCGGTGACGAAGATCGTCACCTTGACGACGTGCGCCAGATCGGTTCCGGCGTGCTCCAGCACCCGTGCCAGGTTCGCGAACACCTGCCGAGCCTGTGTGTCGAAGTCGCCGATCCCGACCGTGTCGCCGTGCTCGTCGACCGCTGCCTGCCCCGACACGAACACGAGGTTGCCCACCCGGACACCCAGCGAGATCGCGTACGGCTCGTACCAGTCCGGTGTCGTGGTGACCTTGGTGAGGTTCATACGGTCAGCTTCGCGAGTACACGCTCCACCGACAAGTACGGTCTTTTTGTATAGTGTCCGAGGTGCGGACACGGTTGGCGCGGACCAGCATCGACTGCCCGACCGAGCTGGCCATGGAGATCCTCGGCGGCAAGTGGAAGCTCGTGATCCTCGAGCACCTGAGGGACGGTGTGCGGCGGTTCGGCGAGTTGCAACGCCTGCTGCCCGCCATCACCCCGCGCATGCTCACCCGTCAGCTGCGCGAGCTCGAGGCCGACGGCATCGTCCACCGGCACGTGTACCCGGTGGTGCCGCCCAAGGTCGAGTACTCGCTCACTGGCCTCGGCCGCGACCTCGAGCCCCTGCTCACCCAGCTGCGTGCCTGGGGCGAGCGGTACCGGACGCTATAGCGGCCGGCGCTCCAGGTCCGGGTTGTACGAGTCCAGCACCGCGGTCGAGCGTTGCGTGGCCGGCGCCGACACCCCCGCCCAGCGACGCACGGTCGCGCGGGCGGCCTCGGCGTCCGTCGCCGTGAGCTGCGCGATGTTCGCGCCGTGGTTCGCGCCGGGCGCGGTGTAGGTGTAGGAGTCCTTCGAACTGGGGTGGAACTGCTCCGCGCTCCACGGGTCGTTCGAGCCGTACACGAACAACATCTGACTGGACGTCTTCGTCACCCAGCGGTCCACGTCGATCATCGGAGCCGGGTCGTACGGCGAACGAAGTTCCGGGGGAAGGCTCGAGTTCGCGACGTACAGGTTCGGGTAGTGGAGCAGGTCCTCCAGATACCGGAACTTCGGCTCCGCCCAGCCCAGCTGCGTCGCCGCCTGGTAGAAGTACGGCGCGTAGGGCAGGATCCCTTCGTCCGTGTAGAACGACACCGTCGCGTTCTGGTCGATGAACGTGAGGATTTCCTCGTTCGTCGCGTCCCGGCCCGGCACCTGGCAGTTGGCCTCGTTGTTGTACTGCCAGAACGCCCATTCGGTGTCGAGCACTGCCATCTCGAACGCGCGGTCCGGCGAGCCGAAGACCTGGTTGAAATGCAGGCCGTTCTCCGCCGCGTACGCCTCGTAGATGTTCACCAGGTCGGTTCGCCGGGACAGCGCTTCCTGCTGCAGAGCCTTCAGCGCGGTTCGACAGGCGGGGGTGGCGCCGACGGAGGCGAAGAAATCGTCGTACGAACTGTCCTCGGAGTTGTTCGCGTCGTTGGGCGCGACGTACGCGACGACGCCGTCGAGGTCCCTCGGATAGAACCTGCGGTGGTACACCGAGGTCATCCCGCCCTTGCTCGCGCCGGTGGCGAGCCACTTCTTGCCGTAGACGGCCTTGAGGGCCAGCGTGAGCTTGTGGTGGTCGGTGGCCGCCTGCCAGATGTCGAGCTTGCGCCAGTCCGCCGGGTTCGGCCGGGACGGCGTGAAGAACCGCTGTTCCACCGAGATCTGGTTTCCGTCGACCAGCACGGTCGGCTCGGCGCGGAAGCTGCGCTCCGGCATGTTGTAGCCGGTCGTGTGCAGCACCATCGGCCGGTTCACGTCGCGGTGCAGCAGTTGCAGCCGCTGCTGGAACGTCGGCCCAGCCGGGTTCGTGTGGTCGACCGGCTGCCGGTAGGTGAGGAAGAAGAACCGGAAACCCGGCGCCGGTGCCGGGTTCTCGGACACCACGGTCATGCCGGGGATCGCGGCGAGCCGGGCCGCGATGTCCGGCGGCGCCGCCTGTGCCGGCGCGACCGGGACGAGCCCGATCACCGTCGTCGCGACCGCGGCCGCCAAGGTTCTTCTGCCGATGCCCATGCCCGCACTCCCCGGTCGCAGGGTCAACCACGGGGCATTCTCGCTGAGTGACCGGCCGAACACAGCCGCCGATCAGCGGAGTCCGGTGCGTGCGGTGATACGTGTCCTGCATCGTCTGGAACGGATCGTTCATTGGACGCCGGCGGGGGGCGGTCGCGAGGCTGGGCACATGCCGACCTTCGGAATCCTGCACGACTTCCGCCGGCCTGGCGGCGGTGACTATGTCGAGTACTACGCGGAGTGCCTCGCCGAGGTGGCGCTCGCCGACGAGCTCGGCCTGGACACGGTGTGGCTGTCCGAGCATCACCTGACGCCCGACGGCATGACGCCCGCGCCGCTGGTCCTGGCGGCCGCGATCGCCGTTCGCACCAACAGGATCCGAATCGGTACGAGCGTATTGGTGTTGCCGCTGCACCAGCCGTTGCGGCTGGCGGAGGAGGCCGCGACGGTGGACCTCCTGTCGGGTGGTCGCCTCGTGCTCGGTGTCGGTCAGGGCTACGCGCACCAGGAGTTCGCGGCGTTCGGCGTGCCGCGGCGGCATCGGGCCCGGCTGCTCGACGAGGGCGTCGCGCTGCTGCGCGAGGCGCTGACGACCGGTCGTGCCGGCACGGTGCCGGTGACGCCGAGCCCGCTGCGTCCGGTGCCGCTGTACGTCGGGGGAGTCACGGAAGCGGGACTGCGGAGGGCGGCCCGCCTCGGCGACGGCGTGATCGTCTACTGCGCGACCCCGGCCGACCTGCGTGCGCGGCGCGCCGTGCTCGACACGATCGCCCCGGACGTGCCGTTGGTCTGCACGAGCGTCCTGCACGTCGCGGAGTCGGCGGAACAGGCGTGGGCCGAGGCCGCGCCCGGCATCGCGTACCTGGAGAACCAGATCAGCGGGTACGCGGAACGAGCCGAGACGCCCGTATTGCCACGCGATGCCTACCTGGTCGGCACACCCGCCGAGGTCGCGGCCCGTCTCGCCGACCTCGCCGACGAGCTACGTTTCGAGCATTTCGCCCACTGGGCACGACTACCCGGTCTGTCGCACGAGCGAGCGCTCGAGTCGCTGCGGCTGTTCGCCGACGCGATGACTCCCGTCCACCGTCCCGCGGGCCGGTGACGGTTGGCGGGTGCGCCCGGAGTAGCCCCTGCCGACCCCGGTCGCACCCGCCTCAGGCATCCGAGCCGGCCGTGCGCCACCACTCCTTGCCCCGCTCCGGCAGCGTGGAGATCGGATCGTAGTACGGGTAGTGACGGGTCAACGCGTCGGCGTCGCGGTGTTCGATGCCGGTGCGGTAGTTCTTGGTCCAGTAGGAGATGCCGCGTTCGCGGTCGTACTCCGCGACCTGGTGCACCCACCGCTTCCCGACGTACGGCACGTCGCAGATGATGCGGGGCGTGGCGTAACCGGGCAGATACCCCATGATCGCGTGCTGGAGCTGCTGCGCCTCCCACACCGCGACCCGCCAGTGCTCCGCGTTCGGGATCATGTCGCACATGTAGAAGTAGTACGGCAGTATGTTCGCCTCGCCCTGCAACGCGAAGCACAGGTCCAGCAGGTCGTCCGGCGTCGCGTTGACCCCGCGCATCAGCACGCCCTGGTTGCGCACGTCCCGGACGCCGACCTCGAGTGCCGTCCGCGCCGCCTCGGCGACCAGCGGGGTCACCGACTGCGCGTGGTTCACGTGCGTATGTATTGCCAGGTTGACGCCACGGCGGTGGGCCGTGCGGGCGACCCGCTCCAGTCCCTCGACGACCTTCGGCTGTAACCAGTGCTGCGGCAGGCCGGCCAGCGCCTTGGTCGCCAGGCGGATGTCCCGAACCGACACGATGTCCAGCAGCCGCATGAGGAACGACTCCAGCTGGTGCCACGGCACGTTCGCGACGTCGCCGCCCGACACCACGACGTCACGCACGCCCGGCGTTCGCTTCAGGTAGTCGATCATCTGGTCCTGGCGGTCGACCGGCTTCAACGACAGCTTGTGCTTGTCCACCACCGGGGTCGAGTTGCCGACCAGGTCCATCCGCGTGCAGTGCCCGCAGTACTGCGGGCACGTCGACAACAGCTCCGCGAGCACCTTGGTCGGGTAGCGGTGGGTCAGTCCCTCGACGACCCACATCTCCGCCTCGTGCAGGGAGTCCCGCGACGAGTGCGGATGGCTCGGCCACATCGGGTCGCGGTCGCTGGCCACCGGCATCATGTAGCGCCGGACGGGGTCCGCGAGGAACGCCTTCGTCAGGTCACCGTCCGTGACGTCCGGCACCATCGTGTTGAGCATCTGCGGCGGCAGGAGCATCGACATCGTGGCGAGCCGTTCCTGGTCGGCGACCAGGTCCTCGTAGAAGGACTCGGCGACCCGGTCGCCCAACACGCCCCGCAGCTGACCGACGTTCTTCACGCAGTGCGCACGCTGCCACTGGGCGTCCCGCCACTGCGCCTCGGTCACGTCCCGCCAGCCAGGGAACCGACGCCAGTCGGGCTCGACAAGTTCTCTTCTGGTGTATTCGTACGGTTGACCCACGGCCTCCGCGACCGTCGTGGCGATGGTGACCGCATCGGGTGTTGCTGTCATCCGTCCTCCTGGTCGCGAAGTTGACCTAAAGATATGCTGCTGGAAAGTACTATAGGCGCAAATTCTGCGGAAGGTGTGTCGTGTCTTCCCCCTACGGACTACATCGTGTGGTCGAACCGGCAGGCGTCCTGCCCCAACAAGCCTGGCGACTCTCCACGGAACTTCCCTTGTGGCCCGATGAAGTCCTGGTCGATGTCGAGCGCCTGAACCTGGACGCCGCGTCGTACCGACAGCTGCGGGAGGAACACGGCTCGCCAGCAGCGGTCCGCCGCGCGGTGGCCGAGATCATCGAGCGCCGCGGGAAGATGCACAACCCGGTCACCGGCTCCGGGGGCATGCTGCTCGGCACCGTCCGCGAGGTGGGTCCGGAGTCGCGACTGGCGTTGACGGAGGGTGACCGAATCGCGACGCTCGTGTCGCTCACGCTCACCCCGCTACGGATCGACGACGGCCTCGAGAACTGGTCCGGCGAGGGGGAGCAGGTGCCCTGCCAGGGTGCCGCGATCCTGTTCGGCCGTTCCATCGCGGCCGTACTGCCCACCGACCTGCCGGCCGAGCTCGCCCTGTCCGTGTTCGACGTGTGCGGTGCGCCGGCGCTCACCGACCGTGTGGTGCGCGAGGCTGGTTCCGGGTCGTCCGTATTGGTGCTTGGTGGAGGCGGCAAGTCGGGCAGCCTCTCGCTGGCCGCGGCCCGGCGGGCCGGCGCGGGGCGGTTGGTCGCGCTCGTGCCGACAGACAGCGAGGGTGACGCCGTGCGTGCCGCCGGGTTGGCCGACGAGGTCGTGGTCGCCGACGCGCGCGACCCGGTGGCGGTGGCCGACGCGGTGGGGAGTCAGGTCGACGTCACCGTGGTGTGCGTGGACGTGCCGGGTTGCGAGCACGGCGCGGTCCTGGCCACCGCCGACGGTGGCACGATCGTGTTCTTCTCCATGGCCACGTCGTTCTCCTCGGCCGCGCTCGGCGCGGAAGGGTTGGCCGCCGACGTCCGCATGCTCGTCGGCAACGGCTTCGTGCCAGGCCACGCCGACTTCGCACTTGAGCTATTCCGGGCCAATCCCGGTGTGCGTGCGTTGTTCTCCCACCGCGAGCGGCACACTGCGACAGCATGACGACCCTCTACACGAACGCGCGCATCCATGGCGGGACCGCGACCGCCATGGCCGTCGAGGGCGGCCGCATCACCTGGCTCGGCGACGACTTCCCCGGCCAGGTCCTTAATACGGTCGACTTGAACGGTGCGTTCGTCACGCCGGCGTTCGTCGACGCGCATGTGCACGCCACCTCCGCCGGCCTGCTGCGCACGGGCCTCGACCTCACGGCCGCCCAATCGCTCTCGGACGTGCTCGACGCGGTCCGCGACCGAGCCGACACGGACGTATTGCTGTGGGGGCACGGCTGGGACGAGACACGCTGGCCGGAGCGCCGCCCGCCCACACGCGCCGGACTCGACGCGGCGGCCGGCGCCACGCCGGTGTACCTGTCACGGATCGACGTGCACTCCGCGCTGGCGTCCACGGCACTCGTCGAGCTGGCCCCGGCGGCCCGGACCGCGCCGGGCTGGTCGCCGGACGGCCCACTGGCCCGCGATGCCCACCACCACGTCCGCCGTGCGGCCCGGGAGTCCATCACGCGGGAACAGCGGGACGAGGCGCAGCTGGCGTTCCTCCGGCACGCCGCCGCGACGGGCATCGCCTGCGTGCACGAGTGTGCCGGCCCGGACATCTCCGGTACGGACGACCTGGCCGAACTCCTTGCCAGGTCAGGCGACCTGCCACGGGTCGTCGGCTACTGGGGCGCGTTCGGCGACCTCCCAGCCGGCGCGCACGGCCTCGCCGGCGATCTGTTCGTCGACGGCGCGTTCGGCTCCCGCACCGCGGCGCTCCGCGCGCCCTACACGGACCAGCCGGACACCCGAGGTGCCCTCTACCTGACCGCCGAGCGGATCGCCTCCCACGTCGTCGCGTGCACCGAGGCCGGCGTGCAGGCCGGTTTCCACGTGATCGGCGACGCGGCGGTCGTCGAGGTGGTCGCCGGCTTCCAGCACGCCGAGAAGGTCATGGGCGAGGAAGCAATACGTGCGACCCGGCACCGCTTGGAGCACCTGGAGATGGTCACCGCGGAGCAGGCCGCCGAACTGGCCAGGCTCGGCGTGGTCGCGTCCGTACAACCACTGTTCGACGCCACCTGGGGTGGCCCCGACGCCATGTACGCCCAGCGACTCGGTGACCGTGCGGCGGCGTTGAACCCGTTCGCGATGCTCGCCCAGCGCGGAGTCGTGTTGGCGTTCGGCTCCGACGCCCCGGTGACCCCCGCCGACCCGTGGGCCGCCGTCCACGCGGCCGTCCACCACCGCACCCCCGGCGCCGGCCTGACCCCGGCCCAGGCGTTCGCCGCGCACACGCGTGGCGGCTGGCACGCCTCGGGCGACGACGATGGCGGGGTCCTCGCGCCGGGCGTGCCGGCGACCTTCGCCGTGTGGGACGCCTCCGACCTGGTCGACGGTCTCCCACCGCTCGACGTGCCCCCGCGCTGCCTGCGCACAGTCCTGGATGGCAACACAATTCACGAGGTGCCGTGATGCTGGACCTGGATCCCACCGTCGTCGCGACCGCCCGGGAGCTCGCCGCCCGGGCCGCGGAGCCGGTCATCCGTATTGCCAAAGCCCACACCACGGTCGCCGTCGAACGGGCCACGCTTCGACTCGCCGGCATCACCGGCGCCGACACCACCCACCGGGCCGGCGACGTGCCGTGGGTGAACCGGGTCGTGGACACCGTGCGCGAGCACTGCGGGCTGGAGCGCGGCGTGGTGCTGCCCGTGTTCCACGCCTTACGTGAGCACGACCTCGGCTCACTGACCGAGCTCGCCGAGGCCACCGCGGCCGGGCAGATCCAGTACCGGGTGCCGACGGGGCGGGACGCCGACCGGGCCGCGAAAGCCGGTCGTACCGCCGTGGCCAAGGGAATCCGTACGGTCGACCGGAACCGCGCCCAACGTGACCGGCTCGTCGCCAAACTCGGCAACCCGCCCCAGCGCCCGTGGATCTACCTCATCGTCGCCACCGGCGACATCGACGAGGACGTCGTCCAGGCCGCGAACGCCGCCCGCGCCGGCGCCGACATCATCGCCGTGATCCGCTCGACCGGTCAGTCGCTGCTGGACTACGTGCCGGAAGGCGCGACACACCACGGTTTCGCCGGCACGTACGCCACGCAGGAGAACTTCCGCATCATGCGGGCCGCCATGGACGAGGTCTCCAGGGAGGTCGGCCGGTACGTACGTGTCACCAACTACGCGTCCGGCCTGTGCATGCCGGAGATCGCCGTCCTCGCCGGGCTGCAGCGGCTGGACATGATGCTGAACGACTCGATGTACGGCATCCTGTTCCGCGACATCAACCCGATCCGCACCTTCGTGGACCAGCGGTTCTCCCGCCAGGTGCACGCACGGGCCGGCATCATCATCAACACCGGCGAGGACAACTACCTCACGACGGCCGACGCGGTGGACGCCGCGCACACCGTCACCGTGTCGCAGCTGCTGAACGAGCACTTCGCGCACGAGGCCGGCCTGCCGGACGAACTGCTCGGCCTCGGCCACGCCTTCGAGATCAACCCGACCGTGCCGGACTCGTTCCGCCTGGAGCTGGCACACGCCCTGCTCGCCCGTGAGCTGTTCCCGGACGCCCCGCTGAAGTGGATGCCGCCGACCAAACACATGACCGGCGACGTGTTCGCCGGCCACCTGCTCGACGGCTTCTTCAACCTGGCCAGTGTCCTAACAGGACAGTCGATCCTGTTGGTCGGCATGATGACCGAGGCGGTCGTGACGCCGTTCCTGTCCGATCGGGACCTCGCGCTGCGCAACGTCAAGTACGTGTTGGCCGCGGCGGCCGGGCTGCGCGAGGACTTCCGCCCCGCGCCGGACGGCCTCATCGTGAAGCGAGCGCACCAGGTGCTCGGCGAGGCGGTCGACCTGCTGGACCGCATCGTCGACGACGGCCTGCTGAACGCCATCGCCGACGGCACGTTCGGGCTCATGAAACGCCCACCGGACAAGGGAAAGGGCGCCGACGGCGTGATCGAGAAGGCGGCCGGCTACCGCAACCCCGCCGCCGATCTCCTGGAGTCGGGGGAGACGCGGTGAACCAACACATACGGCCGTATGGCGACACTACGGGTGATGGGATGGTCCAGACTTCGTTCACCCTGCCGATCCCGCCTGGTCCCAAGGCCGAGGGCGCCGCGATGCAGCTTGCCAACAAGATGGGCATCGACCCGGCCATGGTCGTGCACTCCCACGGCATCGGGGAGGAGTTCACGTTCTTCGTGGTGTACGGCTCGGTCAAGCACGTCGTCGACCTCGACGCGGTCACGGTCGTCGAGCGGGAGTACCCGTTGCTGTCGCCGGCCGAGGTGAACGGCGAGGTGCGGAAAACGTTGCGCCGCAAGCTGGTCGTCGTCGGCGGCTGCATCGGCACGGACGCGCACACGGTCGGCATCGACGCCATTCTCAACGTCAAGGGCTTCGCAGGCGAGAAGGGCCTCGAGTACTACCGCGAGCTCCGCGTGATCAATCTTGGCGCGCAGGTGACCGTGCCGGAGCTGGTGAAGCGGGCACGCGCGGAGAAGGCCGACGCGGTGTTGGTGTCACAGGTCGTCACCCAGCGCGACGCGCACATCCTCAACACCAGCGAGATGTCGGCGGCCTTCCGTGAGGCGATGGGGGACCGGCGACCGGTGCTGGTCGCGGGCGGGCCGCGGTTCGATCCCGCGATGGCCGAACAACTGGGCGTGGACCGGGTGTTCGGCCGCGGCACCACACCCGGTGAGGTCGCCTCGTACCTGGTGCACGCGATGAAGGAGAGCAAGTGAGTCTGGAAGTCGGGTTTTCCGTCACACACCGCCGTTACGTGCCGTACGGGCACGCGCACTACGGCGGGAACCTGGTCGACGGCGCGTACGGGCTGGCGCTGTTCGGTGACGTGGCAACGGATCTCGCCATCCACACCGACGGTGACGAGAGCCTGCTCGCCGGCTACTCGAACGTGGAGTTCCTGTCGCCGATCCAGGCTGGTGACGTGGTCGAGGTGACCGCGACGCTCACCCGTGTCGGCACACGCTCACGCGACCTGGCGTTCGAGGCTCGCGTGCTCTGCCGGGCGGCGCCGGAACGCGGGCCGTCCGCGGCGACCGTGCTCGACCCGCCGATCGTCGCCACCAGGGCCACCGCGACGATCGTCGTCCCGCCGAAAACCGAAGGCGGGCCCGCGTCGGCCTGACCTAACCTCGTCCGGCATGAAGACAGTACGACTGACCTGCGACGACTGGCAGACCCTGCGTGACGTGCGTCTGGCCGCCCTCGCCGACGCGCCCTACGCCTACGGCTCCACGCTCGAACGCGAGCAGTCCATGGACGAGTCGGAATGGCGCCGCCGCCTCGAGTCGGGTCTCTCGGCGGTGGCCGTCGACGGCGCCGAGACCGTCGGACTCATCGGTGCCTACTTGCCGGAACCGGACCGACCCATGCTCATCGGGCTGTGGGTCGATCCCGCTCAGCGCGGCCGGGGCGTCGGCGACGCGCTAGTAACGGAAGTTTTACGATGGGCGGCGGAAAACGGCTGGTCCGAGGTGGTGCTACGGGTCGCTGACGGCAACGATGCAGCAAGGAAGCTGTTTCTGCGCCTCGGCTTCACCGCGACCGGCGTGCGCGAACCACTGGAGAGCAATCCCGGGGTTGGCACCGAAACACTGTCCCGCGCGATATAGGGTCCACTGTACGGGAACTAAGTCTTGCTCCGAATGGAGCACACTGCTAGTAAAACTAGCTCTGGGCGTTCGCCCCGCGGACGGAGGAGCATGACGACCGATCTCGTCGAGGTGACGGAAGTCCTCGACCACCCGCTCGACCAAGTGTGGTCGTTGCTGACCGACCTCGAGGGCTACCCGAGGTTCGTCGCCGAGGTGTCCTGGTGCGAGCGCACCGACACAGGGCGCTACGAGGTCCGTTTCTGCGTTGACGGCGGCCCGGTCGTGAAGCACGAGATCGAGGTCCTCGTCAACCGGCCGCAGGAACACTTCGTGATCGTCAGCGACCGGTGGCCTGGCGGGCACGTGTCGCTGCGGTTCGCCCCGCTCGCGCTGGCCAGGACCGAGGTGGCGCTGACCGTCTCGCTACCCAACATGGACACCACCGTCACCGCGTCCTGGTTACGCAAACGCGTCCGCAAGGCGTTCACGCTCATTCACCACCACCTCGGCGGCATGGCGATCACCACGTCCCGCAAGGGGATCGAGCAGGCGGCGAAGAACCAGTCGCAGCTGACGGTCGCGCGGATACTGCTGAAGGCCGGGGTGCTCGCGCCCGCGCGACCGGACCAGCTGCTCCGGCAGCTGAACGTGCTGTCGAAGTGGGGCGCGACGGTCGCGGGCGGGTACCGGGCGGTCCGCGTGCGGTACCCGAAGCACGAGGCGATCACCGACGACCTCGGCACGCTCACGTTCGAGGAGGTCGACCAGCGCACCACGCGGCTCGCGAACGGGCTCACCAAGCACGGCGTCCGGCAGGGCAGGCGGGTCGCGGTCATGTGCCGCAACCACGCCGGCATGATCGAGTCGGTCGTGGCGTGCGGAAAGCTCGGCGCGAGCGTGCTGCTGCTGAACACCGGCCTGTCGGCCGACCAGGTCCGCGACACGGTGATGACCCACCGGCCGGCCGCGCTCCTCGTCGACGAGGAGTTCCTGCCGCTGATGCACTACCTGCCCGCGTCGCTGCCGAGGATCCTCACGTGGGGCCACGAGCCGGGCGACATCACGATCGACGGACTGGTCAAGGAGTCGCCTGCCGAGCGGCTGAAGGCGCCGAACTCGCCCGGCAAGATCATCGTGCTGACGTCCGGCACCACCAACAACCCCAAGGGCGCGCGCCGCAGGAACCCGCACGGCCTCCGCAGTTCGGCGGCGCTGCTGTCGCGGATCCCGTTCCAGGCCGGCGAACGGATGATGGTGGCGGCGCCGCTGTTCCACACGTGGGGTCTTGGCGCGCTCCAGATCGGCATGGCGTTGCGCGCGAAGCTGGTGCTGCACCGCAAGTTCGACCCCGAGGCCATTCTCGCGGCGATCGAGGAGCACCGCTGTACCTCGTTGATCGCGGTGCCGATCATGTTGCGGCGCATACTCGACCTGCCGCGCCAGGTCATCCGCAACTACGACATCTCGTCGCTGAAGATCGTCGCGTCCAGCGGGGCGTCGTTGTCCGCGTCGCTGGTGAACGGGTTCATGGCCGAGTTCGGTGACATCCTCTACAACCTGTACGGGTCGACCGAGGTGTCGTGGGCCAGCATCGCGGACCCGAAGGACCTGAAGGCGGCGCCGACGACCGCGGGACGGTGCCCGGTGGGCACGCGGGTCGGCATCGTGGACGCGGCCGGCTTACCGGTCCCGCCTGGCGTGGTCGGCCGGATCTGTGTCGGCAACGACATGCTGTTCGAGGGTTACACCGGCGGCGGCACCAACACGGTGTACGACGACATGATGGTGACGGGCGACCGAGGCTACCTCGACGCGGACGGTCGCCTCTTCGTGGCGGGCCGGGACGACGACATGATCGTCTCCGGTGGGGAGAACGTCTTCCCCCGCCCGGTCGAGGAGCTCATCCTGACGCTGCCGCAGGTCCTGGACGCGGCGGTGGTCGGCGTGCCCGACCGCGAGTTCGGCCAGCGCTTCGCGGCGTACGTGGTGCCGCGACCTGGCGCGGCGATCAGCCCGACGGCGGTGCGTGACTACGTGCACGCGCACCTGCCGCGGTTCGCCGTGCCGCGCGACGTGATCTTCGTGAACGCGTTGCCGCGCAACGCGGCCGGGAAGGTGGTCCGCCGCGCGTTGCTCCCGGAGCGCTAGCTCTTGTCGATCACGCAGAAGCGGTTGCCCTCGGTGTCGGCGAGCACCGTGAAGTCCCGGTCCGGCGGGTAGTCCGTCCAGTCCACAATGGACGCGCCGAGGTTGACGAGCCGGTCGATCTCCTCGGCGGGATCGCTCGCGTACAGGTCGAGGTGCACGCGCGGCTTCTCCTGCACGGGTGTCTCACTCACCATCAACGAGACGTTCTGTCCGACCCCGTCCGGCGGCGCGAGCACCGTGAACCTCTCCTCGATCTCGTCTCGCGGGACATAACCGAGCGCGCGGCACCAGAACTCCGCCGCCCGGCGCATGTCGGACACACCCAGCACTGTCGAACCCACTCGTAGCATGGGGTCATCCTCGTAGTACCCGGGTATGACGCGCAGCATGGGACTCCGGCCCGACGACCAGCCGCCACCCGCCCGCCTAGCGTGGTCCCCATGAGCGGAGCACCGCCAAGTCGACTGTATGGGCCTGAACGACCGCAACGCGAACCGGCGGTGACGCTCCGCGGCTTCGGTCTCGGGGTGATCGTGTTCGGGGTGTTCGTGCTCGGCACCCTCGACCTGGTCGAGCATTACAACACGGGGCCCTTGAGCGCGTATGCGCTCAGTGCGGCCAGGGCCGCGCCGCTGCTCCTGTGCCGCCGGTTGCCGATCGAGGCCTGGGTGATCGAACTGAGCGTGGTGCTCGCCACCGCGATCGTCGCCGCGCCCGTCACACCGGACGAGCCGTGGCCGTGGGCGGCGAGCAGTGTCGGTGCCGTGGCCCTGGTCGCCGGTCTCGTCGCGGCGCGCGGCGCCCGGCAGCTGTCGATCGTCATGCTCGCCGTCATGACCACGCTCGGGCTGCTGCTGGCGCTCTGGCCGGGCCGGGGCGACTGGACCTCGGTCCTGACGGCCACGGTCGTGTGCGCGATCGGGGCGATCCTCGGTGACTTCGTCAACGGCCGCCAGCGGATGGTGGTCGAACTGGAGGAAGAACGCCAGGTCAGTGCGACAGAGCGGGAGCTTCGTTCGGTGGTCGAAGAGCGGGCGCGGATCGCACGCGAACTGCACGACGTGGTCGCACACCACATGTCGATGATCACGGTGCAGGCGGAGACCGCCCGTTACCGCCACCAGGGGTTGCCGGACGCGGCGGTGGCGGAGTTCACGGAGATCGCGAGCGTGGCCCGCAGGTCGCTGTCCGAGCTGCGCGGCCTGCTGTCGGCACTCCGCGACGACGGTGCCGACCCGAGTCGCACCCCGCAGCCGACGCTGGCGGACCTGCCGTCACTCGTGGCGCGGATCAACACGGCGGGCACGCCGGTGACACTGGACCTGCCGCCCAATACGACCGACTTGCCACCGGTCGTGCAGTTGGCCCTGTACCGAACAGCACAGGAGGCACTGAGCAATGTCGTACGGCACGCCGGCGGCGCACCGACCCGAGTCGAGGTCACGCGGACGGACGACAAGGTGAGCATCGAGGTGACCAACGAGCCTCCACCCGACCCACGGCCAGGCAGGGACAGCGCGGGTCAGGGTCTGGTGGGTCTCCGCGAGCGAACGGTGTTGCTGGGCGGCAGGTTCGAGGTGGACCAACCGGACGGAGGCTGGCGAGTGCGCGCGGAGCTACCCCTGTGACCAGGGTGGTGGTCGTCGACGACCAGGACATGGTGCGAGCCGGTTTCGCCGCCCTGCTGAACGCGCAGGACGACATCGAGGTCGTCGGGGACGCGGCCGACGGTGAGGCCGCGCTGGAGGTGTGTGCCCGGACGGTGCCGGACGTGGTGCTGATGGACGTCCGCATACCCGTCCTGGACGGCGTGGCGGCGACGAAGCGGCTGGCCGGCAGCCCGACGCGGGTGCTGATGCTGACCACGTTCGACATCGACGACTACGTGTACGCCGCGCTGCGTGCCGGCGCCTCGGGCTTCCTGCTGAAGGACGCGACCCCGGAGGAACTGGTGGCGGCGGTACGCGTGGTGGCGGCGGGGGACTCACTGCTCGCGCCGACCGTGACGAGCCGGCTGATCGCCCACTTCGCCCGTCAGCCGACGTTGGTGAGCACCCCACCGTCGCTGGCCGCGCTGACACCACGCGAACGGGAGGTGCTCCTGCTGGTGGCCCGAGGCGAGTCGAACACGGAGATCGCGGCCCGTCTGGTGGTGGCGGAACAGACGGTCAAGACCCATGTCAGTCGTATTTTCATGAAGCTGGGCATCCGCGACCGCGCGCAGGCGGTGGTCGTCGCCTACGAGACCGGACTGGTGTCCCCCGGGGGTTTCTGAGTCGAACCGGTGGCCGCCAGCACCCGGGACAGCGCCGCGTGCAGCTCCTCGAGCTCGGACAGCTCCATCCCGAGCGTCTCGACCACCCGATAGGGAATCTTCTCGGCTTCCTTGCGCAGCTCACGTCCCTTGTCCGTGAGGTCGACGGCCAGTGCGCGCTCGTCCCGCGTGCTGCGGGCTCGGGTGACGTAGCCGAGCGCTTCCAGCCGCTTGAGCATGGGGGAGAGGGTCGCGGGCTCGTGGCGCAGCGTCTCCCCGATGTCCCGAACGGTCCGTGGCGAGCGATCCCACAGGGCCAGCAGCACGAGGTACTGCGGGTGCGTGAGGCCGTAGGGCTCCAGCAGCGGGCGGTAGATCGCGATGACACTGCGCGAGGCGAGGGACAGCGCGAAGCAGACCTGCCGGTCCAACGCCAGCGGATCAGGCCCGAGATCGATCGGCGGCATGACTCACATCACCTCAATGGTTAGTGCACTAAACATTAGACTACTAAGTATGAAGCGACCGAACCCGGCACAGTGGCTGTGGTACGCGGTAGGTGGCCGATTGCCCGCCCGTCTGGCTCCCTGGGTGCTCCACGACGTCACCGCGAGGACCTGGGTGCTGCGGCACGCGGCCCGAGGTGGGGTGATCCTCGCCCCGATAGGCGCCGGATGCCTGCTGTTCCCCGGTCCACTGGCGCTGCGACTGGCGATGGTGCTGCTGGTGGCCATCGTCGGCGTTTACTTCTCCTTGTCGTACGTGGAGGAGAGCTGCGAACTGCGCGCAGTGAAGCACGGCTACCAGCACGGCATAGCCCGCGCCACCCGCGACGCCCGCAAGGAGAAGAAGGAGGCGGCGGAGCGTGCCCGCTACGCCGCCAGCCACCGCACGGCACCCTGATCCTGGGGCCAGATTTGGCTGGAACGCCGAGTGAACACGGCACCCCGTACGCTTGCCGGGTGATCGCACCCGCTGTCTCGCCGGACGAGCCGGCACTGTCCGACAAATCGGACGTAAGCGCGCCTGCCTGGCGAAACGTGCTTCTGCGTGTCCTGGTTTCGGCCGGTGCCGGGGTGTTGATCTACCTCAGCAACCCGCCCCGTACGCTCTGGTGGCTCGCGCCGGTCGGCATCGCGATGCTGGGCGCGGTGATCTACCGCCGCCGCGCCCGCGCCGGGTTCGGCTACACGCTGTGCGCCGGTCTCGGCTACTTCGTCCCGCTGCTCGCGTGGACCGGCGAGTTCGTCGGCGCCGTCGCGTGGCTGCCGCTGAGCCTCGCCGAGGCCGCGCTCCTCGGGCTCGCGGGCGCCGGGATCGCCGCGGTGAGCGTGCTGCCGGCGTGGCCGGTGTGGGCGGCGTTCGTCTGGGTCGCCGGGGAGTACCTGCGCTCGCTGTTCCCGTTCGGCGGGTTCCCGTGGGGCAAGCTCGCGTTCACACAACCCGACGGCGTGTTCCTGCCGTTGGCCGCGATCGCCGGCACCCCGCTGATCGGGCTCGCGGTCACCATGACCGGGTTCGGGCTCACGGCACTGGTGCGCACGCTGCTCGTCGACCGCAGGCCCCGCCGGATCGTCGCCCCCGTGGTGGCGTTCGCGCTGCCGGTGGTCGCGGCGTTCGGCGCGTTGCCGCTCGTCGGCACGGACGCGAACGACGGTGAGGCGACCGTCGCGGTCATCCAGGGCAACGTGCCGAGGGCCGGACTCGACTTCAACGCCCAGCGCCGGGCGGTGCTGGACAACCACGTGGCCCGCACCGAGCAGCTCGCGCGGGACGTCCGCGCCGGTCGCGTCGCGCAGCCCGACCTGGTGATCTGGCCGGAGAACTCGTCGGACATCGACCCCTACCGCAACCCGGACGCGTGGTCGGCCATCAACGACGCGGCCCGCGCGATCGGCACGCCGATCGCCGTCGGCTCCGTGCTGGTCGGTGACGACGACCTGCCCCGCAACACGGTGCTGCTGTGGGACCCGGAGCGCGGCCCGATCGACCAGTACACCAAGCGGAAGCTGCAACCGTTCGGCGAGACCATGCCGTGGCGTGGGTTCTTCCGCATCTTCACCTCGGCCGTTGACCGCGCGGGCAAGTTCGTGCCGGGCACCGAACCGGTCGTGTTCAAGATGGCCAACGCCCGCGTCGGCATCGCGACCTGCTACGAGGTCGCGTTCGACGACGTGGTGCGTGAGTCCGTGGCGGGCGCCAACATCCTCGCCGTGCCGACGAACAACGCGACGTTCGGCTGGACGGAGATGACCTACCAGCAGCTCGCGATGGACCGGGTGCGTGCCGTCGAGCACGGGCGCACGGTCGCGGTGGCGGCGACGAGCGGAGTGAGCGCCTTCGTCCGCCCGGACGGCTCCGTCACCCAGTCGACCGGCCTTTTCACGGCCGCGGCCTTGGTCGAGCGGGTGCCGCTCCGGTCGACGACTACGCTGTCGGACCAACTGGGCCCGGCCCCGGAGTGGGCCATGGTGCTCGTCGGACTGGGCGCGCTGGGCATCGCGATCATGATCCGGCGGCGCGGCCGGCAGGCAACTGACCGAACTGAGTGACTGACCGGCGCGGAAAGGCGCCGGCGAGGAGGGTGACGAATGGCGGAGCAGCTCGAGCCGGTGCTCGTGGTGATCCCGACGTACAACGAGCGGGACAACATCGAGCGGATCGTGAGCCGGCTACGCGCCGCACTGCCGAACGCGCACGCCCTCATCGTGGATGACGGCAGCCCGGACGGCACCGGCGAGATCGCCGATCGCCTCGCCAGCGAGGACGAGCGGATCCACGTCATGCACCGGACCGAGAAGAACGGTCTTGGCGCGGCGTACGTGGCGGGCTTCACATGGGGTCTGGACCGCGACTACGCCGTACTGGTGGAGATGGACGCCGACGGCTCGCACGCGCCGGAGGACCTGCCGAAGATGCTCGACGCGCTGCGGGACGCCGACCTCGCCATCGGTTCGCGCTACGTCCCCGGCGGCAAGATCGTGAACTGGCCCAAGAGCCGGTACCTGCTGTCCTGGGGTGCCAACACCTACGCCCGCGTCGCACTCGGCGCGCGTGTGAAGGACATGACCGCGGGCTTCCGCGCCTACCGCCGCGAGGCACTGCAGAAGATCCGCATCGACAACGTCGCCTCCCGCGGGTACTGCTTCCAGATCGACCTGGGCTGGCGCACCATCGAGGCCGGCTTCACCGTGGTCGAGGTCCCGATCACCTTCACCGAGCGCGAGCACGGCGTGTCGAAGATGAGCAGCGACGTGGTCCGCGAGGCGCTGATCCGCGTGACCAAGTGGGGCCTGCGCCGTCGCGGCAACCAGGTGAGGGCACTGTTCAGGCGCTGACCGTCCCGGCCGGCCCGTCGCCGGCCAGGACGGTCGTATTGCCTCAGCAGTACAGGTTGCTGCCCGCCGGCACGCCGATCTGCTGGGTGAACTGGCGGTACTTGCTGACGCGGCTCTCCACCTGACCCGGGTTGCCGCCGTTGCACTCCAACGAGCCGTTGATGCTTCGGATCGTCTCGCCGAAGCCACGCTGGTTCGCCATCGCGGCGTGGGGTGTCATGGTGCCGGGGCCGCGTTGGGTCATCCAGTACCAGAGCGCGGTCTTCCAGGACACGGCCGCGTTGTTCTGGACCTGCCACGGGTCGTTCAGCAGGTTGATGCCCAGGTGGTCGCCGGCGGCCTTGTAGTTGAAGTTCCAGCTCAGCTGGATCGGGCCGCGGCCGTAGTACGCGGACTGGCCCGCTGGGCAGCCGTACGACTGGCTCCAGTCGCAGTAATGCGGGTAGTTGGCCTGGTTCTGCTCCACGATGTGGACGAGTCCGCCCGTTTCGTGGTGCACGTTCGCGAGGAACGCGGCCGCTTCCTGTTTGCGGACGGTGTCGCTGCCGGTGGCGGCGAAGGCGGGGAAGCTGTCCATCGCGGTGGTCAGCCCGCTGTAGCTGTAGAAGGCGTTCCTGTTCGGGAACATCTGGTTGAACTGCGCCTGCGTCACCACGAACGTGCGTTTCGGGGTGACGTCAGCGACGGCGGAGCCCGCCGTCAGCAGCGAGGCGAACGCGATCAGCGCCGCCGTCAGTCGGATCTTCATGGTCACTCCTCGGGGCAGGGTCGCTTCGGAGTGTCATCAACCATCCCAGAATTGGTCTAAACCAGTCAAGAGAGTGTGGCGATCGCGGGGTGGAACGGGCTCCTCGGCTGCGCAAGACGGGCGGACACGCGGTCGACCTGTTCCGTCCGGCGATGGACATCACCGAACGCATGGGGGTGCTGCCGCGCGTCGAGGCGGCGAAGACGGCGACCACGAGGTTGACGATCGTTCGCGAGGGCAGGAACGCACCGGTCTGCGTGGACCTGACCAAGGTCCTCGGCGCCGCGTCCGATCGCCACGTCGAGATCATGCGTGACGACCTCAGCGAGATCTACTACGACGCGACGACCGCCGACGTCGAGTACGTTTTCGACGATTCGATCACGAGCATCGAAGACGATCTCGTCACGTTCGAACGCAACGCCCCGCGAAGGTTCGACATCGTGGTCGGCGCCGACGGCCTGCACTCGAACGTCCGGCGGCTCGTCTTCGGCGCGAACGTCCAGGAGGCGTTCATCGGCGCCTACCTCGCCGTGTTGACCGCGCCGAAGGGCCGGGTGCTCGACGGGGAGATGCGCAGCCACGTCGGCGCCGGCCGCATGGCCGGCAGGTACGGGGCACGGCATCTCGACGACGAGCGGGTCGTCTTCCTGTTCCGCAGCGCACGCCAGCTCGTCAGGGACTACGCGTTGGCCAGCTGAAATACGCCGGATGCCACATCGGCGAACCGATGTGGCATCCGGCGTTCACAGCCCAGCGCGGCCTACGCGGTACGGCTGCGGCGAACCTTCAGCTCCTGTAGCCGCTCGGCCAGGAGGTCCTCCAGCTCCGGGATGGTCCGGCGCTCGAGAAGCATGTCCCAGTGCGTGCGCGGCGGCTTGACCTTCTTGGTCTCTGGCTCGGATCCATCGATAAGCTTGGACGAGGTGCCGTGCAGACGGCACTCCCACATCGATGGAACCTCGGCGTCGTCGGAGAAGGGGACCTCGAACTCATGGTCCTTCGGACACGCGTAGCGGATCGTCCGCCGTGGCGCTAGGTCGTGGTTACGATCGGTCTCGTAGCTGACCGCGCCAAGTCGGCTTCCACGGAGTACACGGTCGGCCATGGCGACGTCCTTTCGTTCGGTTCACAGCGGCCAGGCTGGAACCAAGGGTGGTGCTCACCATCAGCAACGCCAGAGTGCGCCCAAACGTTCCCACCTACCGCACTCCGTCGCTCACGGTGACCCGCGGCAACCCCTGCCTCTATAGCTTCCACCGTATAGAGGCGTCTTAAACACGTTCGTGACGCGTGACTCCGAGGATTGCTCTATGACGTCGCCCACTTGGTGCAAGACGTTCACCAGGATGGCGGTCAGGTCAAGCTCAGCTGCCCGCGTCCGGCGACGGCCGGGCCGAGATCGCCGACGCGGAAGTGTCGCCGACACAACACTTGGTAACGGACGGTAGTCGCCGGAACGGAATCAGGTAATTCACGGTCCGTGTCCGCCACGAGCACTGTGTCGCCCGCCCGTATGACGACGCCGTCGGACACCCGCGCGTTGAACCGGGCCGGCAGCCCGCACCAGCACAGGACGTCCACCTGGACCGGCTCCAGCTCGTCCGCGAGCTCGAACAGCCGCCGCGAGCCGGGGAACATCCGGCTGCGGAAGTCGGTCGCGATACCGAAGCAGTAGACGTCGACCTGCACGTCGTCGGCGAGCTCCGCGAGCTGGTCCACCTGGTCGGGGGTGAGGAACTGGGCCTCGTCGACGATCACGTAGTCGACCCGCGTGCCCGCGGCCCACCGCGCGCGGACCAGGACGCGCAGGTCGACGTCGGCCTGCACCTCGATCGCCTGCCTGGTGATGCCGATGCGGCTGGTGATCTGCGGCTGGCCGGACCGGTCGTGGTGGACCAGGAGCAGCCCCTTGCGCCCCTGCCTGGCCTGGTTGTGGTCGACCTGCAGTGCGAGTGTGGACTTACCGCAGTCCATCGGCCCGTAGTAGAACCGCAGATGTCCCACGACGGGTGCGGCCCGCCTTGATCCGGCTGCGGGCACCGAGGACAGTGCGTCGGTCGGGTCACTGAGACGCGTCGGCATGGGATCCACGGCAGCAGACCCTATCTACAGGGCCGCGGCCACCGTGATCCCCACGTACGCCGCGCCCAAGCCCGCCACCAGAGAGACTCCAGCGTTCAGCGTCGCGAGCAAGTACGTCCGCTGCTGGAGCAAGCGGAGCGTCTCGTAGCTGAAGGTGGAGTAGGTCGTCAACGCGCCGCAGAAACCCACCCCGAGCAGCGCGGAAAGACCCGGTGTCGCCGGCAGGCCGGCGAGCACGCCGAGCACAAGGCTGCCGACCACGTTGACCGCGAGCGTGCCCCATGGGAACACCGAGTCGTGCCGGGCCTGGACGAACCGGTCGAGCAGGTAGCGCAGCGGCGCGCCGACCGCCGCGCCGGCGGCCACCAGGACCACGTTCACGGGCTGACCGCCGAACGCCGCCGGACCACCACCGCGCGGGTGCCGAACCAACCGGCCGCGGTCGCGATCAGGGCCGTCACCGCTGTCCCGCCCAGGTACAGCAACGCGAGCCCCGGCGCGCCTTCTGTCACCATGTCCCGCACGTCCACCATCGCCGTGGAGAAAGTCGTGTAGCCACCCAGCACCCCTACTCCAAAGAATGGACGAAGGTATCGCTGGTTCGGCCAAACCTCGGTGACCAGCACCATCAGCACGCCGATCAGGAAGCAGCCGCTGACGTTGGTGAGCCAGGTCGCGAACGGCCAGGTGCCCGGAGCGTGCGGCAGCAGATGTGCCAGGCCGTAGCGCGCGAGAGCACCCACCACCCCTCCTGCCGCGATCACGGCGAGAAGTGCCGCCGACAGCTCACCTCGTTGCTTCGGATCGTGGAGGTCCACGTCCGGGTCGGTGGGCACCAGCATGTTCGTTTCCTACCCCAGCGCCCGTGCACCCGCGTGACCGGTGTGGGCAAGCGCACGCGGGTCAGCCGGCGCCCGCCACGAGAGCCACCCCGAGCGTGACCATCGTGGCCGCGACCAGCCCGTCCAGCACCCGCCACGACGACGGCCTGGCGAAGAACCCGGTCAGCAGGCGAGCACCGAAGCCGAGCGCCGCGAACCAGCACAGGCTGGCCAGCACCGCGCCAGCGCCGAACGCCCACCGCAGGTCGCCGCGGTGCGCGGCCACCGTGCCGAGCAGCAGCAGCGTGTCCAGGTACACGTGCGGGTTCAGCCAGGTCAGCGCGAGGCAGGTGAGCACGACCCGGTTCGTGGCCGGCGCCGCGGTGAGGTCCATCGCGGACGGTCGCAGCGCGCGGCGCGCGGCCAGAAACCCGTAGCACAGCAGGAAGCCGCCGCCGGCCAGGCCGACGACGGTGAGCATGGTGGGGAACGCGACCACCAGGGCGCCCACCCCGCCGACGCCGAGCGTGATCAGGACGGCGTCGGACACGGCGCAGATGGCCACCACGGCGAGTACGGCGTGCCGGCGGATCCCCTGCCGCAACACGAACGCGTTCTGCGCTCCGATGGCGACGATCAGCGACAGGCCGGTGCCGAAACCAGCCGCCGCCGCGAGCAGGATCTCTGTCATGAACCCGAGGCTATGGACACTCGTGCCATCAGTACAGCTAAGGATTCTTAGGTAACATTAGCGATCATGATGGCCAATCTCCCGCTCGACCAGGTCCGCACGCTGCTCGCGGTCGCCGACGAGGGAACGTTCGACGCGGCTGCCGGCCTTCTGCACGTGACGCCCTCCGCCGTGAGCCAGCGCGTGAAGGCGCTGGAGCAGCGCACCGGCAGCGTGCTGGTCACGCGTACGAAACCGGTGCGGCTGACCGAGTCAGGGCAGGTGGTGGTGCGGTTCGCGCGGCGGATCACCGCCCTGGAGCGGGACGCGCGGGCCGAGCTGGGCATGGCGGGAGCCGGCGAGCCCGTCCGGGTGTCGATCGCGGTCAACGCCGACTCGCTGGCCACGTGGCTGCTGCCGGCGCTCGCGCGGGTGCCCGCCGATCCGCCGGTCTGCTTCGAACTGCACCGCGAGGACCAGGAACACACGACGGCGTTGCTCCGGGAAGGCACCGTGATGGCGGCGGTGACGTCGTCGGCCACGCCCGTGCAGGGGTGCTCGGTGCGCAGGCTCGGCAACCTGCGGTACCTGGCCGCGGCGATGCCCGCGTTCGTCGCGCGATGGCTGACCGGGACGTTGCTCGACGACCTGACCCGAGCGCCGGTCGTGGTGTTCGACCGCCGCGACGACCTGCAGGACGCGTTCGTCCGCTCGCTCGGCGGGCACCGCGCGAGCGAGCTGCGGCACTACGTTCCGGCGTCGGAGGCGTTCGCGGAGTCGGTCGCGGCGGGCCTGGGATGGGGGATGGTGCCGGAAGAACAGGCGCTGCCGCGGTTGCGCGCCGGGGAACTGGTGTCGTTCGCGCCCGACCGGCCGGTGGACGTGCCGCTGTACTGGCAGCAGTGGAAGCTCGACTCACCCGCGCTGTCCACAGTGGCCGAAGCGATCGCGGCGACGGCGGCGACGTCCTTGCGGAGCGCCGCCTCATGAGGTTCGTCGACCACACCTTCGAACTCCCACTGGATCACGACCGGCCGGACGGCGAGCGGATCACCGTGTACGCACGGGAGGTCACGGCCGATCCGCACCTGCCGTGGCTGCTGTTCCTCGGCGGCGGACCGGGTTTCGCTGCGCCGCGCCCGATCGGCGACGAGGGCTGGTTGACGCGTGCGCTGAAGGACTACCGGGTGCTGCTGCTTGACCAGCGCGGCACGGGCCGGTCGACACCCGTGACCCGCGCGGTCGCCCTGTCGCGGGGTGCCGACTACCTCACCCACTTCCGAGCCGACGCGATCGTGCGGGACGCCGAGGAGATCCGGTGGACACTCGTCGGGGACGAGCCGTGGACCGTGCTGGGGCAGAGCTTCGGCGGATTCTGCACGGTGACGTACCTGTCGTTCGCGTGGCAGGGGTTGCGTGCGGCGCTGGTGACCGGCGGGCTTCCGGGGCTCCACGTGGACGCGGTCGGGGCGTACCGGACGCTGTATCCCGTGGTGACGGCCAAGAACCGGGCGCACTACCGGACCTACCCGTCGGATGTCGAGCAGGCACGGCGGGTCGCGGCGCACCTGCTGTCGGAGGACGTCCGGCTGCCGACGGGTCGCCGGCTCACCGTGGAGGCGTTCCAGGCCGTCGGCAACATGTTGGGAGCGCGGAACGGCAGCGCGCGCCTCCACTACCTGCTGGAGGATCCGTTCACCGGTGGGTCGCTTTCGGACGCCTTCCTGCTGTCGGCACAGGACGCGCTGTCGTGGGCGACGGCCGCGAACCCGCTGTACTACCTGCTGCACGAGGCGACATACGCGCAGGGCGCCGGCGCGACGGGCTGGGCGGCGCAGCGGGTGCGTGGGGAGTTCCCGGCGTTCGACGCCCGCGCCGCGCTGTCCGGCGACGCGCCGGTGTACTTCACGGGCGAGATGATCTACCCGTGGATGTTCGACGACGACCCGCTGATGGCCCCGCTGCGCCCGCTGGCCGACGAGCTGGCCGATCGTCCACAGTGGTCCGACCTCTACGACGTGGAACGGTTGCGGAGCAACCAGGTCCCGGTGGTGGCCGCCGTGTACGACACGGACATGTACGTGAGCCGGGAGCTGTCGCTGCAGACCGCCGCGCGGATCGGCGACCTGCGCCTGTGGCACACGGCCGACCACCAGCACGACGGTCTGCGCGTCAGCGACGGTGAGGTCATGTCACGGCTGCTGGCGATGCTTTCCTGACCCGCCGTGCTCGGCCACCCAAGGCGGCGGGTGCTCGTCATGGCCGGGAAACCCGTAGGTGTCGTCGTTCGGCCAGTTCCTCCGCGCTGACCACGGTCAGCACCGGGGTGCCCGGCGGCGCGAACATGGTCACCACCAGCTGCGACTGCGCGTCCGAAAGGTTGTTGGCGCCCTGGTAATGGATCACGTCGCCCCCGGGCTCGAACAGGGCGTCACCGGCCTTGAGCACCCGGGGCGGCTGCCCCTCCAACTCGAAGAGGATCTCGCCCTGTGTCACGTAGCCGAAGAGTGGCCCGGGGTGCCGGTGCGGCGGCGCGCCGGGGTCACCGGGCGACAGGGTGACCCGGATGGTCCTGGCCTCGGCGCCAGCCGGGATCCGGGCCGTCGCCTCCGGCAGGGTCTCGATCACCTCGACGCCTGGGGGCAGGTGTGCGGGCCCAGCGCTCATGTATTCCTCCAAACAGAGACTGTCCGCACCAAGGACAAGCCCGCTTCCCCGTTTGTGACACATCAGCACCGGTTCGTGTAGCGGCACGCCACCACAGTTGGTTGTTCGACCGGGTGGCCCGCTGTGATCGACCACGCCAGCCGGACGTACTGGGCGTGTGTCCACGCCAGCGGTGTCGCCGACGTGGTGCCCGTGCCCGGGTGGACACCTGGTGGCGCCTGGTTGTCCCACACCTGTTCGGGCAGCATGAGGCCACTGTTCGCGGTCGCCGCGATGGTCCGCAGTCGGTCGCGAGCGCTGGCCGGGGCGCCCGCCAGCAGTTCGTACTCGCCGCGCTCGCCGGCGAAGATCGGCCACAGGCGGCCGAACGTACGCGTCGGCGCCGGCCAGATCACGTTCCACGGCCCGCCGTTCGCCTGCTCGCCGTAGCCGTCGTCGGTGAAGCGGTGCCACAGCTGCCCTGCCGGCGTCCGTTCGCCCAACTCGCGGTCCACGACCGCGATCGTGTTGCGCACCACGGGATCGTCGGCAGGGCGGACGCCGAGGCGGACCAGTTCGAGGAAGCTCGGGTCGACCACCGCGCGCTGGTCGACCTCGCCAACGTTGTTGTCGCCCAGGTTGTACGTGGTGCCCGCGTTCGGGTTGCCGTCCTTCGTCAGGCGCAGATAGTAGGGATCACCGGACAGCGGACCGGTGCTCGTGACCGTCCAATCCTCCACAGTGGACGCCCAGCGGTCCGCGATGGCCAGGTACCGGGCCGCGCCCGCCGTGTCGCCGGATCGGCTCAGCAGGTCGGCGAGGCACACCAGGCCCGCGATCTCCGACGCGATCGTCGCGGGGGAGTAGCCGCTCTGATTCTCCCACCGCTCCTGCTCGGTGAACGGCGCGTTCGGGTAGTTCACCATGAACTCCGCCGCCCTCCGCAGTCCGTCCATTGTGGACGGATCGGTGCGGTTCAGTAGCCAGGCCAGCAACATGGGCGCCGCGGTCTCGTCGAGCTGCACGCTCGTCCAGTAGGGCTCGCCGGTCACGCGCGTGTTCTGCGCCAGATGACCGTCCGGCTGCTGCTGCACGCCCAGCATGTAGTCCAGCGCCCGGTTCGCGCCCGCGCTGTCGCCGGCCGCCAGGAGACCGGTCGCGATCTGGTACAGGTCCCTCGGCCACACCAGCGCGTACGAGCCGAACTCCGGCGCGATCTGGCGGTCGAACCCGAACGCCCACGGGAAGCCCGGTGCGGCGATGTAGGCGCCGGGGTTGCGCTTGTCCTCCGACGCCGCCAGCACCAGCAGCGAGCTCCGGTACACCGCCCGCTCATGGGCGCTCGTCACCGAGGACGGCGGCCGACGCAGGCCGGAAACGTAGTCCCGCCAGCCTTTCGCGTACTGCTTGGCCGCCCGGGCGAAGCCCGTCGACAGTGATTGCCTCGCCGTTCGCAGTGCTTGGTTCGAGGATTGGCCGAAGCCCAGCGCGAGCGTCTCTTTCTTGTGCCGCACGCCGTCCAGGCGCAGCTCGCCCGTCTGCACGACGTTGCCCGGCCCCGCCTTCGGGTACCGCCAGTCCATGCGGTGGTCCGCGAGGTCGGTCCAGCCGTCGCTCGTGCCGAGGTAACCACTCGACGTCGCGCCGAAGCCGTGACCGGCGACCAGCGCGCTCGACGCCGCGGCGTCCGAGGCGATCAGCGCGTCGCCGCTCCGCGCGGTGTCGTCGTTGCCTTCGCGGGACAGTGCGGGGTCGTAGAGCGCGTACACCCGCAGCGCCGTACGTGCCCGGAACGAGACGTCCACCAGCACCGTCGCGCGTGCCGGGTCCGTCACGTACGTGGTTTCCGCGCTCCAACCGGTGCCCTTGGCGGTCTGGCGGAAAGAAAGGTCGCCGACCTGCTCCGTTCGTCCGCGGACTTGTTCCGTGAACGAACGGCCATCCGTCACCACGAGAACCAACTCCCGCGTCGCCGGCGTGCTCAGGTCGGGATAGAACACCTCGGTCATCCGCCCGCCGCCCACGGTGAACCACACCGGGCTCTCCGGACCACCACGTGCCGTGCCGAAGCCCTGTTTGTCCGCGGGCTGGTACACCGCTTCGGCGCCTGGTGCGCCAGGGGCGTCACTTCCGTCGACCGGGGCCGCTCCTGTCGCCGCGACTACCGCCAGGACTGACAACAACACCGTTGTTCGCACACCGAATACGGTGCCTCACCCGCCGATGGTGTGCATAACGAGCGGACTTAGCGTGCGTCTGCCGTGGTGCTGAGCCGAATCTGCGCGTCGAGCCAGGCATTCACCGCGGCTTCCGGCCGACCTAGTGCGATGGCGAACCGGTGAAGTGCGGCGGACGCCTTCGAAAGTCCAGTTTCACGCAACGTTGCTACGGCCTCCGCCACTCTTTGTTCGAAATCTGGAGGAAGGTGGCGTAGTCCTCGATGTGCGGCCTCCGCGCACACACCGAGCGCGGCGTCCAAGGCGATGGTCACCGGATCGGACGGCGTACTCGTCGCACCGTGGAGTGCCGCGCTGCCGTCGCCTGGTGCGAGATCCGGCACCACCACGGAGGTGTCCACGACGAGGGCGGTCGGGTCGAGGACAAGCGCACCTCTGGTGCGTCGAACGGCTCCGGCCACGAACCGCGGACCCGCCCGCAGCGCGGCGTCGATGGTGTCGAGCGCGGCCGGGGCGGTTGGCCGGTAACTCGCCGAGAGCACCGCGCTCGTGCCGGCCTCGTCCGTGATCACCGCGTCAAGGCGCTGGTCGCCCGGGTGGTAGCCGATGTCGAGCACCTCGGACACGACCAGCACGCGGAGATGTTCCGCCTCGACCCGGGGACGCACCAGCCGCGGCGCGAGGTTCGCGAGCGCCTTGTCGAGCATGGCGAGATCCCGCACCAGCACCGGACTGGGCAGCGTGTCCCAGGTGCCGTTCGACGGGGTGACGCTCGTCTTCCCCACCCGGCTGGACACGAGCCGAACCACCCGGCTCGCACTGCGTGCCGCGGACTCCGACACCAGGTTGCCCGCCGCGAGCGCGGCAAGTGTCGTGCCGCCGAGCCGCCGTCTGGCCAGTGCCGCGCCCGTTTCGTCGGTGTCCCACCGTTTTCTGAGCACGAGCACCGTGCCTGCTGGGTCGGCCAGGTACACCTCGGCGGCGCCTGTGGTCACCCGGCAGCCCAGGCCGGTGAGGCGGACGCGGTTGAGCGGTGTCTCCTCGGGTTCGTCGCTGCCGAGCACACGGGACGCCGGCGTCGCGCCGCCGTTGCTGCTCGCTCGGTGCCGCGCGTGGAGCTCGGCCACCACGTCCGCGACGCGTTCCGGCCGGTAGTGCGCGGCCCGTTCCCGGTACGCGGCGAGCTGGTCGGCGAGGTCCGCGAGCGCGGCCAGCGGGTACCGCAGGTCGGCGAGTTCGCGTTCGGCGCGGGCGAACGCCGGGGCGAGCGAGGTTCCGGTGTGCATGGCGCCGTCGAGGAGCACACCGGTGGCGAGGTCGACCGCGGCGGCCACGCCGCCCTGGCCGCGGACTTCCCTGGTGGGTTGCCCACCGACGTCGAGTTCGACATCGTCGCTGGTCAGCCCCTTTTCGTCCGCCTCGCGAAACGCCAACACGGCCAGCGCGACCGCGTCCTGCCGGGTGCCGTCGACGTGGACGTAGCTCAGGTCGTGCGGCACGAGAAAGCGGACCGTGCACGTGCCGAGGTCGGCCGAGGGCTCCGGCTGCTCGGGCGTGGGCCGGTGCAACCGGGCGGGGAAACCGGCGGCCAAAGCTCGGCGTGCCTTGGTGAGCACACCGGCCGGGACGTGCTGCTCCAGTGCGTCCGCCAGTTCGCCGGGGGACCAGCGAACCAGCTCGGACGGGGCGGCGTGCGCGCGCTGGTAGGCGAGGACGAGTGCGAGCTGGTGGCGGCAGAAACCCACCGCCGCGCAGCTGCACGTGCCGTCCTTCCCTTGGGGCAGCACGGTTTCGGTGCCGTCGGGGAAGTGACCGCGGACCGTGCCGTCGTCGTCGGTGGTGACGGTCGGGCCTGCGCCGGCGTCGAGGTCGCGGGTCGCGCGTTTCAACAGCCCGCGGTTGGCGAGCGTGACGAGCGCCTGTTCGGTGAGCGCGAGGAGATCGGTCCTCACCGTGCCACGTGCTCCGCGACGAACTCGGCGAGCTGGCCGGGCGTCATGGCGCCGACGTGCGCACCCACCGAGACGAGACGACCGGCCAGCTCGCGGTCGTACGTCGGGTTGGCCGACTCGTCGAGCGCGGCGAGACCGAGGACATACGTGCCCTCCTCGACCAGGTCACGGACGAGTCGCACGAGCCGGTGCGGGTCGCCGCCCTCGAAGAAGTCGGAGATGACGGCCATGATCGTGCGGCGCGGGTTCTCGACGAGGGTGGTCGCGTAGGCCACGGCACGCGCGATGTCGGTGCCGCCGCCGAGCTGGACCTTCATCAACAGCTCGACGGGGTCCTCGACCTCGCGGGTGAGGTCGAGGACGTTGGTGTCGAACGCGACGAGGTGGGACTTGACGCCCGGCAGACTCCACAGGCACGCGGCGGTCACCGCCGAGTGGATGACCGAGTCGACCATGGACCCGGACTGGTCGACGACCAGGATGACCTGCCACTGGTCCACATACCGCCGCACCCGGCTGACGAAGTACGCCTTCTCGAGGTAGAGCCGACCCTCGTCCGCCCGGTAGTGCCGCAAGTTGGCGCGGATGGTTCGTTTCGCGTCGAAGTTGTTTCGCTGTTTGGACAAACTCCGTCGCCGGCTGCGCGTACCGCTGAACGCTCGACGGACATCGTGGGCCAGTTTCTCCATCAGGTCCCGCACCACCGCCTCGACGATCCGCTTGGCGAGCTCGAGCACGGCGGGGTTCATGAGGTGCTTGGTGCGCAGCACCGCGCGGAGGAGCGTCTGGTTGGGCTTGATCCGTTCGAGGACGGTCGGGTCGGTGACGATGTCGGTGATCTCGTAGCGCTCGACGGCGTCACGTTCGAGCCGCTCGATGGTTTCCTTCGGGAAGAGGCGGTGGATGTCGTCGAGCCAGTCGACCGTGGTGAGAGTGGACTCCTCGGACCCGCCCTGTCGCGCACCGCCACGGCGGATCCCGCGGTTCCGCAGCTCCTCGTCCCGCCCGTACAGCCAGTCGAGCGCCGCGTCCCGAGCGACGACCTCGCCCTCGCCGTCCGCGCCCAGGGACTGGCTGGCCGCGCGGCCAAGAATGAGCCGCCAGCGTTCGAGCGTGGGATCGGGTGTGGTCATCGCCGGTGAGCGTAGTGCACCACCCGCGAGGCGAATCAGGTCTTTTCGTTGTGGGTGATATTGGTCCGTGGTAGGTCGGTCCTCGAAGGGCGAATTTCTTCGCCCGACGACTGAGGGGAACAAATCATGCGACCTGCCGCCGCTGCTCTCACACTCGTGTTGCCGGTCGCGCTGGTGTCGCCCGCCGCGCCCGCGTCCGTCGCGCGGCCGACGCCGAGAACGCCGTCAACGCCGTCGTCGCCTGGGACGCCAACGCCCAGACCGCCATCTGGGACATCGCCGGACAGCAACCGCCGCAGGTCGCGGGGCGCAGCTTCGCGATGGTCAGCGGCGCCGTCTACGACGCGGTGAACGCGATCGAGGGCAGACCGTACGACCCGTACCTGGTGGCGCCGCGCACGAACGGCACCGAGTCGACCGACGCCGCCGTCGGCACCGCCGCCTACCGAGTCCTCGAGTCGCTGTTCCCTGACCAGGAAGAGCGGCTGTCCGCCCAGTACGCGGACTGGCTCGACGCCATACCGGACGGCCGGGCGAAACTCGGCGGGATCAGGGTGGGCGAGCGGACCGCCGCCGCGATGATCGCCGCCCGCGAGGACGACGGCGCGTTCGGGAACCGGCTCTGGACGGAAGGCACCGGCCCCGGCGAGTGGCGCCCGACGCCGCCGGGCTTCGAGAACAGCGGTGCGTGGGTGATGGATCTGCGGCCGTTCCTCATCCCGAACGCGGCGATGTTCCGCACCGCGGGCCCGCCCGCACTCACCAGCCGCCAGTACGCCCGCGACCTCAACGAGGTCAAGCGGCTCGGCTCGGCGACCAGCACGGCCCGCACCGCCGACCAGACCGAGGCGGCCCGCTGGTGGCACGACCGCCGTTCCGTCCACTGGGAGATCAAACGCCAGCTCGCGGTCACCCAACGGTTGAGCGCGCTGGCAACCGCGCGACTGTTCGCACTGGTGGACATGACCGGGGAAGATGGTTCGATCGCGTGCCAGAACGACAAGGAGTTCTGGAGTTTCTGGCGTCCGGTCACGGCCATCCGGCTCGCCGACACCGACGGCAACCCCCGCACCACGGCCGACCCGAACTGGACGCCGCTGCTCGTGACGCCGCCCTTCCCGGACTACCCGTCCGGCCACTCCTGCGGCACCGGCGCCCGAATGGCGGCGTACGAGCGTATCTTCGGCACGGACGAGGTCGCCTTCAGCGCGTTCAGCGTCGACAGCGGCACCACCCGCCACTTCGACAGCTTCTCCGCGGCGACCACCGAGGTGATCGGTGCCCGCATCTGGGGCGGCATCCACTTCCACACAGCGGACGTCAACGGCGTCGGACTCGGCGAGGCCGTGGCCGCCTACACCACAGAGAACCATTTTCTTCCGCGTCGGTAGAACATCGGCTCGGCGTCTGGTTGGACAACGTGGCAAGTCCACCACCGGTCGGGTGGACTTGCCGCGCCCAGACCTGTTTTCCCTGCTCAGCAAGGAATGATGTGCTGATCGACACGACCCGAGGGGATCGGCATGACCATGATGACGCGACGACCGGAGTCGACGGTCCGAGGTGAGGTGCTGGGCGCCGAACTGCGCCGCATCAGGGAGACCGCTGGCTTGACCTTGTTGGAAGCTTCCGAATCGGTCGGCATCAGCCCGAGTCATCTGTCCAAACTGGAGACTGGCAAACGGGCGCACCGCATCGAGGACGTGGCCTCCCTCTGCACGGTGTACCGGGTCTTCGGCCAGGAACGCCGAGATCTTCTCGAATTCGCGAGGAATTCCTCCGAGCTGGGCTACTGGCAGAAACGCAGCCTGTCCTTCGCGTCGAAGGTGGGCACACTTCGGGTGCTGGAATCCCGGGCGACCGCGCTGTTCAACTTCGAAACGATGTTCGTCCCCGGCTACCTGCAGACAGTGCCCTACATGCGTGCCGTCATGCGCGGCGGGATGATCAACGATGAGGAGGAGATCGATCGGCGAGTGGTTGCTCGAATCCAACGACAGTCCGGGGTTCGCCACCGCAGCGTGGCGGTGACCGCGGTCGTGTGCGAGGCGGCCCTGCGAACGCAGATCGGTGGCACGGCGATCATGCGCGATCAGCTCAAGCACGTTGTCGAAGCCGCTGCCCGGCCGAACGTGACATTCCAGGTCGTGCCGAACTCGGTCGGCATGCATCCGGGGCTCGAGGGGCCATTCCTCCGGCTCCGGTTCGCCGACCGCCCGGGAGTGGTTTTTCTCGGCTGCGGTGACGGCTCAAGCCTGATCTTCGAGGAACCCGAGGACATTGAGTACTACAAGGTCGTGACCGCGGCGTTGCTCGGGGTCGCCCTCAGTCCCCAGGAGTCGGTAGCATTGGTTTCGGGTATTGCCGCGGAATTGGAGTGAGCCTTGACCAGCTGGCGCAAAAGTTCCTTCAGTGGCAGTGGCGACTTGTGCGTCGAGGTGGCCTGTGTGCCGGCCGGAATCGCCGTCCGGGACTCGAAGGATCCGGATGGCCCGATGCTCACGTTCCCTCGACTAGACCTTCTCTCGCCAGCAACTCGTCCACGTGTGCTTCGAGCCTTGCGAGCTCCGTCAGCTCCGACGGCTCCAGCCGAAGCCTGAGCAAGCTCCGCGCCGACCCGCGCAACCCCCGCCGGGCCAGCAACCGCTCCGCGATCGCCTCCCGATCCTTCGGTGGGAAGTACGAGAACGCGCCTCGTAGGGCCGGCACCGCCACGAGAAAGTCGTGATCGCTGAAGGAAGCCACCACCTCGTCCAGTGTGGACAGCACCGTATCGTCCGACGCGAGGACCTCGTCCCGTGCCAGGGCGAACAAACCGGCCAGCCAGTCACCCAAAGTGGTCGTCGTTGTCGCGCCACGGATCGCCGGTCGCGGCTCCACCGCATCGCCGAGTGACCAGGTCAGTCCAAACGCCGCGCCCCTGAGGTCCGGCGGCGCGGTCTGGTCGTTGGCGATCCTGCGCATCACCGCAACGGCGGCCTCGCGGTCGGTGGCCGACGAGTAGTGGACGAGCGTGTCCCGCAACGCGGTGATCGTCTGCAGGCGCGCGGGGTTCGCCGGGGCGGGGCCGGTGTGGATCCCTTCGGCCAGCCACAGGATCCGGCTCACCGACACCTCCAGCACCGAACCCAGCAGCGGGCTGCCCGCGGTGCCGAGCAGGCGGTCATGGCGCCACAGCCCGAGCACGATCGCCAGCACCCCGGCGAACTCCGCCAGGTCCGACGCCTCCGCCACCTTCGGGCGGAGCCGGTCGAGCACCGTCATCGACAGGTCGGCCAGACCGCAGAACGTGGCGTCGAACAGCGTGGTCGCCAGATCCGTGGACGCCAGCCGACCCAGGAGCACGGCCTGTGCCGCGTCCGCCAGGGTGGGGCCGTGGGCTCCCGCCTCGATGAGTGCCGGGAGTTGGAGGTCCGTCCTCGCCCGCTCCCACTCCTCGTGCAGCACCGGGTCGACACCGCTCGCCGGTCCGGAAAGTCTTTTGTAGCCGGGGATGCGCAGCACCCGCAGCCGGTGCAGCACCCGGCTGCGCTCGACCTCCACGGTCAGGTCCAACCGCACCGGACCGCTGCCGGACAGGTCGTGCCGGTCGAGCTGCGCGTCGACGTCGTGCACCAACGGCGGCAACGGGGTGTGCCGGTGCAGCTTCCCCACCCGGTCACCGCTCAGCGCCGCCACCATCTCGACCACGACCGGGTCCGTGCCCGCCACCAGCTCACCGCGGCGGGTCCACGGCAGCGGCTCCTCCAGCGCGTTGCCCACCAGCGCCGATGCCAGGCCGTCGAGCATGTCCGTCCGCGCCGGGTGCGGATGTCCACGCAGCCGCGCCAACCCCTCGGCCTGTGTGCGGGCCGCGATCAGGTCCGCCGTCGACACCCGCTGCTTCCGCTTCCGCAGGCGCCGGACGACCGTCTCCATCAACGCCGTCGCCGCCCGGGCCGGGCCGTCCTCCCACAGTCGCTGGTAGTAGGCAGGCGACGGCATGCCCGACTGGTAGCCGGTGAACGCGTCGAGCCGCCGGAACGAGTACGGCACCAGATAGCTGCCCTGCGTCGCGCCGTCCGGCGGCGCCGGCAGCTCCGGCCACGCCGTGTCACCCGACTGCGCCAGCGTCACCAGGGCCGGCCGGTGGAAGCCACCCGTCACCACGACCACCGGCCGGTCACCGGCGTCGGCCACGGCCGCCCGCACCCAGGCGGCCATGAACGCTTCCCGCTCGGTGTCCGACGGTCCGGCCGCGGCCGCGCCGCGCAACACGTCGAAGTACGCGGCCAACCCGGACGTGTCACCCGTGACCTCGAACAGGTGGTCCCACAACGTGTCCACGTTGTCCACCGCGTACACCTGGCACAGCCGTTCCATCGCGTCGGCGTACCTGGCCTCCGCGTCCGCGTAGACGTTCACCCGATCCTCGAACGCCGGATGCCACGCCGGCAGGTCGATGAACCGGATTTGCGCGCCAACCCGCGTGGCTTCCGCCAGCGCAACCCACTCCGGTGAGTACTCGCAGAACGGCATCCACGACATGTGCTCACGCTCCGCCGAACGAAAATGCGTGAAAACCGCGATCGGCAGCGTGTGTGCGAGCAGGAGTTCGTTCATCCGGTCGTTCAGGTCCGCCGGACCTTCGACCAGAACGTACGCGGGTCGAAGCAAGTCGATCGTGGATTGGACCAAGTGTGCGCAGGCTGGGCTGAAGTGCCGGACGCCGATGAACGTGGCGGGCATCAGGGCAGCGCGAACCGGCTCGCGTGGAGCTCCTGCCAGTGAACGCCTTTCTTGCGCGGCACCTGTTGCTCCAGATATCGGCGCAACCTCGCCAGGTCGTCCGCGTTGTCCTTCGCCGCGGCGCCGGCCAGGCACTCGACGATGTCCGCCGCCGTGCCCGCCTCGCCACGCAGGTACCAGCCACGCAGGCCAACCGCGTGGGCGACCGACACCGCCTCGGCCGTGCTCATCACGGTCGTCAGCCGGTCCATCGGCTCGTTGCGGTCGGTCACCCCGGTGCGCAGCTCCCGGAACGTCGTCACCAGAACTTCGAGCACTTCCTTGCTCGGTGCGACGGTCACGCCCGACCGTCGAAGCAAGTTCGTGGCTTCGGCCTCCACGAGAGCGAGTTCGGTCGAAAAGTCGGCGATGGGGAACACGGTCTCGAAGTTGAAGCGCCGCTTGAGCGCGGCGCTCATCTCGTTGACGCCACGGTCACGGGTGTTCGCGGTGGCGATCACGTTGAAGCCGTCGCGGGCGAAGACCATCGCGTCCGGGCCCGTCAGCTCCGGGATCGCGACGACCCGCTCGGACAGCAGCGACAACAGCGAGTCCTGCACCTCGAGCGGGCAGCGCGTGATCTCCTCGAACCGCACCACCTTGCCCTCGGCCATGCCCCGCACCATCGGCGCCGCCACCAGCGACCGCGGTGTCGGCCCCTCCGCGACCAGCAGCGCGTAGTTCCACGAGTACTTGATCTGGTCCTCTGTGGTCGCGGCCCCACCCTGGATGGTGAGCGTCGAGTCGCCGCTGACGGCCGCCGCGAGCAGCTCCGACAGCAGCGACTTCGCCGTGCCCGGCTCGCCGACCAGCATGAGCCCGCGGCTCGTCGCCAGCGTCACCAGCGCGCGGTCGACGAGCGACGGGTCACCGACGAACTTGCGGGAGATGCCGCGGGACTCGTCGCCGACGACGAACCGGCGAGCCGCGTCGAGCGACAGCGCCCATCCCGGCGGACGCGGCCCGTCCTCCGCGCGAAGTCGGGCCAGTTCATCCGCGTACCGCACTTCCGCGGGCGGGCGCTGGAGGTTGTCGGTCACCGTGTCGTTCCTGTCAGTTCGGTGAGATCGGCGAGCACCTCGGACGCGGTCACCGCGTCCAGCTCACCGAGGGGCCGGGCACCCTCGGGGGAGAAGTAACCGTCGTCGTCCGGGTTCAGCCACACCTTCGTGATCTTCTGCTCCGGGAACTCGTCGACCATGGCGACCACGATGCCCGGCTCGATCTCCACGATGACGGTGCGACCGCCCGGCACGGGCCGCAGGATCCAGCCCTCGACGCCGCCGTCCTCCGGGGCGGCGCGGCGCCACCCTTTGTTGGTCATCCCGAGCACCTTGACCGTCGGCAGCACCACGTTGGCGAACATCGTCAGCTCGGTCGCCGTCCGCTCCTCGGCGGTCAGCGCGTACACGGGCCTGCCGAGCTGCGGGAACGGCTGGAGGATCTCGTAGTCGGCGAAGATCTCCGCCCACGCGGCCAGGTCGTCGGCCAGATGCAGCGGGTGGACGATGCCGATGCTCGCCTCGTCCGGCAGCGTCACCGTGTCGTCCGTGACGCCCGCGAACGTGCGGTCCTCCGCGACCCGGAAGGTCAGCGTGACGGCATCACCCGGCTCGTCGCCGCGGTAGGTCGCCCACACCAGCCGGCGCACGACGTGCCGCAGCACCGGGTGCGCGACGAACAGGTCGCGGAACTCGGTCGTCGTCCACCGCCGACCTTCGACCATGGCTTGTTGCAGCCGGCGGACCTGGTCCGCGGCCAGAGTTCGGACATCTTTCTTCAATGCGGCGAACCGTTTGTACGACGCTGGTGCCAGGTTGTCGTCGTCCCGGACGCCGGGCTTCGGCAGGTCCTTGCGGCGGGCACCGGTTTCGTCGACGACGTACGGCACGAGGCGCTCGTCGAAGCCGACGACGAACGTGCGCGGCCCGTAGTCGAGGACCAGGCTGCCGTCGTCGTCGAGACCGAGATCGGGCACCAGTCGGTCGGCGAGTTGGTCGGCGGTGAGCTCGAGTTCGGCCGCCACCTCTGCGATCTTCTCCTGCGCCTTGGTGCGCAGGCCGGTGAACTTGACCTTCTGCGCGATGCCGTGCAGGTGCATGAGCGCGACGTCCGTGCCGATGGCGGCGAGGACGTCGAGCGCGTTGACGGCGCGGCTGTGCCCGCCCTCGCCCGGCCAGGCACGGACGAGCGGGGTGAGTCGGCGGACGGTCTCGTCGTCGCCCCACCAGCCGAGCGCGGTGAGCGCCCAGCCGTCCTTGGCCGGCATGTCCGCGGTCTGCCACGCGGCGAACAGTGCCCAGGCGAAGTCGGCGAGGGAGTCCGGCGTGCACAGCTGTCTGACGACGTCGACCCCGGGATAGATTTCGTCCGGTTTGGACATCGCGAGCATGGTGACCACGTGCGTGGTCGCGGTGCGGGGAAGCGCCGTGCCGTGCTCACGCGTGATCAGTTGCGGGAGGGTGGCGACGTCCAGCCAGGCGGGCACCGGCGGGATGCGGGCCGGCAGCACGTCGAACGGATCGGTGGCGAGCAGCGTCGCGATCCCGGCGGCCGCCTGTTCGCCGTACCGGGCGGCGGCCTCGGTGACGACGGCCGGGTCCAGCAGCCGCAACGCGGCCTCGGCGGCCTTGCGCTCCTTGCCCGGTTTGCCGAGCGCGGCGGGAACGAGAGCGCGTGCGGCGGCCTCCGGGTGCCGCCCGAACCAGGCACGGGCGATATTGCGCACCGACTTGAGCCGGGCCAACGCGTCGGCCATCAGCGTGGCGACCTCGGCGTCGGCGAGCGGGAGGAACGCCCCGGCGGTCATGGCCGCACCACCGCGTCGCGCGATGTGCAGCAGCACGGGGAGGACGTCGAGCTCGTAGCGGGCCGCGAGGTGGCGCAGCCAATCCCCGGCGAACCACGATTCCGCCGGTCGCCACTCGGCCAGCAGCGGACGCGTGACCTCGTCCGGCCCGAGGGCGATGACCAGGCCTTCCTGGTAGCCGAGTGTGCCCGCGCGGAACATGCCACGGATGTCGTTCGGGTGCCTGGACGCCACCCAGTAGCGGTCCCAACGATCCGTCGACGTCCACTCGTCCCGTTCGCCCGGCAGCCAGACGACCGCCGGTGTGACGTCCGGGACGAGATCGGTGACGACGACGGGTTTCGCCGCCGCGCGCTTCTTCCTGGTCCACGGCGGGGCGACGAACAGCGGCGGGAGGCTGGCGGGGTCGGCCTCGGCCACCGGCCGCGGCAGCTGCGCGAGCCTGGCCCGCGTGGCGGCGGGCAGTTCGGCCTTCGCGAGGAGGTCGGCGTGTGTGCGCACATGGGCGCGCAGGAGGTCGGTCGCGGCGGGGTTCGAGTGTGCCGCGGCCAGCTTGCGCGCCGCGCGCACGGGGAAGCGGTCCATCGCCTCCTGGAGGAAGGGCCGCACCCACCGTTTCGTCGCACGGCGCACCAGCAGCTCGAACGCCTCGTCGGTGGGAATGAGGGCCAGCGCGGCCAACACCTGCTTGATCTCGTCGGTGTAGTTGCCGGCATGCTGGTCGTACAGCCTGGCGAAGAACGGCGCGACGGCCGGGCCGATCCCGTCGACCATCGTCGGTGCCACGGTGGGCGAGTTGAGCAGGTAGTACGGGTCGATCTCCATGCCCGCCAGCTGTTCGAGGTCGTCGACCGCCTCGGCCAGCAGCGGCGTGGCGTGCCTCCTGATCCCGACGACGGCGTCGACCCAGTCCTTGCGCTCCGGCACGAGGAACGCGGTGACCAGCAGGTCGTGCTTGGTCCGCCGGTACTCCTCCAACGCGTCGACGGCGTCGGAGTGGTCTTCCTCGCTCGCGACGGCGAGGTGCCAGCGGAGCCGGCCGGCCAGGGTCTCCACACAGGGCACGTTGCTGAGTGCCTGAACCCCGCTCTTGTGCCGTTGGAAGGCCGAGTAGTTCACGAACATCGGCTGGCGTTCCATGACGGCCCGTGTCGCCCAGGCGAGCCCGTGCTCGGCGACCCAGGCGTCGACGAAGGCAGCGGTCTCGCCGGGCCTGCCCGTGTCCTTCTGGTTCGTGACGGCCCAGTCGACGATGGTGGCCACCACGGCGGCGTCCCTCGGGCTGCCGGTCCGTTCGTCGAGGTAGGTGCGTGCCTCGCCGACGTCGCCGTTGCCGCCACGGCGCTCGATGACCTCCACGACCTTGCTCCGGAACTCGTCGACCAGCCGCCACGCGCGGTCAGGGTCGGCGTCGAGCGAGGGGACGAACCGCCCACCGCGGCGCGGGTGGATCAGAGCACGCCAGGCGTCGGGATAGACGAAGACATCCTCGTCGGGGACGGCCACCCCGACCGCCGCCACCCCGACCGCCGCCACCCCGACCGCCGGCACACCGGCCGCCGGCACACCGGCCGCCGGCCCGCTGCCGGTTGCCACGCTGCCCGCCGCCACGCTGCCCGCCGCCACGCCGGCCGCCGCCGCGACACTGCCGGTCGTCGCACCAACCGCCGCTTCGCCGGCGGTCGCCTTGCCGGCGGTCGCCTCGCTGTCCGCCCCGGTGTCGGTGGGGGCTGCGGTGGTCGTCGCCTCGGTGTCGGTGGTGGTTGCGCTGGTCGTCGCCCCCGTGGCAGCGGTCGCCTCCGTGGCCGATGCCGCGTCGGCGGCGGTTGTCGCGCCGGCCGTTGCCCCGTCGGCGATTGCCGTGTCGGCGACTGCCGCCGGACTTGGCCCGACCGCCGCCGGACTTGGGGTGATCGGTGCCGGACTTGCTCCAGCACTCACCGCACTTGCTGCGACGGGCGCGACCGAGGCGGCGTCGGATGGATCTTCCTCGTAGCCTTTCTTCAGTTTCTGGGTGACGAGCTTCGCGACGTGGGCTTCCGCCTCGGTCGCCGACACCAGGTCCTTCACCTGCGTCTGGCCGGCGGTCCCGACGCGGCCGAAGTTGATGGTCACCGTCGAGCCGTCACGGTCGATCGACCAGAACTTGTGTGACGTACCGCTCTCGAAGGTGAAGCGCCGCACGCTGCCCCCCATTGATCCCTGGGTCCCGACCCGGCGGAGATCCTAAACCCAGCGAAATCCGCGCGGACAGGGCACGATGACAGGACCATGGCCGCAGGGAAGCACGTCAAGCGGGTGACGATCGGCGTCGTCGGAGGTGTCGTCCTCCTCGTCGGGGTCGCCCTGCTCGTGTTGCCCGGACCGGGCCTGCTGCTCGTGCTCGCCGGACTGCTGATTCTCGCCTCAGAGTTTCCGTGGCTCGAACGCTACGTCGACCCCGTGCGGGACCGGGCCATGAAGGCCGCGGAGGACAGCGTGTCCTCGCCACTGCGGATCACCGGGTCGGTGCTGTGCGGGCTCGGGCTGCTCGCGGCCGGCGTCATCTGGGGGCTGCGGGTCTTCCCCTGGCTGCCGCTGGCGGGGTGGAGCACCGGGTCCAGCCTGATCCTGTCCGGGATCGTGCTGCTCGCCCTGCTCGGCTGGAGCTACCGGAAGGTCAGCGCACGGCGTCGGTGATGTGCTCGCCCAGCAGGTCGGGGGCCGCACGTGCGCGAGGTGGACCTGCCCGGCAAGCCGGAGCGTCTTCGCCTGCGGAAGTGCGCTCGCGAACAGGGCGGACGCCACCCCTCCGACTGCTCGCCGACCAGCAGCGTCACCGGCCCGGCGAGGCTCGGGTAGCGGTCGAGTGCCGGGCTGTGCGCGTTGATCGCGGCCAACTCTCCGCGAGTGGTGCGGCCAGCGGGACGAACGCCGCCCAGGCCGGTGACCGACGCTGGTCCTCGACGTACTCGGCCGAGAACACTTGCGAACGAAGTGGCCTCCGACACATCGTGCCAGAGGCCACTTGGTCCAACTCTCAGCCGACTTCGTCCAATGTCAGCTGACCGAAGCACCGCCTCCCGGCTGAACCACGCCGTTCACCGTCAGCGTGTACGGGGCGTACTGCTGCACGAGCTCGGTCGGCTCGTCGTAGGCCACCACCGCCACCACCTTCGGGAACACGGTCAGGCACAGCAGCTGCGCCCAGCCCAGCTTGAGCGTGTTCCTGCCGTTGAACTCGACCTGCAGCGCGACCTGGTTGCGTTCGTCGTACGCGATCAGCCTCAGGTTCCAGTTGTGCACCGACACCGGGCGGATCTCGGTCGGCGAGTCGAACGGCGCGAGCGATGCGCCGTCGCTGACGACCGTGCCGCCGACCGTGAGGTCGTCCACGAGCAGGCCGCCCATGTTGACCCCGCCGTCGGAGGTGTACTGGACGCCGACGAGCACCGTCTGACCCGCGTACGCGGACAGGTCGAACGAGTGCGGTTCGAACCCGGTGGTCTCGCCGTTGAGTGCCGGGCCGAGCGGGCCCGGGATCGTCCGGTCTCCGGCGACCGGCGTGTACGTCGCGCCACCGTCGGTCGAGACGACGACGTAGCCGTAGTCGAAACCGGGCTCGGCGCCGTACTTCGCGTTCATGCGGAGCGTCGGGTCGGCGGCGGGCACCGTCACCTGCGTCACCGCCGTGGCGTTGAGGTTGTTGACGTTGCCCGACCACAGCACCGGGTCACCCGGGCTGTCCGGATCGTCGGACACCACGGTCCACTGCAGCGGGATCGGCGGCAGCGACGTCGCGCCATCGAACTTCAGCGACCTCAGGTCCTTGCCCTTGAGCACCGTGCCGTTCGCCCTCTGGAGCGGGACGAAGTCCGCGCCGTTGGGCGCCGCGCCCGGGTCGTCGTAGGACTGCGGGTTCGCCAGGTTGACCGTCGAACGCAGGCTCGGCGACGTCACCCGCTGCTTCGGCACACCGATCGTGATGCCCCGCCGCGAGTCGCCGACGATCTTGTCGAGCAGCGTCATCGACTGGTGGTCGTGCAGCACCTTGTACAGGTCCGCGCCCTCGTCCGCGAGCGCCGCCTGGAGGCTGGCCAGCCCCTGGCGTTCGCCGTCGTTGTGCAGCCGCGACATGAAGTCGGGACCGTACCGGTCGAACAGGAACTGCATCAGCGAGTACGCGTGCCCGTAGTCGGCGAGGACCGCGTTCGGGTTGCCCTCACCCCACAGGTTCAGCGAGTTCTCCGCACCACCGCAGTCCCGCGGGTTGGTGTTGAAAGGCGTCTGCACGATGCCGAAACCCTGGTAGCAGTACAGATGACCGTCGCCGCCGCGATCGAACACGGTGAGGCGAGGGTCGACGTAGCCGGTGATGGTCTGTGCGAAGTCCGACAGACCTTCGTTGATCCAGCTCCCTTCGAACGGATCGGTGTAGTACATCAGCAGGTGCTGCCACTCGTGCGCGAACACGCCCTCGTAGGCCCTCGGGCGTGCCGGCCGGCTGGTGCACAGGTCGCTCGTCGGCTCGTCCGCCGGGTTCGCGCCCGTCCGGTGTGCCCAGTCGAAGGCGTCGACCGTCATCACGTTGCGGTCGACCAGCTCGTTGAACTGCGACGAGAAGAAGCCGGCGATGTAGGTCGGCGCCGCGGGGAACGTGTAGAAGTTGTCGTCCCGCACGTTGTCGATCAGTGCGACCGTGTTGTCGCCGTCCCCGGTGAAGTCGAAGCCGTCGAGGATCGGGCTCGGGTTCGAACCGTCCCGGTCGGGTGGCGTCGAGAAGGTCACCGTCTCCTTCGGGAACATGTTCGTGTCGAACTCGCTGACGAGCGAGGCGACCTGCGCGTCGGTGACGGTGGTCGAGTTCGGGATCGCCGCCCGGCAGTCACCGGCGGGGAAGGCGGTGTCGTTCGCGACCCAGACCTCGATCTTGTCGCCGACACCGCGGAGTGTGTACTCCTTCAGGTACAGCTCGCCCATCGCGTCGTCCAGCGCCAGCCACGGCCGCACAGTGCCGACCGGCGGTGTCACCCCGGCGACAGCCGCCCGGTTCGCGCTCGGCTGGTAGCTGTTCGGCACGACCACAGGCTTGCCGTCGAAGGTGAAGTCCTTCCTGGTCAACTCCCTGGTGTCGTCGGCGGGTGGGGCTGTGGTCGGTGCCCCGGCCGCCGCCGAAGCGGGGAGCACCTGCAGGATGGGAACCACGAGTAGAGCGGCCGCAACCGAGACTAATCGGCGTCGTCGCATCGAAACCCTTTCGATTTGCGTGCCCGCCGCGGGGTGGCCCACTGTGCGGGCACGGTTGTGACGTGCCCCCGTACCAGACTTTCTCGGTTTGGGGGAGCAGGTCGTTATCAGTGTTGATCGAGCGGTTTTTCCCGGTTGGGCCGCATTGCGGATGGGAAATTTTGGCGTCGACCGGCGTCTTGTGCTCGCCGCGAGAATGGATTAGTCCAACAATGGAACTGAGCCGCTCAGCGGTGCTGCCGAGTACGCAGGCCGGCGAGGAAGCAGTCCACGGCTTCCTCGAACAGCGCGGCCCGGTCCATGACGGCCAGGTGATTGTTCGCCGCGAGCGTGGGATAGGTCGCGGCTTTGTCGCGCACGTGCTCGCTGGCCGACTCCTGAGAAATCCGCGGCCCGGTGTGCCAGGCGGACTCGGTCAGTGCCGAGCCGATGGTCAGGTTGGCGAGACCATGTGTCGCCATCGAAAGGACTTGTTTCGCGAGGCCGGCACGTTCCAACGCCGACTGGAGGAACTCGGTGCGGGCCAGGACGTTCGGGCCCAACATCGGCCGGCCGAGCAGCCCTGGTGCCCACGGATGACGCACCATCGTGGCGTGCCAACGGATGACCAGCGTCTTGGCGTCCACGGCCCAGTCGGCGGTTCGCTCGGGGATGGCCACCTCGGCGAAGATCGCGTCCAGCGCCAGGTCCAGGACGTCGTCCTTCGTCTTCACGTGCCAGTACAACGTCGGCGGTGCCACGTCGAGACGTTCGGCCAGTCGCCGCATCGTCAGCGCCGCCGACCCGTTCGCGTCGAGCAGTTCGACAGCCGCGGCCGTGATGCGTTCGCGGCTCAGCGGGTCGCGGTTGGGCTTGTGCTCGCGAAGCCACACCTCGCCGGCGACTCCGCCAGATCGGCCGCCTCGTCCACCCGCGCGTAAACCCTTCGCCTCCACATCGGGAACTCTAGTACGTTGGGCGAAGTCTCGACCAACGTTCGGGAGGCGTTGTGGCGCACGTCGAGGTCACCGATCTCACCTACCGGCTCGACGACAGCCGGCTCCTGTTCGAGGACGTGTCCTTCCGGGTCGGGGAGGGAGTCACCGCCGGCCTCGTCGGACCCAACGGCGCTGGCAAGACCACGTTGTTGCGACTGGTCGCCGGCGAACTGCGACCGTCAGGGGGACGGATCGCGGTCACCGGCGGAACCGGGGTGATGCGGCAGTTCACCGGCTTGGGCCGCGTCCGCGACCTGCTGCTGGGTGTCGCGCCGGACCGGATTCGCGCCAGCGTGGCCGAACTGGCCGCGGCCGAGGCCGCGTTGACCGGCGACGAGGCGACGCAGCTCCGCTATGCCAACGCACTCGCGGAGCACGTCGACGCGGGCGGGTACGACATCGAGGTCGTCTGGGACACGTGCACGACGGCCGCGCTGGGACTGTCGTTCGCCGCCGCCGCCGACCGGCCGCTCGACACACTGTCCGGTGGAGAGCAGAAGAGGTTGGTTCTCGAAGCGCTGCTGCGTGGTCCGGATTCGCTGTTACTGCTCGACGAGCCGGACAACTTCCTCGACGTGCCGGGGAAACAGTGGTTGGAGGAGCAACTCCTCGCCAGCACGAAGACAATCCTGCTCGTGTCGCACGACCGCCAACTCCTCGCGAACGCGACGGACCGGATTCTGTCGGTCGAGAACCGGGACGTGTGGGTCCACGGCGGAAGTTTCGCCACTTTCTCCTCGGCCCGGCTGCGCAGGATCGCCGAACTCGACGAGAAGCGTCGCCGGTGGGAGGAAGAGCGTCGCCGGCTGCGGGGCATGACGCACGCACTGCGCCAGGCCGCCGCGAAGAACGACGCGGTGTCGTCGGCGTACAAGTCGGCACGTGGCCGGCTCGCCCGGTTCGAGGAGTCCGGCGGGCCGAAACGACCACCGCGTGAGCAGAACATCCGAATGCGACTCTCCGGCGGTCGCACCGGCAAGCGGGCGTTGACCTGCGAGCGCGTGGCGCTGACCGGGCTCACCGCGCCGTTCGACCTGGAGGTCTGGTTCGGCGAACGGGTCGCCGTGCTCGGCGGCAACGGTTCGGGCAAGTCCAGGTTCCTGCACCTGCTGGCGGGTCACGCCGTCGACCATGGCGGCACGGTCACCCTCGGCGCGCGTGTCGTGCCCGGCCACTTCGCACAGACACATGTCCGACCCGACCTGGCGGGACGGCGGGTGGCGGACATCGTGATGGCGGCCGCGGCGCTGCCACGCAACGACGCGATGGCCGCGCTGGCCAGGTACGAGATCGCGCCGGCGGGCCAGCAGACGTTCGACACCCTTTCCGGTGGGCAGCAGGCTCGGTTGCAGATCCTGCTGCTCGAGTTGGCCGGCGCGACGTTGCTGCTCCTCGACGAGCCGACGGACAACCTCGACCTCGCGAGCGCGGAGGCACTGCAGGTCGGGCTGCGTGAGTTCACCGGCACGGTGCTCGCCATCACCCACGACCGCTGGTTCGCCGCCGAGTTCGACCGCTACGTGTACTTCGGCCGGGACGGCCGGGTGCGCGAACTCGACAGTCCGCTGTGGGATTAATAGCCGCATGAAGAAGGTCGACTACGACGCACGCCTGCACGCCGTCTACGCCGCCGGCCGGCAGATGTCACCTGATGCCCTGCGAACCTGGATGACGGCGTTCGCACGCCACCTGCCGCAGACACGGCCACTGGTCTGGCTCGACCTTGGCGCGGGTACCGGCCGCATGACCCCCTCGTTGGCGCATGCCTTCGGCGGACCCGTCCACGGAGTCGAGCCATCGGACAGGATGCGTGCGCGAGCCATCGCCCACGCCGGCCATCCCGCCGTCACGTACACGGCCGGGGCTGCCGAGCACATCCCGTTGCCCGACGCCTCGTGTGACGCGGCCTTGCTGTTCTTCGTCTGGCACCACGTCGTCGATCGCGAGGCCGCTGCTCGGGAGCTGCGCCGGGTCGTCAAACCAGGCGGGAAGCTCTTCGTGCAGGTGAACTTCTCCGACAACATGCCTGACGTCTGGTGGTTCCGCGTCATGCCCGAATGGAAGAAGGTCGACGCGGCCCAGTTCCGGTCCGAGAACGAGGTGAGGAGTGACTTCGCCGGCGCCGGGTGGACGTTCGTCTCTCGTGACGAGATCACCTGGCTTCGCTCGGCGAACCTGGCCGAGGACTTCGAGAGGTTGAAGCTGCGTTCGGTCTCGGTCTTCGAGCACATGAGCGCGGAGGTCGTCGAAGCGGGCTTCGCCAGAATCGAGGCAGCGCTGCCCTCACTCGGCGACGGGCCCCAGTACGAGACAAGCAGGCTGCTCGTCTTCCGATGCTAGGCAGCCCGAGACCGTGGACCTGCTGCCACTAAGCTGGTTCGCATGATGACGTTCTTCTTTCGACTGGGCTAGCAGGCCGCTAGCCAGATCGAGGAAATCCCGCGGCTAGCGATGTGGGACGGCTGTTCGCCGACCCAGGTCGTACTTCGGGAGTGTCGTCATGCCTTCGCGCCGCCAATCGGCGGTGGGTACTCACCTGTTCGCGCGCACAGTCCACGGCTTGGAGCACGTCGCCGCCGAGGAACTCCGCGAACGGGGCTGCACGGTGATCACCGTGTCCCCACGCCAGCTCGTCTTCTCCGGTCCGCCATCGGTGCTCGAACAGCCGCCCCGCACCGTCGACGACGTGTTCCTGCTCGCGCTGTCCGCGCCGGATCCCGGCCCCACCCGCTCCGCTCTCGGTGCGCTGTCCCGGCTTGTCGCGTCGACACCGTTCGACGTGGTCGAGGCGACGTTCCTCAGTGTGTCGGCTTCCATGGCGGGGCGTCGCACCTACAGCCGGTACGACGTCGAGGACGCGGTCGGCACCGTGCTCGCGTCCCGGTTCGGCGCGGTGTACGTGTCGCGGCGGAACGGTCGCGTCCCACCGGCCGGTGCGGTGGACTGGCGGGTGACGATCGACCAGCGCGGTGTCCACATCGGACTTCGCGGCAACCGGCCGCCGCTGCACAGAAGGCCGTGGAAGGTCGCGTCCGTGCCGGGCACGCTGCATCCACCCGTGGCCGCCGCGATGGTCCGCCTCGCGGGTGTTCGCACCGGTGAGGTCGTCGTCGATCCGTGTTGCGGCGCGGGCACACTGCTCGTCGAGGCGCCCGTGCCCGGCGTTGGCAGCGACCTCGCCGGAGTCGCCGCCGCGCGGGTGAACGCTCACCACCGTCCGGACATCGCCTGGCTGACCGCGGACGCCCGCCGCCTGCCGTACCCGGACGCCTCGGTCGACCACATCATCACCAACCCGCCGTGGAACAGGCAGGTCACCGCTCGGGGCACCGTCGCCGAGTTCCTGCGGGAGTGGCGTCGCGTGCTGCGCCCAGGAGGCCGGCTGACCTGCCTTTCCCCATGGCCGTCGCTGACCGGTTTCCACACACTCGCGCGGTACCCGATCAGCCTGTTCGGCCAGCACCCGGTGATCACGGTGTGCCAGCGATGACCGCCTCGCTAATGGGAAGTACGGGAAATACCGGCCTCCTTCGGGCGTGGTGCCGGCGGGATTCATCAAGCACGCTCGGAAGGTCGTCCTTCTCACCCCTGCTGGAGGCAGCGACCATGCGTAAGTTTCTCGTGCCACTCGCCACGTTGGCACTCGCAGCGGTGGCGGTTCCCCAAGCGTCGGCGGCACCGCCGGGCGTGCTCGCCGCGCCCGACATCCCCGTCGCCAACGTGCAGGCGCACCTCAACCAGTTCCAGACCATCGCGAACAACAACGGTGGTAACCGGGCGCACGGTAGAACCGGCTATCGCGCGTCCATCGACTACGTGCAGGGGCGGCTCAACGCCGCCGGCTACACGACCACACTGCAGGCGTTCACCTCCGGCGGCGCGACGGGCTGGAACCTGATCGCGGAGTGGCCACGCGGCGACGCCAACAACGTGATCATGGCCGGCGGCCACCTGGACGGTGTCACCTCCGGACCGGGCATCAACGACAACGGGTCGGGCTCGGCGGCTCTGCTCGAGATCGCGCTCACCGTCGCCAGCCAGAACTACACGCCGGCGAAGCGGATCAGGTTCGGCTGGTGGGGTGCGGAGGAGCGCGGGCTGGTCGGCTCGACGTTCTACGTCAACAACCTGCCGAGCGCCGAGCGGGCGAAGATCGACGCCTACGTCAACTTCGACATGATCGGCTCGCCTAACGCGGGCTACTTCGTGTACTCGGCCAGCGGTCAGCCGTCCGGATCCCTTGCGTTGCAACGGGTTCTGGAGGCGCCGTTCGCGACGATGGGCGTGCCGACGGAGCTGACGTCGGTGGGCGGCCGGTCCGACCACGCGGCGTTCGCGAGGGCCGGCATCCCGGTCGGTGGGCTGTTCACGGGCGCGGAGGTCGCGAAAACGTCGGCACAGGCCCAGAAGTGGGGCGGCACGGCCGGGCAGGCGTTCGACCGCTGCTACCACTCCTCCTGTGACACGACGAGCAACATCAACGTGACGGCACTGAACCGCAACGCAGATGCCATCGCCTCAGCGATCTGGACGTTGTCCGCCGCCGCGCCGACGCCGGCGGGTCCGCGCTTCGAGAACACCGCGGACGTCGCGATCCCCGACCAGTCCACTGTGGAAAGCCCGATCGCGGTGACGGGTGTCTCGGGCAACGCGCCGGACACGCTGCAGGTCGGCGTGGACATCACGCACACCTACATCGGTGACCTGGTCGTGGACGTCCTCGCGCCGGACGGCAGCGTGTACAACGTTCACAACCGCACCGGCGGCAGCGCCGACAACCTCTCGACGACGGTCACGGTCAACGCGTCGAGCGAGGTCGCGAACGGCACCTGGCGGCTGCGCGTGCGCGACGCCGGACCGCAGGACACCGGCTCGATCACCGCGTGGAGCATGCAGTTCTGACCGGACGCACCGCAGGCCCGGGAGAGGTCCGCGCCTCTCCCGGGCCTGAATGGTCAGTCACCGGTTGGCGGCCAGCACTGCCGCGAGGCCCTCTTGTAGATCTTTGACGAAATACTGGGGAACCTCCAGCGACGGGAAGTGTCCCCCGGATTCGGGTGACCTCCACCGGACGATCTGTCGGTACCGCTCCTGTGCCCAGGGGCGTGGGCATTTCTCGATGTCGCGGGGATACATGCTGATCGCTGACGGGACGTCGACGCGGAGTTCGGGGTCGAGCGAGTTGTGGCTTTCGTAGTAGATGCGGGCTGCCGACGCACCGGTCCGTGTCAGCCAGTACAGGGTGACGTCGTCGAGAACGCGGTCCTTTGAAATCGTCTCGAACGGGCTGTCTTCGGTGTCTGACCATTCGGCGAACTTGTCGAGGATCCAGGCAAGAAGCCCGACCGGTGAGTCGACGAGTGAGTAGCCGATGGTCTGCGGTCGGGTCGCCTGCTGCTTCGCGTACGCCGCGCGGTGGTGCCAGAAATCGTGGGTTTGCTCGGTCCACGTGCGCTCGAGGGCGGTCAGCCCGTCCGTTGTCAACCCGGGCGGTCCCTGCGCGAACGTCGTGTGGATGCCGAGAACGTGCGCCGGGAACCTGCCGCCGAGAACCGTGGTGATATTGCCGCCCCAGTCGCCGCCGTGGGCTACGAACGTGGTGTAGCCGAGCCGTCCCATCAGTTCCACCCATGCGGCCGCGATCTTCTCGGTTCCCCACCCGGTGGTGGCCGGCTTGTCGCTGTAACCAAAGCCGGGTAGCGATGGAACCACGACGTGGAACGCCGGCGCGTCCGCGTCTTTCGGCTCTGCCAGCTCGTCGACGACATCGACGAACTCGGCGATGCTGCCTGGCCAGCCGTGCGTCAAGATCAGGGGGGTGGCATCCGCCCGCGTGGACCGGCGGTGCAGGAAGTGGATTCCCAGATCATCGATGGTCGTGCGGTACTGGCCGATCCGGTTGAGACGCTCCTCGAACGACCGCCAGTCGTACCCGGTGCGCCAGTAGTTCACGACATCGACGAGGTCGGCGAGAGGAACGCCCTGTTCCCACCGGCGAGGGTCGGGCCCGGCGCGGTAGACCGTCTCAGCCTCCGGTAGCCGCGCCTCGGCCAGTCGCACCCGCAGATCGTCGAGGTCAGCGTCGGTCGCGTGGGCTTCAAATGCTTGTACGTCGCTTGTTGGGCGGGACATGAGACCTCCTTGCCATCGCGGAACCGGCTAAGACGGTTCTGACATGTCCCCGCGGCGACGCGCAACCGGCTAAGGTGGTTCCATGCGTGCTGGGTTTCCTGACTTCCGCCTCGGTACCGTGCTGGCCACCAGCTTCACGGGGACCCTGTCGGAGCGTCACGGCGACGCTGTGGAGCGCATTCCCACACCGCAGCGACTCGTCGACTGGCTGGCAGTGAACGGCCTCGCCGTGGACTCCTGCACCACCGCCCAACTCGACCTCGCCTGGGAACTGAGGGAGTCGATCCACGCCGCCGCGACAGCGGCCGCGACCCAGGACGCTCTCCCCGCATCCGCTGTCCACGTCATCAACGACCGCAGCATGCAGGGTCGGGCCGCGGCGATCCTGACGTCCGAGGGTCAGCGGCTATGGCGGCTCAGCTCGACTTCCCGCGTGGAAGACGCCCTCAGCGTGATCGCCGCCGACGCGATCAGCATCATCGCAGGCGAACGAGACGGAAAACTGGCCCTGTGCGCATCGCCGACCTGCCAGGCCGCCTTCTTCGACACCAGCCAAAGCCGCACCCGCAGATGGTGCGACATGAACACATGCGGGAACCGTCAGAAGAAGGCGCGCTTCAACGCCAAGCAGCGCAAAAACCCCAGACCAGCGGAGTGATCGTCACCTCGGCTCCAGCAACGTGGTGATCGCGTCTCCGATCGGACCGATCTAAGGTACGCGCGTTCGTGCCGGTCGGATCGGTGGAGGGCGCTCATGGTGGAGTACACGTCTCGGCACTCGGAGTTGCATGCCGGCTTCGGCACACCTGACCCCGAGTTCTCACCCGCCCCCATCTGGTGGTGGAGCGGTGGCCGGGTCGAGCTCCCCGTGCTCCGCGACCAGCTTGATCAGCTACTCGACCAGGGCGTCCACAACGTCGTCGTCATCAACCTCGCGCCTTCCGGGCCCAGTTACGGGGCACTGGCCGACGAACCGGCCCTGCTCAGCGAGGACTGGTGGGACCTGTGGGCCGGGCTCTGCGCCCACGCCCGGAACCGCAAGGCGCGGCTCTGGTTCTACGACCAGATCGGGTTCTCCGGGGCCAACCTGCAGGGGCGCGTCGTGGCCGCGACCCCCGAGTTCGCCGGCGCCTCCCTCGAATGCGTCACCGGTGAGGGCGAACTGTCCGTGCCGGACGGCGGGGAGGTCGTCGGCGCGTGGGCCGTCGACGAGCGGCGACCGCTCGCCGTGCACGACGGGCGCGTCACGCACAGCGGGCCGGCGCTGCTCGCCTACAGCCTGCGCCGCGGGTTCGACTACACCTCGCCCAACGCCTGCGCCGTGCTGTTCGACCAGGTACACGGCGAGTTCGAGCGCCGCCTCGGCGACTACCTCGGTGACGTGCTCGTCGGCTCGTTCCAGGACGAACTGCCGTCGATGCCGACCTGGTCGCCGCGTTTCGCCGACGAGTTCGCCAAGCGGTGCGGGTACCGCATCGAACCGTTGATCGGCGCGCTGTGGCACGACTGGGGACCGGAGTCCGCCCGCGTCCGCGTGGACTACCAGCGGGTGCGCGCCGCACTCAGCGAGGAGGCTTTCTTCGAACCGCTGCACCGTTGGCACGAAAAACACGGTATGACCGTCGGTGTCGACCAGCAAAGCCCGTCGCGAGCTGGCGAACCACTCGGTTGCACCCGCCAGTACGCCGACTATCCACGCACCCACCGCTGGTACACCGCGCCCGGCAGCGACCACTGGGGTGACGCCAAACTCCACAGCTCCCTGGCCCACCACTACGGCCGACCCCGAACCTGGATCGAGGCGTTTCACTCCACGGGTTGGGGCGGCACCCTCGAGGAAACATTCGACTGGCTCCAGCCCTGGCTCCTGTCGGGCGCGACTTTGTACAACCCGCACGCCGTTTACTACGACATCCGCGAGGGTTGGTGGGAGTGGGCGCCGCCAAGCACCTGCTGGCGTCAGCCCTACTGGCCGCACTATCGCCATTTCGCCGACACCATCAGCCGTCTGTGCTGGTTGTTGACGCGTGGCGAGCACGTGTGCGACGTCGGCGTCCTCTTCCCTGCCACGACGGTCGCCGCCGGCACGATGCTCGACGACGTCCGTGCCGACGCGACGCTCGCGCACCGCATCTACCTCGACGTCGTCGGACGGATGCTCTGGTTCAACGCCGCCCCGGGCATGCTTCGGGAGGCCAACCTCGACTTCGACGTCCTCGACGACCACACGATCGCCACCGCGAAAGTCGATGCCGGTGCCCTGCACACCCGCGGCGAGCGATACCGGGTCGTCATCGTGCCGGCGTGCACGGTCCTGGAGGCGGCGACCGCGCGCCGCCTCGTCGAACTGGCCGAGTCCGGTGGACAGGTGGTGCTGCTCGGTGCGCTACCGGAGCACGCCGACACTCCGGACGGGGACGCGTTCGTCGCCCGCCTGCGCGAGGTCGGCGTGACCGAACTGCCGGCCCTCGAACCGAAAGTGAGCGCTCACACGCCGGTGTTGCGGCGCCGAGTCGGCGATCGCGACGTGCTGCTGGTGACGGCCGGCTCGGCGACCGCGAACCCGATCCTGCCCGGTACGGCGTGGTCCGACGCCGTCGAGGATCTGGACATGGGCCACTACAACCAGGAGTTGCGTGCGCGGGGCTACGACTTCGACCCGTCACGGCCGCCCGCGACGACCACGGTGTTGCTGGCCGGCACGGTGACCGACGCCGAGCAGTGGGATCCGCTGACCGGCACCGCGACACCGGCGCCCTGCCGCGCGGTGGACGGCGGCACCGAGGTGACGGTGACGTTCGAGTCGGCGCCCGCCGCGGTGCTGGTGTGGTCGGACCACGCGGGCACCGTCGTGCCGGCCGCGCAACGGGAGACGCTCACCGCGGTCGACCTGGACGGACCCTGGCTGGCCACTGTGGACTCCCCCGTGCGGCAGTGGCGACCGTGGCACCGCGTCGGCGACGGCGAGTGGCGGCAGGTGCTCGTCACGCACGGCGAGTTCGCACGAATGCGGGTCGACGACGGCGACTGGCGGCCTGTCGAGTACTCGCTGTCCCGTGGCATCGAGAAGGACCCGGTGCACATCCCCGCCCTCGGCCCGAAGGGCCGGGTGCCGGAGGAGTTCTGGCACGTCGACGACGCTGAGACCGTTCGACTCCGGACGACGTTGCCCACCCCGTCGGGGCCGCGCACACTGGCGATCGCGGCGAACGGCGCGGTCGAGGTCTGGTGGAACGGCGTACGCCTGCCCGACGACCCGGGCGGCTACCTGCGTTTGTTCGACGTGACGTGTGGTTCGTCAAACGAACTGGAGATCCTGGTCCGGTCCGAAGAGGATGGTCCGCTGCGAGGCTACTGGGCACTGACCGACGATCGGGAGTCGTTCAGCCGCCCGGAATGGCTCACCCCCGCGGCGCCGGCCTCACCTGGGAGCACGGTCCGCGCCACTGCCACGCTCACCGTGCCAGAGCCGGGTCGGCTCACGGTCCAACTTGGCACGGAAGGCGCGGCGACGTTCCTGGTCAACGGGGTGGAGATCGCGGTGCAGGGCGCGTTCGACCCGTACGCGACGCGCCCGAACCCAAGGATCCTGCCGCACGAGATCACGCTGCGCGCGGGGGAGAACCGCCTGGAGGTCGTGTTCCGCGATATGGGCGCACCGGTGTCACTGATCTTCGACGGGCCGTTGTGCCAGTGGACGTGGACGAGGGACGGTGTGCCGGTGCCGGCGGCGCTGCGTCGACGCCAGTCGTATGACTCGAGGTGGGCGCTGCTGCGAGCACGCCCCCACCCGCTCCCACGCGCGGCGTGGCTGGACGACGCACCGACGACGGGCGTGCTGGACGTGGTGCCGGACTCCGGCCACGAGCGGCGGGAGGAATGGTTCCGCCTCGACGTGCCACCGGGCGCGCGCAGGGTGCGGCTGCCGATCGTGGGCGAGACGACGACATGGGTCGACGGCGTGGAGTTGACACACGAGGAACTGCCGAACGGGCGAGAACTCCTGATCAGAGTGCGCCCGACAGACGGCCGCACAGGCGGCGCACTGTGGGACGGCCCTGCGGAGTTCGACTGCGCCGAAAACCTGGAATGGCCTCCGGCCCCCGACAACCAGCCTACCGGCGACGACCGACAGAACAGCCCCACAGAACCGCCCGCCGACGAACTCCCCAACCCCAACCCGAACGAAAGTCCCATTGGTGCGGCTCAGGGGGCCCCCGGTTTCAACGTTACCGGTGAGGGCCGACAAATCTGGGCCGTTGAGGGTGCTGGCGGTGGGATTCCTGGGGTGAGTCCGAGCGAAAGTCCCATTGGTGCGTCTCAGGGAGCCCCCGGTTTCAACACTACGGGTGAGGAGCGACAATTCGCGGCTGCTGAGGCGGCCGGTGGTGAAACTCCTGGGGTGAGTCCGAGCGAAAATCCCACTGGTGCGGCCGAAGGGCTCTCCGGTTTCAACGCTGAGGGCGAGGGCCAACAACCCGGTCTTGGTGAAGCACCTGGGGTGAGTCCGAGCGAAAGTCCCATTGGTGCTGCCAAGGGGGCCCCCGGTTTCCACGCTACCGGCGAGGACCGACAAAGCCCGACTGTTGCGGCCGGTCCTGAGCGAACATCTGGTGTGAGGGCGAACGAAAGTCCCATTGGTGCGGCTCAGGGGGCCCCCGGTTTCAACGTTACCGGTGAGGGCCGACAAATCTGGGCCGTTGAGGGCGTTGGCGGTGGGATTCCTGGTGTGAGTCCGAGCGAAAGTCCCATTGGTGCGTCTCAGGGGGCCCCCGATTTCCACGCTACCGGCGAGGACCGACAGGGATGGGGTGTTCAGGGGTTGCCTGTGGACAACCGGTTTGTTGGGGTGGGGCCTTGGGAGCTGTTCGGGCTTGGGTCCTATGCCGGCGGCGTCAGTTACCACCGCGAGCTTCATCTCGGTCGGCCTGGGACCGTGGTGCTCGATCTCGGGTTGGTGCGGGGGACGGCCGAGGTTCGTGTCAACGGGGTGGTCGCCGGGGTGCGGATCTGGTCGCCCTACCGGTTCGATCTCACCGGGTTGGTGCGCGATGGGGTCAATCACCTGACGGTCACCGTGCGCAATACGCTCGGGGCCTTGCTCGACGACACCTCCCCGACCGCCGGGGTCTACGCCGGGCAGCGGGTTTCCGGGTTGCTCGGGCCCGTTCGGCTCTTGACCTGAGCAGGTGGGCTGTTACAGGCTGTGTGATGTTGACGGGAAAAATGTTAAGAGGAGCATGACCGAGGACACCAGCGCCCGCCGTGGGCCGGACTGGCGGCGGAAGGCACTCGCCGACCACGTGCTGTCCGCCGGCTCGGTCAGTGCCGCCGAGCTGGCGGAGCTGTTCGGCGTCAGCCTCATGACCATCCACCGCGACCTCGACGAGCTCGAACGTCAGGGCATCGTCCGCAAGTACCGCGGCGGGGTCACCGCGCAGCCGTCCGGGGTGTTCGAGAGCAACGTCGCGTACCGGATGAAGTCCATGCGGCAGGCCAAGGACACCATCGCCGCGCGGGCGGTCGAGCTCGTCGAGCCGGGGATGGCGGTCATGCTCGACGACTCCACCACGGCACTCGCCCTCGCCCGCCGCCTGGTCGGGATCACGCCGCTGACCGTGGTCACCAACTTCCTCGAGGCCATGAACCTCCTCGCCCGCGAGCGCGACATCCGCCTGATGGCGCTCGGCGGCGACTACGACCCCCTCCACGACTCCTTCCTCGGCATGTCCTGCGTCGACGCCATCGAGTCCCTGCGCGTCGACCTGTGCTTCGTCTCGACCTCCGCTGTCTCCGCCGGGTTCGCCTACCACCAGGAACAGCACATCGTCTCGGTCAAGCGCGCCATGCTCGACGCCGCCAGCCGCAACGTCCTGCTCATCGACCACACCAAGCTCGGCCGCGTCGCGCTCCACCGGGTCGCGCCGCTGTCGGTGTTCGAGCGCGTGATCGTCGACGACGGCGCCAGCGTCGACGCACTGCGTGAGCTGGACGAGCACAAGGTCGGCTACGAGGTCGCCGCCACTTCTTGACACGTTTCAATATCGCTCTCTACGCTCCACATCACACTTCCTGGTGTTAACTTCACATCTCATCGTTGACATGTGATCGGAGCGGCATGACCGACCAGCTCATCGCAACGCTGGCCCCTTACGGTCTTCGTTGCGAGCATGTGGTCGAGCCGCTCGGCATCGGCACCCGCGCCCCGCTGCTGTCCTGGCGTCTTGCTTCGACGCGTCGCGGCGACGCTCCCGCGAGCCACCGGGTCGTGGTGTCCGCCAACGACGAAACCGTCTGGGACTCCGGTGAGATCGCCGACCCGGAGGCGATCTCCATCATCTACCGCGGTCCGGTGTTACAACCACGCACTCGTTACCACTGGCAGGTCACCGTCACCGCGGCGGACGGTGCCACGAACACGTCCGGATCCTGTTTCGAGACCGGCCACGACGCCTGGACCGCCCAATGGATCGCCCATGATCCCGCCGACGTGGAGGTGGTGGACGCCCCCGACGAAGGCGACCTGGCGCTGCCGGACCACGGCCTCCGTCCGGCCGTCCAACTCCGGCGCACACTGACCGTCCACGCCGCGCCGACCACGGCCCGCCTGTACGTGACCGCACGCGGCCTGTTCGAGGCCCATATCAACGGAAAACGCGTCGGTGACCACGAACTGGCACCGGGTTGGACCGACTACCGCGACCGGATCGACTACTGGACGTACGAAGTCACGGACTTGCTCCAATCCGGCGAGAACCTGCTCCAGTTCACGATCGCGGACGGGTGGTGGAGCGGCTATGTCGGCTTCGATCCGCGGCAAGCCGGTGCCCACTACGGCACTTTCCCGCAGTTGATCGCCGAGTTGCACCTCGACCACACCGACGGCGCGCACGAGGTCGTCGCCACCGACGGAACGTGGGAGACCCGCCGCGGCCCGATCCGGTACGCGGACCTGCTGATGGGGGAGCGCCACGACCTCAACCGCGAGCTTTCGCCGTGGCGGCCCGCCACAACCGTGGACGGCGACCATTCGCGTCTGGTCGCCGCCGTAGCGCCGCCGATCCGCGCAACCGAGGAACTGCCGGCGAGAACGGTGACCGCCACCGGCGACCGTCATCTCGTCGACTTCGGCCAGAACATCGCGGGCCGTGTCCGCCTCACGGCCCGCGACCTCGCTCCCGGGGCGCGCGTGGTCATCCGGCACGGCGAGGCACTCGACACCGACGGCACACTCCACACCGACAACCTCAGAACCGCGAGGGCCACCGACATTCTCGTCGCGGGCGCCGAACCAACTGTCGTCTTCGAACCGCGGTTCACCTACCACGGTTTCCGGTACGCCGAGGTCACGGGCCTCACCACGTTGTCGCCCGCCGACATCACCGCGGTCGTGCTGCACAGCGACACCCCGCCGGCCGGCGAGTTCACCTGCGACGACCCCGACATCCAACGGCTCGACAGCAACATCCGGTGGGGACAGCGCGGCAACTTCGTCTCCGTCCCCACCGACTGTCCACAACGCGACGAACGGCTCGGTTGGCTCGCGGACGCACAGGTGTTCCTGCCGACCGCGTGCTACAACGCCGACGTGGCCGCGTTCTTCACGAGCTGGCTGCGCGAAGTACGCGGCGCCCAGTCGGAAGAGGGCGGCTTCCCGAACGTGGCACCGAGAATCGCCGGGGTCGCGGACGAGGGCGCCCCCGGCTGGGCCGACGCCGGGGTGCTGATCCCGTGGCATCTGTACCGCGTCTACGGCGACGAACGAGTCCTCGCCGACAACCTCGACGCCATGTGCCGCTGGGTCGACTTCGTCCACCACAACAACCCCGACCTGGTGTGGCGCAACCGCGTTGGTCCACATTTCGCGGACTGGCTCGCCCCGACACCGACCCCACGGGACGTCGTCGCCACCGCTTACTTCGCCCGCAGCGCCCAACTGACCGGTCTCGCGGCCGAAGTTCTCGGACAACTCCACACCGCGCAGCGGTACCGCACGCTCGCGGCACACATCCGCAAAGTCTTCGTCGAACGGTTCACCACGATGGACCAACCGGGGTTCGCTGTCGCGGGCGACACCCAAACCGCGTACCTGGTGGCACTCGCCTTCGAGTTGCTCCCGGACGAACTGGTACCGCACGCCGTTCGCCGGCTGGTCGAGCTGGTGAACGAAGCGGGCCCGGCCGTCACCACTGGCTTCCTCGGGGTGTCACTCGTCGCCCCGGTGCTCGACCACCACGGCCACCCCGACCTCGCGCACGCCTTGCTACGCAGGACCGAACCACCGTCCTGGCTGTACTCGCTGCGACACGGCGCGACGACCATCTGGGAACGCTGGGACGGCTACACCGCCGAACGCGGGTTCCAAGCCTGCGCCATGAACTCGTTCAACCACTACGCGCTCGGCTCGGTCGGCGAGTGGCTGTACCGCGGCGTCGCCGGCATCGACCAGGCACCCGGCTCCGTCGGCTTCCGCGAGTTGGTCATCCGCCCCCGGCTCGGCCGGCTGAACCACGCCGGCGCGCGGTACGAGTCGGTGCGCGGCACGGTCGCCACCACATGGTCCAGAGTGGACGGTGTACTGAAACTGGACGTCACCGTGCCACCTGGCGCGAATGCCACCCTGCACGTGCCGACACCCGAACCCGACAGCGTGCGGGAGCGAGGCCTGCCGGCGCGGGAGGCCGCCGGCGTTCGGATCGTCCGCGTCGAGCCCGGCACACTCGTCTGCCGGCTCACCTCGGGGGACTTCCATTTCACGGCGGCGGCGCCGCAACCCCAGGAGAGATCATGACCATCGAAAAGTTGAGCAGGCGCGGCTTCCTCGCCCTCACCGGCGGTGTCGCCGCGACGGCGGCCCTGACCGCGTGTGGTGGCTCCGGCAGCGGCGACGGGTTACGCCTCGTCGGTGTTGCCGATCAGCAGAAGCCGCTCGACAAACTCACCAAGGCCTACGGCAAGACCCAGTTCAGCACGTCGTACGCGCCGACCGACCAGGTGCAGACGTCGGTGCGAACCCAGCTCGGCGCCGGCAACGCACCCGACATCCACGTCGTCTACCCCGGCAACGGCAGCGCGATGAGCATGGTGCAGATCTCCGACGCCAACCTGCTCGCCGACCTGTCCGACCAGGAGTGGACGCAGAAGATCCCGGAGAACTTCAAGCCGGCGTTCCAGAACCAGGGCAAGACCTACATATACTCGGCCGGTGCGAGCGTGATCGGCGCGATCTACAACAAGAAGGTGTTCGCGGAGGCCGGCGTCCAGCCGCCCACGACCTGGCCCGAGTTTCTCCAGGTGTGCGAGAAGATCAAGCAGGCCGGGAAGATCCCGATCGCGCTCGGCGCGCAGACGCCGTGGATCACCCAGCTCATCACCTACGCGCTCGTACCGTCCACTGTGTACGCGAAGACCCCCGACTTCGACCAGCAGATGGCCTCGGGGAAGGCGAGCTTCGCCGACTCCGGCTGGGTCGACGCCCTCGAGATGTACCTGGACCTGCAGAAGCGGGGCTACTTCAACGACAACCCGAACGGCACCACGTTCGAGCAGCAGACGTCGATGGTCGCCACCGGTGAGGCCGCCATGGCGATCCAGGTGACCGCCGTGCTGCCCGACTTCCGCGAGGCCGCCGACAACGCCGACGACCTGTCGATGTTCCCGGTGCCCGGCGCGGACACCGCGGACGGGGTGTGGATCCCCGCTGGCATCGTTGTCGGCGTGGGTGTCAGCGCTCGCAGCAAGAAACTGGCCGAGGCGAAGGCTTTCATCGAGTTCCTCGGCGAGCAGAAGAACATCAACGCGTGGGCGGAGACCATCGCCTGTGTGCCGCTGGTGCGGGACGCGAGCTCCACGATCGACCCGGTGCTCGACCCGTTCCTGCCGTTCCTGGAGGAGAACCGGGCGGTGCCGTTCATGGACCAGGCGTGGCCCAACGCCGAGGTGCAGCCGGCGCACTTCGCCGTCGTGCAGGAGCTCCTCGGCGGCGAGACCACGATCCCCGAGGCGCTCGCGAAGCTCGACCAGACCTACCGGAAGAGCTGAACAGGTGCGAAGGACACGCCGGTTCCTGCTGCCGCCGTGGTGGTTCGCGGCACCCGCGCTGCTCGTCTACGCGGTGGTGGTGCTCTACCCGAGCGGTGCCGGCATCGTCTACGCCTTCACCGACTGGACCGGCATCGGCGACTGGTCCTTCGTCGGGTTCGACAACTTCACGGCACTGTGGACGGACGAGGCCGCCCGCGGCTCGCTCGTCAACACACTACTGCTCACGATCGCGATCGTGGTGGTGCAGAACGGGATCGGGCTGCTGCTCGCGCTCGGTGTGCACGCTCGCATCAAGTCAAGGTCCCTGCTGCGGGTGATCTTCTTCGCGCCCGCGGTGGTCAGTCCGGTGATGATCGCGTTCCTGTGGAAGTACGTGTACAACCCGAAACCCGACGAGGGGCTCAACGGGTTGCTGGCCGCGGTCGGGCTCGGCGGCTGGCGGCAGGACTGGCTCGGCGACCCCGACCTCGCGCTCTGGTCCGTCGCCGGCATGGTGGTGTGGCAGTTCGCCGGCTACTCGATGGTGATCTTCCTCGCCGGGCTGGAGTCCGTGCCGGACAACCTGCACGAGGCCGCGATGATCGACGGTGCCGGCCGGTGGCAGCGGTTCCGGCACGTGACGTGGCCGCTGCTCGCCCCGGCGGTGACCGTCAACGTCATGCTGTCGACCATCGGCGGGCTGAAGCTGTTCGACCAGGTGTACGCGGCGACGAACGGCGGCCCCGGCTACGCGAGCGAGACACTGTCGACGGTGCTGTACAAGCAGGCCTTCGTGTTCGGCAACTACGGCTACTCGACGGCGATCGCGCTCGTGCTCGCGCTCTTCGTGGCCGCCGTCTCCCTGGTGCAGATCCACTTCCTGAGAGGAAGGGAGGTGACGATCACATGAGTTTCCGGTATGGACTCCGGACGTTCTCACTCGAGTTGTTGATGATCGGGATCGCGGTCGGTTTCCTGTTCCCCGTGTACGCGCTCGTGACGCTGTCCCTCAAGGACCCGAGGCAGATCGCGGCGTCACCGCTGTCCCCGCCGACCGCGCCGACGTTCGCGAACTTCGGCAACGCGTGGGAGCGCGCGTCGTTCGGCTCGGCCCTGCTCAACAGCACGATCATCACGGTGGTGAGCGTCGCCGTCCTCGTCGCGGTCGGCTCGTTCGCCGCGTACTTCCTCGCTCGCTGGCAGACCAGGCTCGGCTACGGGCTGTACGTGCTGTTCCTGCTCGGCATCGTGCTGCCGTTCCAGCTCGGCATGATCCCGCTGTTCACGATGGTCGACGACCTCGGCCTGCTCGGCACCTACCAGGGGATGATCCTGTTCTACACCGGCATCCAGCTGCCGTTCACCGTCTTCCTCTACACCGGGTTCATCCGGGCGCTGCCGAGCGACTACGCCGACGCCGCGCTGATCGACGGCGCCGGGCACCTGCGAGCGTTCACCAAGGTCGTGTTTCCCCTGCTACGACCCATCACGGGCACGGTGCTGATCCTGAACGCGGTGTTCGTCTGGAACGACTTCCTCACCCCGCTGCTCTACCTCGGGGGGTCTGACCACGAGACCATTCCGGTGCGCATCTTCTCCTTCGTCGGCCAGTACGTCTCCGACTACGGTCTGGTGTTCGCCGGACTCGTGCTGGCGGCGCTGCCGATTCTCGCGATTTTTCTCGTACTACAGAAGTACGTGATCAAGGGCTTCTCCAGCGGCTTGAAAGGGTGATGTGTGTTGTCGACCCGTATCTCTCGTCGACGGGCGTTGGGCCTGGGCGGCGCCGGCGCGGCCGCCGTCCTGCTCGGCACGGGTGCGTGGAACGCGGCGGCCGCCTACGCGGCGCCGAAGGCCGGCAACCCGTTCACGCTCGGCGTCGCGTCCGGCGACCCGGCGCCGGGCGGGGTCGTGCTGTGGACGAGGCTCGCGCCCGACCCGTTCGCGGTCGACGGAAAGGGCGGCATGCCGGCCACACCGGTACGCGTCGGGTACGAGGTCGCACTGGACGAGCGGTTCAGGGCCGTCGTCCGGCGCGGCAGTGCCATCGCCACCCCGGAGCTCGGGCACTCGGTGCACCCGGAGATCAACGGCCTCGCACCCGACCGCGAGTACTTCTACCGGTTCCGCGCCGGCGGTGAGCTCTCGCCGGTCGGCCGCACCCGGACCATGCCTTCGCGGTTCTCGAACCCCCGGGAGCTGAACTTCGCGTTCGCGTCGTGCCAGGCGTGGCAGGACGGCTACTTCACCGCGTTCGACCACATCGCCGCGGACGACCTGGACTTCGTCGTGCACCTCGGCGACTACCTGTATGAGTACGGGGTCGGCGCGAACAAGCGCGGTGTCACCGTCGATCCCCGCTTCCACACCGAGACCTTCGACCTGGCGCGCTACCGGTTGCAGTACTCGCTGTACAAGGTCGAGGAGCCGCTGCGGAACGCGCACGCACGGCACCCGTTCATCACCACCTTCGACGACCACGAGGTGGAGAACAACTGGGCAGGCGACATCTCCGAGATCGACAAGGAAACCGACCAGGACCGCGCCGTGTTCCGCAAGCGGCGGGCGGACGCGTTCCAGGCCATGTACGAGAACCTGCCGCTGCGGCGGGCGCAGATGCCCGACGGGCCGAACATCCGCATGCACCGGCGCGTGTACTACGGCCGGCTGGCCGACCTCACGATGATCGACACCCGGCAGTACCGCGACGACCAGCCGTGCGGCGACGGCGGCGGCACGACCTGCGCCGACCGGTTCAACCCGAACCGCACGATCCTCGGCGGGCCGCAACGGGACTGGCTGCTCGACGGGTTCTCCCGCTCGCGCGCACGCTGGCAGGTCATCGGCAACCAGGCCCCGATGGGCCAGACCGACCGCGACCCCGGCGAAGCCGTCAACGTCTGGTATGACCCGTGGGACGGGTACGTGGCCGAGCGGGACCGGGTGCTCGCCGAGGCCCTGGACCGCGGCGTGCGGAACCTCGTGGTCATCACCGGCGACCGGCACCAGAACTACGCGTGGGACCTGAAGCGTGACTACACCGACCCGTCGTCGGCGACCGTCGGCACGGAGTTCGTGGGCACGTCCGTCACGAGCGGCGCGGACGGCGCCGACATGACCCCCGACGGCCAGTTCTTACTGGCCGCCAACCCCCACATGAAGTTCTTCAACTCCCAGCGCGGCTATGTCCGGGTGAACGTGAACAGGGAGCGGTGGCAGAGCGACTACCGCGTCCTGCCCTACGTGACCCGCCCCGGCGCGCCCGTCTCGACGCGGGCGAGCTTCGTGGTCGAGGACCGCGTGCCTGGCGTGCAGGACGCATAGGACCCGGGGCGACTGCTCGGCGGCACGTCCGCCGAGCAGTCGCAAAGCGGGGACCCGTGAGCGGAGTCCGCGACCGGACGCTGTAGAACTTCGCGCGTGCTCCAGACCTACCTGCTACCGGTCCGGACCGCGATAGTGGTCTTTCCACTGATCGCGTTGCTGGTCATGCTGCCGGCCGCGGTGGTGAGCTATCGGCGACGGGGCCGCGCGGGAGGGTGGACCGCGCTCGTCTTCTACGGGTTTCTCTTCTACCTGCTGGCCGCGTTCCTGCAGACCGTCGTCCCGCTGCCGGCCGACCCGGCGGGGTACTGCGCGGCACAGTCGTACGCGAGCACACCGCAACTGCGACCGTTCACCTTCGTCGACATGATGACCACGCGTGCACGCGTCTCGGGCACCTGGATCAACCCGACGCTGGGGAGCACGGCGCTGAACGTGGCGCTGCTGGCGCCGCTGTCGTTCTTCCTGCGCTACCTCGCGGGCACCCGGTTCCTGGCCGCGACCGCGGTGGGGTTCGGCGTCTCGCTGTTCTTCGAACTGACTCAGCTGACCGGACTGTGGTTCATCTACCCGTGCGCGTACCGGCTGTTCAGTGTGGACGATCTCATCCTCAACACGACGGGCGCCGTCATCGGCTGGCTGGTGGCCGGACCGCTGATCCGCCTGCTGCCCGACCTCGACCCGGAACGCGACCGCCGCCGCTACGCGACGAGGGTGACGGCCAGCCGCCGGGCGTTGGCGCTCACCGCCGACGCGGTGGTGTTCGGCGTGAGCACCGTGGTGGTGCTCGGGCTGATCCAGTTGTTCGGTGGGCCGGCGGACCTGCGGGGTGCGGTCACCGCCACGCTGGCCGTCATCTACTTCCTGCTGGTCCCGGTTCAGACCGGCTCGACGCTCGGCAAGCGGGCGATGCTGCTCAGGATCGAGCGCACGGACGGCCGCCCGGCGGGTCCGGTGTCGCTACTCGTGCGCAACGGGTGCTGCTCTCGCCGCTGTGGCTCCTGTGGCTGGCGTTGCGAGTGGAGCACTGGGACGTCTTCGGTGCGCCGCAACAGTTGCTGCTCCCGGTCGGCCTGCTGCTGTCGGGGTTCGTGGTCGGCATCTGGACCCCGCTGGCCGTGTTCTTCGGCGACGAGGCGGCGCCGTACGAACGCCTGTCGCGCACCCGCAACGTCGCGATCAGCCAGGAGCCCGCCACCTAGTCGATCGCGCGGGTGTCGCGTGGTTCCAGGAACGGCTCCACGTTCTCCGGATGACCCTCCTCGATCTGTCGCTCACGGGTCAGCTCCGAGTCGAACTCCGCGCCGAACAGGACCGCGAGATTCGACAGCCACAGCCAGACGAGGAACACCACCACGCCGGCCAGCGAACCGTAGACCTTGTTGTACGAAGCGAAGTTCGCCACGTACACGGCGAAGCCGAACGAACCGACCACCCACACCAGCACCGCGAGCACGCTGCCCGGTGTGAGCCACCGGAAGCCGGGATGCCGGACGTTCGGTGACGCCCAGTACAGGATCGCGATCGCCAGGCTGACGAGCGCGGCCAGCACCGGCCACTTCGCGATGTCCCACACCGTGACGAACTGCTCGCCGAGGCCCAGCATGCTGCCGATCCGGTCGGCGATGCCGCCTGTCAGCACCACGCCGAGGATGGTGAGCGCGAGCAGTACCACCATGGCGAGGGTCAACGCGATGCGCAGCGGGATGGTCTTCCAGATGGGCCGACCCTCCTCGATCTCGTAGATCGCGTTGGAGGCGCGGATGAAGCCTCCTATGTAGCCGGACGACGCCCACACCGCGCCCAGCAACCCGATCAGGGCCACGGGCCCGGCGACCGCCGCCGAACCCTCCAGCTCACGCACCACGTCGACGAGCATGTCCCGCGCCTGCCCCGGAGCGAGCTGCTGGAGATTGTCGATCAGTGGCTTCGTCACGGACTCGCCGACGAGACCGACGATGCTCATCAGCACGACGACCGCGGGGAACAGCGACAGGATGCTGTAGTAGGTCAGCGCGGCGGCCCAGTCGAGCAGCTTGTCGTCCATGAACTCGCGGAACGTGCGCTTCAGCGCGACCCACCATGAGTGTTTCGGTAGGGCCGTCGGGGTGTCGGCAACAGTCATGACGCCTCCTTCGCGCCGTTCGTGAAGCTGGTTTACCCGGTCCGGGGGCATGCAACCCGCGAGCGTCCGCGCGCGTGGGTAGAGATCATGAACCTGCGCAGAACCACCGGCGCCGTCGCCGGGCTCGTCGTCGCGGCCTCGTTGGCCGTCGCGAGTCCGGCCGGCGCCCAGGACCCGGCCGCGAGGGACGCCGTCACCGGGCAGCTGAGCACGCTCACACTGCTCACCGGCGACCAGGTCCGGGTCGTCGACGGCAAGGTCGCCGGCGTGCGGATGGCCACCGGCCGCGAGAACCGGCCCGTCTGGCAGTACGAGGTGAACGCTCACCAGTACGTGGTGCCCGACGACGCCGTGCCACTCCTGCGGGAGGACCGGCTGGACGCCCGGCTGTTCGACGTCACCGAACTGCTGACGCAAGGCCTGGACGACGCCGCAACCCGAACCGTGCCGCTGATCATCCAGGGCGCGGTGCCGGCCGCCGAACGCACCCTGGCCGTCCCCGCCCGGGGGCTGACCGCCGTCGAGGCGCCCAAGGACGGCGCGGTCTGGCGGGAGGTGCGGACGAGCGCCGCCCGCGCGTCCGGCACGAGCAAGATCTGGCTCAACGGCCGCGTCCAGCCGACGCTGGAGGACAGCGTGCCCCAGGTCGGCGCGCCCGAGGCGTGGGCCGCGGGCCACACCGGCACCGGCGTGAAGGTCGCCGTGCTCGACACCGGCTACGACGCCAACCACCCCGACCTCGCGAACACCGTGGTCGCCGCGCAGGACTTCACCGGCGAGGGCATCGCCGACACCCACGGCCACGGCACGCACGTCGCGAGCACGATCGCCGGCAGCGGCGCCGCGTCGAAGGGGCGGCGCAAGGGGGTCGCGCCCGGCGCGCAACTGCTCGTCGGCAAGGTCCTCGGTGACTTGGGCGGCACGGAGGCCGGTGTCATCGCCGGCATGCAGTGGGCGGTCGACCAGGGCGCGGACGTCGTCAACATGAGCCTCGGCAGCGGGCCGACCGACGGCACCGACCTCGTGTCCCAGACGCTCAACGAACTCTCCGACTCGAGCGGCACGCTGTTCGTCGTGGCCGCCGGCAACTCGGGCGCCCGCCAGACCGTGGGCTCACCCGGCGCCGCCGACCGTGCGCTCACCGTTGGCAGTGTGACCAAGGCCGACGTGCTCTCGGTGTTCTCCAGCCAGGGCCCGCGCGTCGGCGACCACGGACTGAAGCCGGAGATCGTCGCGCCCGGCTCGGACATCATCGCCGCCCGCGCCGCCGGCACCCTGCCGGACGCCTCGGTCGACGAGCACTACACGACGCTGTCCGGCACCTCGATGGCCACTCCGCACGTGGCCGGTGCCGCGGCGATCCTGGCCGGGCAGCACCCGGACTGGACCGGCACACAGATCAAGGACGCGCTCGTCGGCAGCGCGAAGCGGCTCCCCGGCATCGACACCATCGCGCAGGGGGCCGGCCGTCTCGACGTCGCCCGCGCCACCCGGGCGCAGGTGCGTGCCGAGGGCGTGCTCGGGTTCGGCGAGACGTGGGCAGGCGACGCGGACACCGTGTCCAGGAAGGTGAACTACGTCAACGACGGCGACACCGCCGTGACGCTCGACGTCAGGCTCGCGGTGAACAGCAAGCTGTTCTCCGTGGACAGTCCACGGCTGACGGTCCCGGCGCACGGCAGCGCCGCGGCCACGGTCACGGCACGCGTCCCGGCGAAGCGGGCAGGCGAGATCAGTGGCGCACTCGTTGCCACGGCTGGAGAGTTGACGCTCACCACCCCGCTCACGGCGAGCCTGCCCGGCGCCAGGCACACGCTCACCGTCACGATCGTCGACCGCGACGAGACCCCGAACCGCTCGCTGCTCGTCCTGCAGGACGAGCGGACCGGTAACGCGTTGGACGCGATCGTCGACGGCGACACCGCGACGTTCACCGTGCCGGCCGGGAAATACCGTCTGATCGGCCGCGTCGCCGACTTCACCAGCGGGACCGACACGCTGTTCGTGCTTCCGGCCACAGTGGACGGTGACCATGAGCTGGTCGTGGACACCAGGCAGGGCAAGGAGATCACGTCCCGCGTCGACGACCCGGACGCGCGGGCACAGCTCGCGGGCGGCACCGCCGTGGCGTCCGAAGCGGGTGGCGGCAGCGCGAGCATCGCGCGGGCCGGCGACGTCGGGCGCACCGAGAAGCTGTACACGATCGGCACCCCACCCATGGCCGGGGTCGAGCTCGCCCACTTCGGGTACTGGACCCACCCGTTCGCCACGATCACCGTCGACGGCACGGACGGCTTCGAGGCCGAGGACATCTACGTGTCGACCTATCCGCGCCTCGACGGCACGGTGACCGGCGAGGTCGCGTACGTCGGACACGGTGACCGCGCGGCCATCGACGCGGCGGGCGACGTGCGCGGCAAGATCGCGGTGATCGCCGCGACCGGCCCGGACGACCCGGTGTACCCGTCCGAACAGCAACTGCAGGAAGGCATCGCGCTGCTGGCCGAGCGGGGCGCGAAGCTCGTGCTGTCGAACTTCAACCCTCAGTACAGCGACCCCAACCCGCCGGACCTGCCCCTGCCAGTGGTGATGGTCTTCAACATCACCGACCTCCAGGAGATCGCGGCCCGCCTGGCGAACGGTCCGGTCACGGTCACGGCGGTGGGGCGTCTCAACAGCCCGGTCGCCTACTTCGTCGCAGGCGAGGTGGTGGGCCGCGTGCCGGCCGGGCACACGTTCGCGTTCACCCGCCGGAGCATGGGCGCGATCGACCGGGAACTCGTCGACACGCAGCCGGACAAGAAGTACCGGTACCAGATCGCCGGCTGGTCGTTCGGCGGGTTCACGGCCGGCGGCGACGTGGAGATCGACTGGCCGCACCGCCGCACCGACTACGTGACGCCCGGCGCGGCGCTCACCATGTTCGGCGACGCGGGCTTCACCGAGGACGGCTTCGGGTTCGGCAGCGAGGTGGCGCTCCCGACGACCGTGAAGCGGGGCGAGAAGAAGCACGTGCGCATGTTCGGCGCGCCGTTCGGGCCCGAGCTGACCACGGGCCCGACCAGTCGCCAGGACGGTGAACCGGTCCCGGTCGCGTACCGGCAGGGCGACAAGCTGGTGCTGGCGGTGCCGATGTTCGCCGACAACGACCCTGGCGACGCCAGCTTCTACGACCCCACCAACCACGGCTCGACCGTCGTGCGCAAGGACGGCGTCGAGGTCGGCAGCCGGGACGACATCGCCGGGCTGGGCACCTTCACACTGCCCGCCGGGCCCGGCACGTACACGGTGGTCGCGGACGCGAACCGGCCGGCGTCGGAGACGCTCGTGCCGCCGCTGTCCACACGCACCAGAGCCGAGTGGACCTTCCGCGCCGGTGCGGGCACGACGGCACGGGTCGCGTTGCCGTTCCTCGACGTCCGGTGGGCGCTGCCGCTCGACGACCACAACCGGGCGGCCACCGGCGCGCTGCGTGCCGGGCTGACCGTCGCGACCCAGCCGGGCGCGACGGCCGCGAAGATCCGCTCGGTGACCGTGGAGGTGTCCTACGACGATGGCGCGACGTGGCGCAAGGCCACGGTCCGGACCGCCGGTGACCGCTTCGAGGTCGGCATCCCGGCGGGTGGCGCCAACGGCGGCTACGCCTCACTGCGCGCGACCGCGACGGACACCGCGGGCAACAAGGTGACCGAGACCGTCACCCGCGCGTACGCACTCCGATAACCCGTTTGCCGGGGGAGGCGTGCCTCCCCCGGCAGATACCCTCCGAACGGCTCTTGTTCCGCCGGGATCGGGATGGTTCGGTGCCACCGGGTCGGGGCCCTGTCGATGGAGGAAACCAGTGCGAAAAACCCCCTTCCGAGCGTTCGTCGCGGCCGCGGTGGGCGCCTGCGTCGCGAGCCTGTGTGCGGCGACCGCCGCACCGGCCGCCGCGCAGGACGCGTCCGAGGCGCACTTCGTGGTCCTCGGACCACAGCACGGCTCGCTGAAGAAGACCGAGGCGTCGATCCGCGCCGCGGGCGGCGAGGTGCTGCAGAGCTGGCCGCAGATCAACGTCGTGATCGCGACGTCGACCAGTGCGGACTTCGCGGCGACCGTGCGCCGCAAGCCCGGTGTCGCGGCGGCAGGCGCCTCGCGGAACCTGGTCGAGCTCGGACTGCCCGCCGCGCGGGCGGCCGGCGCGGCGCAGAAGCAGGAGATGCTCGAACAGGCCGAACCGGCGGCCGAGCAGACCGCGGCGATGGCCAAGTCGCCGGGCGCGGTGACGCCCGAGCCGCTGGAGGCCAACCAGTGGAGCCTGCGGCAGATCAAGGCTGACCAGGCCAACGCGATCTCCGGCGGTAGCCGCGACGTGCTCGTCGGCGTGCTGGACTCCGGCATCGACGCCGCGCACCCCGACCTCGCGCCGAACCTGGATCCGTCGAAGTCGGTCGGCTGCACCAACGAGGGCGTGCCGGACACGTCCCAGGCCGCGTGGGTGCCGACCACCAGCACGCACGGCACGCATGTCGCCGGCATCATCGCCGCCCCCCGCAACGGGATCGGCGTGGCTGGCGTTGCCCCGAACGTGCGGCTCGCCTCGGTGAAGGTGGTCGACGACGACGGATTCATTTACCCGGAATACGCGATCTGCGGATTCATCTGGGCCGCCGAGCACCGCATGGACCTCACGAACAACTCGTACTTCATCGACCCGTACTTCCTGTGGTGCCGCACGGATGTCGACCAGGCCGCGGTGATCCAGGCCGTCAAGCGTGCCGTGGACTACTCGGCGCGCCGCGACGTGGTCAACGTGGCCGCGATGGGCAACAGCAACTGGGACCTGTCGCACCCGATCACCGACACCGGCAGCCCCAACAACAACGGCAACCCGATCACCCGGACGGTCGGCAACGAGTGCATGGACCTGCCGGACGAGCTGCCCGGTGTGGTCAGCGTGTCCTCGGTCGGTCCAGAGGGCCGCAAGGCGTACTACTCGAACTACGGGATCATCGAGACCGACGTGACCGCACCGGGTGGTGACCGGATGGTGGCCGCCCCGACGCCGGACGCCAACGGCCGTGTCCTGTCGACGGTCGTCGGCGGTGGCTACGGCTACCTGCAGGGCACGTCGATGGCGTCCCCGGCCGCCGCGGGCGTGCTGGCGCTGATCCGCAGCAGGCACCCCGGCTGGTCGGCCAACAGGGTGGCGGCGTCGCTGGAGGCGAAGGCGGACCGCATTCCGTGCCCGCCAGGCGGGACGTACGACCCGCCCGCTCCGGTCCCGTCCCCGGCGACCTGCCAGGGCGGCCGGTCCGGTAAGGGCTTCTACGGCGCCGGCCTCGTCGACGCGCTGGACGCGGTGACCCGCTGAGGTTTCCGGTGGCCGTCTTCTCGGGCGGCCACCGGAACGTCCTTTCGGGCAACTCGTTGACATCGCGCCAGTTCCCGGCGACTGTCGGGCCATGCCCGCGGCCCGCAGGATCGTCCGCATCGTGTTCCTCGTCCAGGTGGCGTGCGCGCTTCCGCTCGGACTGGTGCTCGGCATCCTCCTGGACCCGGCTTTCCTGTACGGCTTCGGCGGGGCGGCACTGGTGGAGCTCGCGGTGCTGCTGGGTTTCATGCTCGTGTGGCAGCGCACGGACGCCCGCCGCGACGCCCTGTTGGCCACGGGGAGACGGACCCCCGCCCTGCTGGTGTCCACCCGCCCCACCCGTACCCACATCAACGAGCGGGTCGTGTTGGCGCACACCTTCGAGTCCCGCGAGGCGGGTCGGGTGATCCGCGCCGAGACGAAGGCGTTCGCGCACCTCCCGCTCGGCACCGAGGCCACGATCGCCTACGACCGGGCGGCTCCGGAGAACGCGGTCGTCGTCGAGGACCTGGACCGGATCGAGGCGGACGGACGGCTCGACTGGGCGGCACTCAAACAGCGGGAGAACGACAGAAGATTTCGGAATCGGTCGTGACACAGTCACTGGTCCGGGTGGAATTTCGCTCACCCATTCGGTGACGGAACTGTGTGAACCCGCAGGTCAACGCGTACCAGCGTGGCTTCGAGAATCCTTCGTGTAGCGGACAACACACCCGGTCGTCCGGTTTCCTGTGGGCATGATCGAGCCAACGAACCAGGACCTGCCGCCGCCGACCCGCGAGCGCCTCACCGCTTTTCGGAAGAATCTCAAGCACGACCTCCCTGCCTCTCTCGTTGTTTTCCTCGTCGCCGTCCCGCTCTCGATCGGCATCGCGTTCGCGTCCGGGGCCCCGATCGCCGCCGGCCTGGTCGCCGCCGTCGTGGGCGGCGTGGTCGCCGGTCTTCTCGGCGGCTCACCACTGCAGGTCAGCGGTCCGGCGGCCGGGCTGACGGTGATCGTCGCCGAGTCCATCGACCGCTTCGGCTGGACCACAACGTGTGCGATCACGGTGCTCGCCGGCCTCCTCCAGGTCCTGCTCGGCCTGAGCCGCATCGCCCGGGCCGCGCTCGCCATCTCGCCCGCGATCGTGCACGGCATGCTCGCCGGCATCGGCCTCACGATCGTGTTGGCACAGCTGCACGTCGTGCTCGGTGGCGCAACGCAGACCAGCCCGGTCGACAACCTGCTCGAACTCCCGTGGCAGGTGATCCACGCGCAGGGCGGCGCGACCGCGGTCGGTCTGCTCACCATCGCCCTGCTGATCCTGTGGGGACGCCTGCCCGCCGCCGCACGGCTGGTGCCGGGACCGCTCGCCGCCGTGCTCGGCGTGACCGTGCTGACGGTCGTGACCGGCATGTCGCTCGAGCGGGTCGACCTGCCGGACAACCTGCTGCACATCGGGTTCGTGCCGGCCATGCCGGACGGCGACTGGGCCGCGTTCACCGTCGCCGTCGTCACGATCGCACTGGTGGCGAGCGTGGAGAGCCTGCTGTCCTCGGTCGCGGTCGACAAGCTGCACAACGGGCCACGGGCCAACCTCAACCGCGAGCTGGTCGGGCAGGGCGCGGCGAACATCGCCTCCGGAGCGCTCGGCGGCCTGCCCGTGACCGGGGTGATCGTCCGCAGCTCCACCAACGTCGCGTCCGGTGCCAGGACACGGGTTTCCGCCGTGCTCCACGGCATCTGGATCATGCTGTTCGTGGTCCTGCTCGCCGGTGTGCTGCGGGCGATCCCGCTCGCCGTGCTGGCCGGGCTGCTGGTGTACGTCGGCGCGAAACTCGTCGACCTCAACCACCTGCGGACCGTGCGGCGGCACGGCGACCTGCTCGTGTACTTGGTGACGCTGCTCGGCGTGCTCGGACTCGACCTCATGAGCGGTGTGCTGCTGGGCGTCGGGGTGGCCGCGCTGTTGACGCTGCGACGCCTGCTGTGGGCGGGCATCCGTGTGGAGCGCGACGGTGAGGGCTGGCGGATCCTCGTCGAGGGCGCGCTCGCCGCGCTGTCGATCCCGCGGCTCGTGGCCGTGCTTGGCACGATCCCGCGTGGCGCCACGGTGACGCTCGAGTTGGCCGTCGACTACCTCGACCACGCCGCCTTCGACACCCTGTCGACCTGGCAGCAGGCCCACGAGTCGGGTGGCGGCACCGTGGTCGTCGAGGAGTTCGGCCACCCGTGGTTCGCGCGTGGCAAGGCCGGCACCCCGACCGTGGACAAGGGTGCCGCGCGCCGGGCCATGCCGCGGTGGTACGCGCCGTGGGCGTGGCAGCGCGGGCCTGCCGTCGTGCCGGCGCAACGGTCCGCGCCACCGTCGGTCGTGCTCGGCACCGCGGAGTACGAGCGGCACGTCGCCCGGCTGCTGCTGCCGACGCTGAGTCAGCTAGCCGACGTGCACGCGCCGTCGACCCTGTTCCTCACCTGCGGGGACGCGCGCATCGTGCCGAACGTGATCACCACGAGCGGCCCCGGCGAGCTGTTCACGGTGCGCAACATCGGCAACCTCGTGCCGGCCGACGCGGACGGTTCGGTGGCCGCGGCCGTCGAGTTCGCCGTCGGCACCCTCGGCGTGCGGGAGATCGCGGTGTGCGGCCATTCGTCCTGCGGCGCGATGAAGGCGCTCGTCAGCGGTCCGCCGGCCGGGGCGCCGGCGCTGCGTTCGTGGTTGCGGCACGCGTCGCCGAGCCTGGAGCGTTCTCGCACGCGTCCGCAGCTGACCGTCGGCGGACAGGTGCCGGCCGCCGAGTGGGACCGGCTGGCGCTGCACAACGTGCTGGCACAGCTGGACCGGCTCCGCGCGCACCCGGCGGTGGCGACGGCGTTGACGCGCGGTGAACTCCGGCTGATCGGCATGTACTTCGACGTGGCCGCCGCCCGTGTCTACCTGCACGATCCGGTCGCGGGCGAGTTCCTCCCCGCCTCTGTCCATAGTGGACGTTTGGTCGAATAGGCCGAGTCGTGCCGACCGCCGTCGGCCCTGTCGACAAGCGGCGTGCGGGTGCCCCGCCACAGTCTGCCGGTGGCGGCCTCCGGTGGGAGACTGCTGTCCGTGAGCTGCGACTCGGCGGGGTACGGCGCGTGGACGAGCACACGGACAGACTGATCCTGGCGCGGCGGGCCTGCGCGGCACACGACTGGGCCCTGGCCGCGGCGCACTTCGACGCGGTCGCGACCGAGCGACTCACCGCGGATGACCTCGCCGCGTACGCCGACGCCGTGTGGTGGCTCGGCCGTGTCGAGGACAACCTGCGGCTCGGCGCTGCCGCGTGCGATGCCTACTTCGCGGACTCCCGGCCGGCTGAGGCCGCGTGGGCCGCCATGCTGCTCGGGATCTTTCACATGGGGCGAGGCGACGAGCCGCAGAGCATCGGCTGGATCGGCCGCGCCGGACGTCTGGCGGAGGGCATCCCGGAGTGCCCGGTGCACGGATACCTGCTGCTCGTCACCGGGGTGGAGATGAGTCTGCTGGCCGGCCGCTCGGCGGATGCGGTGGACGCGGCCCGCCGGTTGCGGGACCTCGGCCACCGGCTCGACCGGCCCGACCTGGTGGCCGCCGGTGTGCAGGCCGAAGGCCGCGCCCTGATCAGGTCCGGCCACGTGGTCGACGGACTGGCGCTGCTGGACGAGGCGATGGTCACCGTCCTGGACGGCCGGCTCGCCCCCTTCATCTCAGGCACCCTCTACTGTCACACCATCGCGGCCTGTCACGAGATCGCCGACGTCCGCCGGATGACCCGCTGGACCGACCTGGCCGAGCGGTGGCTGGCCACCTTCCCGGCGGCGGTGGCGTTCGGGGGCATATGCCGGGTGCACCGGGCTCAGCTCCAGTTGCTCCTCGGCGAGTGGGACGAGGCCGAGCGGAGCGCGCTGCGGGTCGTGGCGAACCTCGACGCCAACCGGGTCGACTACGCCGCGGAAGCCTGGTACGTCGTGGCCGAGGCGCGCCGGTTGCGCGCCGACCCGAGCGCCGCCGACGCCTACGACGAGGCACACGCCCGCGGGCGTGACCCGCAACCGGGACGGGCGCTGCTGCGGCTCCAGCAGGGTGACCCCGAGGGTGCCGCGACGTCGGTGCGCTCGGCCCTGGCGGCGGCCGGCACCGACCCTTTGCGCCGGGCCCCGATCTGTGCGGCGGCGGTCGAGATCGCCGTCGCCGCGGGACGGCTGGATGACGCGGCGGCCGCGGCCTCCGAGCTCGCGTCGACGGCATCGACGTACGCGACGTCGGGGCTGGAGGCGATGGCCGCCGCCGCGCGCGGCGCGGTGCTGCTGGCGCAGGACCGCGCGGAGGAGGCGCTCCCGGTGCTCCGTGACGCCTGTCGGCGCTGGCACGAGCTCGGCGCGGCCTACGACGCCGCCGGATCCTGTGTCCGGCTCGCGCAGGCCTACCGGGCGCTCGGCGACGAGACGTCCGCCGCCGCGGAGATCGCGCGGGCGGAGACGGCCTACGAGCGGCTGGGAGCACACCGGCGGGCGCAGGACGCGCCCGCCGGGCTGACCCGGCGCGAGTGCGAGGTGCTGTCACTGGTCGCCGACGGCCGCTCCAACCGGGAGATCGGCGAGCGGCTCTACATCAGCGACCGCACGGTCGCCCGGCACCTGACGAACATCTTCCACAAGATCGGGGTCACCTCCCGGACCCAGGCCGCGCGCTACGCCATCGACCACGGACTGACGGTCAGCCGGTGACGCGGCTACGCACAACCGCGTAGATCGAGCGCCGCCGGGATGGTCAATCGCGCCGATGCCGCGGTGGCGGCGCGCTGCCTAGCGTCCAGGTAGGCGCACCGAACACCGGCGCAACGATCGTTCAGGGAGTGACCACCATGACTGAGCACCAACTCCACCGAACTGTCTCCGCCGACGGGACCGAGATCGTCGGCCGAGTACGAGGACAAGGGCCGGCGCTGGTCCTGGTCCACGGCGGGATGGGGGACGGCGAGATCGCCTGGGAGGCGCTGCTGCCTCACCTCACCGACCGGTTCACCTGCTACCTGCCGAGCACCCGCGGCCGCGGCCTGTCCGCCGACAACCCGGACCACTCGCCCCCGCGGCTCCAGGAGGACGTCACCGCGTTCGTCGACAGCATTGGCGAGCCGGTCTGCCTGGTCGGTTGGTCAGGCAGCGGCGCATGGGTGCTCGGTGCGGCCGCGCACAGCCGATCCGTGGCAGCCGTGGCCGTCTACGAACCCGGTGTGGTGTCGGTGATGCGAGCGGACGACTTCGCCCGTACGTTCGCCACCCTCGAGCAGATGGGCATGGCCGCCGCCGACGGCAGGCTCGTCGATGCCGTACGCGCGTTCGTCCCGTGGATCTGCACCGACAACGAGATCGCCGCCCTGGAGGAGACGGACTTCTACCAGCGATGGGCAGGCCGCGTCCCCGCGATGCTCCAGTTCGTCCAGCAGGACGCCGCCTACGAGGGGCCCCGATCCACTGACCCCGAGACACTCGGGACGGTCGCCGCGCCGGTCCTGCTCATGTACGGCCGGCAGACACTGCTCGGCGCGTGGTTCGCCGATTCGGCACGACACATCGCCCAGCACGTCACCGACGCGCATGTCCGTGTCCTGTCGGGCGTCGGCCACTTCGCCCCAGTACTGGCCCCCACGTCCCTCGCCGAGGAACTGGACCGCTACTTCGAATCGATCCGAAGTTCATTTTCCTCGGCGGCGTCGCCCGCCTACGCTGCGGTAGGTAAGCGGGCGACCACTCCTCGGAGGCATACGTGAAGAGACGGAACTTCCTGCGCGCCGCGGTCATCGGTGCGGGTGTCACGACGTTCGGCAACACCCTCACCCCCGGCGCGATGGCCGCGCCGGCCCAGGTCGGGCCAAGTCCCTACGGACCGCTGCAGGCCGCCGACGCCAACGGGATCCAGTTGCCGGCCGGGTTCACCAGCCGCGTCGTCGCACGGTCCGGGCAGCAGGTCGCCGGCTACACCTGGCACAGCGCGCCGGACGGCGGCGCCGTGTTCGCCGACGGCAGCGGCTGGATCTACGTGTCCAACTCCGAGATCAACCCCGGCGGTGGCGCGAGCGCCCTGCGGTTCGACGGGAACGCGAACGTCACCGACGCCTACCGCATCCTGTCCAACACCCGCACGAACTGCGCGGGCGGCGCGATGCCGTGGAACAAGTGGCTGTCGTGTGAGGAGGTCGACCGGGGCTTCGTCTACGAGACCGACCCGTGGGGCGGCGCGTCGACGCAGCGGCCGGCGATGGGACGGTTCACCCACGAGGCCGCCGCGGCCGACCCCGTCCGCCGCGCGATCTACATGACCGAGGACGTCTCGAACGGCTGCTTCTACCGGTTCGTGCCCACCACGTGGGGCGACCTGTCGGCCGGCACCCTGCAGGTGCTCGTCGCCGGCAGCGCCACGAGCGGTTCGTTCACGTGGGCCACCGTGCCGGATCCGGACGGTTCGCCGACCGCCACCCGCAACCAGGTGTCGGGCGCCAAGCGGTTCAACGGCGGCGAGGGCCTCCACTACGCCAACGACACCGCCTGGTTCACCACAAAGGGTGACAATCGCCTCTGGCAGGTGAACCTGGCGAGCAGCACCTACGAGCTGGCCTACGACGACTCGCTCGTCACGAACGGCACGGCCCCGCTGACCGGCGTCGACAACGTCACCGGGACGGCGTCGGGTGACCTGTTCGTGGCCGAGGACGGCGGCAACATGGAGATCTGCATCATCACGCCGGACGACATCGTGGCGCCCTTCCTGCGGATCAGCGGCCAGGGCTCCTCGGAGATCACCGGACCGGCGTTCACCCCGGCGGGGAACCGGCTCTATTTCTCGTCCCAGCGCGGCACGTCCGGCCTGTCGAGCGGCGGCATCACCTACGAGGTCACGGGACCGTTTCGGAGGTGAGGTCGGCGTAAAGGCTTGGTCATCCCGCGTGTAGCGTGCCGCGAAGACCACCCGGGGTAGTCGGCACAAAGCGGGAAGGGGCCATGATGCGCGTTCTCGTCAACGGAGTCACATCGGACCTCGGACGCGCGTTCGCCAGGGCATTGTCGGGTGCCGGGCACGAGATCATCGGTGTCGGCACGGCGGAGCATCGGGACCTGCCGCCGGACGTGTCGTTCACCCAGGGCGACGCGGCGACGGCCGAGTCCCTCGTGGCCGGCACCGACGTCGTGGTGCACCTGTCGCCGGTGGAGCGTGAGGTGCCCGAGTCCGGCGGCATCCCGGCGTTGCGCCGGATGGCGACCGCCGCCGCGCGGCACGGGATCCGCTTCGTCGTGCCCATCGAGCACGGCCCGGACGCCGCCGACGCGGACAAGGTCGTGCGGGACAGCGGCGGCCGGCACGTGGTGGTCCGGACCGCGCCGCTCGGCGGCCGGCTCCTGGACTGGCAGTCGTGCCGGACGGTCGCGACGCTGCTCGCCGCGCCACGCGACACCCAGTGGCGCCTGCTGCACACCGACGATCTGGTGCGCTTTCTCTTGTACGCCGTCACATCCGACCGCACCGGTGTGGTCGCGCTGTTCGCGTCGGACGTCATCGTCGCGGGCGCGGTGCGGGAGGTGTTGCGCGGCCTGTCGGTCCGCGGCATCCCGAACTGGCCCGCGATGTCCACTTCGGACCGTAAGGGCACCGCGCGGGACTGGGGTTTCGAGTGCGGCTGGACCTCCGAGGAGGTGGTCGAGGACCTGGCCCGCGGTGGCCGAGGTCGGCGGCTCACCAAGGACGGCGCGGTCGACGACCTGACCCGACTGCCGATCCCGGTGGAGCCGCTGCCGCGCCGACGGCCGCCCGAGGACGGCACACCGCTCGCGTCGGTCGCGTTGCCGAGCATGGCGGCGGAATGCGACGACCGCATCGACCCTCGCTACCCGGTGTTCAGCGCCCACCAGACGGCGGAGCTGTTTCCCGCGCCGCTGACACCGCTGTCGATCGACGTGCACACCGCGGGTCTGCGTGCCGCCGGCCGGACGATGGCCGGGGTGGCCGGACTCACCGGTCCGGTGGCGGACGAGTGGGAGAGCCGGGGCTACGCGGTGTTCGGCCACCGCCTGTACGCCGGGGTGTCGGCGGCCGCCGCGGCGCCGCTGCCTGGCTGGACCGAGGAGACATTGGTCAGGGCGCACGTCGACCCGCGTGAGGATCTCGACCTGTTCCCGTTGGGCCGGCCCACGGTGCCGTCGGGGTTGCGCGGGCTCGCGGCTCGATTGTCGGCGTGGAAGCGTTTCGTGGGCATGGCACGCCGTTACCGGGCCGCTGTCAAGGACTTCGCCGACGCCGCTGTGGCGGAGCGCCTCGAGGACGACTTCGTGACGCGGCCGGACGCCGAACTGGCCGTGCGGGCCCGGTTGCTGTACGACCGGCTGGCCGAGGGCTGGACGCTGACGCAACTCGGCGTGCTGGTGGCGCATGTCGCGGGTGGGCCGTTGCGCAGGCGTGCCAAGGCGGACGTGGCCGCGCTCGGCCGGGGCGCTGACATCGCCCACGAGCCGACTTTTCCCGCTGTTCTCGGGTTGGCGGAGATGTTGCGTGCCGACGAGGAGCTGCGGGTGCTCGCCGAGTGGGGTGATCCCGACGCCGTGCGGCAGAAGTCCCCGGAGTTCCGCGCGGCGTTCGACGAGGCGCTGACGCGCATCGGCCACCGTGGACCCAACGAGGCGGAGCTGGCCGGTTCTCCGTTCGCTGAACGGTCGGATCTGGTGTTCATGGCCGCGCTCTGCGCTTCTCGCGCGCGACCGGAAGCTGTTCCCGCCCCGGCCGTCGAAGACCCGTCCCCGGAGGCCGACGACGCTTCTGCGGAGTCCATTTCGGATGAGTCCGTTGTGGACGCCGCGGCACCGGTCAAGGGGAAGCGGAAGTTCGTGGAGAAGCTGGCGATCGCCGGGCAGCGGCAACGGGAACTGGCCATCGACGCGACCATCCGGTACACCGGCGAGCTACGTCGGCTGGTCCGGGAGTGGGGTCGCCGGCAGGTGCACGCGGGGCGGTTGGTGGACGTCGACGACGCGTTCTTCCTGACGCTCGACGAGTTGCTCGGTCAGCCGGCGGACGCGCTCAAGCGGGTTGAGCGCCGTCGTGCGGACTGGTCGCGGCTGTCGGAGGTGCGGATGCCGGCGGTGATCGGCGGCTCGTGGCGGCCGGAGGTCGTCGACTACCCGACACCGGAAGGCAAGCAGCTGCACGGGGTTGGCGTGTCGGCCGGTGTCGTGTCGGGTCCGGTCCGGCTCCTGACCGACGCTCGGGCGAACGTCGAGCCAGGCGAGGTCGTCGTCGTGCGTGTCGTGGACGTCGGGCACGCCGCGCTGCTGGGCCCCGCCGCGGCGATCGTCACCGACCTGGGTGGCCCGCTGTCCAGGGCCGCGATCGTGGCGCGGGAGTTGGGTGTGCCGTGTGTGACGGGCACGCGGGACGCGTCGGCCAGGCTCGCGCCGGGCACGCTGGTGCAGGTGGACGGCGTCACCGGCGACGTCACGGTCCTCACGCCCGCGTCGGTGCGTGCCTAGGATCCTGGCCGTCTGGCTCTGGCCGGCCGAAGGCGCCCGGCCCGGCGTGGAACAGTCCGATCAACAGCACGCCGACGCTGATCGAGACGAACGCCGCGAGCGGATGGCGCGGTAGGTCCGCCCACCAGAGACACAGCCCGGCGAGCACGAACCCGGACCACCCCGCGAGCAGGTTCGGGACGGGGCCGTTGCCGAACGCGCACGGGTAGGGCCGTCTGGTGATGCCGCGGACGAAGTGCGGCAGAGCGTTGCCGGCGAGCAGCCCGCCGAGAAGACCGAGCAGGATCACGTGCCACATCACGGTTCCTCGAGTTGGGGGAGCAGGACGGTGTCGACGAGCTTGGCGAGGAACTCCTCGTCGAGCGGCTCGCCCGTGACGAGCAGCCGGGAGAGCAGCGCGGCTGAGGTGATCTCCGCCAGCCACGCGTGGTCGGCGTCGGGGAACAGGGCGGCGAACGCGTCGTGCTTGTGTGCCAGGACGACCTGCCGCACGGTTCGCGCCAGCTCGGCGTCGTGTCGCATGGCGGTGAGCAGTCCGAGGAGCAGCGCGGCGTCCTGTCCGAGCAGGCTGGCACGCATGGCGGTGAGGAGTGCGAGCAGGTCGGCGCGTGGTTGGCCCGTTGGTTCGGGCGGTGGCAGGGCTGTGCCCGCGTACCGGCGTACGGCCGTCGCCACGAGCTCGGCTTTGCCCGACCACCGGCGGTAGACCGTGGCCTTGCTGGCCTTCGCGCGCTCGGCGACGGCGTCGATGGTCATCCGGTCGTAGCCCACCTCGCCGAGCAGTGCCATCGCCGCGCGGAGGATCGCCTCCTCACGAACGTCACTGCGTGCCCGAGCCGCCATGAACGAAACGGTATCGTTTCGAAATACCGGTTGGCAAGACAGGGCTATGGTCGGGATATGAACGCGAAAGAGGAGCCGGTGCTCGACGCCGAGCTCGTCGAGGAGAACAAGGACCTCACCGCCGCCGCGCCACCCGTGGTGCCCGCCGGTGACTACACGGAGGCCGGGGTGCCGACCTTCGACTACGTGCGGGACCGGATCGAGAACCGGGTGGCGACCGGCATCGGTTCCGCCGAACTGGCAGACGCGACCCAAGAAGGGAAGGCCGTCGAGGACCAGTTCGAGGCAAGGAAGAAGGCAGGCCTCGACAAACTGGAGGAAATCCGCCGCTCGATGCGCGGCGGCGCCTGAAAACTCCAGCGCCACACCGACTTGCTCCAAACCGCGAAGCAAGAGGCCTGTCGGTGGGTCTTACTATCGTGCGCCCATGACGATGGCGATCGAACTTGCCCGCTTCACGATCCACGAAGGCGCAGAGGACAAGCTCTTGGCCGAACGCCCAGCGATGATCGACGCGTTGAGGCGCCGTTTCCCCGCCTGCCTGGCCGCCTTCCTGACCAAAGAGGACGACGGCGGCTGGCTGGACGTACTGGTGTGGCGCGACCGTGAGCAGGCGGAGGAAGCCGCGCGGCTGGTGGACACCGTCCCCGAGTGCCGCGAGTGGTTCCGACACATCGCGGAGTCCGGCGGCCTACGGCACGTGGAAGTCATGGACTCCTGGGTCGCGGACGTCCTACCAGGCACGACAACCGCTCCCTAGCGGTCCGTCACCTCGCCGTCCACCACGTTCAGGTGGCGGTTCGTGTGTACGGCAGCCAGCATGCGGCGGTCGTGGGTCACCAGAAGCAGGGTGCCCGGGTAGTTCGCCAGCGCGGACTCCAGCTGTTCGATGGCCGGTAGGTCCAAATGGTTCGTTGGTTCGTCCAGAACGAGCAGGTTCACGCCGCGGGCCTGGAGTAACGCGAGTGCCGCGCGGGTGCGTTCGCCCGGGGAAAGACTGCCGGCCGTCCGACGTACGTGCGCCGCGGTGAGGCCGAACTTCGCCAGCAACGTGCGGATGTCCGTCGGCGGCATGTCGGGTAGCTGGTGCTCGAACGCGGCGAGCAGTGTGTCGTCTCCCGTGAACAACGCGCGGGCCTGGTCCACCTCGCCCACCCGGACTCCCGGCCCCAGCGAGGACGTCCCGTCCGCCAGGTCGGCCCTGCCCAGCAGCGCGGCGAGCAGGGTGGACTTGCCGGCGCCGTTCGCGCCGGTGATGGCGACCTTGTCGCCCCAGTCGATCTGCAGGTCCACCGGGCCGAGCGTGAACGAACCCCGTCGCACGACCGCGCCTCGCAGCACCGCCACCACCGCGCCGGCCCTGGGTGCGGCGGCGATCTCCATCCGCAGCTCCCATTCCTTGCGCGGCTCTTCCACCGCGTCGAGCCGCTGGATCAACCTGTCCGTCTGGCGGGCTTTCGCGGCCTGCTTCTCCGTTGCCTCGACGCGCTTGTTCCGGCCGATCTTGTCGTTGTCGGTGGCCTTGCGGCGCGCGTTGCGGACACCTTTGTCCATCCAGGCGCGTTGTGTCCGCGCACGCAGCTCGAGTGCGGCCTTCGTGTCGGCGTACTCCTCGAACCGTTCCCTGGCGTGCCGGCGGGCCACCTCCCGCTCCGCGAGGTAGGACTCGTAGCCGCCGCCGTAGGTGTTGACCTGTCGTTGCGCGAGGTCCAGTTCGACCACCCCGGTCACGGTCCTCGCGAGGAACTCCCGGTCGTGGCTCACGAGCACGGTGCCCGCACGCAGACCCGTCACGAACTCCTCGAGCCTCGCCAGCCCGTCCAGATCCAGGTCGTTCGTCGGTTCGTCCAGCAGGAAGACGTCGTAGCGGCTGAGAAGGAGCGACGCCATCCCCGCCCTGGCCGCCTGTCCGCCGGAAAGCGACGTCATGTGCGCACCAAGGTCGACCGTCAACCCCAGATCCGCGACCACTTCCTCCAAACGTTCGTCCAAGTCGGCGCCGCCCAGGGCCAACCACCGCTCCAACGCGTTCGCGTACTCCTCGTCGGCGCCCGGCTTGCTCTCGGCGAGCGCGGTAGTGGCGTCGTCGAGGGCGGTCTGTGCCGCCGCGACCCCGGTGCGGCGGCCGAGGAACTCACGAACCGTCTCGCCAGGCCTGCGGTCCGGCTCCTGCGGGAGATAACCGACGTTGGCGTTCGGCGGACTCAGCCGCACACTTCCTTCGTCCGGCGGAACAACCCCGCCGAGAATTCGAAGCAGCGTCGACTTCCCGGCCCCGTTGACCCCGACGAGGCCCACCACGTCTCCTGGTGCCACGACGAGATCCAACCCGGAGAACAGGATCCGCTCCCCGAAGCCCGCCGCCAGCCCTTTGGCGACCAATGTTGCGCTCACTGGCCAGGAGCGTAGATGACCGGCGCGGCGCGGACAGGCGGGGCCGGTAACGAAGAAAACCCCGCGGTGCTGCCAGGTCGGGGGTCCGCCAGCACCGCGAGGTCACCTGTGTCATCGCACTTGCCCGCCGATGTGTTACCGACAATGGCGACTGCGGGTGTGGCCTGCGCCACGGTTGATCACAAGCCCTGGTCCTTCTTCTCGATCTGTTCGTTCACGCGCTGGGGATCCAGCACGTGTTCGAGCGCGAGTTGAGCGCCACCGATCACGCCCGCCAGGTGGCCCACCTTGCTGGTGCGGATGTGTAGGTCGTCGGTGGCCATGGACAGGCACCGCTCGTACACGACGGCGCGAACACTGGACACGAACGGCTCCGCCAGGCTGAGCTGCCCGCCGATCACCACCGCGTCCGGGTTGAAGAAGTTCACGACCGTCGCGAGGATCTCGCCAGTGGCGCGGCCCGCCTCCCGCAGCAGACGCGTGACGGTCGGTTCGGCGTCTCTGGCCAGGATCACCACGTCGAGCGGCGAGGCGACCGCGACGCCCGCCGCCTGGAGGTCGCGGACCAGTGCGGCGCCGCTCGCCACGGCGTCGAGGCAGCCGTTGCGACCGCATGCGCACTCGACGTCCTCTCGTCCCGGCACCGGCAGGTGGCCGATGTCGCCCGCCGCGCCCATCCCGCCCCTGTGCAGGCGGCCGGACGCGATGACGCCGCAACCGATACCGGTGCCCGCCTTGAGGAACACCATGTGGTCGATCGCGTCGGCGCTGTGCTCGCCAACTGCCATCAGGTTCGCGTCGTTGTCGACGAGCACGGGGGTGTCGCCGAGGAAGTCGACGAGCTCGGACCCGACGAGCACACCGTGCCAGCCAGGCATCCGCGACGGCGTGACCACCTGTCCGGTTCGGATGTTCACCGGTCCGGGTACGCCGACGGTGACGCCGAGTAGTCCACGCTCGACGTTCACCGCGCGCGAGATCTCGTCCCCGACCCACGACAGCACCTGAAAGGGTCCCGCCGCGATCCGCACCTTGTCCGTGCGCTCGTGTACCAGCGTGCCGCACATGTCGAACACGGCCATCGTCGCGTGGCGGCTGCCGAGGTCGGCCGCCGCGACGTACCCGAAGTCGGGTCGTAAGGCGAGACGCCGGGGGCGTCGGCCGCCAAGCGACCTGCCCTCACCGGCTTCCTCCACATAGCCGTGGTCGATCAGCGTCTGGACGCGGCTGCTCGCCGTCGACGCCGACACGCCGAGGTACTTCGCCAGCTCGGAGCGGGACGAGACCGCTCCGGACCGGATGAGCTGCAGCACCGCACCCGGCGAGTCGGGTGCGACGCGGGGACTGTTCATGCGGACCTTTCTACCACTTGTTACAAATCTGTCTTGACTTGGTTCGATTTTTGGACTTAGTGTTCCGACGTTCGGATCAAGATGGAGGGTTCCCGAATGAACCGTCGCGTGTTGCTTGCCCTGATCGGCACACTTGCCATGGCGCTCGCCGGATGCGGCGGCGGTGAGGAGTCCGCCGTGCCGCCGGCCACCGGTGCCACGAGTAGTCCGGACTTGCTGAAAAATGCTCCGGTCGCCGACGCCGCCGCGATCCTGTCCGGCTCGACCATGGAGCGGATCAAGAAGCGTGGCAAGCTGATCGTCGCCGAGGCACTCGACGCGCCGCTGCTCTCGCAACAGAACCCGACGAACCCGGATGAGGTAACTGGTTTCGACGCAGATCTTGCGAAGCTGCTCGCGGTGTACATCCTGGGCAAGCCGGAGGTCGAAATCATACCGCCGGCCACGGAGACCCGAGAGGCACTGCTCGCCAACGGCACGGTCGACGTCGTCTTCAACACCTACACGATCACCGAAGAGCGCGCTGAGCAGGTGAGTTTCGCCGGCCCGTACTTCGAGTCCGGCCTGGCCGTCGCGGTCAAGACCGGCAACACCGAGATCAAGGGCATCGACGATCTCGCTGGTAAAACCGTGATCGTCGGCGCGAACACCCCGGCTGTCACGGAGGTGCCACAACGTCAGCCGACGGCGAACGTCGTCGCGTTTGGCACCGATCCGCAGGCCGTGACCGCGCTGCTGCAGGGCCGCGGTGACGCGTACGTCCAGGACCTCACTCTTCTGGCGAGTGACGCCAAGTCCAATCCGCAACTCACCGTGGTCGGCAATCCCTTCACGACGGAGCCGTACGGCATCGGGCTCAAGCACGGCGACACCGAGTTCAAGGACTTCGTCAACGACTGGCTGAAGAAGATCCAGGACGGCGGCCAGTGGGCGGCCGCGTGGAAGAGTTCGCTCGGCACGGTCGTCGAGTCCGACCCGCCGACCCCGCCCGCCATCGGCTCGGTGCCCGGCTCCTGATGGCGGCACTGCTCGACAATCTCGAACCGCTGCTGCGGGGCCTGCTCACCACGCTGTGGATGGCGGCCCTGTCAGCGGTGGGCGCACTGGCGCTCGGCGTGATCGTGACGGCCATGCGGGTCAGCCCGATCCCCGTGCTGCGTGGTGTCGCCTTCGCGTACGTGCAACTGTTCCTGAACGTGCCGCTTCTCGCGTTGCTGGTGCTGTTCGTGTTCGCGCTGCCCGACGCCGGCCTGCTGATGCCGCTGCCCGTCACCGCCGTCGTCGTGTTGGTGGTCTACGAGGCCGCGTACGTCGCGGAGGCCGTGCGCAGCGGGGTGAACACGGTGGCGTTGGGGCAGGCGGAAGCGGCCCGCGCGCTCGGGTTGACGTTTCGCCAGACGTTGGGGTCGGTGATCCTGCCGCAGGCCCTGCGGGCGGTGGTCCAGCCGGTCGGCAACGTGATGATCGCGCTGGTCATGAACACGGCCCTGTTCGCCGCGGTCGGGATCGTCGAGCTGACCGCGGCCGCGAACAAGACGAACCTCGTGCACGCCCAGCCGATCCCGATCTTCGTCGGCGCCGGTCTGACGTACATGGCGCTGGCGTTGCTGATCGGTCTCGGCACGGGCTGGCTCGAACGACGGGTGGCGATCCTGCGGTGACCGTTCTCTACGACGCGCCGGGCCCGCGAACCCGCCGCCGGATCATGATCTGGTCGGTGGTGAGCGCGGTGGTGCTCGCCGGCCTGCTCGCGCTCGGGCTGTGGCAGTTCGCGAAACACGGGCAGCTCGACGCCGCGCGGTGGGCGCCGTTCACCCAGTGGCCGATCTGGGAGTACCTGCTGGTCGGGTTGCTCGGCACACTGGAGGCGGCCGCGTACGTCGCGGTGCTGAGCGCGGTCGCCGGTGTCTTCCTCGCGTTGGGCAGGCTGTCCCGGGTGAGGTTGGTGCGCTGGCTCGCCACCGGTTACATCGAGATCGCACGAACCCTGCCCGTGCTCCTCATGATCTACGTGACTTTGTTCGCGCTGCCGGGGGTTGGCGTCAACCTGCCGCTGTTGTGGAAGCTGGTGCTGCCGTTGACCGTCGCGAACGCGGCGGCCTTCGCGGAGATCTTCCGTGCCGGCGTGCTCAGCCTCCCGAGGGGGCAGTCCGAGGCGGCGCTCTCGCTGGGCATGAGCGGCACGCAGACGATGCGGTTCGTGGTGCTGCCGCAGGCGGTCCGGCACGTGATGCCGGCCCTGGTGAGCCAGCTCGTGAGCCTGCTGAAGGACACGTCGCTCGGCTACGTCGTCGCGTTCACGGAGCTGCTCTACCGGGCGCAGGTGCTGTCCGCCTACAACCATCTTCTGGTGCAGACCTTCCTCGTGGTGACGTTCGTCTACCTGGTGTGCAACAGTTCATTGTCGTTCTTGGCGCACCGGTTGCGCCGTTCGGAGAAGGCACATGGCTGAGCTGGCGGTGGTGGAACGGTCCGGTTTCGTGGAAAGCCGGCACTTCGGCACGCTCGTGGGGCTTGCCGGGGACGGTTCGGTCGCGGTGTCGCTGGGCGAGCCGACCGCGACGATGCTGCCGCGGTCGTCGACGAAACCGTGGCAGGCCGTGGGTTGCCGAGCCGCCGGACTGACCCTGTCGACGGCCGGCACCGCGTTGTCGGCGGGAAGCCACACCGGCGAGGACCGGCACGTCGCCGAGGTACGTTCGATCCTCGCCGCGGCCGGGTTGTCCGAAGTGGACCTCAAGTGCCCGCCGACCTGGCCGGAGGACGAGGCGACGCGACACCGGCTCATCCGGGCGGGGGAGGGGCCGAGCCAGGTCCGGATGAACTGCTCGGGCAAGCACGCGGCCATGCTCGCGTGCTGCGTGGTCAACGGATGGTCCACAGAGGACTACCTGTCACCCGGTCATCCCGTCCAGAAGGTCATTCGTGCGCGGTTGGAGGAAGCGGCGGGTCCGGTGACGCATGTCGCGGTCGACGGTTGTGGCGCGCCGCTGTTCTCCACGACGGTGCTTGGCCTGGCGCGGGCGGCCCGCGCCCTGGTGCTGGCGCCGGACGGCACGCCGGAACGGGTCGTGGCGGACGCGATGCGGGCGGCACCCGAGTACGTCGGCGGCACCGGCCACCAGAACACCGAGGTCATGCGACTCGTGCCGGGCACGGTGTGCAAGGGCGGCGCGGAGGGCGTGCTGATGGCGGCCGCCGCGACGGGCCAGGCGGTGGCGATGAAGGTGATCGACGGCAACCCCCGCGCGACGACCATCCTCGCGTTGGCGGTGCTCGGCGCGCTGGGCGTGGACGTGTCGGCGGCCAGCGCCTTGGCGACGGAGCCGGTTCTTGGCGGTGGCGTGCCGGTGGGGGAGGTCGGGGTGAGCGACGAGGTACGCGCGGCGCTGGTCGGGTGAGTTCAGCGGCGACGGTTGGTCCGGGCTGTCGGGGTGGCCGTCGTCGGGTCCTCCGGCCATGGATGCTTGGGATAACGCCCTCGTAGCTCCGCCCGGACCTGGTGATAACCGCCTTGCCAGAAGCTTTCCAGGTCACGGGTGACCGCGACAGGACGACCCGCGGGCGACAGCAGGTGCAGCTGGATCGGCACCCGGCCGGCCGCGATCGTCGGTGTCGTCGTCCAGCCGAAGGTCTCCTGCAGCTTCACCGGCAGCGCCGGCTCGTCGCCCGAGTAGTCGACCCGGATCCGGGCACCGGACGGGACCGTCAGCCGATCCGGCGCCAGTTCGTCCAGACGGCTCGCCTCCGGCCACGGCAGCAACAGTGACAGCGCCCCGTGCAGGTCAATCTTCGCAAGGTCGGCTCGGCGGCGGGCCGACCTCAGCGACGGGGACAGCCACGACGGGATCGCCGCCAACAGCGCCGCGTCCGACATGTCCGGCCACGGCGCACCCAGCACCCGGTGCAGCAACGACAGTCGCTGTCGCAGCCGCACGGCGTTGTCGGTCCAGTTCAGCAATGCGAGGCCGTCGGCGTGCAGGCCTTCGACCAGCGCAGCCCGCACCTGGGCGGGATCCGGTTTCGCCAATGGGCGTTCGCGCAGGATGATCGCGCCGAGGCGACGTACGTGCCGTGCCACGACGTCCCCGTCGACCCAGGCGATCTCGTCTACTTCGGACAGCAGAGCCGGCGCGGCCCGTTCCGCCAGCCGCTGGTCCGCACGAGCCGCCAGCCGGATCTTTCCCTGTGCCCGGCCAGGTTGCCGGTCGGCGCTGGCGACCGCGAGCCACTCGCCGCTGTCGGCCAGTTCCGCGGCCGTGCCTCCCGCCATCAGGTACACGGGTGAGCCCGGTGACCGCCGTCGCGCGAGCCGCTCCGGGTAGGCGAGCGCGACGACGAACGCCGGGTCCGGTGTCCCCTGTGGACGATCGGGCACCAGTGTGGCCAGTCGCCGTACCTCGCGTTCCCATCGTGGTGAGCCGTCCGCGCGCAGCCGGCGCAGCGTGTCCTCCACCGACGTGCTCGTGGCGAGGGTGTCGTCGTCGAGCAGTGCCACGACCTCGGCCGCGGCGGTCGCGCCCACCACCTCCGTGCCGTCGAGCAGCGCCCGCGCGAGCCGTGGATGCAGGCCGACACCGGCGATACGCCTGCCCCGCTCGGTGACCGCACCGTCGTCGAGCGCGCCCAGCGCGGTGAGTACCGCACGACCGGCCGCGAGCGCACCGGGTGGCGGCGGGTCCCACCAGTCCAGGCTCGTGCCGTCCGGGGTGCCCCAGCAGGCCAACTCGAGTGCCAGCCGGGTCAGGTCCGCCGTGCGGATCTCCGGTTCGGGCTGTGCCGGCAGCGTCGCGTGCTCGTGCTCCGGCCAGCACCGGAACACGCGCCCCGGCGCCTCCCGGCCGGCGCGACCGGCCCGCTGCTCGGCCACCGACGCCGACACGCGGGTCGTGACCAGGCCCGACAGGCCACGCCGGTGATCCATTCTCGGCACGCGCGCGAGCCCCGAGTCGACCACGGCACGGACTCCCGGCACCGTCAGGCTGGACTCGGCGACCGCGGTGGCGAGCACGACCCGGCGGGCGTCGCCGGGTCGCAGCGCGGCGTCCTGTCGTGCCGTGGACAACCGGCCGTGCAGTGGCACGACGGGAACGCCATGCAACAGCGAGGTGACGCGGGCGATCTCACCGGCGCCCGGCAGGAAAACGAGCACATCACCGTCCGATTCGGACAGCGCGGTGTGGACTGTGCGGGCGACGTGCGACTCGACGCGCTCGCCACGCGCGGATGGGTGGTAGGTCACCGTGACGGGGTAGGTCCTGGCGTGTGCCTCGATCACCGGGGTGCCCTCGCCGAGCAGGACGGCGATCCGGTCGGTGGCGACGGTGGCCGACGTGGCGAGCAGCCGCAGCTCCGGTCGCAGCCCGGCGCGGGCGTCGAGCAGGAGGGCCAGCAGCAGGTCCGCGTCGAGGTGGCGTTCGTGGACCTCGTCCAGCACGACGGCGCCGACCCCCGGCAGGGTCGGGTCGTGCTGGAGCCGCCGAACCAGCAAACCCGTGGTCACGACCTCGATCCGGGTGTCCTTGGACATCCGGCGGTCGCCACGCACCGCGTACCCGACGGTCCGGCCGACCGGCTCACCGAGCAGCGCCGCCATCCGCATGGCGGCGGCCCGTGCCGCGAGCCGCCTCGGCTCGGCGACCACGACCTTGCCCTCCGCCGCGGCCAGCGCGAGCGGCACGATCGTCGTCTTGCCGGTGCCGGGCGGCGCGACCAGGACCGCGGCGCCGTGCCGGTCGAGCGCGGTGGTCACGTCGTCGAGCACCGCGCGTACCGGCAGGTCGGGGAGGTCGGCGGGAAGCACGACCCCGAGTGTGCCGGCACGCCGTGACTGGCCGGCCGATGGGTTGCCGGCGCGCTCGGTAAGGTCTCGTTGGTGGTATCCAAGGTGGACGTCGCGGCGGCGGCGGAGCGGTTCGCGGGGGTGATCCCGCCGAGCCCGCTGCAGCGCAACGAGCGGCTTTCCGCGCGACACGACCTCGACGTGTGGCTCAAGCGGGAGGACCTCAACACGGTCCGGTCGTACAAAGGCCGGGGCGCGTTCAACTTCGTGAGCGTTCTGGAGCAAGTGGCCCGCGAGCGTGGTGTGGTGTGTGCGAGCGCCGGCAACCACGGGCAGGGCGTGGCCTTCGCGTGCGCGTCGCTCGGGGTGCGTGCGCGGGTGTACCTGCCACGGACGACGCCGAGGCAGAAGCGTGACCGGGTCGCGGCGCTCGGCGGCCGGCACGTGGAGATCGTGGTCGAGGGCGACACGTACGACGACGCCTCCCACGCGGCGGCCACGTACGCGGCCGCGACCGGGCGGACGCTCATCCCGGCGTTCGACGATCCGCGCACGATCGCCGGCCAGGGCACGGTCGCGCAGGAGATCGTGTCGCAGCTCGGGCGGGAGCCGGACGCGCTGGTGGTGCCGGTCGGCGGCGGTGGCCTGCTGGCCGGGACGCTCGCGTGGCTGGAGTCGGGGGCACGGGTGATCGGCGCGGAACCCGCCGGTGCGGCGAGCATGGCGTTCGCGCTGGCGTCGGGCGGCCCGGCGCCCCTACCGGAGCTGGACCCGTTCGTGGACGGCGCGGCCGTGCGCCAGGTCGGCACGCACACCTACGCGCTGGCGGCGGCTCACCGACCGCGGCTCGTCGCCGTGCCCGAGGGCCAGATCTGTGTGGAGATGCTGGACCTGTACCAGTCCGACGGGATCATCAGCGAACCCGCGGGCGCTCTCGCGCCGGCGTCGCTCGGCTCGCTCGACCTGCCGTCCGGCTCGACCGTCGTGTGCGTGCTGTCCGGCGGCAACAACGACGTGAGCCGGTACGCGGAGATCGTCGAGCGGGCGCTGGTGTTCGAGGGCCGGAAACACTATTTCCTGGTCGAGTTCCCCCAGGAACCGGGCGCCTTGCGCCGATTTCTGGACGATGTCCTCGGCCCGGACGACGACATCACCCTGTTCGAGTACGTGAAGCGCAACAACCGCGAGACGGGGCCCGCGCTGGTCGGCATCGAACTCGGCGCGCCCGAGAACCTGGCCGCGATGCTCAAACGCATGGAGGCTGCGCCACACCGCATCGAACGCGTCCCACCGGACAGCCCGCTATTCACGTTCCTCGTCTGAAGCGCCTATGTAGTCGACCGACATCGTTCGCCGATCGGGTATGGATGTCTGCTACGTGGAGCAAGTCCCGTGCCCCGCGTAGGTTCGGTGACTATGAGTGAACTGGCAGGGCGGCGTGCCTTCGTCACCGGCGCCGCCAGCGGGATCGGCAGAGCCTGCGCCGTGCGGCTCGCCGCTGCGGGAGCCGCCGTCGTCGCTGCCGACCGGGACGCCGCGGCCCTCAAGGACCTGGCCGCCGAACTCGACGTCGAGCCCGTGGTGGTGGACCTCGCCGACCTGGACGCCGTCGACCGGCTCGACCTCGCCGTCGACATCGTCGTCAACAACGCCGGGTTGCAGCACGTCGCACCCGTCCAGGACTTTCCGCCGGAGCGTTTCTCCCACATCCTGCGGGTGATGCTCGAAGCGCCGTTTCGGCTCGTGCGCAAGGCGCTGCCGCACATGTACGCGCGGGGCTGGGGTCGGATCGTCACCATCTCGAGCGTGCACGGCTCTGTCGCGTCGCCGTACAAGTCCGCCTACGTGGCGGCCAAGCACGGCGTCGAGGGCCTGTCGAAGGTCATCGCGCTGGAAGGCGCGGAACACGGGGTCACCTCGAACTGCGTCAGCCCGGCCTACGTTCGCACCCCACTCGTGACGGACCAGGTCGCCGCCCAGGCGAAGCATCTCGGTCTCGGCGTGGACGAGGTCGTCGACGAGGTCATGCTCGGGCCGGCGGCCGTGAAGCGGCTGATCGAACCGGAGGAGGTGGCCGAACTCGTGGTCTACCTGTGCGGCGACGGGGCCTCGGCGATCACCGGTGCGTCGATGAAGATCGACGGTGGCTGGACGGCACGATAGCCGCTATGTAGGAAATGAACACAACAGGCGCGGGCCTTGTGGATCCGTCGGCCATGTCGCGCCACGCCGTGTGCTCCTAGTGTCGTTTGAGTGACCGGCGCCACACCGATGTTGCGTACACGGGGACTCGTGCGGGAGTTCAACGGGTTCCGCGCGGTCAACGGCGTCGACCTGGACGTGGGCGCCGACACCGTGCACGCCCTGGTCGGGCCCAACGGCGCGGGCAAGACCACGCTGTTCAACCTGCTCACCGGCTTCCTCACCCCGTCAGCGGGCGCCATCGAACTCGACGGACAGGACGTCACCGGCCTGCGTCCCGAGCGGATCGCACAGCGCGGAGTGGCTCGGTCGTTCCAGATCACGAGCCTGTTCGACGAGCTGACACTGGTCGAACACGTCGAACTCGCTCTGCAGGGAAGGGACGGCCGCGGTTACCGCTTCTGGCGATCGGACAAGCAACTTCGCCGGTACCGGGACGAAGTGGAGGGCTTGCTCCAACAGGTCGGGCTGTTGGACCACGCCGCGAAGCAAGCCGGAAGTCTGGCGTACGGACAGAAACGGGCGTTGGAGCTGGCGCTGGCCCTCGCACTGTCGCCGCGACTGCTGCTGCTCGACGAACCGACCGCCGGGATGGGGGTCGAGGACGTCGCCCGCACCGTCGAGCTGATCCGGCGGGTGCGTGCCGGTCGGACCGTCGTGTTGGTGGAGCACAACATGAAGGTCGTCGGCGATCTCACCGACCGGGTCACCGTGCTCCAGTTCGGCAAGGTACTCGCCGAGGGGCCGTACGAGGACGTCCGCAACGACCCCCGAGTGATCACCGCCTATCTGGGGGAGTCCGTATGAGCTTGCTCAGCGTTCGGGACGTGGTCGCCGGTTATGGCGAAGCCCAGGTTCTGCAAGGGGTTTCGCTCGACGTGGCCGCCGGTGAGGTGGTGACGCTCGTCGGCCGCAACGGCGCCGGGAAGTCCACGTTGTTGCGGTGCCTCATGGGCCTGCACCGGTCCATGACGGGTCGCGTCACGTTCGACGGCCGGGACATCACGAGGCTGCCGCCGCACAAGCGGTGCCGGCTCGGACTCGGCTACGTCCCCGATGACCGCGGTGTCTACTCGACGCTCACCGTCGAGGAGAACCTCACGCTGCCGCCGGTCAGCGGTCCGGACGCGTGGTCGCTGGAGCAGGTGTACGACGCGTTCCCGGTTCTGGCGCAACGGAGGCGGCAGCCCGGCACCCACCTTTCCGGCGGTGAGCAGCAGATGCTGTCGGTCGCCCGGGTGCTGCGCATGGGCGCCCGGTTGCTGCTCGCCGACGAACCGACCGAAGGACTCGCACCCATCCTGGTCCAGCAGATCGGCGAAATCCTCCGAACGGCGAAGCAACACGGCGTCACGGTGTTGCTGATCGAGCAGAACATCCATTTCGCGTCCACCGTGGCCGACCGGCACTACCTCATCAGCCAGGGCCGCGTCGTCGAGTCGCTCGACAACGCCGAAGTCGAGCGGCGCGAGCACGAACTGCTGGAGTACCTCGGTATCTGAGGAGAGGAGCACGACATGGCTGGCAGGCGCACGACGGCCTTCCGTGCCGTCGCGACCGTGGTGGGCGTCGTGCTCGCCGGCTGCGGAGGCGGTCCGCAGAGCGGTGGCGGCACGATCAGCGGCGACGCGATCAAGCTCGGCGTCATCACCGACCTGTCCGGCGTCTACTCCGAACTGGCCGGCAAGAACGCCGTCGAGGCGGTGAAGATGGCCGTCGACGACTTCAAGAAGGCACACGCCGACGACGCCGTGACACAGAACATCGAGGTCAGCCAGGCCGATCACCAGAACAAGCCGGAGATCGCGAACACCGCGGCCCGGGGGATGTACGACCGCGACGGCGTCGACGCGATCTTCGACGTGCCCACGTCGTCGGCCGCCCTCGCCATCGCCACAGTGGCGAACCAGAACAAGAAGCTCTACTTCAACATCGGCGCGGCGACCACCGAGCTGACCGGCGCCCAGTGCAACGCCTACACCTACCACTACGCCTACGACACCTACATGCTCGCGCACGGCACCGGCAAAACCCTGACCGAACAGGGCGCCAAGAACTGGTACCTGATCTATCCGGACTACGCCTTCGGCCAGGACATGAACAAAAGCTTCACCGAGGCGATCGAAGCCGCTGGCGGCGCGGTCGGCGCGGCCGACCCGACACCGTTCCCCAACGACAACTTCGCCACGTTCATGACAAAGGCGCCCAACCTGAGTCCGAAGCCGGACGTGCTCGGCGTCATGCAGGCCGGTGGCGACCTCGTCAACGTCGTCAAGCAGTACAACGAGTTCGGCCTCGAAAGCAAGGGCGTCGGGCTCGCCGTGGGCCTCATGTTCGACACCGACATCGCGTCGATCGGCGCCGAGTCGCTCGCCGGCACGCTCTACACGACGGCCTGGTTCTGGAACATGGACGACAAGAGCCGGGAGTGGGCCGACCGCTTCAAAGAACGCACCGGCACACGGCCGACGTTCGACCACGCCGCGAACTACTCCGCCACCACGCAGTACCTGGAGGCGGTGCAGCGGGCGGGCACCGACGACGCCGACGAGGTCCGCAAGCAGCTCGACGGCCGCGAGTTCGACGACTTCTTCGCCCGCAACGCGAAGATCCGCGCGGAGGACCACTCGGTCGTCCACGACGCCTACCTGGTGAAGGTGAAGGAGCCGGCCGACGTGAAGGAGGACTTCGACTTCACCGAGCTGGTCGAGGAGATCCCGGCCGACGAGGCCTTCCGCGCCGCCGCCGACAGCGGCTGCGACATGGGCTGATCTCGTGATCTACGGGAGGAACGGCGGCACCCTCGAGTCGCTCATCGTGGATCCACCGAGGGCCTTGGTGGCTTGCGGTGCGGGCAGTGTCCTGAAAGACGCGCTCATGTCGTTGAACGCCCCCATCGCGTCTTTCAAGACACCCGCTGGGCGCTGCGCGCCCGGCGCCCGCGAAGCGGGCCTGACCAGGCCCGCACCTCCCCGCAAGGTGCGACACCCGACACGATCATCGGTGGATCGAGGCTCGTCGTCCTCAAGGGCACCTTCAGGACATCGCCACCGTACCGAAGGCGCGGCGACCGTGGGTGGTGGCGCCGGACGTGTGTGGGCGAGCGCGCAGCTCGTCGGGAACGGGTGGGGCATGGTCACGGGTGAGGAGGTGTCATGTCCGAACTGGTGCAGCAGCTGTTCAACGGGTTGGTGAGTGGCAGCTTCTACGCGTTGCTGGCGCTCGGTCTCTCGGTGATCTTCGGCATGCTCGGGGTGGTCAACTTCGCCCACGGCGCGTTCTACATGCTCGGCGCCTTCGGTGCTTTCGTGCTGCTGGACACGGTCGGGCTGTCGTGGTGGCTCGCGCTGCTCGTCGTGCCGGTGGTGCTCGGGGTGCTGGGCATGGTGATGGAGCGGGTGCTCGTCGCGCGGCTGGTCCGGCTCGATCCGTTGTACAACTTCCTGCTCACGTTCGGCGTCGCGCTGATTCTGCAGGACCTGGTGCGGCTGCGGTACGGCGTTCAGTCGCAGCCGTACCAGCGGCCGGCGTTGCTGGACGGCACGGTGAACTTCGGTCTCTTCGACTACCCCAAGTACCAGGTCTTCGTGTTCGCGTTCTCAGTCGTGGTGTCGGTGCTGGTGTGGCTCGTGCTGACGCGCACCAGGGTCGGCGTGATCGTGCGGGCCTCGACCGAGCGGCCGGAGCTCACGCAGGCGCTGGGCATCGACGTCCGGCGGTGGGTGACGCCGGTGTTCGGGTTCGGCATCGCCCTCGCCGGGTTGGCCGGGGTGCTGGCCGCGCCGATGCGGGCGGTGAACTCCAGCATGGGCGCCGATCTGATCATCGTGATCTTCGCGGTGGTGGTGATCGGCGGCCTTGGCTCCGTCTTCGGCTCGGTGACCGCCGGGTACCTGGTCGGCATGCTGACCGCGGTCGGGAACCTCCATGTGTCGGCGTTCTCGCAGAGCCTGGTGTTCGTGCTCATGGCGCTGGTGTTGTTGCTGCGGCCCGCGGGCCTGTTCGGCCGCGAGGAAGGCGTGCGGGCATGATCATTTCAAGGCTGGTCGCCGGACGGTCACCCGCCGTTCGGCTTCTCATGCTCGCCATCGGGTTGATCGTCGCGTTTGGACTGCCGTGGTGGATCTACCCGCCCGTCGCGTTGGACATCGCGGCGTGGGCCCTGTTCGCGGTCGCGCTGGACCTGCTGCTCGGGTTCACCGGCCTGCTTTCGTTCGGGCACGCGGCGTTCTGGGGTTCGTCCGCGTACGCCACCGGCATCATCGCCGTCGAGACCGGGCTGCCGTTCTACGTGGCAGTGCTCGGGGGCGCGGTGCTGGCGGCGGTGATCGCGGTGCCGATCGCGTTGCTGTCCGTGCGGCGGACCGGGATCTACTTCGCCATGGTGACGTTGGCGTTCGCGCAGCTGGTGTACTTCGTGGCGAACCAGTGGCGGTCGTTGACCGGCGGCGAGAACGGGCTGCAGGGCATTCCCCGGGAAGCGTTCGGGATGGACCTGTCGGACTCCTTCTACTTCTACTACGCGGCCATCCCGTTGGTCCTGTTAGGACTGTTCGGGGCGTGGCGGGTGGTGCACTCGCCGTTCGGCCGGGTCATGGTGGCGATCCGGGAGAACCCGGCGCGTGCCAGGGCGCTCGGGTACCCGGTCGACCGCTACAAGGTGGCTGTGTTCGTGCTTTCCGCCTTCCTTGCCGGGATCGCGGGTGGGGTGTACGCGATCGGACACGGGTTCGCGTCGCTGCAGGAGGTGTACTGGACGACGTCCGGCAAGGTCGTCGTCATGAACATCCTCGGTGGCATGGGCACCCTGTGGGGCCCGGTCGTCGGCGCCGGCATCATCGTCGTGCTCGAGGACTACCTGGCGACGGCCGGCATCGACGCGGTCGGTGTCGTGACCGGCGTGATCTTCGTGGTCACCGTCCTGGTGTTCCGCCGGGGCATCTGGGGCACGGCCCGGCGCCTGCTACGGCGCCGGGCTAAGTCAGGGCCGGACTCAGACCACCCGGGCCGAGAGGCCGCCGACGAGCGATCAGCTGCTGCAGCGCGATGAACACGAGTAGCAGCACGCCGATCACGATCTTCGTCCACCACGCGCTGAGCGTGCCGTCGAACGAGATCAGGGTCTGGATCGTGCCGAGCACGAGCACACCCATCAGCGAGCCGACCACGTAGCCGACCCCACCGGCGAGCAGCGTGCCACCCACGACGACCGCGGCGATCGCGTCCAACTCCATGCCAACGGCGTGCAGGCCGTAGCCGGAGAGCATGTAGAACGAGAACAACAGCCCGCCGAGCGCGGAGCAGAAGCCGCTGATCACGTAGACGCCGACCTTGACCCGGCCGGTGCGCAGCCCCATGAGCGTCGCGGACGACTCGCTGCCGCCGACGGCGTACACGGTGCGGCCGAAGCGGGTCAGGTGGAGGACGTACGCCGCCGCCGCGACGATGACGAGAGCGATCACAACGCTGTAGGTGATGGTCACGCCGCCGAACAGCTCGATGGACGACGTCGCGATGTCCCGGAACGTGCTGTCCTTGATGGACACCGACTCCACACTGATCACGAAGCAGAGCCCACGCGCGAGGAACATGCCGGCCAGCGTCGCGATGAACGGCTGCACCCCGAACCGGTGGATCATCACGCCCATCCCGAGCCCGAGCACCGAACCGGTCGCGAGGACGGCGATGACGACCAGCCACGCGGGCCAGCCGGCACGCAGCGTGGCGGCGGCGATCATCGTCGACAGCGCCACCACCGACCCGACCGAGAGGTCGATCCCCCCGGTGAGGATGACGAAGGTCATGCCGACGGCGAGGACGATGAGGAACGAGTTGTCGATGAAGAGGTTCGCGAAGATCTGCGGGGTCCCGAACCCCTCGTAACGGATGGCGCCCGCGCCGAAGGTGAGCACGAACACGACGAAGGTCGCGATCACCGGCAGGAAGCGGGAAGGAACTTTGGCGAGAGGTTTCACCGAGCACCCGCTCCTTCGGTGTTGGCCTGTGGCTGGGGAGTCGCGAGGGACCCGCGGGCATCGCGGTTCGGCGCCGGAGTCGGGTGCGCCGTGCTGCCGGGGAGGCAGCAGGGCGGGATCCCGGCTGGCACGCTCACAAGGTGCCCGCTTCCCGTGACGTGGGTGACGGACGCGCTCATCGGGCTCCTGCTTCCTGTGGCTTCTGGGGCATGGCCGCCACCGGCGGTGTCGTCGGGCCGACCGGGCGGCGCAGCCCTCCGGTGAGCCGCGGCGCCTGCAGCAGGCACACGGCGATCACCACGGCCGACTTGAAGACCAGCGTCGTCTCCGGCGGCACGCCGATCGTGTATACGGTGGTCGTCAGGGTCTGGATCACCATGGCGCCGATCAGGGTGCCGGTCAGCGAGTAGCGACCGCCCGCCAGCGACGTGCCACCGATGACCACCGCCAGGATGGCGTCCATCTCGATCCACAGACCGGCGGCGTTGGCGTCCGCCGCGTTCACGTTCGACGCGATCATCAGGCCCGCGACGCCGGCGCACAGCGCGCAGAACACGTAGACGGTCCAGATGATCGTCCGGGAACGCACGCCCGCCAGGCGGCTGGCCTCCGGGTTCACGCCCACCGCCTCGATGAGCATGCCCAGTGCCGTCCGCCGGGTCAGCAGCGCGACGGCGGCCAGCATGACCAGGCTGATCAGGATCGCGATCGGCAGTACCACGAAGCCGGCGCCGACCTTCGAGAACGTACTGTTGGTGACGGTCACGATCTGGCCCTCGGTGATGAGCATCGCCACGCCGCGGCCTGCGGTCATCAGCACCAGCGTCGCGATGATCGGCTGGATGCCCAGCACCGAGACCAGAAAGCCGTTCCACACGCCGAGCACCAGGCACAGCACCAGCGCCACGGCCATCGCGACGAACGCGTTCTGGCCCGAGGCGATGAGGGTGCACGCCACGGCGCCAGCGATGGCCGCCACCGCGCCCACCGACAGGTCGATGCCGCGGGTGGCGATCACCAGCGTCATGCCGAGCGCGATGAGCAGCGTCGGCGCGCCGTTGCGCAGGATGTCCACGAGGCTGCCGAACAGGTGGCCGTCCTGGATGCGCAGCGAGAAGAACGACGGTGTGAACACGAAGTTCAGCAGCAGCAGGGCCACCAGTGCGAGCAGTGGCCACAACAAACGCTTCATGGCTGCTCCTCGCAGGCTCCGAGCGGCCGCTGTGTCGATGATTCGCTCGCAAGCTCGCTCATGATGTGGCTACCTTCTCGGCCTCGCCCGCGATGAGCGCGAGGACGTCGTCGACGCCGGCGTCGCCGGGCAGCTCACCGATCTTCCGCCGGTCGCGCAGGACGACCACACGGTCGGACACGCGCATCACCTCCTCCAGTTCGGCGGAGATGAACAACACCGCCATTCCCTCGGCCGCGAGGTCGGCGACGACCTTCTGTATCTGTGCCTTGGCGCCGACGTCGATGCCGCGGGTCGGCTCGTCGAGGATCAGCAGCCGCGGCCGCGTGACCAGCCAGCGCGCCAGCAACACCTTCTGCTGGTTGCCGCCGGACAGCGTGCCGACGACGGCTTCGGGGTTCGCCGGGCGGATGTCGAGAGCGTTCACATACTTCTCGACCAGCTCGTCCGCCGTGCGGCGGGGCACCTGGCGGGCCCACCCACGCGCGGCCTGCATGGCGAGGATGAGGTTGTCCCGCACGGTGAGGTCCGCGACCAGACCTTCGGCCTTGCGGTCCTCGGAGGTGAACGCTATCCCTTTCGCGATCGCCGAGCGCGGGTTGCGAAGCTTCACGGGCTCGCCGTCGATCAGCACGCGGCCGGAGTCGGCGTGGTCCGCGCCGAACAGCAGGCGCGCCAGCTCCGTCCGGCCAGAGCCGAGCAGACCGGCCACCCCGACGACCTCGCCGGAGCGCAGCTCCAGGTCGAACGGGGAGATCGCACCCGTCCGGCCGAGGTTCTCCGCGTGCAGCAGGGGAGTGGTGGACGGCACGTCGTGCTCGGCGGTACGTCGTTCCACCTCGTCCAGCACACCGAGGTCACGGCCGATCATAGCGCGGACGATCTCGAGCCGGCTCGCCGAGGCCGTCGCGTACTCGCCGACCAGAGCGCCGTTGCGCAGCACGGTCATCCGGTCGGAGATCTCGTACACCTGGTCGAGGAAGTGCGACACGAACAGGATCGCGACGCCGTCCTCACGCAGCACCCGCATGATCCGGAACAGCTCCGCGACCTCGCCAGCGTCCAAACTGGACGTCGGCTCGTCGAGGATCAGCACACGTGCGTCCACCGCGACCGCACGGGCGATCGCCACCAGCTGCTGCACCGCGATCGGGTGGCTGCCGAGCGCGGACGCGGGGTCGATGTGCAGCCCGATACGGGAAAGCAGCTGCGCCGCCCGTGCCCGCATGGCCCGCCCGTCGATCGAGCCGAACCTGCGCGGCTCCCGCCCGAGGAGGATGTTCTCCGCGACCGACAGGTTCGTGCACAGGTTCACCTCCTGGTACACGGTGCTGATGCCGGCGTCCTGCGCCTGCGCGGGACTGTGGAACGACACCGGAGCGCCGGCGAGACGGATCTCGCCGGCGTCGGGGGTGTGGACCCCGGTGAGGGCCTTGATGAGCGTCGACTTGCCGGCACCGTTCTCGCCGAGCAACGCGTGCACCTCACCGGGGAACAACCTGAAGTCAACGTCCTGCAACGCCTTCACACCGGGAAAGGTGACGGTGATGCCCTGGATGTCGACGACTGGGGCAAGCTCGGTCACGGATCAGTACTTCCGGTCCGGCAGAGCTGCCTTGGCCTGCTCCTGGTCGAACGTGGTCTCCTCGGTGACCACGCGGTTCGGCACTTCCTCGCCGGCGATGACCTTCTTGGTCAGGTCCATCAGCTGCGGTCCGAGCAACGGGTTGCACTCGACGATGAAGTTGATCTCACCGTCGGCGAGGGCGGTCATGCCGTCCTTCACCGCGTCCACGGTGATGATCTTGATGTCGACACCGGGCTGCTTGCCGGCCGCCTTGATGGCCTCGATGGCGCCGAGCCCCATGTCATCGTTGTGAGCGTAAACAACATCGATGTCCGGCTCCGACTTGAGGAACGCCTCCATCACCTGCTTGCCGCCCGACCGCGTGAAGTCACCGGTCTGCGAGGCGATGATCTTGATGTCGGGCTTCGACTTGATCGCTTCCTCGAAGCCCTCCTTGCGGTCGATGGCCGGCGCAGCACCCGTGGTGCCCTGCAGCTCCACGACGTTGGTCGGGCCGTCGCTGTTCTCCGCCAGCCACTCGCCGGCCTTCTTGCCCTCGTCGATGAAGTCCGAGCCGAGGAAGGTCTTGTACAGCGACGTGTCGTCGGAGTCGATCGCGCGGTCGGTGAGGATCACCGGGATGTTGGCGCGCTTGGCCTCCTGCAGGACGGTGTCCCATCCGGTCTCCACCACCGGCGAGAAGGCGATGATGTCCACCCTCTGCTGGATGTAGGACCGAATGGCCTTGATCTGGTTCTCCTGCTTCTGCTGCGCGTCGGAGAACTTCAGCTCGATACCGGCCTCCTTCGCGGAGTCCTGGATCGACTTCGTGTTCGCCGTCCGCCAACCACTCTCGGCGCCGACCTGGGCGAAGCCCATGGTGATCTTGCCATCGTCCGCAGCGTCGCCCCCGCTGCCGCACGCGGTCAAGGCTGTGAACAGGACCGCAGCCAAAGCGGTCGTGATCGTCTTCCGCACTGCAATATCCTCCGTTGGACCGTGCGTGACCGGTGTCACTGGGCCACTAGAGTGAACGTTCACAGTCCGCGCGTCAACCCCCTGTAATAACAACTTGTCCTCAGTTGACACCCCTGCGGACGCGGCTTATGTTAACGCTCACTTTGCGCGTCAACGTCGACTCAGAAGGAACCCCCATGCGGGCACCTCTCGTTCGTCGCCGGACACCCGTACTGCTCGTCGCGCTCGCCGTCATGGCCGCGTTTCTCACCCCGGCCGCGGTCGCGGGCCCCGCGTTCGGCGGCTACCTCTTCTTCTACTTCACCGGCGAGGGCACCGCGACCGGCGAACAGGTCTATCTCGCGGCCAGTCGTGGTAACGACCCGTTGCGGTGGGACGAGCTGAACGGTCGCCAGCCGGTGCTCACGTCCTCGCTGGGAGACCGCGGGGTACGGGACCCGTTCATCATCCGCTCGCCGAGGGGCGACCGGTTCTACCTGCTCGCCACCGATCTGCGCATCTTCGGCAACGGTGACTGGGACGCCGCGCAACGCTTCGGCAGCAAGCACATCGAGGTCTGGGAGTCGACCGACCTGGTGCACTGGTCCGCGCAGCGGCACGTGCGCGTGGCGCCGGACACCGCCGGCAACACCTGGGCGCCGGAGGCCTACTGGGACCGCGCCATCGGCGCCTACGTCGTGTTCTGGGCGTCGAAGCTGTACGCGGCGGACGATCCCGGCCACACGGGCGACACCTACAACCGGATGCTCTACGCCACGACGACCGACTTCCGCACCTTCTCCCCGCCGAAGGTCTGGATCGATCCCGGCTACTCGGTGATCGACTCCACGGTGGTCGAGCACAACGGCTGGTACTACCGGTTCACCAAGGACGAGCGCAGCGCCGGACCGGACGCGCCGTGCGGCAAGTTCATCACCGAGGAGCGGTCGACGCGTCTCCGTGACACCAGCTACGACCTCGTGGCGGACTGCATCGGCTCCGGCGCCATCAGCCGGGGTGAGGGCCCGACGGTGTTCAAGTCCAACACCGAGAACCGCTGGTACCAGTTCATCGACGAGTTCGGCGGGCGGGGCTACGTCCCCTTCCAGACCACCGACCTCGCCTCCGGCCGGTGGCAGCCGGTCGCGAACTACGCGCTGCCGGCGAGTCCGCGCCACGGCACCGTCCTGCCGGTCACCGCGGCCGAGCTGGCCAGGGTGCGGGCCGCCTTCCGCTGAGTCCGAATCGCTTCACCCTGCTATCGAGGAGCGACATGTCCCGATCCCGACTGCCCGTGGCGGTTCTCGTCGCGAGCGCGCTCGTCGCCGCGCCCGGCACCGGGCAAGCGGCCGAGCAGACCTACACCGTCACTGTCGATGTGAACGCTCACGGAGCGGACATCTCGGACACCATGTACGGCGTCTTCTTCGAGGACATCAACCGCGCTGCCGACGGCGGACTGTACGCCGAGCTGGTGCAGAACCGCTCGTTCGAGTACGACCCCGCCGACAACGCCGCCTACACCCCACTCACCGCGTGGGCGCCGAAGACCGGCGACCCGCAGGTGGTCGACGACGACGGCCGGCTGAACGAACGCAATCGACGGTACCTGCGCATGGCGCTGCCGGGCGCGGTCATCAACGCCGGCTACAACTCCGGCATGCACATCGAGAAGGGCAAGAGATACGACTTCTCGGTGTGGGCGCGCACCGATCAGGCCAGGACTGCGCTCACCGCCGAGATCACCGACCCGGCGGGCACACGGCTGGCCGACCCGTTGTCGCTCACCGTCCGCGGCGCCGGCTGGGCCCGCTACGCCGGCACGTTCACCGCGCGGACCACCAGCATCACCGGCCGCCTGCTCGTCAGCGGCGCTGGCACGGGCACGGCCGCGCTCGACATGGTCTCGCTGTTCCCTCGGGACACCTACAAGAACCGGCCGAACGGCATGCGACGCGACCTGGCCGAGAAGATCGCCGCGCTGCACCCGCGCTTCGTGCGCTTCCCGGGCGGCTGTCTCGTCAACACCAACAGCCACTACGGTTACGAGGCGCCGAACTGGGAGCGCCGGCGGTCCTACCAGTGGAAGGACACGATCGGCCCGGTCGAGCAACGCGCCACAAACGCGAACTTCTGGGGCTACAACCAGTCCTACGGCATCGGCTACTACGAGTACTTCCAGTTCGCGGAGGACATCGGCGCGATGCCGCTGCCGGTCGTGCCCGCACTCGTCACCGGCTGTGGGCAGAACCGGGTCACCGACGACCCCGCGCTGCTGCAGCGGCATATCCAGGACACGCTCGACCTGATCGAGTTCGCCAACGGCCCGGCCGACTCGGCGTGGGGCCGCAAGCGCGCGGAGATGGGGCACCCGGCGCCGTTCGGGCTCACACACATCGCCGTCGGCAACGAGGAGAACCTGCCGGACGCGTACTTCGAGCGGTTCACCCAGTTCCGGGCGGCCATCGAGGCGCGGTACCCGAACCTCACCGTGGTCGGCAACTCCGGCCCGGACGACACCGGCGCCACCTTCAACCGCCTGTGGCAACTCAACCGTGAGTCCGATGTGGACATGGTGGACGAGCACTACTACAACAACCCGACCTGGTTCCTGCAGAACAACGAGCGCTACGACAGCTACGACCGCAACGGCCCCAAGGTGTTCCTCGGCGAGTACGCCTCGCAGGACAACCGGTTCTTCAACGCGCTCACCGAGGCCGCCTACCTGACGGGTCTCGAACGCAACGCCGACGTCGTGCGGCTGGCTTCCTACGCGCCGCTGCTGTCCAACGAGGACTACGTGCAGTGGCGGCCGGACATGATCTGGTTCAACAACAGGGCGTCGTGGGGCTCGGCCAGCTACGAAGTACAGCGGCTGTTCATGAACAACGTGGGCAACCATGTCGTGCCGAGCACCGCCACCGGCACCCCGTCCCAGGAGGACCAGCCGATCACCGGCGCGATAGGACTGTCCACGTGGGGGACGGCCGCGTCCTACGACGACGTCCGGGTGTCCACGGCGGACGGCGCGACGCTGTTCGCCGACGACTTCTCCGGCACCGACGCGAGCTGGACCAACATCGCCGGGCGCGGCTCCTGGTCGGTCACCGACGGCGCCTTCGTCCAGTCCGACACCGCCGCCGAGAACACCATGGTCACGGCAGGCGACCCCGCGTGGCGGAACTACGACCTGAACGTCAAGGCCACCAAGCTTTCCGGCCGCGAGGGCTTCCTCGTCGGGTTCGGCGTCAAGGACTCCGGCAACTACTACTGGTGGAACCTCGGCGGCTGGAACAGCACCCAGTCAGCCGTGGAGAAGGCCGTGAACGGCGGCAAGTCCATCCTCGTCGCCGACGGCACGGCCGTGCAGACCGGCCGCCAGTACGACATCCACGTCCAGGTCCGCGGCCGAACCGTCAGCCTGTTCCTGGACGGGCAGAAGTGGGGCGAGTTCACCGACAGCCAGAAGGTCGAGCCGTTCCGCCAGGTCGTCACCCGCGACACCCGCACCGGTGAGCTGATCCTCAAGGTCGTCAACGCACAGGCCACCGCGGCCAGCACGACGGTCGAGCTACCCGGTGCGAGCGTCGAGCGCGGCGCGCGGGTGACCACGCTGACGGGCGACCCCGACGACGTGAACAGCCAGTACACGAGCCCGATCGCGCCCCGGGAGTCCCGAATGGATGTCGCGAGCACGTTCACACACACCTTCCCGCCATACTCGGTGACCTTCATCCGGATCAAGACCAGGAGCAACTCGTGAGCCTCGACCGCAGGGCCTTGTTCCGTGCCGGCGGTGCAGTGGCCGCGGCAACCGCGATACCCATGAGCCTGACCACCACATCCGCGGCCGCCGCCCCCGGCAGGCCGCCAGCACTCACCACCCGCAACCCGCTCGTCGAGCAGCGCGCCGACCCGTTCGTCACCACACCCGTCGACGGCATGTACTACATGACCGGGTCGGTGCCGGAGTACGACCGGATCGTGATCCGCGGCGCCGCCACGCTCGACGGCCTGGCGACCGCCCGCGAGCGAACCATCTGGCGCCGCCCCGCGTCCGGCTCGATGGGCGGCTACATCTGGGCGCCGGAGCTGCACCGCGTCGGCGACCGCTGGTACGTCTACTTCGCGGCCGGGGACTCCGACGACCCGTTCCGTATCCGCACCTACGTGCTCGAGTCGATCAACGACGACCCGAGGACCGCCGGGTGGTTGCCGCCGAAGCGGATGGTCACCGGTTGGGACTCGTTCACACTGGACGCCACCACGTTCGAACACCGTGGGCGGCGGTACTTCCTGTGGGCCCAGAGCGAGCCCGGCATCGCCACCAACAGCAACCTCTACATCGCGGAGATGGTCTCGCCGCTCGAGCTCGTCACCCCGGTCGTGCGGATCGCGGTGCCGACCCTGAGCTGGGAGGTCCAGGGGTTCCGGGTGAACGAGGGCCCCGCCGTGCTCATCCGCAACGGGCGCGTCTTCGTGACGTTCTCGGCGAGCGCCACCGACGCCCGCTACTGCATGGGCCTGCTCTACGCGGATGAGAACGCCAACCTCCTCGACGCCAGGTCGTGGACCAAGTTGCCGAACCCGATCTTCACGACCAACACCGAGACCCGGCAGTTCGGGCCGGGCCACAACTCGTTCACGGTCGGCGAGGACGGCGGCGACGTGCTCGTCTACCACGCCCGCGACTACCGCGACATCACCGGTGACCCGCTGTTCGACCCGAACCGGCACACCAGGGTGCAGAAGCTGTACTGGAACGAGGACGGCACACCGTCGTTCGGCGTGCCAGTCGGAAAGGGCGGCACGGTGATCCGCCTGTCGCCGCTTGACGCGCGGAACCTCGTGGTCCGGCACGCCGAGTTCCGGCTGCGGGTCGAGGGCAATGTGCGCGAGGTGGCCGACTCCTGGTTCCGTTTCGTGCCAGGACATCTGGGGGCCGGCACCGTGTCGGTGCAGTCGGTGAACTTCCCCAACCACTACCTGCGGGCCGCCGACGGCGTGCTCCGCATCGAGCCGTTCGCCGAGGCTGACGACTACGGGCGGGCGACGAGCTTCGTTCGGGTGCCGGGGCTCGCGAACCGTTCGGACGTGTCGTTGCGGTTGCTGGACGACTCCGGAGCGTACATCGCCCATGACAACGGGCGGCTCGTCGTCGCCCGACCGGGTGGGGGACGCGCCGATTGTGAACGTTCTACCTTCCGGATCAGCTGAAGGTGGAAGACTGGGACCATGCACCGTCCACGGTGAACTGGGCGGTGTGCGTGAGGTTGAGGAGAGGTACGAAGTGGACAACCCGGTAGTGGGTAGCAGGGTCTCGCGGGATCCCGCGATGACGGACGTGGCCCGACTGGCCGGGGTGTCCCACCAGACCGTGTCACGCGTGCTGAACGGGCACCCCAACGTCCGCGAGCAGACGCGGCTGCGGGTGCGGGCGGCCATCGACCAGTTGGGGTACCGGCCGAACAAGGCCGCGCGGGCGCTGGTGACCGGCAAGTCGCAGCTGATCGGTGTGATCGCCCAGAACTCGTCGCTGTACGGTCCGGCGTCGTTGCTCGGCGCGTTCGAGACCGCCGCGGCGGAGGCGGGCTTCACGGTGAGCCTGCGGCGGGTGAAGGTGTTGGACCGCGAGTCCATCGCGTCGGCCGTCGAGCACCACAGGGACACACGGGTGGCCGGCATCGTGGCGATCGCGCCGACGGCGTCGGCCGCCGAGGCGCTCGCGGAGGTGCCGGCCGGTCTCCCGCTGGTGACCGTGGACGGTGACCCGGCCCGGGAGACCCCGCTGGTGACGGTCGACCAGTTCGCCGGCGCCTACGAGGCGACGAAGCACCTCCTCGACGCCGGACACCCGACCGTGTGGCACGTGTCCGGGCCGCCGGACTGGTTCGACAGCGCCGGCCGGGTCCGCGGCTGGCAGCACGCGCTCGCGGAGGCGGCCGCGGAGGAGCCGCCACTGGTGGCGGCCGACTGGAGCGCGGCGTCCGGCTACAAGGCGGGCCAGATGCTGGCCCGGATGCCGGAGTGCACGGCCGTCTTCGCGGCGAACGACCACCTGGCGCTGGGGATCCTGCGGGCCATGTACGAACGTGACCGGCGCGTCCCGAACGACGTGAGCGTGGTTGGCTTCGACGACGTGCCTGAGGCCGAGTACTTCATCCCGCCGCTCACGACCATGCGTCCCGACTTCCACGCCGTGGCACGCGAGACCCTCAGCCTGTTGCTTGCACAGGTGAGTGAGGTGGAGGTCGAGGAGCCACACCGTACGATCGCACCTGAGCTCGTGCGGCGGGAGAGCGTCATGCACCGCCTCGAGACGCTGCCCGGGGAGGGTCCGCTGGCGGGGTAACGGGGCTCACCGTCCATTGTGCACGTTCACTAACGATCTGCTGCGCAAACCGGACTGCCTCTTGACGAGGTGAATGTTAGCGATAACACTCCTCGCATGGCCAACGATCGCGATGACGCGCTGGTGGTGGGCGTCGACTTCGGCACCCTCTCCGGGCGAGCAGTGGTCGTGCGGGTGAGTGATGGTGCGGAGCTCGGTACCGCGGTGCACGAGTACCGCCACGGCGTGGTCGACCACGCGCTGCCGGGTAGCGACAAGCCGCTGCCGCCGGACTGGGCGCTCCAGGTCCCGAAGGACTACGTGGACGTGCTCCGTACCGCGGTGCCGGAGGCGATCAGGAACGCGGGCGTGGACGCCGCGAACGTGATCGGCATCGGCACCGACTTCACCGCCTGCACGATGATCCCGGTGACCGCCGACGGCACCCCGCTGTGCGAGCTGGACGAGTTCGCAGACGACCCGCACGCCTACGTCAAGTTGTGGAAGCACCACGCCGCCCAGCCACAGGCCGACCGCATCAACGCGCTGGCCGCCGCGCGGGACGAGAAGTGGTTGCCCCGTTACGGCGGGCTCATCTCCTCGGAGTGGGAGTTCGCCAAGGGTCTGCAGCTGTTGGAGGAGGCGCCGGACGTCTACGCCGCGATGGCGCACTGGGTCGAGGCGGCCGACTGGATCATCTGGCAGCTCACCGGGAACTACGTCCGCAACGCGTGCACGGCCGGTTACAAGGGCATCTACCAGGACGGCGCCTACCCGTCGGAGGAGTTCCTCCGCGAGCTGCACCCGGACTTCGCCGGTTTTGTGAAGGACAAGCTCGACCACCCGATCGGTCAGCTCGGTGACCGTGCCGGCGACCTGAGCAAGCTCGCCGCGTACTGGACCGGGCTGCCGGCCGGAATCGCCGTCGCTGTCGGCAATGTCGACGCTCACGTCACCGCCCCGGCCGCGCAGGCGGTCGAGCCGGGCCGGCTCGTCGCGATCATGGGCACGTCCACCTGCCACGTGCTCAACGGTGAGGAGCTGCACGAGGTGCCGGGCATGTGCGGCGTCGTGCAGGGCGGCATCGTCCCCGGGCTGTGGGGTTACGAGGCTGGGCAGAGCGGCGTCGGCGACATCTTCGGCTGGTTCACCGAGAACCAGGTGCCCCCGGCGTACCACGAGGCCGCTCGCGCGCAAGGAAAGTCGTTGCACGAGTACCTCACCGACCTCGCCGCACGGCAGCGGGTCGGCGAGCACGGCCTGCTGGCCCTCGACTGGCACAGCGGCAACCGTTCGGTGCTCGTCGACCACGAGCTGTCCGGTGTGGTGCTCGGCCAGACCCTCGCCACCCGGCCGGAGGACATCTACCGGGCGCTCATGGAGGCCACCGCGTTCGGCACCCGCATGATCGTCGAGGCGTTCACCGACTCCGGTGTGCCCGTGACGGAGCTGATCGTCGCGGGCGGGCTCGTCAAGAACTCGTTGCTGATGCAGATCTACGCGGACGTGACCAACCTGCCGCTGTCGACCACCGGTTCCGCGCAGGGACCCGCGCTCGGCTCGGCCATGCACGCCGCGGTCGCCGCGGGCGCGTACGCCGACATCCGCGCGGCCGCGGTCGCGATGGGTTCGGTGAACAGCGGTGTGTACCAACCGATCCCGGAGAACGTGGCCATCTACGAGCAGCTGTTCATGGAGTACGCGGACCTGCACGACCACTTCGGACGGGGCGGCAACGACGTCATGCACAAGCTGAAGGCACTGCGGCGCGCGGCGGTGGTCGATCGATGAGGACACTCACCGCGCTGCGCGAAACGGTCGCGGCGCTCCACGCGGAACTGACCCGCTACAACCTGGTCATCTGGACCGCCGGCAACATCTCGGCGCGGGTGCCGGGCGAGGACCTGATGGTCATCAAGCCGTCCGGGGTGTCCTACGACGACCTCAGCGCGGACACGATGGTCGTGACCGACCTGCACGGCAACCTCGTCGAGGGAGACCTGTCGCCGTCCTCGGACACCGCGGCGCACGCGTACGTGTACCGGCACATGCCCGAGGTCGGCGGGGTCGTCCACACGCACTCGCCGTACGCGACCGCGTGGGCCGCGCGCGGCGAACCGATCCCGTGTGTGCTCACGATGATCGCCGACGAGTTCGGTGGTGACGTCCCGGTCGGTCCCTTCGCGCTGATCGGTGACGACTCGATCGGCCGTGGCATCGTGGAAACCTTGCGGGACAGTCGATCCCCCGCCGTGCTGATGAAGGGCCACGGCCCGTTCACCATCGGGAAGGACGCGCGTGCCGCGGTCAAGGCGGCCGTGATGCTCGAGGACGTCGCCCGCACTGTCCACTTCGCACATCAGCTCGGTAAGCCGGACGTCATCGACTCCTCGGATGTCGACCGGCTCTACGCCCGGTACCAGAACGTGTACGGGCAATAAGGAGATTTCATGTCCTCTGCCGCCAAGCCGCAGGTCTGGTTCCTGACCGGCAGCCAGCACCTGTACGGCCCGGAGACCCTGGACCAGGTGGCGAGCCAGTCCCAGCGGATTCAGCAGATGCTCACCGACTCCGGTGCCGTCAGCGTGGAGATCGCCTGGCAGCCGGTGCTCACCGACTCCGCCGCGATCCGCGACATCCTGCTGGCCGCCAACAGCGATCCCTCGTGTGTCGGCGTGATCGCGTGGATGCACACGTTCTCGCCGGCCAAGATGTGGATCAGCGGTCTGGACATCCTGCGGAAACCGTTGCTGCACCTGCACACCCAGCTCAACGAGGCGCTGCCGTGGGAGTCCATCGACATGGACTTCATGAACCTCAACCAGGCCGCGCACGGTGACCGCGAGTTCGGCTACATCCAGAGCCGGCTCGGCGTGGCCCGCAAGACCGTCGCCGGCCACGCGACCGATCCCACCGTCACCAGCCGTATCGACGAGTGGGCCCGCGCCGCCACCGGCCTCGCCCACCTGAGGACGTTGCGGCTCGCGCGGTTCGGCGACAACATGCGTGACGTCGCCGTGACCGAGGGCGACAAGGTGGAGGCCGAGCTGCGGTTCGGTGTCTCTGTCAACACCTACGGTGTCAACGACCTGGTCGCGGTGGTCGACGCGGTCGCCGACGACGAGATCGACGAGCTGGTCGCCGAGTACGCCGGTGCCTACCAGCTCGCGCCGGAGCTCGCGCGCGGGGGAGAGCGGCACGAGTCGCTGCGGTACTCGGCACGCATCGAGGCCGGCCTGCGCCGGTTCCTCACCGAGGGCTCCTTCGGCGCGTTCACCACGAACTTCCAGGACCTGGGCGGGTTGCGGCAGCTGCCGGGTCTCGCCGTGCAGCGACTCATGGCCGACGGTTACGGCTTCGGCGGTGAGGGTGACTGGAAGACCTCCGCGCTGCTGGCGGCCGTGAAGGCGATGGGCGGGGGCCTGTCCGGCGGCACGTCCTTCATGGAGGACTACACCTACCACTTCGGACCCGGTACGCCGAAGATTCTCGGTGCGCATATGCTTGAGGTGTGTCCGTCCATTGCGGACGGCACACCGTCGTGCGAGATCCACCCGCTCGGGATCGGCGACCGGGAGGATCCCGTACGACTGGTGTTCGACACCGCGCCCGGGCCGGCCGTCGTCATCGGTCTGGCCGATGTGGGCGACCGCTTCCGGTTGGTGGCCAACGAGATCGACGTCGTCCCACCGGACGAGCCGCTGCCCAGGCTGCCGGTCGCGCGGGCGGTGTGGCAGCCCGCGCCGTCGTTGCAGACCTCGGCCGAGTGCTGGCTCACCGCCGGTGGCCCGCATCACACGGTGCTCACCCAGTCAGTCGGTTCGGGCGTGCTGCGAGACTTCGCTCGCATGGCCGACACGGAGCTCGTGCTCATCGACGACGACACCACGACCGACGCGTTCGCCGACCGGCTGCGCTGGAACCAGGCCTACTACCGCCTCGCATACGGCCTGCGCTGACACAGAAGGAGAAACGATGAGGTTTCCACGGCTCGCGGCGGGACTCACCGCCGCAGGCTTGGCCCTGGCGATGACCGCCTGCGGTTCGGCTGAGAAGACCGTCGACCAGCAACCCCAGTCCTCCGACGGCGCGCTCGTCGGCGTGACGATGCCGACGCGGTCGTCCGAACGCTGGATCCACGACGGCGACAACATCAAGAAGGCCTTGGAGGCCAAGGGTTACAAGGTCGACCTGCAGTACGCGGAGAACGACATCCCGACGCAGGCCAACCAGCTCGAGAACCAGATCACCAAGGGCGCGCGAGTGCTGATCATCGCGTCCATCGACGGCACGGCGATCACCTCGCAGCTGCAGACGGCCGCCGACAACAAGATCCCGGTGATCGCCTACGACCGGCTCATCCGCAACAGCCCGAACGTGGACTATTACGCCTCGTTCGACAACTTCAAGGTCGGCCAGCAGCAGGCGACCTCGCTGCTGACCGGTCTCAAGATCCTCAACGCGGACGGGACGCCCGGCACCGCGAAGGGTCCGTTCAACATCGAGCTGTTCGCCGGCTCGCCGGACGACAACAACGCCACCTTCTTCTTCAACGGCGCGATGGACGTGCTGAAGCCCTACGTCGACGACGGCACGCTGAAGGTCAAGAGCGGCCAGACTGACTTCAAGACGATCGCGATCCTGCGTTGGGACCCCGCCACGGCCCAGCGGCGCATGGAGGACCTGCTCACCTCGGCCTACAACGACGGATCCAAGGTGGACGGTGTGCTGTCCCCGTACGACGGTCTGTCGATCGGCATCCTCTCCGCGCTGAAGAGCGGTGGCTACGGCACCGCAGGCCAGCCGTACCCGATCGTGACCGGACAGGACGCCGAGGTGGCCTCGGTGAAGTCCATCATCGCGGGTGAGCAGTACTCGACCATCCAGAAGGACACCCGCGAGCTCGCGAAGGTCGCGGTCGACATGGCCGACGCCGTGCTGCAGGGCAACAAGCCGGAGGTCAACAACACCAAGGATTACGACAACGGCGAGAAGGTCGTGCCGTCGTACCTGCTGGAGCCGGTTATCGTCGACAAGTCCAACTACAAGAAGGTCTTGATCGACTCCGGCTACTACACCGAGGACCAGTTGAGGTAAGTTCGTGTTCGACGAGATCCTGGCGATGCACGGCATCACCAAGTCGTTCCCCGGCGTGACCGCGTTGCGGGACGTGGAGTTCTCGGTGCGGCGAGGTGAGATCCACGCGATCTGTGGCGAGAACGGAGCGGGCAAGTCGACGCTCATGAAGATCCTCTCCGGGGTACACCCCCACGGGACGTACTCCGGAGAGGTCGTCTTCGACGGGCATGTCTGCTCGTTCTCCGGCATCCGCGACAGCGAGGCCCGCGGCATCGTCATCATCCACCAGGAGCTCGCCCTGGTGCCGCAGCTGTCGATCGCCGAGAACCTGTTCCTGGGTAACGAGATCGCCCATCGCGGGATGATCGACTGGAACCGGACCAACCACGAGGCCGAGCAGCACCTGCGTCGCGTCGGGTTGCGGGAGAACCCGACGACCGCCGCGGGTGAGCTCGGCGTCGGCAAGCAGCAGCTGGTGGAGATCGCGAAGGCGCTGTCCAAAAAGGTCAAACTGCTGATCCTGGACGAACCGACCGCGGCGTTGAACGACGACGACTCCGCGCATCTGCTGGACCTGCTGCGTGGTCTTCGTGACGACGGCATCACGTGTGTGGTGATCTCGCACAAGCTCGGCGAGGTCACCGCGATCGCCGACACCATCACGATCCTGCGCGACGGGCGGACCATCGAGACGCTCGACACGTCGGACGTGACCGAGGATCGGATCATCGCGGGCATGGTGGGGCGGGACCTGGAGCACCGGTTCCCGCCACGCACACCGCACATCGGCGACGAGGTGCTGTCGATCGTGGACTGGACCGTCCACAGTCCCAACAACCCCGGCCGGGTGGTGGTCGACCACGCGAACCTCTCGTTGCGGCGCGGGGAGATCGTGGGCTTGGCCGGGTTGATGGGCGCCGGTCGCACCGAGCTTGCGATGAGCGTGTTCGGCCGGTCCTACGGGGTGGACATCTCCGGTCGGGTGATCAAGGACGGTCGCCCGATCGACGTGCGGACGCCAGAGTCTGCCATCCGCAACGGGATCGCGTACGTGAGCGAGGACCGCAAACGGTACGGGCTGAACCTCGTCGAGGACGTGAAGCGCAACGTCTCGGCCGCCGGCCTCGGCCTGCTGTCCCGGCGCGGTTGGGTCAACGAGCACGAGGAGTACCGTGTCGCGGAGAAGTACCGTTCCGCGCTGCGGATCAAGACACCCAACGTGCAGGCCGGTGTGCAGACGCTCTCCGGTGGCAACCAGCAGAAGGTCGTGCTGGCGAAGTGGATGTTCACCGAGCCGGACGTGCTGATCCTCGACGAACCGACCCGCGGGGTCGACGTCGGCGCGAAGTACGAGATCTACACGATCGTGAACTCGCTGGCGGAGCAGGGAAAGGCGGTGCTGGTGATCTCTTCGGAGCTGCCTGAGCTGCTCGGTCTGTGCGACCGGATCTACACCTTGTCGGCCGGTCGCATCACCGGCGAGATGGCGCGCGAGGACGCGACGCAGGAGCGCTTGATGGAGTACATGACGCAGGAGGTCAGGCCGTGAGCGGAGCTTGCGGAGCGAACCATCGATGTTCAGGACGGCGCCTCGAACGCGGAGGGCGCCGGTGGAGCGGAGCCTGCGGAGCGTTCCGGCGCCACGGAGCGGGCGAGGTGACGTCGTGAGTTCGCAGATCGTCGACGTCGAGTCGACTCCGGTGGCAGCACCGGACGGCGGGCCGCAGCGACGGTTCCGGCTGAACCTGCGGCAGAGCGGTATCTACGTCGCGTTCGCGTTGATCGTGGTGCTGTTCGCCGTGCTCACCGACGGCGCGTTGCTGCAACCGGGCAACATCTCCAACATCGTCGTGCAGAACTCGTACGTGCTGATCCTCGCGATCGGCATGATCCTGGTGATCATCAGTGGGCACATCGACCTGTCGGTCGGCTCGGTCGTCGCCGTGACGGGTGCCGTCTGCGCGGTGCTGACCGTCCAATGGGGATGGCCGTGGTGGGTCGCGGTGATCGTCACCCTGGCGGCCGGTGCGCTGATCGGTGCCGCGCAGGGCTACTGGATCGCGTACTTCGGTATCCCGGCGTTCATCGTCACGCTCGGCGGCATGCTGGTGTTCCGGGCGCTGACGCTGACGGTGCTGGGCAACCAGGGCATCGGGCCGTTCCCTGACGAGATCCGCACGCTGTCCAACGGGTTCACCGACGGCTACCTCGGCAACGTGGGTCTCGGCCCGCTCGGCGGCGCGGACCTGGTGTCGCTGCTGCTCGGCATCCTCGTGGTGGTCGGCTTCGCGTTCGTGCAGTGGCGTACCCGACGTGCCCGGCTGGGCTACGGCCAGGTCGTCGACCCGTTCCCGCTGTTCGTCGGGAAGATCCTGCTCGCGGCGCTCGTGGTCATGTTCGTCGTGGTGCAACTCGCACGGTTCAAGAACCTGCCCTGGGTGCTGGTGCTGCTCGCGGTGCTGGTGCTGGGTTACTCGCTGATGGCGAACCGGTCGGTGTTCGGCCGGCACATCTACGCCGTCGGCGGCAACCTCCAGGCAGCGACGCTGTCCGGCGTGCGGGTGAAGCCGGTGACGTTCTGGGTGTTCGTGAACATGGGCGTGCTGGCCGCGTTGGCAGGCGTGATCTTCGCGGGCCGCCTCAACCAGGCCGGGCCCACCGCTGGCGACACGTTCGAACTGGACGCGATCGCGGCCGCGTTCATCGGCGGCGCCGCCGTCCAGGGCGGCGTCGGCAAGGTCATCGGGGCGATCACCGGCGGTCTGATCATGGGTGTCATCAACAACGGCATGTCACTGCTCGGCGCCCCGACAGAACGTGTGATGCTCGTGAAGGGCTTCGTCCTTCTGGCGGCGGTGGCCTACGACGTGTGGACCAAGCGCCGCGCGGGCACGGTTCGCTGACAACACAGCACGACAACGGCCGTGGGGCCGTCTCCGGTCGAACACCGGAGGCG